>JBHLRS010000042.1:0-27635 GCA_048882325.1 Candidatus Thorarchaeota archaeon | reverse complement strand
CTGGAGAAGTCTGCAATCGCAGCCACCTCCTCAATACCTGCTAGTACAGCGCGTCCTTTGGCGTAGATTGTTGCCAACGCAGTCGTGTCCTCTGGTACAGTCAATTGTGTCGTGATATCCCCCGACCTAACATCCTCATCTATGAACCTCTTTAAAGCCTCTATTACTTCAGGAGGAAGATTTCCGAACCTCATTCAATCACACCTTGGATGTTTTGGGTCTCGCATTATATTGCCTCTTGGTTTCTCCTCACCAAAGATTTCCGCCTGAAACGACATAAACTCAGTGTCAGGATCTTTCCATGTATCTGCAGGTAGTCCAGCCTTGTTGCAGGTGTGCTCCAAGAACTCTCTGGTATTCCATTTCCAATCCACGGCTACTTGAGGGAGGAGGAGTCCACGAAACATACCTCGTGACGCAATCAGCCCATCTCGTCCAACCTTAATGAGGTCTAGTAGCTCCTCAGGTTTTGAGTATTCGATCTTCTTTGGCGGTGTTAGAACACTCAAATCTACGATTATCGAATCTAGTTCCTTCGGAGTTACTGCTGGGAATCGCGGGTCATTTATCGCAGAATCCACTGCAGAATCAATAGTTGCCTCAACTAGAGGAAATGACGGGTATGGGCGACCGATACAACCTCTCAGGTTGACTTGCCCTCCCAATACTGAGTTGAGAGTGACAAAGACTCCTGATTTAGCATGAAGATGTTCTGGTGTGTCTTTTGGCACCTGCAGTTTCTGCTTCTTCTCCACAATATCATCTACTGTCTGTCGTGCCAAACGAACTAGGAAGATTCCATCGCCATCAGAGTATGTATAGGACACTAAGCATCAACTCGGTCTACCTGTGCAGGTCAATCGTTATTTATCTTGCACTCTTCAGGATTTCTGGACTGGAACCTTCCCAGCTATTGTTGGACCTGTGACAAACTCACCATCATCAAACACGACTACGCCTCCAACAATAGTCGTCACAGTTCGAGCTAGGACCTGCCTTCCCTCAAAGGGTGTAATCTTTGCTTTTGAGTAGAAGTTCTTCCCTGATATCGCGCCCTTCTGAATCCGTGCTAATACGATATCTGCGTCATAGCCCTTTGTGAGAATGCCCTTAGAATCGAGTCCGAGAATTCTTGCAGGGGCTGAGGAACATACCCTGAGATAATCTATCCATGCCATACGCTTCTCAAAGACCTCTGTAAGCATGAGTGGCAACGTCGTTTCAAGACCAGGTATACCAGACGAGGCTTTGAGAAAGGGCGCTGTCTTTTCCCATTTCTTGTGAGGTGCATGATCTGAAGCCACACAGTCGATGGCAAGGGTCTTACATAATGCTTCCATCAACATCTTGTTGTCGTAGGGCGACCTCAATGGTGGGAGTACCTTTGCCAGGCCATCATCATTGGCAAAGTCACCTCCAGAGAGAAATAGATGATGAGGACTCACTTCTGCAGTCAGTGTGTCCTCGGCTCTGTTGTCATAGATTAACCTCGCAGTGGTTGCGCAACTGACATGACATACATGTAGTCTGGCCTCATACTCTATCTTTGCATCTATGAACGACTGTACAGATTTGACCTCATCCTCACAACTGTGTGCAAGAAAGAATTCTTCCATATTACTAGGTACACTTTTTTGAGCTGGCAAGTCTGGGTGGAAGAGAAGTGGAATTCCGCTGGCAACTGCTAGTTTTGTACACTCCTTAATTCTTTCCTTGGTGTAGTTTGTGCGCTTGTCCAATGGAGAATGAGGATAGACCTTCAACCCTAGAATGTCCTTTAGCATCTGAACGTCGAATTCCTCTACCTTGTAAGGAATTCCGGCATAAAACCCCACATTCACATAGCTTGATTCTTCGGCTCGGGCTATCTTCTCATCAAGTGTCTTCTTGTCCAGAACCGGCGGGTCTGAGTTTGGCATATCAACGACTGTAGTCACTCCACCTGCTGCGGCTGCCATGGTGCCAGTTTCGAAATCTTCCTTGTCTGACTGTTTGAGATCGCGAAGATGTACGTGAATGTCTATCAGTCCAGGAAGAATATACAGACCTCTACAGTCTATCGAGGTCTGATATGAAGGCTCATCTCCATGCTTGTAGATTCCCTCAATCTTTCCTGCTTCAATTGCCACAGAGCGTATGGTCTCTCTCCCATTCTCTATGAAAATACCATCCTTGAGGACCATATCAACAGCCATATGCAATCAACGCCGGTGTTGTCCAGCGTTATTGACGCTGAACAGCTTTACTTGGTTGCTTCTGGAACTTTAAACTTGTTAGCTACAAATCGTGTGAAATCTGTTGCGCTAATCATCCCAACAAGCCGATTACCTTTGCCTACCACAGGTAAGGTATTCAGCTTTGCGTCTAGCATCCTTTTGGAGGCATCTGCTATTGATTCATCAGGTGTCACAAGTGGTGGCTGTTTAAGCATTGCATCAACCACACGGATTTGCCTAACCTGATTAGCTCGATGTTTGTCAGGAACCTCTACAGTAAACCGCGCCATGGCCTCAGCAACCATTCGTTCGGTGATTAGTCCCAATACACGACCGCCATCAGTGACTGGCAAACCAGAATAACCTGCAGCAAGCATATCTCCTCTGGCTTTCACAAGACGGGAAACGGGATTGACCTGAAGGATGTCGCCTGTGGTCATGAGTTCCTCAACTTTGACCTTCTTGAACTTTTGAACAAGATCTGAAATCTGAACCTTAGTGACCACTCCGACGAGCTTGTTCTCTTCATCAACTACTGGACAACCACTCATCCCACGCTCAATCATGAGCTGAGCAACATCAGTCACTTCCTCATCCGGACCTACTGTGATGACAGTATCAGTCATTGCGCTGGATACATGGAGCCTCTTAATTGAAAGGGCTACGACCTTGCTTACGCCCAATCTGTCAGCTACGTCTGCATAGGTGAGGATTCCTTTCACATCCCCATTCTCAACAACGACTAGCCTCTCTGCACCTTTCTTCTCAAGTAGTTCGAGCGCAAAGGACAATCTCTGGTCCTTGTCAATGGTGACTGGCTCGACCATAATCTGGCTCACTTTCATGACAATAGTCTCCTATCACATCGGAAACACACAATACAAGCTGATTAGCGAATGTCAGACCAACTAACTTCGACAATTCTCACACAAGTACTCGCCATCTTCCTCAATCAGCTCTGTTGAGTACTCACCACAACTGTCACATTCGCCTCCATAGGCTATGTCTTCGTCATCATCTTCCTCGTGGTTGACACCCTCGTTTCTAAGGCGTAATGACTCTACGAGAATGTCAATGAGTTCCGGAGACCAACGAAGTAGGTCTCTAGATGTGATGATTCCTGCTAAGGAGTCGTTCCTTAGGACCGCTACACGACGAATATTGCTTCGTGCCATCACACGCATAGCTTCGGTTAGAGCAGTACTAGGCTCTACGTGAATTATTGGGGATGACATTACATCTCGGGCTACTGTTGTCTTTGCGTCCTTCTCATCTGCTATGACACGTCTAACAATGTCCGCTTCGGTTATGATTCCAAGAGGACGTTCGTGATCTACAATGATGATTGACCCTATATCCATCTTGTTCATAGAAGTTGCAACTTCGAAAATTGTTGCATCCGGAGGCATGGTTACAACGTTAACAGACATGATGTCTCTCACAAACATTGAATGAGAGGGCTCAGACATTTACTTTACCTCAATACTATCAGAAGTTGGTCAGACATCACGCCACCAACTGGCTGTGTGTCTTCTCGAGCTGGACTGCTACTCGTCTGATTTTAAATGTGTCTGTACCACTTTGGCGAGAAAAACGGTCAACCTCTATTGGTCTATTTTTCCACCACCCGCAGGCAATACTCTCATCATATCTTCCTGAGGTATTTGCCCAACTAATGATGCTCTATCGTCAGGAACTAAAGCCTTGAGACTATTGATGATTTCCTTGACAAGCTGCCCCTTTTTCATCTCTCCAGGCACTACTCGAACATGAAAATCGGTCTGGGTTTCTATTGCTTTGGGAGGGCCTGAGATTGGAATTGCATATTCCTCTTCAAGGATGACCCCTACTGCTAATTCAATGGGCATTCTCCGAATATAGTTCTTAGAGCCATACAGCATCACTGCTCCTGAAGGCAAGTATTCCCCTGAGGGTGGACTGAAGCTCACCTGCTCTGGGTTAACCCAGTATGCATCACCACTAGACAGTCCGTCCTGCCATGCTCTTGAAAATGTAACCGCAAACTGTGCGGCTTCCTCCAATGTCTGCTTACCAGGTGGCTCATCAGGTACTTTGATTATGGTGTATGGTGCACCATGTAGGGAAGCATGCAAGAAGACATCATTAGCACCCATTTGGCGCTTCGCGAGATTCTCATTGCTCTTGACATCACGTCCTCCAAGCACAAGAAAGCCCTCAGACGAAATAAACCAGCGAAACTTCTCATACCATCGTTTCTTCCTCTTCTTCACAGGCACTCTCTTAGTTTCAGGTTCAGCTACTCGCACTTCCAGCCTTTCCAGCTTCTCCTTGGTTTTTACAATCTGTTTCTTTGCACCCTCAATCTTTGCCTCAGACTTCTTTGCTTGATCATATGCGAGAGAGGCATTGTCCTGTGCTGACAACCTGATGTCCAATGTCACATCCGTACCATTCAAGCTTACAATGATTTGACCCTGTGACGGGATTACTCTTTGAATCAGCAACGCGGAAGGAATCTTTTGCTCCTTGCCTTGCTCTATCTTTGCTATGATCTCCTCCCAAGGAGTTCCTCCCGATCTGGCCTTTGTGACGGTTTCTAAGACTTCTTGGACAGTGGCGAAGTATGAATAAATGAGCTCACCATTTGTTCTGAGGACTTTAGCTTTTGTCATCAGATTCTCTATGCTCTCGTTCTGTTTGTCGACTATTCTCTGTAGTCTTTTTTGCTCCCTTGAGAGAGCAACCTGTTCCTGATCATCCTCAAGTTCGCTATCGGACACTCCTGAGAACTCGTCAATAGCCTTGCTGAATGTATCGAAAACCACTACGGGTAGGTCCTGATATAGCTCAAAGCGAAATGGCAGGAACGCTATGAATTCGGGCTCTTCGTCTTCTGCAGGCTCATCATCAAGCACGATGTTCGGTTCATTAACCCCCTCTTTCAGTTTTTCAACAAACTCAGACAATCCAGTTTGCAAATCTGCTAGTGTTTGGCCATCTATCTCACCACTCATTACCTTAGGTGAAACCTTTGACAATGAACAGATCTCTTCACAGCTCAACGAATCGAGATTGAGTCGACTGGCCAAAGTCCGTACAATATTTGCATTCGAGTCCGCGATAACTTCTTGGAGTGAGTCTGGTTCAAGACTCAATACATCCTGTCCTCGTGGTGGCGGAAACTCATACACCGCTTTGGGTACGACGTCACGGTCTCGCATCTTTCTATACTTCATAGCTACAAAGATTGTGTCCTTTGGATCAAGAAGAAGCAGGTTGCCATTACCAAACAACTCGGCTACGAGCTTGTATGTGTTCTCCTCATCACCAACCTCAATCACGAGAATTCTGTCTAGTTCATGTTGTTTTACTGAATTGACCCGTTTATCTCTGAGATATTTCCTTAACACCGTACAGAACTTGGGTGGGGTTCGAGGTGCCTTTCGTTCGAACTCTGTGAGATGGACACGATGACCCGGATGAATGAGGAGCTGTGATGTACCTCCACCTGGTTGATAGAGTTTCAGGACAAAGATGTCCCCATATTGATACACATTTTTGATGAAGGCACCTTCTGCAGACTCACGTAGCTCTGACAGTATGAGCCTGATGTCAACATTACTCATTGAGTCCTTCATATCATCTCACTTCGCTTTCAAACCGACATGATTATAACCTCGTCGATTGAACCAGCCATCAATCAGGTAGTGATTGATGATGGAACTCACTCCGTTACAGAACCTCTTCAAACGTATGTTTGGTCGATGGGACGACTCCCCAAATGACCAACAGTACTATGTGAAGATTTTCTTTGCTCTAATCAGCGCTTTGGTCTGTGGAATAGCTGGTCCAATTTTCGCAGGAACCCGCGGGGTGATATTTGGCTTTCTTCTCTATGTCCTCTCTCTCTATGCCATTCGATATCTCCTTGAAATATCACTGGAAGATTTGGGTGGCACACAGAAGATGATAACAAACTCTCTCCCGTCATACTTGATGCTGTGGGTTGTACTGTGGACCCTGATGTACGCCTTCTCACTTCCACCTGAGATTCTACCAACACCATGAGTTCAAATTGTGAGAATCACAAAAAACTTCTACAAGAAGATGTAGTTTCTATCATATTTGTGGTGTCATTCTCAATCAGGTTTAGAAATATTGCGAATAGTACAAGCAACCCTTAATAACGCACTTTCATTCATATTATCGCGCAACAACACCTCCTGACGGAACTGGTGATATCCACACAATGGACCAGCTAGATAGAGACTTGCTCGATATACTACAGAAGGATGCAAAAACACCCTTCACTAAGATTGCAGAGGAGCTTAAGCAACCAGACACCACCATCCACTTCCGAGCGAAGAGACTAAAGGAGAATAACACGATAACTCGATACAGCGCTCTGGTTCAACCCGAAGCCCTCGGGTATACAGCCTGTGCTATCTTTAGGATAGAGATTGGGGGTCATATTCTCCCTGAGATCAGCAAGGATCGGACACACACCTATGCTGAGGAGATTGCGAGGAATGAACAATACCTCTGGGTTGCAGTTGATGAAGAACCGATGGTTGTCCATGCACTAACTCTTGGAATAGATGAGGATGATCTCCAGAAACGAGCCGAGGCCCTTCGTAGGTCTCCTGATGTTGTCAAGGTGACAGTGACACCAGTGAGTGCTGTCGTGAAAGGCTGGGAGATAAGCGGAAATCCTGAGTGAGATGAACTTCCATGACCCGTGCTAAGACTGGAATCAAAGGCCTCGACGAACTAATTGGAGGTGGGATAATAGAGGGTAGTACAGTTCTAGTTTCCGGTCAGACTGGATCTGGTAAGACAGTCTTTGGTCTTCAGTTTCTTTACAATGGAGTAACGAAGTTCAAGGAACCAGGAGTGTATGTAACCCTTGAAACAAGACCAAACGAGCTGAGAGATGAGGCGGCTCAGTTTGGGTGGGACCTACGTGGTCTCGAGGAAGAGAATGCATTGATTATCATTGATGCCGCCTCTGGCAAGGCTGGCCTACCAACCTCTGAGAAGTACGCTCTTCGTCGTGGTTTTGATATGAGCACACTTGCAGAGGAGATCTACAGGGCAATTGATGAGAACAAGGCAAAACGTCTTGTGATTGATTGTATCTCAGGTCTTGGAATCAGGTTTAGTGAACCCTCGGAGGTCAGAAATGAGCTGTTCCGAATCAGTGCGTTGCTTCGAGAATTGAAAGTGACCTCTCTTTTCATCAGTGAAATAATCGAACCTGACTCACAGAGCCGCGCAGGTGTCGAGCAGTTTGTCACTCAAGGTCTTATTACGCTGAATCTCTCAGAAGAAAACGGGACACTGAAGAGAGACCTTCTTGTCTGGAAGATGAAGCAGACTACTCACAGCCTCAAGAAACACACTTTCAAGATCGGAAAGTCAGGTATCGAAATGTCTGCAAAGAAGTCTCGAGCAAAGAATGCCTAGAATAGGGCAATCAATTGGGTTGCTAGATACCCTATCAACAGCATAGGTATCAATGGAGGATTAGGATTTGCAGTCTGGTCACTTCTTTTGACTCTCCAGTAGATATAACCCACTGCAAGCATTATGACTGTATAACCACCTAGACCGACTGCAGCTTCCATCAGAACATCATTCCATGTTCCAAGTTCTATTCCAGGACTGAGGAGCGCGATTAGAAGCAGAATCTTTGCATCTGCGCCTCCTATTGCACCAATGTTGAAGAGAACAAGGACAAGTGGAATCATGATGAGGAGAGCTGTCACATGTAGATTCAGGTACTGTACAAAATGACCTGTCAATAGGAGGACTGCACACCCCACCACACCACCTGCAACAACAAACTCATTCTTGACCATTCTATCTCGAATGTCAAAGTATGAGTAGACTACGAGGAGTAGAATGGCGGTACAGAACGATGAAATGGTAACAATAGACAGGTCGAGGACCATAACTCTTCAGACTCCTGTTCCTCAACCTGCACACTCCCGTATATAGTCATAGCCTTTAGTCTTGATAGTAACACAGATTAGGCCCCTCTGGGTGTCCGCGGCTTGTGCGGGGACGAGTACTCGAACCCGTAGACTCACTGTTCAGAAGCTGATCGAATGGAAGACCCGTATCAAGTAATTCATGACACCACGTTTCGCCTTCTGAAAAAGGCAGTCACTGAGCTACCTGCAGATATTAAGAAGGCTCTTGAAACAGCCAATAAGAATGAAACAGACGAAACAGCAAAGACCCAGCTCTCTGCTATCTTGACCAACCTAGAGATAGCTGGGACTGGTGTTCCAATGTGTCAGGACACCGGGATCATGATCTTCTACGTCAAAGCCGGTGCCAATTTTCCCTTCATGGGTGAAATCAAGGAAGCACTCACCCAGGCTAGTAGAAAAGCAACCAAAGAGATTCCAATCAGACCAAATGCAGTAAACCCCATTGTTGGAGGGAACTCTGGTGATAACACTGGAGTGAAGATTCCATGGATAAACTGGGAGATTGTGGATGGAGACTCTTTGGAAATCACAGCATTTCCAAAGGGTGGAGGTAGTGAAAATGTCAGCATTGTTGGTATGTTGAAACCAGGTGTAGGTCTAACGGGAGTGAAAAAACTCGTGGTCGATAATGCTCTCTCCTACATGGGCAAAGCTTGTTCACCAAACATCATTGGGGTAGGTATCGGCGGTGGTTCGGATATTGCCATCAAGATTGCAAAGCAACAACTCCTTCGTCCTCTTGATGACAAACACCCGGAACCTGAGGTTGCAAAGATTGAGGAAGAACTCATGGATGCCATCAATGCAACAGGAATTGGTCCTATGGGTCTAGGTGGTAAAACAACCGTTCTTGGAGTAAAGGTTGACTATGCAATGCGTCATCCTGCCAGTCTGCCTGTGGGTGTTGCAGTCCAATGTTGGGCGGCTCGACGAAGTACTGCAGTAATCACGAAGGATCTGAAGGTCACATATCTTACACATCCAATGGAGGACAACTAAGATGGTAGAATATCACTTGACAACCCCTCTCTCGGAAGAGGACGCTCGAAAACTGAAGGTCGGTGATGTAGTCTATGTCACTGGTGAGCACATATACACAGCACGCGACGAGGCACATGAACGAGCGCTCCGCATGTATGAGAAAGGCGAGAAACCCCCTGTCGACTTTAAAGGTAGTGTAATCTATCATGTTGGTCCTGTGGCTTGGCAAAAGGATGGAAAATGGCAAATTGTTTCAGCTGGACCCACAACCAGTATCAGGATGGAGCTGTTTGAGGACGAGTTCCTTCGTAAATACAAAGCTCGAATAATTGTTGGAAAGGGTGGAATGGGCGCTAAAACTCTTGACGCACTGAAAGAGGTTGGTTCTGTTTACTGCAGCTATACTGGCGGCTGTGGCGCATTAGCAGCGAAGGGACTCAAGGAAGTACGTGCTTACGAATGGAAAGACTTGGGTATGCCTGAAGCTCTTTGGGTCATCACTGCTGAGGAGTTCGGACCTCTCTTGGTAACGATGGATTCTCATGGGAACAGCATGCATGATGATATGGATAAGCTTGTAGCATCTCGAAAGGCAGATGTCTACGCAAGAATCGGAATCAAAGAATAGTAACTAGAGAAAGACAACAAATACACACGATATCAGTGCGAGTACTGAGGCAACTGAGATCAAACAGTAGAAACAGCTTGGTTCTCCTTCGTTCCATATCGTTCCAGACCTGAAACCGAGGATTCCACCTACTCCTGCAGCTGTCCAAATTGCAAATGCTGGGGGAAGTACGTAAGGACCAGCACTTGGCCAGTCATTGAGAACCACAAGACTGTAGAGTGGCATCGAAAGAATCAGGGTTACGAGGGGAATAACAACAATTGACAGTATAAGTGCTAGTAGGATGCCTCTATCTGGACTACGACCAGAGTAGTTCCCAGCAACAATTGCCATGATTAGTGAAATCATACAAGACAGCATAGTGACCGTTAACGTTGTGAATGCCAAACCGAATCTCCATGATTGATTGTACTTTGCACAAAAATAAACGTTCGTTGAAAATCTTGGCAAAATGAAACTTCTACATCGTGTGAGCCATCACCTCGCATCTCTCTCTTTGTAGCTAAACAGTAAGTCTTAAAGAGCACCTGAAACCCCGACGGCCTAACCACGGAGAAATCTCTCCATTGGAGGACTCTAGTTGGACTACAAGACAATCATGTGTGACGTTCTTGTTGTTGGTGCTGGTGGTGCTGGCTGTCGTGCAGCCATTGAGGCATCAAAACACAATCTAGACGTTATCATGCTAAGCAAAGAACTCCTGGGCAAGGCGCATACAGCCATGGCTGAGGGTGGCTATAATGTATCACTGGGTAACGTAGACCCAGATGATAATCCTGAAACGCACTTCAAGGACACAATTGTTGGCGGTAATTACCTGAACAACCAGAAACTCGCTGAAATCCTTGTGAGGGATGCACCTCAGAGGATCTTTGACCTAGAGGACATGGGTGCAGTTTTTGATAGAACTCCTGAGGGTAAGATTGCACAGAGACCCTTTGGTAAACAGAGTTGGCGTAGGACTGCATACGCTTCTGACAGAACTGGTTCAGAAATCATGGTCACACTCACGGAAGGAGTTCGGAAAACATCTGTTCGTGTTTTTGATGAGGTATTTGCGACCAAACTTTTGGTCACAGACGGTAAAATCTCTGGAGTCTGTGCAGTCGACCTGAAATATGGTGACTATCTTGTGTTCCGTGCTAAGTCAATCGTCATGGCCACTGGCGGTGCAGGCAGAATTTTCTCTGTCACAAGTAATGCTCAGCTAGATGTTGGTGATGGCTATGGAATGGCCTATGAAGCTGGCTGTGAGATGATTGACATGGAGATGATACAGTTTCATCCCACAGGAATGGTCAAGCCTGAATCAGCAAAAGGACGCTTGGTCACAGAAGCTGTCCGTGGCGAAGGAGGAATACTCCTGAACAATAAGGGCGAACGCTTCATGAACCGATACTATCCTGAGGTCATGGAGCTTGCAGGTCGTGATCAGGTCGCACGATCAATCATGACTGAGGTAAAAGAGGGAAGGGGTTCTCCTGATGGCGGAGTTTATCTAAGCATCTCACATCTTCCCCGCTCAATCATAGAATTCAGACTAGAGAGCATGATTGAGCAATTTGAGGACGCAGGAGTTGACATACGGGAGGAACCAATGCAGGTTTCGCCTACTGCACATCACTTCATGGGGGGAATCAAGATTGATGAGAATGCTACTACAAATATTCCTGGTCTCTACGCCGCTGGTGAATGCACAGGTGGGGTACATGGTGGGAACCGACTCGGTGGAAATGCACTTGCTGACACTCAGGTATACGGTGCGCTCTCAGGTGTGAATGCTGCAAAATATGCAAAGGAAACAGCTCACCTTGGTGTTGATCGTGATGAAATCCAAGATGAATTTGTGAGACTAGAGTCAATGCTAAAACGAAAGGAAGGAATCTCACCTGCAGATGCTCGTAATGAGCTCACCGATTTGATGTGGACTAAAGTCCAGATATTCAGAAAAGAGGATGAGATGCAGCACGCAGTGGATGAACTCAAGCGCATCGAGAAAGATGTAGTCCCCAAAATCAAAGTCGATGTTCCTGTTAAGCGATTCAATCCCGGCTGGCATCAAGCCATAGAGTTTGCCCACATGGTCACGACAGCCAGAATGGTCGCGGAAGCTGCTGTGATGCGAAAAGGCAGTCGGGGTGCTCATTTCCGAGTTGATGCTGACCCCAATGATAAGGGCTATTACAATATTGTCATCCGCAAGGGTAAGGACGGTAAGATGGAGCTGCGAAAGGAAGACCTAGTGATTACTACGATTACGCCGCCATAGGGAGGCCATAAGATGACAAAGACATTCAAAGCAAGCGTGCAGCGATACAATCCTGATAGCGATGATGCACCATACTTCCAAGACTTCGATGTTGAATTTGAGCCTGGAATGACTGTTCTAGATACACTGCTCTATATTCAGGACAAATTTGACTCAAGCCTTGCATTCCGCTGGGAGTGCAGAGGTGGTCAGTGTGGCTCCTGTGCTGTAAAAGTAAACCACACAGCACGTATCGCATGTCGAACAAAAGTCGACCCTGATGAGGACCTACTTCTTGAGCCGCTTGAGAAGATGCCTATCATTAAGGACCTAGTCACTGACATGGCTCAGACGTCATACCGAATCCGGCGAATCCGTCCTTATGTTTCACGTGATAAACAACCCCAGCATCCTGAAATAATCCATGCTGAAGAGATTGAAAAACTGCGCGAGATTCGGAAATGTATCGAGTGCAGCGCCTGTCTGTCAAACTGTCCAATCGTGCATGAAACCTGGGACTATCCAGGTCCAATGATTATCCGACAGATTGCTCGTCTAGAGCTAGACCCTCGTGATGTTGAGGACAGAGTGGCAATGGCAATGAACGAGTCAGTCTATAGCTGTACAACATGTAAGATGTGTACTGATATTTGTCCAAAGAAAATAGACATTCCAGCTCTCGCGGTGGAGCTACTCAGGGCAAAGGCTGTGGAGTCTGGTTATCCACTGGCAGAAGGTCAGCAGGCATTTATTGACTCAATCAAGGCAACTGGTAGGGCTGTACCAGAAAAGGATGCTCCATTACTCAAACAGGTCGAGGATGCTACATTCTTCGTGGATAATCCACGTGGTAGGGTCGCTTTCTTCACTGGCTGTCTCATTGATTACCGTATGCAGAGCACTGGTAAGGCATTGATTGATGTTCTAAACCGGAACAATATCGATGTGGTTGTACCAAAGGAACAATGGTGTTGTGCAAGTCCCGCTTTCAGAACTGGAGACCTCAACACAGCTCATGCAGCGGCACGAAGGGTCACCGAGATATTCGAGGAGGCCTGTAAGGAGTACGACTGCGACACTGTTGTAGTTGCGTGTGCTGGATGTGGGAAGACACTCCGTGAGGACCATAGACCATTCATCGAGGAAGAGCGTGGTGAACCACCTCTATACAAGGTCTATGACATGGCTGAATACATGATTCAGGTGATTGGTAAGGAGAACATAGTCCCACCAAAGGGTGAGATCAAGCTGAAGATCACTTATCACGAGCCCTGTCACTTGGGGAGGGGCCAGCATGTATTCGATGAGCCAATTGAACTTCTGAAAATGATTCCAGGTGTAGAATATATCGATGATCCATACAAGAATCGTTGTTGTGGTGCTGGCGGTGGTGTCAGAGCAGGTCAACGTGAGTTGTCCCAGAAGATTGCCAACACGAAGAAGGAGTACATCGAAGCAACGGGTGCCGATATGGTGACCACTGAGTGTCCTTTCTGTACAATCCAAATCAATGACATGATGAAAGATACTGACATGAAAGTTCGGTATATTCCTGACCTTCTTGCTGAGTCTTACAGACTAGGTGATGAGAAGTAAGTCTTGAGAGGACTCACCCCCTCTCACTCACCCATTTTTTGGTTTCTTGAAAGACATCTAGGAGGTTATTGAATCACCACTCACTCAGATGTCTGCGTAGCATCCTGTGAACTTGAAGTGCGACCAACTCATTTGGAACCAAGCCATAATCCACCAAGTTCCATGCTGCATGAGTAAAAATCATCACATGTGACGCACGCGGTTCACTCAGAAGAACAGACATGATGTATTGAAAGCATCGGACAAGTGGCCAATCACTATCAAACTCAAGAAGTCGCTTTTCAAACTCTTTGGACTTCTCATGAGTCATTATACTCCATAAATAAGATATGTCATCGGTAGTTATCCACTCGCGAATGGTCTTTGATTGGGGAAGTCTGATCATCTCTGGTTGGTGGCTCCAGTCCGCCTCTACCTCTTTCTTCACCATCTTTTCGTAGGATAGGTCATCATCAGAAATCAGCTTGCTACCAATATTACGTTTCAATTTGTCAACTAGCCAGTTGGTCATTTCCTTTGTCACAAGCCCGAGCTGATTTGCATACACTATTCGCTGAGCAAAGATTGTGTTATGTCCTAGAATACCAAAGTTGACGACAGAGTTCCTGAAGACATTCCCGTATCCTGACAGATCAGCTGGCTTATTCAGACTCTTCAGGTTGTCATCCTGCGAGAAGCCATCAGGGGACTTAGCGGGGACTTTCCGCACAAGATACTCCATGAGGTGCCACAAAGATGCAATCTGAGGTCTTGTATACTCTGGTCCGGGAAGTTCTATGACTAGCGAAACAGGCATGATGAATGCATGTCCAAGTCTATCAGGCTCTTCTGCAGCTAGTGACGCGATAACTCTCCTCAGTCGAATTGGCTCATCTCGCGCAGCCAAGATGACTGATGCCTCCCATCCTCCGACCAGACTCTTCTGACGAATTGTGCTCTCTAGCTTTCTGACTGCGTTGTCCGGTGAATCGATTCCTTTCTCGACTTTATAGTTTGGTCCTCTCTCCAGTTTCCAATGGTCTATATCTGCCAAGTGCAGCGCAAGACGTTCGATTAGAAGCTCCTGAAGAACTGGTCTCATCGAGTCATCGATCGGAACTATGGGTGTGTCTTTTGAAGCATCTGGGGCAAGCCCGGGATGAACTCCAAACTCCTCAATCATTCTGTGGATTGAGTTAACCAAAATTGTGGAATGTGGTGTGTCATATGTTCGCTGTTCATGCCACGCAGCTCCATGCATAAGCACAGCCCAGATAGCAGATGGCCGTGCTGAAGGAAGCATCTTCCTGACTGCATTAACAGCGTCTCGTGTATCAGCTTTCAGACATGCCTGGAAGAAGTCCATTCGAGCCCACCGGAGTGATTCTATGATATAATGAATGACTCTTTGCACATGGTGCAGGTCACGGTTTCTCCCTTGACAGCGATTCGACTCAGGTCGTTCCTACAGTAGGGACACACAGAAATGGTCTTGGGTGGAGGTCCAGTTCCAGTACCCAGAATGAAGTCGCCTCTATCATGGTCAATCCTACCAGATAGCTCTCTGCCATCAAGGAGATCTGTGAGAATCTTGGTGACATTCATCATGGAAACACCCGCCTCCTGTGCTATCCTTTCAAGTGCAAGTCGCCTCATACCCTCAACAGTTCTCTTGACAGCTGTGACAGGATCAACTGTTGCCTTCTTCTCAATCGGTGGTGGTGGTTGTAGTTTCGCGGCTTGAATTTCAGATGCTTCTACTTCTATTCTCTGGACTGACGTTATATCTTGAGGGGACCCTCCAGCCTGCTCCAATTGCTGTTTCAGTTCAGTCAATTTTCTGTTGTACTCTTCTTCAGAGACCAAACCGCGCATGTAGTCTAAATCGAGATCTTTGATTTCTGACTCTATTTTTGTAATCTCGTCGTTAAAGGAAGCGTTCAAGATTGCCAATCTCCGACTTGTCTTCTATCATTTTCCTGACATCTTTCAATATAAGAAGACTGCAGTCGAATACAAATACCCAAGTTGATGATGAAATGGTCTTTCTCCCTTACTTATCCAACCTTTTTCCCTCTGGGAGTTCATCAAGAAGCAATCCCTCTCTCTCAGCCTTAGAGATTGCCTTCTTAGCTTTAGCACTGCCAATATTCTCCAAGGCACCTGCTGCTGTTTGTCTAACAAATATTGAGTCATCATTGAGTGTATTGACTAATGCATCCACTGCTTTCTTGTCCTTCCGCTCCCCCAATTGGGCAGCCGCATGTATCCGTACCATATATCTTGGATCTGCAAGTGCAATGATAAGCACACGTGTTGCATCTGGGTGGTTCAGGATGCCTAAACGTTCCACAGCTCCCAGACACACTTGTTCATCTTGACTGCTAATCTCTTTTTCAAGCTCGCTCAGCATCTCCTTGTCCATTTTACTGGGAGTTTTCTTAGCTGGAGCTTTTTTCTTGGCTGCTGGTTTCTTTGGACTCGATTTCTTCTTGCTCTGCTCTTTCTTTGCAGTTTTTTTGTCTGATGCTTTTGTCTTTGGTTTTGCTGCAGATTTCTTACTGCTTGTGGTCTTTTTCTTGGTCGTGGCTGTCTTTTTTGATGTTTTAGATGTCTTTGACAAAGCAACTCCCTCTTACATCACTGGGCATCTCTCCAGTAAACACTGATTCATATAAAGAGTCTGAACCGTGACTATAACAGAAATGACTTAACAGAACTCCATGCATCTCCGAATTGGTGTCGCAAATTGCACGAATTCTCCGCCGCATGTTCCATTGTTGATACTGCTCTCGAAGCAGCGAAGAACAACAACGTGACGAGAGTTTCTGCCGTAAATGTAGAGGTGGGAGAGTTCACTTTTCTCATCCCTGAACAACTGATATTTAATTTTGAGATTGCTCGCAGAAACTCGATTCTGGAAGGCGCAGAGTTGAGGATTAAAAGAGTCAAAGGGCGACTTCTCTGCACTGACTGTCAATTTGAGGGTGAGTCCATAGTTGATTCTGACATTCCCGATCAGATAGCTGCCTTCGCACCAATGAAGTGCCCCAAATGCGGGGGAAGCTCTACCAAAATTACCGGAGGAAAAGACTTCGTCATTACAAGTATTGAAGGCGAAGTTGCAAAACAAACTGCGGGTTAGAATCAGACTAGAATGGCGTTGATGATTCCATCTTGACCAGGTCTGCTTGTTACTCTCGCACGACCCTTTGATGTCTTGATGATAGTGCCTCGTGTGATTACCTTTCTCCGCTGATAATCCATGTTGGCAGGATTCATTTCCACATCTTGAAGTTCAGCACGGTATGTGACATTCTTTGAAGGGTCAGTGACGTTTACCTGGTTAAGACGCAGTGCTGGGGTCTTCTTGGCCTTACGTCTACTATCGATTGTTCTCCTATTTGGTTCGCCCATTAGGGTTTCAGTCGGAGTGCGACCCATCTGATGTTTTCTCTTGCTTCTGAATCGCTTCAATCGAGCTCCAGTGACTGTACGTGTTGATCTTCTATGCCAGACACCCATTTCTGACTACCTCTTGGTTAGGTCAATGACGCTCTTTGTAGATTCGTTTTAAATGTTGCTTAGTGTCCGTCTTCTTTTGCATGTCATAAGCGACCTCGTCAAATACTCCTGCCGTCGCTCCAGAAATAGTGCTTAGTCGGAGGATGACCAATGCCTAAGATCGAAACTGCACATGGAGCTGGTGGTAAGATTATGCAACGTCTTTTGGAAGATGTGATAATCCCTGCCTTTAGAAGAAGGAAACTGCGGACTATCGGTCTTGATGAGATGGACGATGGAGCTACGCTTCAGGCTGCGAGAGCTAACCTGATTGTATGCACAGACGCTCACACGATCCATCCAATTATGTTCCCAGGAGGAGACCTAGGCATTCTCTCTGCCTGCGGAACTATAAACGACCTTGCTGTCATGGGCGCTCAACCTGTGGCGATGACAAACACAGTGATTGTTGAGGAGAGAGTTGAGATATCCGTTCTAGAGAGTATCCTCAAGTCACTCAACAGCGTCATCGAACCACTTGGAGTTGCGATGATAGCGGGCAAGGTACTTAGCGGAAAAGCAAGGGTTGTAATGAGAACAACAATTGGTGGTCGGAAGATAATTCAGGTGTCCTATGGAGAGCCAATTCCACGAGTGTGCTAGATTATCGGTGGACTAATATTGTGAGTAGAGTGTCCCTTGAGTATGAAGGTCTTCAAACCACTGATTGCCTTTCTCGTTATTCTTACTCTTACTTCCATTGTTGTTGGTTATCTATTTCCAAGTCAGATTCTGACTTGGGCGTATTCACCTACACTCTATCTATCGGTCTGCATTGGACAAGCTGTACATTTCTTAGAGGAGAATTTCACCAAGGCATGGGAGGTTGAAGCACAACTACGGAAAAATCCAGATGGCACGCCCAAAGAACCGAGGTCTGGTCGAGATTTTCTTGTTGCATTTAGTCATGTTCTTGTTCTACTGAGCTTTCTGTTGTACTTCCCGGTTGCAGCACAGGCACCTTGGGCTATTCTCTATGGTCTTGGAATCTCGCTCAATGGTATACTCAATGGTCTAGTTCATACTGCAATTCTCATCAGATTCAGAAAGAACACAGGGTTCGTTTCCGGACTGTTCTTACTCGCCTCAGGAATCCTGTTATGGGTTTCAATCTTTGTACCACTTGGTGTCTAGTCTGTGGTAAGTCCTGAAACTTCTTCCATATCTCGTTGGTCTTCAAGTATCTTCTTCATTTTGAACTTGAGCTGCGCTGTATAAGCAAAGACGACACTATAGTATCTATCTCAGAATCGAATCCAATCAACCCCAAGAATCAAGATGTGCATATTAAAAAAGATAGTTCAGAATGTTATGATGGTGGTATAATTCAAAAACGCACTTAGAAAAATTGTACTTGAGGTTACTGAGGAATCAAATGGCGGGGTATGGATGAATCTACTGTCATATCAAGAGAAGAAATCAACATAATAGGAGTGAAAGATTCGTGAGTCTCTTATTTCAGAATGCCTTCTTTGTTCTATACGTGCTTGTCATTTGGATTTATGTGGGTGTAACGACGACACTTCTTACTCCGAGAGTAAGATTGTACTTTGAGCAGCAATTAGATGATCCTGTTGTAATCTCTGCGAGAACTAGTCAACTGGTATCCACAACTGTCTGCGGGTTCGGTACAGTTATTGTAATATTACTCTTGGCTCCTTTCTTCATCACTTTTTTCGGAGTACCTGATTGGTTTGAATTTCTAGTTGCGTTCTCAGGTGCGACAATCATTGAAGTTTCTGTCTATAGTAGGAAAAGCCGGAGGTGGGATTATAATACATGGATGTAGTTCTCTGGACGTTGATTAGTTGCACCTCAGTTATTGCGTTACCAACTTTAAACTATGCTTTCACTTGGGAAAAGGGTCCTTCTGTGATTCAAAAACTGGGTTCGGTGCTATTTAATGGCATGAAACGAAGCTTTGCTCTATACGGCCTGCTGGTTACAATGATATATTGGACTACCAAGAGTTATCTGAGCGGGTTTCGTTTGGGCCTCGGAGCTGGCATCACTCAAGACGTCCCTCTCTCGTATTTGATGATATCAATTGGAGAGTGGCTAGTTCTCATAGTGATGCTTGTAATCGTGATTGCGGGTATTTATAGACATCCATCTTTCCTGTGGGTGTTTCCTCCCTACTCAGAACGATTAGCCAGTATCTGGGTCTTCAGAGCACGAGTATGGAATCGGTCTGCTGATAGTTTTAAACGATTTCTTCTGAACTACTATGAGCGAGTTGAAGATAGTGAGCATAAGTACTATCAACAAGCCATTGAGAAAATGGCGGAGAGAGAAGACTGGATTGGTACTGTGGCCCAAGATGTATTATCGCACAAGTTTCACGAAAAATAGATTGTGAAGTAGTTATGCAAGGATAATCTGGACAAGCTCAATAACTCCTTTAGGATGGTGACATACCTAGTTTTTCCGAGCTCAGAAGAAGAGTGATGGGACTATTCCTGGAAACTATGAGGTACAACCTGAAATTGAAGAACATTTGGAAACGGTAACAGGCGGAATCACTGCAACATGGCGCTTGATTAATTTCCGGCCTCGGTTATTCTTGACATTCGATAATAATATCGAGGGTAAAGTAGATGTTGATCAGTTCAGCGGTTTGAGTATCACAGTAGTTCTTCTGTAACTTGTTCTTCTCGTTCCTGTTGCTCTTGGAGTATGCGTTTTAGTCGGAATTTGAGCTGGGCCTTCATTTTCACTCGGTCGTTATCCAATCCAAAATAGTCAGCAAAGAGTTGAGTTGTTGTTAGAAGTTTGGAGCGTCCCTCAGGGACAGCATCAACGAACTTTTTGTCAACAAGATCTCGGATATGGTCATAGCAGTGCGTTCCACGTTGAGCCACAAGGTCTGACTGCATGATTGGTTGCTTGAGAGCTATAAACACCAGTGTCTGTAGTGTTGCAAACGATAAGAGGCCTCCAGGAATCAGTCTGCCGACACGCGGGGTGAGTTCTGGTTTGAGCTGCATTACATATCGGTCCTTGGGTAACGCTACAACCTCCAAGGCGCCTTCACGTTTGTTATATTCGAAACTGAGATTGTCCAGAATCTTCTGGGCAGTAGACTGAGACTTGCCTATGATGTCCGCGAGCTCCTCCAAGGTCAATGCTCTCCCTGACACATAGAGGGCTGCTTCTAACGTAAGCATATCATCATCCAACACTATCACCTTAGGTTTCAATCTCCCGCTGGATCTCCTCCTCCAGAGGTTCATCCTCATCGGTGAACTCTGGTGGGCCTTGAAGTTTCACCCAGATAATTCCATCTTCATCCATCCATAGGTCAATGTATGCCCGTGCGAAAAGGAACAACAGTGAGAAGAAAACACGAACTATCTCCTGTCTTGTATTGTTCATTAGCACATCAACAAACTTTGAAACTTCTCCAACTTTCATTATCCGAGAGAGGTCATCATAGACATCAGCAATTGTTTCCTCAATATTGGCTTGGTCTATATTCATCTGAAATGTTAGAGGGTCTGCCTTTGAGCTGTATCTCCTTTTGGTAGGTGGGGTACGACTTCTTGTGCTCTTGCTTAGTACATGATCCATGGCAACAAGTAGTTCTTCAAGAGTCACGCGACGATTAGTCAGTCTAAAGGGTGGTCGGATGAGTGGGATGGCAAAATCTTCGTCCTCTTCCTCCTCATCTGGAGCTAAGAATCCAAGTTCGACGAGTTCCCTGGTTTTTCTCATGAAAATGACTGATGCTGAATAGAGCGCATTTCCTGAGATTCGAAAGTCGATGTCCCCTAATCTCTTCATCTCATCAAGAAATCCAACAACTAGTTTTCCAACATCTACGTTCCAGGGTTCTACCTTGTCTAACTGGAGTACATCAGTGAGAAGAATGTACGGGGGAGTTGACCAGAAGGGAGAATCATCTTCCATCATGCTGATGCTGCCACCTCCTCCAAATCAACCGAAACAATCCGAGAGATTCCATCCTGATTTGATATTCCCACTAGCAAATCAGCCTTTCGAACTGTTGTATCTCTCAGCGAAACAACCACGAATTGCGAATTCTTTGACATCTCCGATATGAGGAGTGCGACATTGTGAGCATTGACATTGTCAAGGGCCGCGTCAATCTCATCAAATATGTAGAAGCTCGCAGGACTGTACATCTGGATGGCGAAAATCAGTGCAAGCCCAGTAAGGGTCTTCTCTCCACCACTCATTGCATCCAGAGTGACAAGCTCCTTTCCACGTGGTTTTGATCTGACAGTGATTCCTCCCATCAAAGGATGTTCAGGATTCTCAAGCATAAGGTTTGCTTCGCCCTCTGGGGAGAGCTTTGCAAACACCTTGGAGAAGTTGTCTGCAATCTCGTTATAGACTGTAAGGAACTTTTGTGTTTTCTCAGCCTCAAGCTCCTCCATGAACGCCAAAATCTCCCTGCGTTCATCTTCAAGTCTTGTCTTCTTGTCAACAATCTCTTCGTACCGGTCCTTCTCCAGGTCATAGTCTGTGAGTGACTTCAAGTTCACAGGGCCCATTGCTTCGAGCTCTCTTTCAATCTCTCTGATCTTCTCTTCGAGCTCATCGAGTTCCTTGTAGGTTAGTTCCCTGTCCTCCTCTCTTTCCTCAAGTTCCACCTGAGCAACCGCTACCGAGTTCAGTTCAGCAACATACCCAACAATGTCACTCTCTAACCTGTTCTGTTCAGTCTGAAGCCTGTATACTGCCTTCTCGTTTGATGTCTGTGCCTCGCGAATCTCCTCTTGCCGCATCCTGAGATTGCGCAGGTCTTCCTTCAGTTCGAGCTGACGGACCCGTTTATCCTTGACCGCCTCATCAATGCGTTCTCTCTCTTCTTTTAGCTTTTCAAACTCACTCTCTCTCTCAGAAAGTCCCATCTGCAACCGTGTAACTTCTTCTTTCAGACCTGGGATTATGGCATCCTGCGATTGAATTCTGGATTCAATATCAATGGCCTTCGGTCCAAGGCGTTCATCAAGTGCAACCCTTAGAGAGGTTATCTCACTCTGTAGTTTCTCCCTCTGTTTGTTATATTGCTCCTGAACTTCCTTCAGGTCCTTTATCTCTTGATTGAGTTTATTTGCGTCTGAGGTGACCAATATTTCATTGGCTTCATCACGCTGGGCTCTAACCCTTTCACGCTGAACGCTGAGTTCCTCATCTCTCTCTTGAAGATCCTTCACTTGGGCTTCAAGCTCAGAAATTGTGAGGTTGGCTTTATCAATTCGTTCCTGTAATATTACTGATCTTGACTTCTGTTCCTCGAACCGTTCCTCTAGACGCTCTAGTTCCATCCGGAGTCTGTAGTTTGTGTTTGAGAGACCCTGCACCTCTTTCTCAAGACTTGTGCGTTCCTTGCGAATCGTGCCTTGCTTCTCACGCAGGCCAGCTAGAATTTCTTCCAGACCTTGTAGACGCTTAGTAATCTCTGGACTTGTGTCTTCCACCTGCAATGATAGACCTGCAGTTGCTTTCTGGAAGTAACCTCCAGTCATAAGACCAGAGCGTTCTACGAGGTCCCCATCAAGAGATACAGCTCTCTGACCACGGAACCCCTGACGTTTTGCAGTTTCAAAGTCCTCAGTCACAATCGTGTCTGAGAAAACAAATTCGAAAGCTGGCTGCATCTTTGGATCGAACTTCACGAGATTTAATGCAAAGTCAATGACTCCCTCATCCTTAGGAAGTTTACCTGGCGCTTGTGACTTGATTTTATCCAGTGGTATAAACGATGCACGTCCAACTTTTTCGCTCTTCAGAACATTGACGCATTCTGTCGCGACCTGTTCATTCTCGACCACGATATGTGAGAGTCTATTACCCCCTGCAATCTCCAATGCTACTGAATAATCTGGATCAATCGTACCTAATTCTGCTACCGTGCCATGTATACCAGAGATTGCGCCTGCATCTCTAAGCTCAAGAACAGTGGCTATCGCACGGCGTCTCTTGAGAAACGCATCTTCAGCCTCTTTCAGGGCATCTTGACGAGCCTGAACCTTGATGAGCTCCTCGCGGGTCTGGGCCACTAATTTTGAACTCTCTGCGACCTCTGCGTCCACCGTTTCGAGTCGTTCATTCAGACTGTCAATCTCCGACTGCTTTCTCTTTTCAAGTTCTTCTGACTCCTCCACCTCAGCTGTCTTTTCAGGGATTGTTTCAGTCAATTGAGCAATTTCAGCATCGGTTTTCTCCAAACCCTCTGTAGCATCTCTGAGCTCCTCGTATGCCAATCCAAGCTCTCTGTTGTCCGATTTGATTGTAGATCGGATCTCAGACACACCCTCATCCAGATGTCTCATCTGGTTGTTCAGGTCTTGAAGTCGTAGTGTGGTTTCATAGTAAGCTACCTGAGCTCTCTCTGACATCTCTTCCAGTCTAATAATCTCCGCAGCAGTTCCTGCGATCTCTTTCTCAAGGTCGGTGAGGTCTATGTTTTTGTCAGTCATTATCTGTTCATTGTGACTGATTTCATCCTGAGTGGTACCCAGATCTTCTTGCAGAGATGTCTTTTCACCAATGACCTTGTCAAATTCAGCCTGTGCCCTTTCGAGGTCTCCTTTCACATGTGCAACTGCTGCTGAAACTATACCATATTGCTCCGATACTCTGGTTGAGTCGCCACCAGTTATCTGGTCGATATCGTGGTCAATCTTCTCAATCTCTGTGTCAGTGGTTTCAATCCCAGTTTCCACCTCGACGAGTTCTTTGACGAGACTCTCTGCTTCCTCAGCACGCTGGGCTAGAGTTTCATTGATGGTTTCTACCCTTGACCTACCTTTTATCGTACTCCACGCAAGAATGTCAATCCTATTTTTCCGTATCTGGCCATTAAGACCTTGATACCTACGTGCATCAGACATTTCCTCCTCAAGCTTCTCTAGATGCCGCCGCCGTTCTTGGAGCTGGGCATCAACCTTGCCTAGATTCCCCTCACTCTCCGCCAGTTTCTTCAGGGCACGCTCTTTTTGTTCATCGTATGCAGAGATACCTGCAATCTCCTCAATCAGCTTTCGTCGCTCGATTGGACTTACCTTGACCATTTGAGCGATCTCTCCCTGAAGTACAAGATTATACCCATTGGGATCTACTCCAATGGCGCCTAATACATCCAGTACTGCGGTCCGGGTCACCACTTTTCCATTGATGCGGCAGACTGATTTTCCCGAGTCGTCTAACTGCCTCTCAATCACAACTCTGTCCGTATCGACCTGCAGTTTTCGATCTTTGTTATCGAAGTGGAGTTCAACATGTGCGGACTTGGCTTTTGGAGGCATATTTGGTTTGGGTGGAGAATAGAGTAGGTCAGAGAACACATTAGCACGGAGAGTTTTCGCACTGAGTTGCCCTAGCACAAAAAGAATCGCATCAACCACATTGGATTTACCAGACCCATTTGGTCCAACAATACATGTGAATCCCGGATTGAGCTTGATACTGACTGACTCTCGTCCGAACGATTTGAAGCCCTTGCATACCAGCTTCTCAATGTGAACCAAGTCCCGTTCCCTTCCGGCAAGTTACAGTCAGAACAACCCTAGCGTGACCGAGTGTGTTATTCTGATTTTACACAGTCCTAAATACGGTTGGTATGACCCTAGTATTACTCCAGCTACATCTGGATTATGTATTCAGGCTTAGAGGGCATCCTCCAAAGTGCTGAAAAGTGTAACTCTGTTGACTTTTTTGGGCGCGGTCTATCCAACAATCACCAAGAGTGCTCTTCTCAGAGCCATTCTGAGAAGTCCTAGTGACTCTCTTGCCCCCTCACCCGCGATACCTGCCAACACTATCTTAACATCGCCAAGGATGATGATGAACCCATTGTCAGATGCAATACTGACTTCTTTCAGACCACCCTTGTCAAGACCGGCTGAAAGTTGGGAGGAGTTAGCTGCTATTTTCACGGCAAGGTTTGCTACATCCGAGTGCTTGGTCCCCCCGCTAATCGTGTGTCCGAACAGAACTTTTCCCTTAGCATCGCAAATGACAATGCCTTCCAAATCTGCGTTGGCAGCCATTACTTCTTGTACAACTTGTTCAATCTTTGCTTGATCCACCATCTTTGAGTTTTCCTCCCAAGATGTCTGAAATGTCTACCCTGCAGTTCAGTAATAGGTGTGTAAAAACGTTACGTCTTTGTATCCTATTGGGCAGGACAGCACTTAAAACGGCTCACGTAAAGGTCAGCCAACAAATTTTGGAGGCTAGTATTAGATGCCTATGTTGAGAACTAGCTCAGAGGCTTTTCCGGCTTCGAAGAAGGTCCTGAGCGACATTCCGTATGTCTTGCGTGTAGAATTTGGTCATCTTGCGCATGAGACAACAAAGATCGTGGGAAAGCCCATAGCATGCCACAAGTGTAATGGCTTTCTCCTTAGTGTGGACCAAATCAAAGAGGACCCAAAGGTGGGTAAACACTTTGTATGCCCGTTTTGTGGAACTCTGAATGTAATAGAGGGCGAGGTTTTAGTAGCAGGAGATGATACTGACTTCGTTGTGAAACCGCCGCCAGACCCAGATACAGCAACTGATGAACTCGCTGTGGGTGGAAGGTCTTTCTTGGGACTGATTGATGTTTCAGGATCAATGGCTGGAGCAAATCTGGCTGCAGTGAAACGCAGTCTAAACACATCTATTGACAGTCTTGCTGCAAATGCACCTGAAACAATGTTTGGTCTGATTGAGTTTGAGAGTTCTGTTGTTGCAAGAAATCTTGAGAATGGGAATCCAGTTGAGCTTCCCAGAGAATCCTTTGCAAACCTGAAAGACATCATGAACTCCACAAAGAAACTCCTTGATGATATCAAATTGATAGGAATTGGGAAAAATAAGGACAAGCTCAAGAAACATGTACAGGCTCTACGTGACCAAGGTGGAACAGCTCTTGGTCCTGCGGTGGGAATGGCCTATGTCATAGCGAGACACCGCAATGTCGGAAGAGTCGTTCTTCTCACTGATGGTCTTGCAAATGAAGGAATTGGCGCCCTTGAAGGATACCAAGTAACACCTGCGAGCCAATACTATGAGGATCTAGGAAAGATGTTCATGGAACTCGGCACCGCTGTTGATGTAGTTGGTATTGCATCTGGTGCTGGAATGGAGCTTCAGACATTGGGTCTCTTGCCAGAAGCCACTGGCGGTCAGATGTACTACGTCACACCTAATGAGCTAGACAGAAGTCTTTCAGAACTTGCTGGAGCATCACTTCTTGGCAGGGATGTAGAGGTCCGACTTGTTACACCACCCGGTGTCAAGGTCAAAGACGCATCTGGCGTTTCCCGTACTGTTATTGATCAACTCAAGAAGAAGAGCGAGAGTAAGATTGGAGTTGTTGGCGAAGACCATGAACTCTATTTCGAGGTTGAACCAGAGAAGGAGATCAAAGAAGAAGAGGTCCCAATACAGGTCCAAGTCACCTATACTGATGAAGAAGGTGCCAGAAGAGTCCGTGCTGTCACTACCAAACTAAAGGTCTCTAAGAAGGAAGAGGAAATCATGGAAACTCTTGATCCCACCGTCGGTGCTACATTTGTGACGCAGAAGGCTGGAGAGGAGTCATTCCGTGGTGACAGAGAGGGTGGGCGTAAGCGAATAGCTTCATTCAGGAAAGCTCTCAAAGAGAAGACAAAAGGAGCTCCTAAGGCTGTCCAGGAGATGCTGGACAAAACTGACAATGTCCTGAACAATGAAGAAGCTGAGATTGCTCGTCAGGAAGAGATGTTAGAAGCAGCTCCGACTTCAGCTCCTTCTGGGGCTGCGGATGAAGCCTTCACTGGTAGTCTTGCCCAAAGCAAGAGGAGTTCCAAGAAGCTCTTCGAAGATGAGGAATGAGAACTTCTCTAGATATTACAATCAACGGTCGTGCGTCATTTTTTGCACGACCCTCCCCTTTTTCTATGTAACACAACCCCAAATATTCTCCAAATGCGCAAACGAACCACAAGGAGTTGTAACATATCTCCACAAGTCTAAAATAGTCAACTGCGGCGTAGATGATACGGCACAGTTGAAGCAGCGAGGCCTCTATACGTTGATTAGTCAAGAAAAGCTTCAAGGGATTCTTTCCAAAATCAAAGAACAGGAAGGAGTACGAGGAGTTGTTGTGACTAATATGGACGGTCTACCACTCAGTAGTGATCTAGACCCTGAAACAACAGAGAACGTCGCTGCAATAATCACCTCCCTCGTAGG
The DNA here is from genome assembly GCA_048882325.1 of Candidatus Thorarchaeota archaeon. Classification (GTDB taxonomy): domain Archaea; phylum Asgardarchaeota; class Thorarchaeia; order Thorarchaeales; family Thorarchaeaceae; genus SMTZ1-45. The sequence goes on along the minus strand of JBHLRS010000042.1, from coordinate 248 downwards.
AAAAGCACTAGACGCTGTGCGAGAACTTCGAGAGGGGTCGCTGTCGTTCCTGACCCTTGACACAACCAAAGGGCAAATAAACATCGCACCGGAAGTGAATGAGGGACTCATCCTAGTAGTCCTTAAGAACACTCAGTAGGTAAGTAAGATAGAGGTGAACTATGATTGAGTGATCCAAAAGCCTTCGATAAAATCCTCACCGAAATCATTAGGCAGGATAAGGGTATCAAAAAAGTGATACTCGTTGA
>JBHLRS010000041.1:0-28448 GCA_048882325.1 Candidatus Thorarchaeota archaeon | reverse complement strand
GTTGGTAGACATTTTGTGGAGTATCTTCTGAAGATGGGGGGAATCAAAGCCACTCCTGAACAGGCACGTGAGATAACTGAACGTGTGAAGCGAACCCACGAAGAGCAGAAGAAGACTCAATCTAAGGTCGCTTTTGACAAGATGAAGGAAGACTTGAAGGGACTTAGGACAGGAGTCTCCGAGCGTGAGTTCTGGGCAATTGTCTTTGATGTTGTCTAGGTTTGCGCAATTGATTTGCTGAGACCTCTTCGCATCAACACACCGATATCCATAGTGATAATTCCAATCAGAAACACAAGACCAAATCCGAGGAGTACCCATATTTCTTGGGAACCAGTAACAGGATCCAAACCTGAAAGCCAATGACCGACTACAAACCGGTATGCAACTTCAACAATCAGGAAAATTGTTGATATGACCAGAGATATCTTGATACCATTCCGGAACACTCGGGTTGCTCTTGTAGACCTCTTTGTGAAATCACTTAGATTTACATTAGCTGCTGTTGACTCTACCTTGACAAAACGACCCCTCTGAATCTGTTCCTTGATGAAATTGTCCAGCTTAGCTAGATCCATCTTTGTATGGTCAGCCTCAATATACGTCCCTCGGATAAACTTGAACGATGCCCCGCCGCTGAATATTGCAAGTACAAGTATAACAGCGATGAAGACAACAACCTGCCAAAATGCGAAGACCGCAAGTATGAGAGCCACAAACACAAACATGATGATCATCTCAATGATTCCACCAGAGCTCTCAACACCACCCTCAAAGAGAAAACCCAATTGCTTCATCACGTTGATGCTCAACCAAGTCTGATAGAAGCTCTCGTCTGAGAGCTCGAGATTCTTCTCAATGGACTCCTTCACTTCGTCGCGTTTTCCACCATAAACAGAAATCTCCATAGTGGGTTCGGATTCACTCATCTACAACAATCTCCCAAAGCCGAATGGTATCGATTGAATATAGTTTGATATAACAGTTCCTCATGTCAGTCCCAAAACCGATTCCCTTTTCCGTTAGTAGAGATTGGTTTGAAGCATGCCTGAAACATGGAGTGAGATAATGAGAGATGCCGCAAACGGCGTCACTGGGAAGTACCACATCGAAAGAGATGATGGGCGAGTCGAGACCCTTGAGGTAAGTGATTACATTCAACCAGTTTCAGAGTGGTCTGAGATTGAGCAGATAGCAATAAAGCATGCAAAGGGCAAAGTCTTGGATATCGGGTGCGGAGCTGGAAGAGTTGCCTTGTATCTGCAGATTCTTGGGCATGATGTTGTTGGAATCGATCTTGCACCTGGTGCGATCGAAGCAAGTCGAATAATGGGCGTTGGCAGAGCATATGTCATGTCTGCAAGCGATCTTCATTTCAAAGATGATGTGTTTGACACAGTGGTTTTGTTTGGGAACAACTTCGGTGTTGCAGGCGATGAAGACCATATCGTTAAGATGCTACGACAGCTCCATGGAATTACCACACCGGATGCAATAATCCTAGCTGGAACGTTAGATCCGCTGAATACAGAAGATTCTAGTCATCTAGAGTATCAAAAGAAGAATAGGGAACGCAATAGACCTCCAGGTCTCGTCAGGATCAGAGTCAAGTACAAAGATCTTGTAGGCGAGTGGTCAGACCTATGGTTGGTCACTCCTGATGAGATGAAGTTGCTCGCAAAGAAAGCAGGATGGCAGCTAGAGAAAACAATACAAATAGATGGAGTATCGCAATATGTGGGAATCCTGACCAAGAGTTGAGCATAATGACAATATATGAACTAGGAAACAAAAGACCAGAGATAGCATCAACAGCCTATGTTCACCCTCAAGCGTCCGTCATAGGAGATGTGAAGATAGGGGAACGTGTATTTGTGGCACCCATGGCGTCCGTAAGGGGAGACAGGGGGAGAATAGAGATAGGCGATGAAACCAATGTCCAAGATGGTGTTGTCATCCATTCAGACTCTGCTTTTATCACCAAGATTGGTCGAAGAGTGAATATTGGGCATAATGCTACCATCCATGCTGAATACATCGGAGACAATGCTGCAATTGGAATGGGAGCTGTCCTTATGTTAGGAAGCAAGGTTGCAGAAGGGGCAATGATTGCAAATTCAGCTCTTCTTCACAACAAGACAAAGACAGAACCATACAAGATCTATGCAGGAGTTCCAGCAAAGTATCTGAGAAACCTAGACCCAGAGGGAGAGGCTAGAAAAGCCATAGAGGACTATTTGGACACATATGTGGCAAACACAGAGGTGTATCCGAATGACCTTCGAGAGGCCGATTAATAGTTTTGTTTATTACCCATACGCCTATATGGATTATTAACAATTGTTAATACATGAGCGCGCATATCGAAGGAAGAATTGCATCGACCAACTTGGGTGAAATAACCAGTAAGAAGATCATCTATGGTTATCTCGGACTAGAGCTACCTGACAAGACTCATGTCAAGGTCAAGGTTGATTCATACACATGGTATGAAACTCTAACCATCGGTGATGAGGTCATTGTTGAAGTGCATACTCTCGCGGACACTGACATCCTTGTTGCACGGAAAATCCAACTGAAATCGAGTAAGGAAAGAACTTCAAAAGAGGCTGCAGTAGCAACCTAAAGGTGCGGGGATAGATGACGTTATTCACACACAGATTTATACCATTGCAAAAATGACTCCTGATATTAGGGCTATGACTGCCAGGTTAAGCTATCCCGCTGAATAGAATCGGCTTGTTCTTCACATCGCAAAATCACAGCAACTGCTTAGCAATACCTGCATATCGGTTGCATTGATGCATTCTATAATACTCGATTCAATCGATATTGTTGCGGCGAATCAAAATGGAAAAAGCGATCACTGGTTCAATCATCTCGACTCAGCTAGGAAACATAGGTTCCAAGAAATACGGATTCATAGGAGTCAAAACAGATGGACAAGGGGAATTGAAGATCAAAGTGGCAGCCTTTACCAAATATGAAACATTAGACATAGGAAAGAAAGTCCACATTGTAGCTGAATCAATCGGTGATATGACTGTAATGACAGCGAAGTCAATCGCAATTGCTGAGTAGCAACTCAAATGGTGGGTTCGTTCCCCCATTTGATTGTAGTTGCTCTAATCAAAGATACACACTATACTTTTAGCAAGAGATGCTCTATCAACAGGTCAATGATGAGATGAGGATTAGCCAATGCCGAAGCTTCCATTGCGATATTTCTGTTATGTTTGTGGTCATAAGAACGACCTAGAGATGGAAATACCTCTTGCACCAAAGATCGAGAGGAATGAGATCAAATGTGAGAGTTGTGAAGACGTTACTCACGTACTGCTAACAGCTTGTCCGAAGTGTGAGGCAGCATTCAGATATTATCTCTCAGATCTTGATTTTCCAGAGGAAATCACAGCACTCGCTGATGTATATGTGAATCTACTAAGGGGAGTACGTGATAGTCTAAAAGATCATATCAAAGACTTCAATGTCCCGGTGCCTAAGAAATGGTCTGTCAAGCTCAACTGCGAATGCGGTGAGGAGTATTCTGCAGAGATACCACTTCCACAGCTGTAGTATCATCCCACTACAATCTCTGTCTCAATGACAACATTGGTTGAGAGTGAGTTGTTTATTGGACAAGTATCATGAGCCAGCTTGACAACTCGTTCCACCTTCTGCCGATTCGACTCATCATCGATGATAACTTTGACCCTCAAAAGTATCTCATCAAATCTCCAGATTCCATTGTGCTCACCCATAGTCCCGGTGGCATCGACTGTTGCATCTTTGAATTCAGTATGCAGTGAATGAGCTGTTCTAAACATCATCACCAGCTGGCATGATGCGCACGCAGCCAACAGCATTTGATGCGGTGTGTGGACTCCCGCGGGTGCATCAGGCCACCAATCGGGGGATGTTGTAACCTCAAACTCTTCCATGTCCGGAAGCTTCACACCTGCGAACATGGAGCGGACCACTCGGGCGTTTAGGTGGTAGACATGTTCTTCCATATTATTAACAATTGTTAATTAGTTAATAAGTGCTTGGGTTTCATCAATGAATGACTACTTCATAATTCAGATGAATTGGACATTTCATCGAGTTCCCTACCAAACAATATTGATGCGCTCTCTCTGCAGCTTTTGACATCCTCTTTTGATCTTGTTTTGACTCAACAATTATTTTGGCATCGATAGTGATCTGGTCAAACTCCCAGCCAAACTCCCCCTGCTTTAGTGTTCCAGTAGCGGACAAATGAAAATTCTTGAATTCCCCATGGAATCGTTTAGCGACGCCCGATAAAGAAACGCCATAACAGGACAATGCGGACGCCACAAAGAGGTCCTCTGGGGATAGAATATCCTTTGGGCTCTCAGCCCAGAAATCGGGCGGTGTAGCAACCTGGAAATCTTCCTTACCGTCTATCTCAATGGTGACAATTTTGTCACGCACCCAGTTACTGTTCATACTATAAATGTGCTCTTCGTGACTATCTGACATGTTTTTTTGCTGAATTTCGCACACTGAATAGCCTTTTGCTACCGGAATCAGAAATTTCTCGAATAGGAGCGTTAGATGGTGACGCTTATTAGGAACATTGTCCCATGCTAGAACGGTGGACAGGCGGCTGATTGGGCAACATTTTCTGTAACATGCCCTCATAACTCCCCCCCTCCTACCATTTGCCTGATCGGCACTGCCCACCAACCTCATTCTGACTCTGTAAGATGACATCATTGAAAAAGAAGGTGTGGGAGGAATATCTCCTCCCAAAAATCTTGCTATTTTCGTTTCATTATGACAACGATAACAACTAGCAGAATAATGACTCCACCACCCACAGCCAGGAGCATTGGGTCCAACACAAAGGGTTCTCCATTACCTGTTGGTGTTGTAGTTTCACTAGTCGTTGTGGATATTGATGGTTCGGTCGAAGTTGACACTGTCGGAGTTGGTTCTGGCGGAAAAATCGTGATTTGATCATCAATAATCAAGTTGTCCAGCATGATACCCGGTACAACACGATTTCCCATGGGACCACCTTTAAAATTGAAAAATACGAATTTCTCAGAACGATTGAAGGTTGTGTCCATTGCGTCGAGTGCCCATGTTCCATTCATCCACACATTCATCTCTCCATTTGTAGCATTACGTGTGATATCAAAGTGAGTCCAAGTACCAGCAAAACCTTCAGGTATGATCCCAAACTTAAGAAGAGTTTCACTTCCCTGTTCAATCCTGATAAGTCGTAGACTATATGGGCCAGTTTCATGGGTAATTTCAAGCATATAGCCATCTATATCATTGTCAATCAGGGTCCCATTAATGAAGAAATGAAAATCAATCCAGATATCGGAGTACGAAAAATGGTAATAATCAAAACTCCAAGTTCCTTCAGTCATGACCGGTGTGGAATTCCAAACATATTGACCAATTGTATTACTGCGTCCACTCAATAACGCAAACTCACCGGTTGCATATTCAGCAATGGTGAAGTTTCCTAGAGCTACCGTCCATCCATCCATGTTTCCATCCTGAAAATCGTCGTGAAAGACAACTGTTGCAGAGACTTCTATCGTGGAAATACATGTTAAGAAAAGTAGAGTCGTCAAGAAGACGACGAACAATCTAATCCTTTTATTTTTCATTTGCATCCTCCTAAACACATCATGAAACCCTGAGAGATTCCATCTATAGAAAAAATGAAACTATGCAATAGATAAAGGTGAGTTTGGTGTGCATAAGCAAAGAAAAATAATTGTACTTCAGGCAAGTCGGAGTAACTGTGGTCTGGTGTTCGGTACTCGTTCTATAATACCTCTAGCCTCGAGATCGAGCTTGACCGTTGTGTAGTACCAGCCGATAGAACCTTCAAAGTCTTTGGTTAAACGTTCTCGGACAACTTGTCCAAGATTCTTGAAGCTAATAGATTCTACACCTTTCAATGAAGAAATGATGGCTTTCTTCATCTTGTCATACTTTGCCTTCTTAATATTGACTCCCTTCTTTCCTTCAGGATGGAGTGTCTTTATCCGTTCAGTCATGCCAACCAAATTATCATTGGATTTCACCCTAATCAATCTTCACAATTGTGAATAATTGAAATGGTGGTGCTGCTTGATACAGCACCAATAGAGATTATCTGCCTGACTTTGACTTTAACTGCCGAACAGCTTCTCGGATGTCTGCCTCATCAATATCTTGCTCTTCCATCACAACGTCTTCGCTTGCTGCTGCAGGAGCACTTGCGGCTCTCTCAGCCATGGCCCGTTTCTTGACGCCCTTCGCCTGAACCCTTGCGACGATTTCAGAGATCTTGTCTTCAGTGAACTCCTCATCTGCAGGGAAGTCCTCCATGCTGACCCCCAAGTCTTCGAGGATTGACTTCTGTATAGCTAGTTTATCAATCTCTTCGACAGCTAGTCCAGTGATGATATTGACAAGGAGCTCTGCCTTTTCCAGTGGAATGAATCTTCCTTGTGAGTCAGCTGCAATCTTCTCATAGGTTTCAACACCTTTCTGATAGTTTGCAATCTCAGGGAAGCAACCAACTGTGTGAATAACAATACCCTTGCCAAATGCTCTATTTGCCTCCTCGGTCCATTTGGCACCATCAGGTGTTCCCTGTGGCCAACAGTCTCCATCCTCTACACCATGTGGTGGTGCATCACCAATAAGGACGGCTATCTTTGCTGATTCATTGAGGAACTCCATTCTGTTCATGACCTGAAGAGCAGTTGAGACTGCTTCAGGACCATCACCTCCACCGGATGCTTCCATCTGCATAACATAACTCTCAATCTTGGATGTATCCGATGTCAGTTCATATTTCTGGGTGACGTATGTTGTTTCCTCAGGCGGGTGGTCTCTATAAGACACAAGACCCACACGAAGTCTGTGAACCATCTCCTCCTTTTTGATTGTACGAATAATTTCTAGAATCTTTGACTTGACATTTGCAATATAAGGTCCCATTGACCCGGTATTATCTACGACGAATACTAAGTCAAGTTGTCCGATTTTTTCTGACATTTTTTTCTCCTCTTTAGCGTGCTATTGGTTTCACAAATTGAGTAAGAACAATAGCTTCCGCGAGTTCCCTTCGTGAGTGAAGATAAGTCTTAGCACTTTTGAGTAGATGGACATGGTATGGATAAGAAAACATGTTTCTGATATGAGTTCAGAGCTAGATCAATTTCTCAGAAAATTACAGCCCTCATAGTTTATAGGCCGTCAACCCGTGTAAAAGTGTGGAGAGGTAGCTCATGGACTTGTTGAAGGACAAATCAACCAGAGAGTTTCTAGTGACTCATGTCATCTTCGCGATTCTCACTGCAATGACGCTACTAATACCAGCGACTGCTCCAATCAGTGCAAGGATGTTGATTGTTGTAATTATCTACAACGGATTGATCATGCTTCAAGGATTTCGGATTGGATATGAGGATTGGTTGCGAATCTGGATATTCTCATTCATTCTAAGCATATTGATGGTCTTCCCAGATTGGTACCTCGCTGCAACACTAGGGGCACTTCAGTTTCAGCCTGATGGATTCCCAATGATTGGTGGGGCTATACCCATATACATGGCGGGGCTCTGGGCGATCCCATTTTTCATCATCCTCTTCATCGGATCACAAATCCAAGAAAGAAGGTCAATCATACAGGTGTATGCTGTAGTTTCTATACTATCACTTCTGATATTCGGTATCGCTGAGTTGACCTTGGTCTATCTACCATCATGGACAGCTACTGTCACAGGGATGACTGGGAACCTAGCTTGGTATATCATCATTCCCGAGATGCTCCTGGGACTATCTGTGTTCATCTGCTACAACATAATCAAAGACAAAAAGCTCTGGATGAACCTAACAGCGGCATTTATTGTGATGATATTCTATATGGGTAATGCATCCTTCTTCTATTTCATCATCGAGACCTTAATTTTGGCTCCGTAGTATCACTCCCGGAAATGATTCACAATGGGCATCTTCCATCCCATTCCAAAGGACTTCCGAGTAATGCGGATGCAAGGGGGTGCCTGCCACCTCTTATACTCTGATAGACGGATTCGCCGATATACATCCTCGACAATGTCCTTGGGGTAACCCATGTCTAAAAGATCCTGCTTACCTCGTCTATTTGCAACAATCTCATCAACCATTGGACTTACGATATCAAAATCAAACGGGTCAAATTGGTCCTCCTTCAATTCCGCGGAGGGTTTCTTGGTAAATGATCCATTGGGGATGACCTGTTTGCTAGCTTTTCGATTCACATATTCTGATAGTCGATACACTTCGAGCTTGCTTACATCTCCAATTACACCCACTCCTCCTGTCATATCACCATAGAGAGTACAATAGCCAAGAGCAATCTCAGTCTTATTACCTGTATTGAGAACAAGAATTCTGAGGTCCTTCAGTCGATTGGATATGTCCATTAGTATGTTTCCACGAGTTCTTGGCTGTATATTCTCATCTGCAACAGGGTCGTCTTGCGAGATGACAACTCCGAAATGCTCTCGTAATTCTTCTAGTGGTTCATCCCACGCGGTATGGTAGGAATTGACAATGTCTTGGATTGGTACTTGGATATACTTGATACCGAGATTGTCTGCAAGCAACTCGGCATCACTCTTTGAGTGGTCGGAGGAGTATTTGGAAGGCATTGACACCCCAATCACATTCTCAGAACCTAATGCATCCACAGCAATGCATGCAGTCAAAGACGAATCAATTCCCCCACTGAGTCCTAGAACAGCTCTCTTGAAACCGGTCTTTCTAAAGTAATCCTTGATTCCTAAGACTATGGCATTGTACATCTCTGCGTCTTCATCATAACTCGGTTTTGTGATGGGAGATCCTTCACCAGTATTGATATCAAATTCTGCAAGAACTAAGTCTTCTTCAAACTGAGCTCCGAGAGCAATTATACGATTCTTCGAGTCAACAGCTATACTGCGACCATCAAAAACGAGCTCATCCTGACCTCCGACAAGGTTCACTAGAAAGACGGGAGTCTTGTTCTTTGTAGCCTTTTCACGAACTAACCTTTCACGTTCGAACTGTTTTCCTACATGGAAAGGTGAGGATGAAATATTGATAATGATTTGTGCGCCGTTTGAACAGAGAACATCGGTCACTTTTTCATCATAAGCTTCATCCCAAAGGTCCTCACATATTTCGACTCCTAGTTCTATCTCTAGTTCTTTGACTTTCACCCTGACAGGATTAATGCTCTCACCTGGCTCAAAATATCGTTCCTCATCAAATACGTCATAAGTTGGAAGAAGCGTCTTGTGAACGACATGTTGTAGTTTCCCATTCTCAAATACTGCGGCCGCATTATACAGTAGACCTTCATCATCAGAGTCTACGAATCCAACAATTGCGACAATCCCTTGTGTGGAATCTGCAATAGATTTGATGGCATCATGATTAGCCCTAATAAAGGCACGTTCATGCAACAGGTCTTGAGGAGGATAGCCTGTTATCACCATCTCAGGAAAAGCCACGATGTCGACGTTTAGTTCCTTGCTCTTATTCAGGTTCTCGATGATTTTGGCAAGATTTCCTTTAATGTCACCAACGATTGGATTGATTTGAGCCATGGCTACCTTCATATCAGGACCACCATTCCTTACGGCATCACCAACGAGTAAAGACTTTTGTCCCAAGAGCTGCAGGCAAAAGATGCCCAGAAACAGGATATCAAGCGGTTATTACCCTTGATAGAGGGATACCTAATCAACTCCCTTTCGGAAGCCAGACTCTGAACTTTGCACCTTGGGTGTAGTCTCCTTCAACTCGGTCAAAAATCCCGAATGTCCCGCGATACTTACTAGTAATCTGCATACACTGATGTATACCTACACCTCCAGAACGGCGTTCAGGATTTAGGAGATTCCGCTTCATGTCATCAGAGATTCCAGGCCCATTATCTGCGATTGTTAGCACATATCCTCCATCTTCTTCAGTGAGCTGAATCCAGATGGTCTTCGTTTCATTCTCATTGTGCTTTTCAGCATTAGAAAGGATATTCAGGATCAGATGGTGAATAAACCGATCTGCAAGGATGACTGCTTGAGTCTTTGCTAACTTCTGTTCTATTTTTACGGTCATGTGATCCTTCTTGAAAACATCAATACAGCTTTTGAGTGAGAAATCAAGAGAAACTTTCTCAAGTGGTGTCGACAGCAGAGTAGCTGTTGACTGTACAGAGGCAATGAGTTCACTGCATTCTACCACCGAGTCATTGATGTGATCGAGAAGAGTAACTCGTGTTGTGTCTGTTTCATCAGAGTACAGTAAATCCGATGCAATCATAATTGCCTGCAAGTAGTTTCGGATATCATGCCCAGTTATGTCTTGATAGAGTAAAGCCACATTATGGGCCGCCCGAGCATCCTCTTCAGCTTTCTTGAGCGCAGACACGTCACGCATGACAACAACCACATGTTTTCCATCCTCATGAAGACTGAAGATTACTGAAACCCACGTCCGATCATCCACAAAGTTGAGAGGGTGTTCGAAACTTTGAATTTCACCGGTTTCTAGAACCCACTTTACAGCATCAGTGTAGTTGCGAGCAGTTTCAGCTGGCAAGAGATCAAATATCTTTCTTCCAACATATTTCCCTGAACTAACACCAGGAATGATACCGGATTTTGAGAAAAACTCTGAGACCTCTCCATCTTCCTCAAGAATAAACACAGTATCACTCAGAGACTCAACCAATGTTCGATGTTTCCTTTCACTCTCACGGAGTGCTTGTTCTGCAGTCCGTCTTTTCTTTCTCTGTTCAGCTTCACCAATCTCACGTTTGATAGCAGGTACAAGACGACTTAGATTGTTCTTAGTCAGATAGTCATGAGCACCAGCCTGCATCATCTCCACTGCGACTTCATCGGAAATTGTACCTGATACAATGATGAATGGCAGATCCAGACCTCTAAGTTCAATTTCCTTCATTGCATCAGGGATACTGAACTTGGGCATCATGTAGTCACATAAGACTGCATCCCAATCCCCTTCATTTAGAGCCTGTTTCATCTCCTCCCCTGTACTGACCCTCCTGATACTAGCATCAAGCTCTCCCTTTGTGATAACACGTTCAATGAGAATCGCATCATCTTGAGAGTCTTCAATGAGAAGAATCCGAACCTCTTCACTCACAGGATTCGGGACCTCCTTTGGGGCATACATTCAGAACTAACCAGTAAAGGCCAAGTGTTCGAATGGCTTGTACAAATTGGTCAAAATCAACAGGCTTCTGAATGTAAGAATTGGCTCCCAAATTGTAGCTCTCACAGATGTCACGGTCCTCATTGCTTGAGGTTAGGATTACGACTGGGAGAAACTTGAGAGAATTGATTTTACGTATCTTACCAAGAAACTCTAGACCACCCATTCGCGGCATTTTCAAGTCAAGAAGAACCACTACTGGGATATCAGCTGAATCTCTTCCAGCATATTGTCCCTCAGAGGTGAGATAATCGAAGGCCTCTGCTCCATCCCGAGCAACTACAACCTCATTTAGAATGTTTGCGCGCTGAAGAGCTCTTAATGTCAATAGAACATCATCAGTATTGTCTTCGACAAGTAAAATCTTCTTTGAAGACATTATTCCTTGCTCCTCCTTTCAGGGATGGTAAAGTAGAATGTTGAGCCTCCGTCAACAACACTCTCTGCCCATACTCTACCACCATGACGGTTTATAATACGTTGCACAGTAGCCAGTCCGATTCCAGAGCCTTCGAATTCCTCAGCTTGATGCAGTCGCTGAAATGGAACGAATAGTTTGTCACTGTAGTCCATATTGAATCCAGCACCATTATCTCGGACATAAAAGACAGATTCTCCATCTTGATCTTGACAGCCAAACTCAATTAAGGCATCCGGAATCTTACTTGTGAATTTCCAAGCATTATCGAGAAGATTTTGGAGAACAAGCTTGATCAATCGTTGATCACAACGTACATGCACCTCATCAGAGATTCTGATGTGCACCTGTCGGTCTGGGTCTATTTCTTGCAAATCACCAATGATTTCACTTGCGATTAATGAGAGGTCAACATCAACTCGCTCCATCTCCGTTCGAGTAACTCTCGACAATACAAGCAGGTCCTCAATCAATGAACCCATATGAGTCGCTGCAGACCGCACTCTTCTAAGAAAATCATGTCCTGTATCATCAATAGAATCAGAATAGTCCTCCAACAATGCCTGACTAAATCCGTCTATAGTCCTGAGAGGTGCCCGGAGGTCGTGAGAAACGGAGTATGAGAATGCTTCCAGCTCTTTGTTTGCTGCAGCCAACTCTGCAGTTCTTTCTTCAACCCTTTGTGCGAGCTCCTCATTGAGTTTCTTGATTTCGCGGTCCTTCTGAATTCTTTCGGTAATGTCAGTAACAACCGCGATGGTCCCGTCAACCTGTCCATCATCATCTCTAGAGGGAACTGCAGATGCTCTGACAATTCTATGTTCTCCATCCTTTCTGACAAAACGATGTGTATACGACGAGCTCACCCCTTCTCGTCGTATTTTGGTCTGATCAAGGATCAACTCTTTATCTTCTTCCGCGATTATATCAAGGATATTCATCCCGACAAGTTCACTCTGCGTGTAATCCAACATCTCAGCGAAGGCTTTGTTCACAAAGAGGATCTTCTCATCCAAATCGATGATAGCCATACCTTCAGAGATGTTCCTGAGAAGTTCACGATATCTGCGTTCACTGATTTGCAGTGCTTTCTCAGCTTTTTTCCGTTCAAGCACAGATCCAAGCATATTCACAATGGCAGAAAAAATCTCTCTGTCACCATCAGTAAACGTTCGTTGAGTACGTGTCACTAGGCTTAGAATCCCAAGAAGGTCGTTTGCGTCATCTAAGATTGGATATGCGACCACTGATGCAGCATTGAATTTCTTGAGTCGATTCAAATAGGGTTTATCCCCAATCTCTACCTCTATATCGGAGATGAATTCTGGTATCTTTGTAAGAGCGGTTCTGACAATGATGTATTCCTCGCTGAATTCCTGAGTCACTGGAAGTTCAGGACGAGTATCAGATATCTCAACACCAAACAAAGCAGAATATCGGAGTGTATTCGTTTTCTCGTCATAAAGCCGGAAAGTTCCGAAATCAAATTCGAGCGAACTGACAAGTCCTTTCAAAATCTCTTGACTTAACTCTCCCGTGTCCTTTGCCTGGATTGCACCTTCAGCTATTGTGCGGAACACTTGGCGATCCCGAAGAACCTCAAGCTCGGCTTCGATTCTTTTCGTGATGTCAACAACCGTAACCTGAACAGCTTGAGTTTCACCATATTCGATGGCACCAGCAGAGAAGTCAACCCAAATCTCTGAACCATCATTATGGATCATTCTCACTTGGAGTGCCTCACCAGGTTGCTTGTCTTGTAGTCGATTGTTCAGGTAATCGTCAATGAGAACCACATCATCTTTATGAACTAATGCACTGACCTGTTCAGGACTCATTGCCAAGATTTCTTCTTCCGAATAGCCCAGTAAATTGCACAATGTAGGATTGACAAAAGCAATACTCTCAAAGCCGCGAGGAACGATGGCTATACCCATCAAAGACTGTTCTACGAGATTACGATACTTCGTTTCTGAAGCCCTCAAAGCTTGTGCTGAGAGGGTATTTTCAGTAATGTCCCAGAATATACCAAGAATACCAACTATCGTGCCTTCGTCATCTCTCACCGGAGCTTTCACAATGTGTGCAATCCGAGGTTCCCCGCTTGTGATGTATTCTTGGTCACTCTCCCATGTTTGTAAGTTTTCTAGAACCTCCTTGTCTGTGGTTCTGAAGCTCTCAGCTAGTTCCATCGGATACAGGTCAAAATCCGTCTTCCCTATGATTTCAGTTGGAACCTTCTCTAAGTCCCTTGCAAATGCTGGATTACATGCAACGTAAATCGATTCTCGGTTTTTGTAAAATACCCTTTGAGGAATGTTCTCCAATAGGTTACGATACTTCTGCTCACTCTGTTCAAGTGCTTTCTCAATCACTTTTCGTTCAGTGATGTCAAGTAGAGTCCCAGTAGCTCGCCTCGTTCCTCCCTTCTCATTCCACTCTACTACTTTTCCGCGTTCCAAAACCCATTTCCATCCACCAGTCTTTGTACGCATTCTGTGTTCGGAGGAATAGAAAGGAGTAATGCCATCAACATGCGAGTTCCATCGTTCTTCCATGAGTTTAAGATCCTCAGGATGAACTAGTTTTTCCCACCCAGCATAGTTGGGCTCGATTTCTTCAATTGAATAACCAAGCATCTCAGCCCATCTTTTTGAGAAGATCATCTCGTCAGCTTCAGCATTCCAATCCCATACACCAAGGTCTGCGCCTTGCAATGCGAGCTCGTATCTTTCACGAGATTCATCCAGAGCTGCTTGAGTTACTTTTCTCTCAGTGATATCTCTCACAATGGTCTGAACATGTTGCGGATTACCATCCCTGTCCAAGACAAGTGAAACACTCAGCTCAGCAAGGACATGAGTACCATCACGTTTCAGAAGCGTGCGTTCAAAAATGGGCACTTTAGCTCCGCCCATTATCCTCTCAAACTGTTTGATGCTTTCAGCTCTTTCACCTTCAACAATAGTTTCTGAGAATGGGAGGTCAACAAGGTCCTCAGGACGGTCGTAGCCAAGTAGTTCAGATGCTCTTGCATTTACTTCGAGGAATTTTCCACTTAGACTCAGAATGAAAACGCCATCATTGTTTTCATCAAAGAGAGCCTTGTATCTGTGTTCAGATGCCTTTCGTTCCTCTTCAAGACGTGTCTGTTCGGTTGTATCCCAGGTAAAGGAACAGAGCATAAAGCCCTTAGTAGAGGGTATCCGGAATGCTGTCTGGCTGAAAGTCTTCTGAGTCCCATCATGAGGGTGGGTGAATTTACCATGTATCGTTTTCTCTAACCATGGTGCTGTCCCCATCTTGAAGAATGAGGAGAGGGCCTCTTGGAGATACATCTGATGCTCGGAGGTTTGTTTATTCTCTGATAAGATCGAAGCTTGAACTTCCCAGAGAGGCAACCCAATTACATCTTCACGATTAATGCCAAAGAACTTCTCTTGAGCGGCATTAATTGCAATTATTCGACCTTCTTCATCTGCTAGTATGATTCCATCATTTGCATGTTCAAAAACACCTCTAAACTTCCCCTCGCTCTCTCCCAGTGCTCGCATAGCCAAGACTCTGTCCGTTATTTCATAACCTGCAATCACTGCACCAACAATATCCGGACCATCACGAATTGCGCCAATCCTGAGCTCATGCCAAGTGGTTCTTCGTCCCTCCAAAGTTTCAGAGAACTCCATCTGTTGGTTTGTGCCCTCTCTCATGACTTTCTCAAGTTTTAATCTGAACTCCTCGCGAAATTGAGACTCGACACCCATTAAAACTGGAGTACCGATAATCTTACCAGCAGTTTCGCTGAAGGCTGGATTTACATAAGTAATGTTGAGGTCGCGGTCAATCGTAACCATTTTGAGATGTGCGCCCGATATAATTTTCTCAAAGTCAGGATGAACCTCTTCACTGTCGGTTATTATGAGGAAGAATCCCTTAGGCAACTCATCTTCAATGAGACCTAAAGCCTTCACTTTCTTTCCTAGCCGTTCACCATCCCTGCTCATCAAGGTCAGTTGAATTGATCGACTTGCATCCGCTATCAGATGTGGGGAAAAAACACCCTTCTGTTCATCTGCAACGAGATCATCAAAGCGGTAATCCAACAGATCCCCGGTCGAATACTGTAGAGATTCTGCGAATGCTTGGTTTGAGTGGACAATAACACCCAAGTTATCCAGTACTACCAGACCCTCGTCTAGAAGGTCATACATTCTATTCACCTGAAGGGTGCTTGTCCATGGAAGTTCCGACATATGTTGTCACTACCCAGTCACTTTGGGGTTCTAGTTCCCTCTTAGGACCCCTGGAACACTCGGGCGTGGTTTGATTCCCTTTATTATTTTTCTAGTAAGGACAGGAATATAATTGGAGAAGAGGGTTTGACCGGTGAAAAGGGAAGCGTCAAACCTTAATAGTCGGCTTTGTTGTCTAATGGTTGCGTTATCTTTGATACGCAATTGGGGTTGGGATATGCTTTCGGGCGATTTCAGGCATATTCGTATACTACACTGCAAGTCAGGTTTCATTAAATTAGAGGGTTGATAAGATGTTAATGATGCAAATTCCGATCTTTGGAAGTCTAGTAAATCTAGGTATTTCTCTAGCTGCTATTGCTGTTGTTATAATCATCCTCATCTATCGACAAAAAATATACCTTCCTGGGCAAATCAAAAGGAAGAGAGAGGTTGTAAAACGATTCATTGCGAAAAGTAAGGAAAAGGGTGACGTAGAGGACTATGAGGTCGAGGAGAACTCACCACTCTGGTATATCGCCACAATCTTTGCCTCATACAAGAAGAAGGGAGGCAAACGTAGAGACCCCGCTCCAATCCTCCTACACCTCGTCGAGAACGAGTTCCCAGAGAGCTTCGAGAAGGGGGCGGAGAAGACCCTGATGGGCATGTGCTTGGAACTGGCTGAGCACAAGGAGTTTCCATTCCTTTCATGGTTGAGTGATGCCGTCACGCAGAGAATGGAGTCAAAGCAGTTCGCTCTTAAACTTAAAGACAATGATTTCAGAATGATGTGCTGGCAAGTCGCGTGGCTTGGAACCCAAGCTCATACCTCAAGGGGGTTAATTCAAGAAGACAGAAACAAGATGTCAAATCTTATTCAGGAGCTAGAGCCCAAGACCAAGCTACATGAAGAGTTCATCACGTATCTATCCCAGGTGTTAATGAGCTCGTGGGACAACTCAGCGATGTCTCGGTCTTGGATTGCAGCCCTCTTCAAAACATTCAGCTTCGAGTACAAGATGGACTTCTTCATAGAACTACGGAATGTCGGTAAAGGCTATGAGAAGATGCTGTTGTTCGATGGCATACTCAGTGGGATTAAGATAACAGAGATTATTGAGAGACCGGAGGAGGAATGGGAGAAAATCATCATCTCTCTCATTGGTGCAGGGTATGCCAGCAGACCGATGCCTTTGGACACTGATGGTCTCGAGAGTGTGCAGTTTGACAAGCGTTTCAACATGGCTGCACTCATTCAGAAGAACAAGACGAAGCTTGAGGACGAGGAGACCTTCAATAAACTACTCTTCGTGGAAAAGAAGGACCACAAGAAATTCTACGACTATGAAATTCCACAGGGCATCTTGACTTACAGTATGAACAGACTGAAGAGTCGCATCCGAGAAACCCCTGAATACATCAGCATCAATCAGGTTGGTGTGATGAGTGTTCTCAGGGAATATCAGGAGAAGAAGATCGATCTTGTTACAATAATGTCGTTTGTAAATAAGGTCCCAGAGGAGATTCAGGACAAGCTTCATTCCAAACCTGGCACTCGAGGTATCTTCAGATATGCGCTCAGCACGGTCATCATGGAGAAGATTCGGAAAAAAGAATTTGGCGCTGTGAGCCCGTTACTGAAGCTCTATCGGGCACCATTTGATCTTGTGATTAATTACATGGAGAAGACGATTAACAAGCTTCTCGTCACACATGGCAATGACAAGAACCTGCAGCAGTTCATGCTGACGTTGCAAGCAGAGCTTCTGGAAACCGATGGTGATAAGAAGAGTGTGAGAAAGATTGTTGATTGGCTCAAGAAGTGGAGTCTGGTCAACAGGACTACTGAAGGTGCAAAAGAACATCATGCATATGTGGCAGCACTACTCGATGTGATCAAGGAAACCAAGGGAACGCTCGAACCAAGACTAATCACTGAACAGGCACTCACAATCATAGATGATGATTTTGAGAGGACTATAAGAATCTTCAAAGGCACCCCAGGATTCGACAACATAACCTATCGACGTAAGACGGAGGCTGCTAAGGCAGTACTAGAGTCAGCAAAGCATGCTTACTATAAGCTTACACTCATGGCTGATAATCAGGGGTTATCGCTTTCTAATGAGGACCGCGATTACATGCGTGCGGTTGCGAAGGAGATTCTTGGTTTGGTAATCAACATCAGACGACAGGACTTCCTAGAAAGAATGGAGCACTTCCCAGTGGACATTGGCGATGTGATAGATGCAGGGCACTTGCTGAAAAGCACGGTCGAGAAGTCACTCTTTGTTATACTTCCTGAACCTTTTGCTGGATTCCCATTGCCAGCGTTGATTGTGATGCAAGAGTTTCTGAGCCACCCAATCAGATTACCATTCGTCGGAAGCAAACAGACCGGCGTATTGATTAATCCGATGTTCTGGGTGTTTGGGGCTGCAATAAGTCTAGCACTTGTACCGATGGCGGTGATGACAGAACAGACATACAGTAACTACTTCATTCAGGAATATCTGAAGGTTGCAGCATTGGCAGTGAAGCGGGCAGAGGAACCAATCGGAAAGGTGCTTGTCAGAGTGGACCCGAACTTGACTGCTGAGAATATGATTGTCAAAGCATTCAAACAACTCATGGATCTGCATTTCCTCCAAGGAGTAATCACAAGAGAGATGGTTATCATAGCTCTAGAGTTTGGAGGATGGGATACTGCCATCGCTAACAAGATCATCGAGGAGAAAGACTACTGTGTCTATTGCTCGTTTGAACTCCCAAAGGATGCGCAGGTCTGTCCCAACTGTGAGAAACCTGTGAAAGCGTTTGACCTTTCGACCATTGCACCAGAAGAGGTCGAAGTGGATATGTCAGCACTCGGGTTTGATGTATCTGACGGAGGTCCGAGTACTCCACCAAGAGGTAGTGGTGGACTGGAGGTGGAATAAGAAATGATGAACTTAAAGATAGAAGACTTTGGTTTGCTACACCCTATCTATCCAAAAGGAACAGTGAAATTTAGAGGTACAAGTCTGTTAGGTGCTAAGACCCTGAAGATTTGTCCGCATTGTTTGTTACCGGGTAATACGATGGAGCACTTTGGACCGTTCATCGTTGGAATCTGGAGGTTGACGATTCCTATCTCCACTCATAGAGAGTGTAGCTCTGGCTGGTCAAAAAGAAATATTTCTGGAAGTACTCGAATCTGGGCTGAAACTAACTATCTCTGCTTTGACTTCAAGAATCCAGTCTATGCTATGATCTTTTCCAGGATCAACTTCCCAGCCCTTACAGATAGCGGAGGTCGCGCTCTGACAAGCCGCTATGATGATGAGCTCTCGAGACTCAGAAGAGTCCAGAGAGGACGTCAGAACAAGCTTGGGACCTGCCCAAGATGTAAGAACGATCTCTATGAGGAGGCAGACTCATGTCCATCTTGTGGATTGAGTAGAAGAACATCCTGGGTCAGAATGAAACACAGGGAAATCGAAATCTCTCCAGAGGTTGGTGAGGACAGCGATGTTGTTGTCACATGCTCACAATGCGGTATCATGATGTTCAAGGAACCAAAGTTGACAACATGTGGAAGGTGTGGCGGGTCACTCGAGGAGAAAAAGAAGGAAAAGGCAGAACCAGAAGCACCTAGTGAATGATTTCAATCAATCATAGAATTCAATCTCAATAGGCTGGTTCCGGATGAAATAGTGTTGTTTGAGCTTGAGATTGACCTTAGCGTTGGACTCATCCATGTCACTGCTGTAGTATGCATAGAAACGGACTTCACAGTTATACCCGGCAGAGATTCCTATGTAACTGTTTCCAAGGGTCAGGTTCACAGGTTGTGCCACAAGATCAAGTGGTGCCCACCCAATCTGGGGATCGTAGACCTCAGCCCATGAGTGCATCTTCCATGACCGTCGGTGCTGTTGCAGCCCGACTATTGCGCGGGATGGAATATTCTTGCTTCGTGTGAGAGCGAGAAAGAGATGTACGAAATCGCTACAAGTGCCCCGACGGGACTTGAGTGTTTCAAGTGCACCTCTGTACTTTGTGTGTTGCAGGTCGTAGCTATATGCAATGTATGTAGTCACCCATTGTGCAATTGCTCTGACAGCAGACCAGAATCCTTGGTCATCGTCCACAATTGAGTTAGCCAAATTCCGAATTTCCTCAGCATCAGATTGAACATAGTCATGTGGCTCTAGATAGTCTTTCACCTCAGGATTCTCTTCCCAGATTGCATCAAGATCTGAGATAGTTGAGGAATCGCTTATTCTGTATGGGTTGCGCCGCTCAAAATCAATGTTTAGAATTATGTTTGCATGAGCCTGTCGAGTATGAGGATTGAAGGCGTTTCGAGTGAGTTCGAGGTTGTATAGTGTAGACCACCTCTCATGAGTGACCTTGAAGGGATGATTGACTCCTATGAGCTCTACTTTTTGTCTGGGATCAGTTGCAGGACTTTTAATGAATAGACGCAGTGTATCAAATTCACTATCTAGATGATCAATTAGAGTATGGATTATCACCATGTTATTCCAACGTGGTAGTGACAAGAGGCAATATCTCCCATCTAGAAGTTCGAGATTTGCTATTCATCTATCTCCATATCAATGTCGTTATCTTCATCTTCTTCGTACTCAGCTTTGTCTTCAGCATCTTCATCGTCATCAGGACCCTCGAATTCGTCATCTTCTACTTCCTCATCAACATCATCCTCAAGGTCCTCATCCTTATCCTCATCATCTGATTCGACCGCGTCTGTTTCTTCAGCCTCAGTCTCATCTTCCTCTTCCTCTTCGGGTTCTTCCAGAACAGGAAGGTCTCGATACATTGTAGCCCTAGGAAAATACTCGACAACGGTACGGTAGAGGTCTCGGCTATCAGACACTAATACCAATAATTTGAGGTCTTTTGGCCGTCTCCCAAAGAACCCAGACTTTTTCCGTTTTGCCACCAACTCAATGACTTTGATCACTGTTGCATAGCCATAGTTACTATAATCCTGCTCAAGGCGAATCTTGACCTCAATGCTAGAAATGGTGTTCCACTCAACAAGATCAGCAGATAGGTGCGACATTGTTTCATGCCAAATGTAGAGAATCCCTTCAGGTTTGATAACGAAACTGGTTGGTATCAGTGCATCACGTAGACCAAAACGCTCTCTAACAATCATCAATTGTCGTCTCCAGTCAGCAGCCAAGTCTTTGGAGTACACTGGGCGAGATTCCATTCTGGAAAGGAGGTCCTCTAGATAATCAACCTTCATGCTCATCGTGCTCAGCTTGAACTCGTTCTCTTCCATCGGGATGAAGGTGTTTATGAGCTCTGTGTCACCAATCTCCCTTGCTGAAGCAGGAGACTGCATCACACTACGAAACTCGTGAAGGAACTCCATCTCGACGGGGTCATTGATATCTGGCTGAACAATCTCGACCTCAACTTCAGTAAATTCTTCCTTCGGGGTGGACTTTGTCGCTACCTCCTCTAATTCAGCGTCTTCACTTGGTTCTTCTGGTGTTACCGCTTCTGTGGTTGAAACCAAATTGCCATTGAAGGCCTTAATTGCATTATTAATGGGATCGACGACAATTCCAAGAAAGTCAGGAGATAGTCTGGTCAGGTCTCTGAAACTATTGAAGTCAGTACCCGAGAAGAAGACTCCAAAACCGGGATGCGTATGAATCCAAGCTCCGGATCTGAAGTTGAATAACTCCTTCTTATCGGATGTCAAGCGGATTATCTGTTTGGTCACAAGTGGAAAAACCTCTTTTCTAAACTCACAATATGCTCCAGATTGGATCTTCTGTGGTGGAAGCACAATACCTCGAACATTGAATGTATCGCCTTCTTGAAACCCTACGCAAACACCGCCCCATTCAGATGCGCCATAGAGTTTTGTATAGACTCTGAATTGCTCATAGACGGACTCGTCAATTGTGATTCTTTGTGGGATGTCATAGCCTTGTGTCATGTTTTACCCTTCCAGTTTTATTACTTGGTCGGAAAGAATTCGAATGTGCTCTCCTCAGGTGGTAAGTTTAGGTGTTGGGGACAGGAATCTTTCATCTTGTGTCTACAGTCTTTTCCAGGTTCGCACTTTGCCAACATCTGATATCTTGGGTAGTATTGGACAAAATGAGTGACTTCTGCATCTAGTTCAGCAAGGCTTGCGATGGCGACTGCAGTCTGCATGGCACCAATGGTTCCAATTGTTGAAACAATGGAGGGAATTGGAATCTTTCCCGTGCAACTGACAACCTCCCTCTGTTCCTTAGTCCCTTCGCCATACCTGCATACATAGCAATCAGCATCCGGCATGAATAGATCGACCTTCCCCTCGAAACGCTCAGCCCCAGCGCTAATGACAGGAATCTTGAGAAGTTTACCCAGAAGTGTGGAAACATATCGTGTTCTGATGTTGTCAGGTCCGCATATCAGTAGGTCTGATTTCGCTAAAGCATCTGCGAGGACCGCTTCTTCACGGATGATGTCTAGAGGAATCTCAATACCATCAACGACCTGAGTCTTTCCAGCTCCGACCTTCTTCTTCTCTTCGTACTCCTCCAGAGTCATGAAGTCCTTCATCACAATACTGTTTGCAGTGCCAATCTCAGTCTCCCAGGGCAACGATACGACATGATTGTTTGGATTGATTTCCATCAGTTTTTTGCGAGCAGCAACAGCTTTTGGTTTTCCGATGGACTCACGTGTGAAAAGAATCTGACGATTCAGATTGTGTTCCTCAACCTCTGCATCATGGTCGTTGAGAATCAGTGTACAGGTCTCAGTATTAGATAGGTTGAACAATGCAGTGCTCCAGGACCCGATTCCACCCACGCCCAAGAAGAAGACTGTCTTGTCCTTCAGCTCAGTAGGAACATCGACGTCCTTGTCTATTATGTAGAGGGCGTCATCCTTCATCTCCACTCGGGTTTCAGCTATGGGTGAAAAGAGAAGGGAAGTTGTTGGTTTGAACATGTCAGGTGCAACTTCATCCAGAATCTCAATCTGGTCAGAAAGCATTCGTGTGAGATAGGACCCACTTGGAAAGCCACACTTCAGAATGATTCGGTCTGGGTCGACATCCACAGTTTCCTCGACTTTTCCTCCCACATATCGGGTGGTAGTGGACGTGAACTCTTCCACCTCAGTTCTTAGCATCTCCCCGCCAATCTTCATTCTGACCTTGAATGGGAGACCCTCCCGCTTCTTTTGAGACTCTCTAACTTTCTGAAGAATTCCACGTTGCTGGATTACAACCCTGAGATTCAAGTCTCTCTGTATCAGTTCGGATGGCCGAATCAACATGTTTCGACGCATTATTTCTGTTACAGCAAAACCAGCTGCTACAGCAGCTAAAGAGGGGGTGAGAACATCAAACTTATGTGGTTCAAAAATCGGTTTCGCGTTACCCATATATGCAGCGGTCTTGGAGCAGACAGCCCAAATTGGAGTTTCACTCTGAGGCAGTATTAGAGAGTCTTCGGGCTCACTATTTGCACTTCGTGTTGCTACAACTGCATCATAGTTGTAAGTTTCTAAATCATCTATGCCAATGACATTAATGTCAGGAGCAACTTCATCCTTGACGCGGTCTCTGATTGCCTCCCAGAGTGGATGTCCCAAGTCATCTTCCTTTAACAGAATCTGACCCTTCACATCCTCATCATTGACTTTCCGATCCTTCTTGAACGCAATGAATCCCTGTGATGTACCAAAGCCCAGGAACGCAAGGTGTGTTACGAGATAGTCAATAACTGGACCCGATCCATCAATGAAGATACGCATGTCTTCAATTCGTTCCTGATACACAAGTCCCACTTGACGGTCCACACGTTCTGAATATTTCACCATTTGAACCACATCTCCTCTGTTGTGTCATGCTAAATATCACGATTGCCTCGGACAGAATAAGCCTTCACTTTCTGGCGGGACTGTTGAAATTCTCATTGTTCAAAATCCTCTTCACTCCCTGGAGGAATGCCATGACGTGCCTGTACTTCTGAAGTTCATCCCGAAGGTTGCCCAAACACATGAAGGGATACTCCTTGTTGAGCTTAGGACACAGCTTCGGATGGAAGACATTGACATGTTTGATATCCTTATCCTCAATATTCAGAATGAAGATATCAGGCATTATGTTTGGGTAGTTTGAGAGATCGATGAACGTGTGGTATGGTATTTTCGACTTGTCGCCCTTTCCAACAACACCATCGATAATAACAGTCACCGCAAATACAAAGTCACCTGACTGTGCTACAGGTTTAAGCGTAGGAAATAGCTCTTTGGCCTCTTCTAGTTGCTCTATGTGAATAGGACAGATCCTAATTCACCCCTTCTCTTTCAGGTGTGTATTGCAGGCTGGAAAGCTAGATTACGCCCCACCAGCGATGTCCTGACCAGGAGTGATGTGAGCTACGCACTCACGCTCGCCAATAGGAAGATCAGTGATATCGTTACCATCAGTATCAAGAACTGTCCACATCACTTCAGGTGGTGCAAGAGAGTAACTCCTGACCAACTCACCGTATGTGATGTTCTTGTCAGATGCAATTACAACATTTCTACGCCCATTCAGGGTGTTGATGACTTGAATTTCTGTTTCCTCTGTCATAACAGAACCCCATCCGTTATTCTGTGGTACTGGCCGGACCTATTAAAGCTTCTCCTATTCTATCTCAACCAATAGTGCAAGTTTCGTAACCTTATGATTCAGATTTCTACATATCGCAATTGGTTGTAGGTCTGAAATGATACCAGCGTGTACACGCGGATAGATATCCAAATTTCCTGTGCAAAAACGTGGTGCTTGAAAAAAATGGCATTCGCAAAACTTAGGGAAAAGGTAAAGCCCGAACCGGATCTAAAGGAGCTTCATAGACTGAAGTCACAGGTCAGGACCGATGTTTACAGGACCTCCTTCCAGAGGTAAAAACTATGTCATACATCTCTCCAGAGATAGAACCAACCACAATGGTCGTGCCACGCGTACGACCTCACTCCCTCTTTTTACGTGTCATCCTTCAGAAGTTGCTGAAATCGTTCATTCTCTTTCAGAGAGTCCAAATCCGAATCATCAAGCGCCCATTCTTTAATGGATTTATCTTTTTGGAAAGCCTTTTCAAGATAATCCAGGGCCTCGTGATGCCGACCAGCAAGGCAGTTGTAGCATCCTAGATTGTAGAGAGCTGAACCGATTTCATTTGGTTTAGTGCTCAATTCAGTTGCTTTGAGAGTGGCTTCAATAGCACCATCGATCTGCGTGATTTCTTTCCTCGCGTAACCGAGACTGAGCCAGAGCCAAAATCCATTTGGATTCAACTTTGTTGCTTTTTCAAACGCATCTGCCGCATCAGTAAAACTCTCTATTGCCACTAGGACATGTCCAAGTTGATTCCATAACTGCCATGCTGTTTTGTCTGTCGAGAGGGCATCCCTCAATAGAGATTCAGCCTCATCATACCGTTTCTCCTTTCTGAGATCCACAGCATGGTTTGCGATTTCCTCTGCGTCAATCATTAATATCACTCACTCTTTCATTTATCCGTATTAACAATGGTTAATAGTGTTTTTGGTTAAAGAATTTTTGGGAAGTTAATTAAGTGTAGTACACCTTCCTGGAGGAAACAGATCCGTCTGTTTCCTCCCACCACTGCAATCATTGGTGGTAGAGAAAACACAGTGCAATGCGGGGAATTTGAAGTCAATGCGTACTCCAGAACTCAAGAAGACCATCCTTCAGATGACAGGTAAAAATGAATTCTATGGTTATGAGGCGCATAAACAACTTGAACAAAGAAATGTCAAGATTGGCATTGGTCGACTATACTCTGTTCTCTCGGAGATGAAAGCCGAAGGACTATTGAAAGATCGATGGGAGAAGAGTGACTCGGGACCCAAACGACGAGTCTACAAAATTAGCAAGAAGGGATTGAAGGAACGAGAGAAAATCCTCATGGAAGCAATTAGAACTGTGCATGATTTCTACACTGAATACTTGATCAATCTTCCACCAAAACATAGTGTTTTCAGTCTCATCGGAGAATCATTGACAAAGAAACTAGCAGTTACTTCAAATGTAGGCATTGCAGGATCAAGATTCTCAGGACCTATCAGGAGATTTATTGATCAAATAAGGAAGAAAGTGTCTAAGGGCAGATTATATGTAATCGCTGAGCAGGCAAATGGATTGGATCTTGGAATTGAGGATGTACTGATTGTTGAAGGAACATTCGATGATTTACCCATGAAGGATGGATTTCTAAATCTACTAGTTGTCTCTGGTAATATCAAGAATGATTGCTTGGATGATTGTTTATCAGAATGGCGACGTGTCTTATCGAAAGATGGTGTTCTAGCTATTGTAACGCCGACAGCAACTATTACTACATATGAAGACCCTCTTGATATTGGAGAGTTCGTAGAACAGCGAGAGCACCCACGAGTGGAAAGCGATGGATCACTGAGTTCAGAGATTCTTAAAGCAAAGATGAATGGCTTCTTCAAGAAGATAGAGGAAAGAAGGATTGTCCATATCACATTACTATTAGGAAAAGGAACTGTCTGAAAATCTTAGTATATCAGAAATTGACTATACTGATTTGGTGATAGGTGTTTATATTCAATTTCAGACGTTTATTCTGAATTGAGAAGGATGTCATTGTTGGCACTCTCCTCGAGCGAAAGAAAAATGTAATGTAGTACACCGTTACAGAGGAAGCACTGGTCATGCTTCCTCACACTTTCCATTTTTAATCACGAATAGTTTTACTATAGTAACTTTAGTACTATACTCACGTTTTGCTAGTAGCTTATAATCACAACATACATGCAATGAACACTGCGGAAATGTATTCGCTGGGAAAAGTGAGGTTCATACATTTGAAGACAAAGAAACTAATCAGTCTACTAGCAGTGATGGGATTCATGGTTACTGTGTTTTTTGCGTCTCAGAACGTTATTGCACTTGCAGACGGTGTAACACTGCAATCAAGCTACACCACTGATACCATCACTATTGATGGCCAACTCATCGAATCAGCATGGGATGGCGCAGGGTCGCTAATTATTCCAAACATTGATGGTTCTGGAATAAACGTGGTTTTAAGAGCTCTCGTTGATGATAATAACATCTACATCTTTGCAGCATGGAATGATAGCTCAATGGACAACACGAGAAAGGGATGGTCTTACAATGGGTCATATTGGAGTAATGTGGGTGGTAATGAAGATCGCCTTGATATTGCTTGGAGTTTAGGTTCAAGTATAGTATGTGGTCACAATCCAGGTACTACTGATCCAATGCTCTTTGATGTATGGCATTGGAAAGCAGCTCGCACAGCAACTGCAGCAGAAGGGTGGGCTGACGATAAGTATTGGAATGGCACAGGAAGGCAATCAGACGCAAAGAGTGCTGGCGGTTACTCAGATAACTCAGTCGTAGCTCAAGCTGAGAATTCCTCGGTCATCACAACTGCTCTTGGGAACAGCACACTTGTTGCTGCATTTAGTGACCAAGACCGCCCATTTTGGGATAACAATGGAGTGGAAATCACCTGGACTGCTGGAGTAAACGCAACACCAGTAGGTGACTTCATCAATGGATACAGGTCAGTGAAACCAACAGGCAGCCGTGGAGATGTTGCTGCAGAATCAATCCATAACGGTACAGCATGGAATGTTGAGCTCAAGCGAGCGTTGGACACGGGAAACACTGATGATGATGTTGCCTTTATAGCTGGTAGTTCGACGCCATTTTATCTTGCTGTTCATAATAACTCAGGAGACTTCAACCACTTTATTGCTGGTGGTTCAACTCCCAGCACATTCCAATTGAGTATCCCTGCTGCTCAAACATCATCTCCTACAGCTTCAACAGGCTCAACTACTTCAACAACTCCAACAACTCCAACAACGCCGCCACCGGGTATAGATCAAACACTTCTAATTGGTGCTGTTGTTGGTGGACTTCTAGTTGTAGTTGTAATTGTTGTGATTGTTAGACGTGGAAGGTAGAGCCTCTGGCTCTCCCTATCTATTTTTTTTTGGAATCAGATTATCAGATAATGGACCTCAATTCTAGGTCATTAGTCTGTCTCTGATTACTCTATCAATGTTGATTCTTCTCAGTCTACGAACAGCTGGTAGAGTTGCAAGGAAGGCTGTGAAGAAAGTTAGGACACCTACACTAAGAAAGACCGTCACATCAACAATGGGTGTATAGAAGGGGATGTATGTTTTCATGAAGTCATTCAGGAGCTGAGTGAAGAAAAGACCAATTGGAATAGAGAGGATTGTCCCAAATAGACTTACAATGAGGACCTCAAGGAACAACAGCTTTGAGAGTGAGTTCCGCGACCAACCAATTGCTTCCAGCTGTGCTAGCTCAGGAGTTCGTTCACTTGTACTGATCGATACTATATTCCAAACTACAGCTAATAGGAGTGCCATTGCCATTAGAGCCATTCCTATCGTGATTGCTGTCCCTTGCGACTCACTTATTGTTCCACTTGAAGCTTGTTCCTCAGTCATTGAGTTTTCTACATCATCGAG
>JBHLRS010000040.1:0-28583 GCA_048882325.1 Candidatus Thorarchaeota archaeon | reverse complement strand
GATCCAGACCACCCACGTGCAGACCTGTTAAGATATGACGCATTGTATGTTCAGTCACCAGAGATACCAGTAAGTGTACTAAAGAGACCCGAACTTGTCGACAAGTGTTATGAGTATGCAGTCACCATTGCTCCAGTTCATCACTGGTTGTCGAATTTGGCTCATTAGTGCGAGAACCAGTAGCATCTTTTTATTGTCAAATTCCTGTGCCCTTGTATTCCTCAATGGACATCTCAATGGTGTAGAATCGACAAGTCCAGAAGGCCTCACTTTGATTGCTCTGAAGTTCAATTCTATAGAAGACTATAGGACAACATAGAAAACCTCCATATCTTGCGATATTGTCAGTGAACACAATGAGTCAGGATAACGAGAATCGCAGAAGGATAATTGGAACCGTGTCTTCTATCAGTCTATTCATTTCTTGGATTCTGATTGATCTCTACATCTTCCCTCTGATAGGCATAACAGAAAATTACCCGACTTATGAGTTGGTCACATATGGCTCTTGGGCTGTAATCGCTTTGGTTTGTTTTCTTCTGCTCTCATGGGCAGGATGGTTTCCAATGAGAAAAACGGATGAAACTTCGCCTTAGTTGGGTAGTGAATCCGCATCACCCAGGGCAATCGAATCACCTTGTTGTTCAAGCACCCTTAGCAGCTGCCTACCCAATGTCACCATTACTATCACTGCTAGAACGACCTTGACTGGCGTGATGAATCCAGCTACCACCCAAATATCAAACAGAATCTCAGGAGTCATTCCTAGCAACCAGTGGACCTGACCAGGCAAGAGTACAACGACTCGAAATAGAATATCAGTTTCCAGAGCAATCACAGTACAGAAGACGAGTAAGAGCAAACTGTACCGTTCGCTTGTATTTGACCAGACACCTCTAGCCGTTACGACAGAGTAAATCAACACAACAC
This sequence comes from Candidatus Thorarchaeota archaeon, assembly GCA_048882325.1. Taxonomy (GTDB): domain Archaea; phylum Asgardarchaeota; class Thorarchaeia; order Thorarchaeales; family Thorarchaeaceae; genus SMTZ1-45. The sequence continues at coordinate 27,653 of JBHLRS010000040.1, read as the reverse complement.
CATAACCAACAAGGATGTCCCAGATTCCCCAGAGTGGAAGACCCCAACTGATAGGATACATGAAGTATCCCAGAAGCATGAGTGTATAAATTCCGCAGACTGGCTTCCATTTATGCTGATACACGAATCCTGCCGCCGCGGCTCCCATTGAAAGCCCAAGCATGAATAGAAACTCAGTTGGGTCACGGTAGTAGATAGTGTGTCCTACTAGACTACCAAGTCCAACAGATAGAGCTCCTAAGTATGGTCCCATGAGTATTCCAATTATTGGGCTCAACAAAAATGGCCAACTGTCCCAGACTCCTGATGTGAATCCGAACGCAGGAATTATGTCCAGTACAGCAATCATCGCTGCGAAAATCGCCACTAGAGCCACAGTTCGACTTTGATTTTCATCAATCAAGAGCGACATCGTTCCGCGTCACCACGCATAGCATGATTTAAACCTCTTTGTCATACGATTGTCTTAATACTTCGATGTAATATCTATAGGAATAGTTGACATGGAGATTGAACTAACATGGGTAAAGCACGATTCATATTTCCGTTCATATTCTCAGTTGGAGGCATTGCCTTTGGATTATGGGTAATGTACCAAGTGACATCATTTGCTTCTTCATTCGAATTCTTCCCTTGGATTGAAGGGTCCCTCTTCACAGACATAATAGTAATCCTAGGAATAGCGATACCTGTGATTGCTATAGAGTACTTCATCATTACAATACCCCTCGCTTCTCTCTTCCTCTTGGGTAGTCGGCTAATCAAGTCTGCCACCTACAACTTCAGCATAATGGACATTGGAACTGAGTTTAGCGGCTACAGGATGATTCGTAGGAGTGTCGCACCAGCACTCTTCAGCCTGAGTACTTCCGCTTTAGTGATTCGTCTTGTCGAAGGTCTACTTGCTGAAAGCCTGACAACCGCACCTGCAGGATCTGAATTTTGGATTGGATTGAGTATTACCCTAATGGGTGCCCTAGTCATTATGCCAATAGCTCTTGCACTGTTCATCCCTACTTGGATACTGAACGATGCTGGTATTGTGACTTATCTAAAAGAGGGTCAAATGAATGTTCGACAGTGTCCTGACACAGAAGGAGTTGGTCGTTGGTATAGTAGTATGCTTAGCGGTTATTCGTTGTTCGCCTTTCCAATTGCAATGGTGAGTGCACATTTTATTCAACCATTCATCATCGAAGGAATTGAACCATTCCCAGAGTTACTTATTATCAGCTTTCTCTGGACGCTTGGAATTCCACTAGTGGTCATGGCTTTCATTCTCCCAGTTGTATTTCTGAATGAGGCTGCCCAAAGAAGGTCGGTAGGATTCATTCAACGCTTTGCACGAGGACTGGCTGCAAAAGAAGTGGAGAAGCCCGTGATCTCCAGGAAAGGTGCAAAGAAAAAGGAAGAAAAACCGGTAGAACCAGAGAAAGAAGACCTGGAATACTGACATTTCCTCTCTAGGAAATGGCTATCTCCTGTGGAGAAAGACCACTAGAAAAATCACATTGATTGCTCCGCCCGCGACTCCTAGAAGATTCCCCTACATTAGCCTAATAATGTGTCATTGGCGCAAGGTTTTTAGCAAATGGTAGTAACAATAGTTAATATACAGGAGGGTCTTTATGACTAAATTGATTGATGTTGAGATTAAACAGACAACCCTTGTTCGTGCTCCTCCAGAGAAGGTCTATGATGCGCTGACTACTGGAAAAGGTCTAGATGAATGGTTCACAGTTGGTTCGGAGGTAGATGCTAGACCCGGTGGAAGTATCACATTCCGCTGGAAGGATTGGGGACCAGACAAGTACACACAGGAATCGCGAGGTCCAGTATTAGAAGCAAAACGACCAGAACGTTTTGTGTTCCAATGGTATGCTGACGATCCATCCTATGCTACGACCATAGAAGTCAACTTTGAAAAAGTAGAAGAAGGAACTGTAGTAAGGCTGCGAGAGTATGGATATCACGATACCCCATCTGGAAGAGCAGCTCTACTCGAATGCGCTGCTGGCTGGGGCGAAGCGCTCACCTTGCTGAAGTACTACGTGGAGCATGGAATCACATACTAAGACAACCCATAGTTTCGAAACAGATTAACGAATTCTCATGAAGTGTGGCCTCGTTAGTATGTATCGGGCTTTTCTTTATTTAGACCACCAAATCTTACTCTACAACGTGAAGAATCGATATGGCACATAATCAGTCATAGGAACATCTTTTCCAAGTATCTTGAGACCCATTACAATCTGACCTCTATGATACGTGAAGTGATTCACCAAATGGAAGATCATCTCCTCGAATGAAATCACTACTTTCTTTCCTTTTCTTTCGTCCGCGAACTCGTCTACACTCCGTTCTTCGATTAGACTGCCCCATTTACCCAGGTAATCATCAATGAATTGATAGAGCTGGTTTCGTGTCATACTTTGAAAGCTAGGCTCTCGTGGCTCTTCACCATGCCAGTCATGAAACCATTCCCATGTGTCTTCAGCTAGATGGATGTATCTTCTCCGAATACTCCCGGCACCTTCAGATAGTGTTCTTTCAAATTCTTCATCACTGAGATTCTTCACAATCCCCCAGATTGATGAATTGGCCCATGTCAGGTATCCAACCATTCTTTCAACTAACGCCATGATGCAATATTCTACCTACATCTTAAAGTAGGTAGCTATCTTCTGAAAGTGTGTGAGTATAGATGAAAGGTAAGGTGTGTATTGTCACGGGTAGTAACTCAGGTATTGGTAAGGAAACCGCCTTAGCTCTTGCTGAAATGGGTGCTGAAGTGGTGATGGTGGTTCGAAACAAGGACCTTGGTGAGAAGGCCCAATCAGAGATAATCGAAGAGAGTGGGAATAGCTCTGTGGACCTGATGATCTGTGACCTTGCTTCAATGGAGGAAATACGGAGCTTTGCTGCAGAATTCAGAAACAGGTACAGCCGACTGGATGTTCTTCTTAACAATGCAGGTGCTGTAATCAGTCAAAGAGAGGTGACTGTAGACGGGTGTGAGCGAACACTCGCCGTGAACTATCTTGCACCGTTTCTTCTTACTCATGAACTGCTTCCAATTCTGAAAGAGAGTGCACCCTCACGAGTAATCAACCTCTCGTCTGGTCTGTACAAGTCAGGGGAACTGAACCTCAATGACTTACACTGCGAAACATCCTACAAGTCAATGAATGCCTATCGTAATGCCAAACTCATGGTCATTATGCACACCTATGATATGGCTCGTCGTTTGGAGGGGACAGGGGTCACGATCAACGTTGTTCTACCAGGTTTTGTGGCTACTAATCTAGGACGCAGTAGTGGAAGTGTGATGTCCAGAGTAATGTTTGGGATGATGAAGCCATTCCAGCTCAGTCCTAAGGAGGGTGCTGAAACATCAGTATATGTAGCATCATCACTCGACATCGAAGGTGTTACTGGTAAGTGTTTCAAGAAGAAGGAGATTATTGAAACTACTCAGATCACAAACGACATAGAGCTTCAGAACCAACTATGGGACGCCACAATCAGTCTGTTAGGACTCCAGGGAACCACCAAATGACTTTTTGAAGTTCTCAGCCTTCTCATAGAATCCATACTTCTTCCAAGCCGCCATTGACGCGTCAAACGTGTCTTTTGACATTTTCAGGTACTTTTCATCTGCAAGACGCTTCCAAGCATTTGACAACAGATCCATCAGAGGTACGGACATCATAGCAACTTCGTAATCAAATTTTTCTGCGTCCTGAACCACAACTCGGTTCAAGTCGACGACGCGATCAACTGTCTTCTTCAGATCATCCTCTCCTAGATCGTCAGCAATCAGAGAGGCATGATAGCTCGCAGACATTGCGTCATCCCTGATAACCTCGCCATAGGACAAAAACCATTCTTGCACATCTAACGCAATACTCACTCCAGTCTTGAGAACATCCGTTCGAATCTCATCTCTGAGTAGCCTTGAGGCAAGGGCTGTGAGTGAAGTGTTTGTGTTATTTAGGTGAGTAGCGTAAGTGGTTGGTCGTGTAATCTGTGCGGCATCAATTGTGTCTACATCAAGGAACTGCATGGCTGCGTAGACCAAACGAATCTCGGCTTCAGGGAGTTGTCCTGCCCTTGTTAGAATTGGCGAAATTGAGTTGGTCACCACAAAGAGTGAGAACCGGACACGTGCTTTTGGCCACTCCTCATCCATTGTTTCATAGATATCACCAAGAAACTCAATAGTTTGTTGAACATGATGATTTCTGGCATCACCAGTGGACAGAAAGTAGTACTCTGCATGAGCGACTCCAACACTCTGAAAGACACTATCGAGTGTAAACGCAAACAATGGGATGTCTGTTCTCTTTAGCTCTCTGAAATAGTCACGATATAACATCAAAACTTCTTCGAGGAACCCTTTTCGTTCTCCAATTGATAACACCGGAGATTCAGTCAGCGCAGTGAGTACTGCAATATAGTTCTGCAACTTGAGCGAAGCAGTAATCCCAATCTCAATTCCCTTCCCCTCTTTTTCTAACTCGTACATCAGGTCCTCATTTGTGACCCATGTGATACCTCCAAGAATGCTGGAAATCTGAGTTTTGTAGAGATCAAGTTCATCCTTGAATCCGTCATAGCTGGTGATTGAGTATAATTTCTCAAAGATATTGTTACGGTCTTGTATTGCCTCGATGAACGAACAATATACTTCCGATTTTCCTTTGTAGAGTTTCAATAGTTTATCAGAAAACTCAGGGTAGTCGACTACTTGAGTTTCTAGGAAAAGGAATCCCAGCATGAGATGTTCATCGTCATCAATGAACTCGAAATTACTCATAGACTCCCTAAAGATGCGAGAATAGTCCGCAGGAATGGCTTCACCCGCTAAGAATCCAACGAGAGTTTTCGCAAAACTAGCAAACTGGTGGTCATTTGATAATGTTGCTGCAATTGCTTTCAATTCAGACAGGGTCGGTGGAACTGCTTTTGTCATTGAGTGGGATAAGGCTCCCATCTTTATGCTGAAAATCCCAGCTAGGTCCCCATCATGGGTCATTGCAATTGCACAAGCTCTATCGAACTCCCCCTTCATTGCATGCATCAATGCATCTTTCAAAGTTCCACTGACCATTTCCTTAAGTTGATTCCATCTTCCCTCGGGCTCTGGTCTGAGTAAGAGTTCATCAACCTCCTGGATCGCATTGGAATATCTTGTATCCTTCCTGAGCTCTTCAAGAACCGGGTCCCAAACTGTTGTGAGTGTTTCAGGTAATGACACCTCGAGGTGAGCCCTGACATACGGACTGAGAATCTGCTCAATGATATTCGTCTGCTCATCATTGACCGACCCATCAGCAAACTGAATCGCGGACTCGTCTATTTTCTCAGCTATGACTCTCAATAGACTGTCCATGTAATCCTCAGCCTTAGTAACCAATGCCACCAGAGTAAAGCCCTTGTCTGTTTCAGTCACTATCAGGGTGTTATCCTTGAACGCTAGCCTCCGGACCTCGCCACTACCCATAATGTCACTCAATGCCTTTGTAGCTTCAATTAATGGTCCAAGAATTAATTCTCCCTCCGCCTCCATTGAGCTCTTAAACTTGATAGGCACACCACCCTCTGTTAGGACACCCATCAGTCTAATCATTTTCACTCACTGCCAACTTGGGAGATTTGATTTTAAACGCATAATGAGAAAAAAGGGTTCTTGATACAGACTAAGTCCAAAATAGCACCATTGTTTTCACTTTTTAATAGTTACCAGCTCAGCCCCAATATTGATGCAAGAACCCAAGCACAAAGAATGGAGTTGATCAGTGCACCGAGCCACCGGTTACCTGTCACACGATACGCAAACATAGTGATGACCGTGCATATTGCAAACCAAGGTGCGAATGCATAGAAGAACAGCCACGAATAACCAATCAGGTGAGGAACGAGAGGCGCTCCAGCGAGGTACCCTCCTAAGAACTCGAATGCAATTAGAATGAGGTAGGGAGCTGTCTTGATGAATACTGACTTCACAGTCCACTTGAACTGAACTTTAGCCCATGACCCAGAGCCTTCAGGCAACATAATGCTAGTTAACCAAGCTCCATCTACAAGGGTGTAGACTAAGAAGACAAGAAAGTAAAGAGGTACCAATCTTGCCTGTCCCAATGTCAAGTCATGGAGTCCAGGAAGGAAGCATCTCAAGTCCAAGACAAGACCAAGGTCTACTATTAGTGTCAGCGAATACAACCAAGTAATCACAATGCTTGCCATTACAAAGGTCTTCAACAAATAGGGTACTGACTTTTGGTCTCCTGTTCCAAGCAACCCGCGTAGTGTTAGAGATGACCCAGCATTCGAATACCTTCTCTGGCCCCTCAAAATTATGAAAAGAACCATTAAAGCTACAAGGCCGCTCCCCAAAATCCATGCTACAACTGCTAACCCATAGAATGTTGGGAAGGGGATTACAAATGCTAGCAGGAGACCAACAGCAAGAAATGGGAAGAAGGTGATAACTCCAATCAATCCTAGTATTGTTCCATAAAGATAGAATGCCCTCCGGGTTGCTGGTTCATCAGTTGGATTTCCTCTTAGATCTGAGAAGAGTGATGTGTTGAGTAGTATAACGACCAGAGGAAAGATCGTCAAAAGGGCCCCCATCAAACCAAAGAAACCTCCAACTAGCCAAATAGGATAAATCAAGTTAGAACTCGATATCCAATGGTCATCCTCTATACCTCCTTTCAGACTGTTTTTCATCCATTCAACACTTTCACTAACAATAACTGGGTCAATTGTTTCGAAGAGGTGATTAGTGGATGGAAACACAGCTCTTCTCGCTGTATTGTTAGCAAAGTCACCATATGTTGTTTCAGACACAACACCAGTCACATTGAACCATGGTTCCAATAGTGCAGGATTGTGAGGATATCTGGATAGAGAATCGAAGTTACCCGTAGCCAATAGAGTGTTTGGTATGTAGGACATATTCTCTCGAAATCCAGAGCCAACAAGAATCAAAGCACGTACATACACACCTGACTCATTCAAAGCACTCCATGCGATTCCTCCACCCATACTGTGTCCAATCAGTCCGATTTGTGAATCATCCACGAAATCTAGTGATGCAATATAATCCAATGCCGCTGTCCCACTACCTGTTCCGGTTCCTGAATTTCCATGACCATTAGCATCAATTGTTAGAACAATGAATCCACGTCTTGCAAGTTCGATACCGAAAGCCATCACCCACTCCTTGTTCTGTTGTGACCCATGAATTACAACTACCCCAGGTAATGGGTCTGTATCAGTCACATAGTTGGGCCTCTGAAGCGTACTATGAATATTTGACCCATCTGCGGCCTGAAAGTCTACTTCAGTAACTACAACTGAACCAAATCCATTCTGCACACTTGCAGCCAGTAAGGTCCCTGATATCATGATTACAATGCCAAGTACAAGGACTAGGTATCGCCACTTGAAGTTCAAATCTGACCCGCCTCTGTTCTCGTAAACAATGTTGGGTTGGTTTCTATCTTTTATTTCAACCGAAACGCAAGCCACAATCCATATCACGTAGTAAATGGAGAAACCTAATACTGATGCCAGACTGGGACAAGATATTCGCAGAAAGAGGTCGCGTGTTCATTGATCCTCATCCACACATTAACCGCGTTGTAAAGCTAATTCGAGCCAAAGGTGGCTCAAGAATTTTGGATCTCGGATGTGGAACAGGTCGTCATGTGGTGTATCTTTCAAGGCTTGACTTTGATGTGTATGGTTTTGACGCATCCCAAAAAGCAATCTCAATGACTGAGGAGTGGCTTGCTTCAGAGAATCTTGAGGCGAACATCTGTAAACATCAAATGGAAGATGCATTCCCATATGAGGATAATTACTTTGATGCAGTTGTTTCAATTCAGGTGATTCACCACAATCTGGTGAAAGACATACGAAAGACAATCAAAGAGATAGAAAGGGTTCTGAAACCAGATGGTCTTCTATTTGTCACAGTTCCTGTGCTCCGTCCGGGACCTGTTAGTGAGGATGATGACTGGAAACTCGTGGAGGTCGAAGCCGGAACTTATGTCCCCCAGAGAGGATGGGAGAGCGGTATTCCTCATCATTATTTCACACTTGATGAGATACAGACTGAGCTTCGAGCCTTTGAAATTCTGGATATATTTCTCGATGAAACTGATCATCGTTGCGTACTTGCTGAACTACAAGGCACTTAGATCTGATCTTCCAAACCAAAAGTTGGAAAGATGAGTTCTTTTACTTTCTCGATGGTATCATCCACAGCACGCCGAATCTTTGGATACTGATCCGCAGGCATTCTAAAGGGTCTGCTAGTCCATCCACCTCTTTTCACTTGGAACCCATGTTTGTGACACAGTTCAATCCATTGTGCTGGAATCGTCGGTGGTAGAGCAATATCCGCAATGTCTGCCAGAAGAATGGTCCAGATTTTCGCAGCTGCTACAGGATTGTAGCCTCCTGCGCCAGTCAAAACCAATTTTCTGGTCCCTAAATGAACCAACAGACGGACGGTCTTTGAGATTCGTTGATAAGTATCATAGGTCAACATCAGGTCAGTGAGTGGGTCATTCATGTAACCATCTGCACCCACAACCCAAAACACGAAATCTGGTTTGTAAGCCAACCAGATTGGCACGACCACATCTTCAAAGGCCCTCCACCACTCAACATCATCTGTGAGTGGTGGTAGAGGAATATTGACCGAATACCCTTTCCCGTCGCCTATACCAACTTCTTCCACTCTGCCTGTTCCAGGAAAGAACCCCATACTAAGCTCATGGAGTGATATTGTCAGAACATTAGGATCATGATAGAATGCCTGTTGAACACCATCACCATGATGGGCGTCAGTATCAAGATAGAGAACCTTCTTTCCTGGGAAATTCTTTTGATACTTCTTTATTGCAACAACAACATCATTGTAATAACAAAATCCAGAGGCTTGACTCTCAAATCCGTGATGAAGGCCGCCAAAGAACGACACAGCGTCCTCAAACTTGCCTTCAGCTACACCCATCACTGCGTCTATGGTCCCACCTACTATATGACTAGCATACTGGTCAACACCAGGAAAAATAGGGCACTCGTCAGTATCTAGCCCAAAACGCGCAGAGAACGCAGAACCCATGTTACCGAAGAGTTCCAGCGTTTCGATATACGATTGGTCGTGAAACAAGAGCAGCTCCTCGCGCGTTGCACGACGCATTGGTTGAAGTTTAATTCGCGGGCTGTCAAGTAATCCGGACATGACTGGAAGGTTCCATGTCACCTCTAGACGTGCCCGATTCCAAAAGGGATTTGGTACTGCCTTCATTCTATCTAATTCGTCTATTCCGTCCATGCTTAGAATTGCCTCGGGATCAATCAGGGCTGTCAATTCTGACACAGGACATCCTCCAATTACTGAAGTGGACTCGGTCTTCTGGTCCTATTCTGCTCTTATGTTTGCTGGCTACGAACCTTATTGGTCCCTTCGAAAGCCTCATTATTCCTAAAACAACAGGTAGACCTACCATGTCGAAATATGATTTGATCAGGGAGGCATTTCTTGGTAATTTGGGAGAGCAGATTCCTATATCCTTCTGGAAACATCATCCAGAAACAGACAGAACCCCCGAAGGGCTCGCAGAAGCTGAGATCGAGTTTCACAAGCTCCTTGACCATGACTTGCTAAAGATTTCGTTTTTCGGTCATTTTCCTTGCATAGATTTTGGTTGCACCGCAGTCTATGATGGTGCAATAACAGGGTCTACAACTCTGACCAGTGCTGCAATCAATGATGTGAGTGACTGGGAAACACTCGAACCCCTCGATGTGAACGCAGGTGAGCTTGGTAAACAGATACGGGCTGTTGAGCTGATTCAGGAGTACGCTCAGGGTGTTGTGCCTACGATGGCCACGGTGTTTGACCCTGCGATGGTCGCGGACAAGATATCTGACAAGAACTTTACCAAGTATGCTGATGAGCATCCTGAGATATTGAAAGGCGCTCTTGACATAATCACTGATGTCATGGTAGATTTTGCAAGTGCTACATTGGATGCAGGAGCTGATGGGATATTCCTTGCATCCCAACACTCCACGCGGTCTTCGGTCACTGATGAGCAGTACAAAGAATTTGTCTATCCCTATGATCTCAAGTTCATCTCACGGCTCCGAGGAAGGGCAAAATTCATTGTACTCCATCTGCATGCACGTGAGGAGAACGAAGAGGTTCGATTTGACAAGATAGCAAAAACAAATGGAGTTGATGGCATCAATTGGGAGGACCAAAGCTCCGCACTCTCATTGAAGGAAGGCAAGAAACTGTTTCGAGGAGCAGCTCTTGGGGGGATTGATCATAACGGAGTGTTTCGGACTGAAGATGCAGAAACAGCCCAAGAGCAAGTGATGGATGCAATCAAGGCTGGTGGTCCTGACCGGCTTATTGTTGCCCCGGGCTGCGTCATAACTGTGGATACACCCATAGATAACATCATAGCAGTCAGAGATGCCGTCCGTAAAATCGATCCCTACAGCTATGAGTAGGAGGAGTGCAAGTGTCTAGGAATGCTGAGGTCGCCCGTGTTCTCAAAGAGATAGGCCTTCTTTTAGAGATAGAAGGGAAGGACAAATTCAAGCCTCGTGCGTATTATCGCGGAATGAGGTCCATTTCTTCTCTGGGCGAAGATGTCGAGGCAGTAGCAAAACGAGACGCCCTTACAGATATTCAGGGAATCGGCAAAAGTCTCTCAGGGGTCATCAAAAGCTATCTTGAAACTGGAGAAGTGGAAATTCTCACTGAACTTAGAACACGTGTTCCAGTAAAGGCTCTAGAGCTGGATGCAATTCCAGGAGTAGGTCCTGCAACAATCAAAATCGTCTATGAGAAGCTGGGGGTCACTGATCTTGATTCTCTAGAGAAGGCAGCCAATGAGGGGAAGCTCTCAGAACTACCGGGTCTTGGTGAAAAAACCCAGACCCAAATCATAGAAGGAATTCAGGTGGTCCGCTCAGGACTAGGAAGGACATTACTTGCTGATGCTTTGGCAGTTGCTGAGAGGATCGAGCAAGAACTTAGCGGTTTAAAGACTGTGAAACAGCTCATCATTGCAGGTTCTTCCAGACGGAAACGCGAAACGATTGGTGATCTTGACTTCATTGTTGATGCAAATAACCCCGAAACTGTGATGGATGCATTTGTAAACTCAGAGGGAGTAACCGCAATCATCGCTCATGGACCAACGAAGTCGTCAATACGACTGGATACAGGTCTTCAGGTAGATCTCAGAGTTCTACCCAGCGAAAGTTTCGGTGCGGGTCTTCAATACTTCACAGGAAACGTAGACCACAATGTCAGACTGCGTTCAATTGCTCAGAAGAAAGGATTACGACTGAACGAGTATGGTCTGTTCAAGAACAAGAAGAAGGTGGCTGGTGAGACTGAGGAGGGTATCTATGAGGCACTTGGACTCCAATGGGTGCCTCCTGAGTTACGAGAGGACTCTGGCGAGATAGAAGCAGCTCAGGACGGCAAACTTCCCGACCTAATCATGCTGAAGAACATTCGTGGTGACCTGCATAGTCACACGGATCAGTCGGATGGAAAGAACACTATTGAGGAGATGCTTGATGCAGCTCAGTCCCGTGGTTATGAGTACTATTGTGTGTCAGACCACACGCAGAGTCTCACGATTGCAAATGGTATGGATGAGGGACGTCTACTAAAACGAATCGAGGAGATTGATGAACTCAATGCTTCTGGACGTTGGAAGATGAAGATCCTGAAAGGTGCAGAGGTTGATATCCTAGCTGATGGCGGACTTGACATTGAGGATGAAGTCCTTTCACAGCTCGACATTGTCACCGCATCTATTCACAGTCGAATGAAGGACACTAAGGAAATCATGACCGAGCGCGTCGGTCATGCGCTAGAGAACAAGTACATCCATATCCTTGGCCATCCCACCGGTCGTCTGATTGGAAAAAGGTCTGAATTCGAGATTGACCTAGAACAAGTGTTTGAATATGCACAGAGAAACAATGTAGTCATGGAACTGAATGCACACCCACAAAGGCTTGACTTGAATCCCGGAAACCTACGTGCTGCTATAAAGACAGGTCTGAAGATTGCTATCAACACAGATGCGCATAGTATCCCAGAACTTGACAACATGCAGTTTGGAATCTATCAGGCACGACGTGGGTGGTTGACTGCTGCAGATGTCATAAACACCTATCCGCTGAAGAAGCTGATGAAGACGATTCAGAAATAACATTTCTCACCATCAAATTGTGGCGAGTAGGATGTTTCCTCATTCTTGTTTGCCAAATTTATTATCCTCAATCCGTATTCTGTTGATGATGGTTTCATGAGAGTGAAAACACTTGGATAATCATGATTTGCAGAACTATATCGACGCAAATGAACTTGAAGCTGAAATTCTCAATATGAGGGGCCGTGTTCATTCCGTTGATGCAGCATCAAAAGAACTTGGAGTTCCCCCCGAACGGTTCATCAAGACAGTTGTCTTCTTAGATGGTGACCGAGTAGTTCTAGCAATCGTTAAAGGTACTGACCGAGTAAGTTCAAAGAGAGTAGGAAAAGCACTCAACACTCCACCACCCAAACTTGCATCACCTGAGGAAGCATTTGACCTGACAGGATTCGCGGTTGGTGGGACACCACCAATCGCCATCAAAAACGCAGAGGTGCTCATCGATCCTAAAGTCATGGAAATGACCGAAGTGATTGGAGGTGGGGGAACCGATCGACATCTCCTCAGAATAGGTCCTGCAACCATTCTCAAAGAAACAGGTGCAGAAGTAGTCCGAATTAGAAAATGAACAATCACTTGAGTAAAGAACCGAACACTATTTCACATCGTTTCTAACTCTCGAAATCTCTGACTTAAGGAAAGTTAGCTCTCCGAGGATTCTTGTTTTATCTATCCGAATCTTTGGATTCTGCTCATCAGCGATTCTAGCAATCGCCAAATTTAATGAACTGATTTCAGTTTCTCGTCCGTTTCGAATATCTTGCAAGGTTGAGATAAACTGGCCATCTGCCGCTTTGCTAATTGCAAGCATTTGCTGCTTCAATTGATTGATGTCTACTTTGACACCGACTGCAGAAGCAACCAACGCACACTCTTCCATCACCTCCAATGCTATGCGAGCTATCTCATCATTTCTGTGAAAGATACCATTATCTACATCAAGCAAAGGGCAAATTGAATTGAAGACAGAGTTGAGGATTGTCTTCTGCCAGATCTTCTCCTGTATATCTTCTACAGCTGAGAACTGAAAACCAGAAGTATTGAGAGCGTTTACTATCCCATGGAGAGTTTGAACATCTCCTCTGATAATCCCTATTGGAGAGGGAGCTATAGGTCTGTATCTGATATGCAACTCATCCATTTTTTGACTTGTAGAAAAAAGAATACATCTATAGATTTCAGCAAAACCTGCGTCAAGAAATGGTCGCTCCACACCCATTCCATTTTGCATCACCACTATGGGTGACTCTATCCTCATCCTTGCAAGTTTATTGGCAATCATCTCATTGGCATACGATTTGGCTGTGTTGACAACAATCCCATCTAGATGTCTTAGCTTATCAAGTGAAACCATATCCATCTGCATTTGGACTAACTCATCGTCAGCATTGGTCATGGAAATTATACTCGATCTCTTAGATACATCAGCTCTACTTGTTCTAACAAGAATCACTTCTCGAGATTCAAGATTCAGATTTACAGCTAACGCAAGTCCTATGGCTCCCGCACCAAGGATGTACACTCGGTCAGTCACAAGAACTCGGTATTATAGTGTGGATATATGAATCTGAGTGCAAAACTCAATTCCAAGTCATACCCAATGATTTTGATAGTAATAGTGACAAAAGACATGGTGCCGAGGGGGAGATTCGAACTCCCGAACCCCTACGAGAACGGATGTCTCATCAGAGTCTGGCGACTATTGATTGATCTTGAGTCCGTCGCCGTTGACCGCTTGGCTACCTCGGCACAGTCTGCAGGAAGATTACATCTCAATATAGCCGTTTTGGCGAAAAATGACTTTCTCAGAACTCTCTTGCTAGCTTGTCTCTAGATGAGGTTTAATCTTATCATAGAAGTCTGAGATTATCTTGGAACGATCATCCTCAGTTTCAAGAATGAACAGTCGAATCTGTTGCCCTGCTTTAATCTCCTTCACCAGACCCATATCAACAAGAGGTTGCATCACACGGTGAATCGTCGAGTGAGCAAGACCTGTTTCCTTTGCCAACCTGCTTAGATTGAAGAATTCCTTTGGACGGTCTAGAAAGTGCTGGACTACACGGGTCTGTGCACGGGATGCAAATATCTTCTCAAGCAGTCTCTTCAACTTCTTTTCGCCTCTTGTTGATTCATCAGTTCGTCTGGTGCATGATTCGAGTTCCAATCTTCTCCTTGTTGAAAGCTTTCTTCAGATTTTCTGGGTCGTTGCCATTGAATATCACGGTAGGTATCTGTGACCGTTCGACAATCCCGATTGCGACTGGGTCAAACAGGTTGTATTGACCAGCCTTCGTACCTTCTGAGGAGAGAATCTTTCTCAACTGAGAAATGTTGACACTGTCAAGTTTCTTCGCGCCTTTTTCCTCAGGGTTTCGATCATAGACACCATCTACATTCGTTGCGTTGAATAACATATCTGCCTGAATCAGCTCTGCAGAAGCTGCAGCCACCGCATTGGTTGACTGTCCAGGGACCATGCCTCCCAACAAAACGACCTTGCCAAGGTTGACTGCTACTTCAAGCTCGTCATAGTCATCTATTATCTTGGGATATGCAATGCTTCCTAGAGCTGCACAGAGTAGCTCAGCGTTGTTTCTGGCTGCTTTGATTCCAAGCCAATCACATTGGGCCTCATTTGCACCAAGTACCCGAGCTGCCTCGATATAGACTCGTGCGGGTATTCCGCCACCCACAACAACAACCAATGTATGTCCATCCTTGACCAAGGACTTGATTGAGTCAGCGTACTCTCTCAGTCGGTCAATGCGAATTTGACCTCCATCATCATAGAGGAGTGAACCTCCAATCTTGAGTACGACTCTCATAGATTGTCTCCTGAATCACTTACGAACAGGTTCATCTACTGGACTGCATTAATAACGCTTTCTTGAATAGACCAGTTCGTCGATATTTCGACTAGTCAGAAATGCCTCAAAACATAGTCTAACGTGCCAAATTGTCCATTTCCGCCCAATCAGACACTTCATTCAGACGCTCGATGTCATCTGTGGTGAGCTTCAGATCGAGTGCTCCAAGATTTTCTTCGAGCTGCTCAGGTGAGTTTGCTCCAACTATTGGGGCGGTTACTATTTCTTGAGTAAGCACCCACGCCAGTGCAATTTGAGGAACTGTAGCATCATGAGACCGAGCAAGTTCCTTCAGCGCGTCCACAATCCGGAAGTTACGTTCCTTGAAGTACCGAGTCTTTGTGGTTTCGGCTCGCTTCGAATCAGGCAACTTATCTTTAGAGTATCTACCAGTAAGGAATCCACCACCCAACGGACTATAACTGGTGACCCCAAGATTGTACTTCTCAATCACTGGTTGAAGATGTCTCTCAAAGTCACGTCTACGCGCCAGACTATAGGGCGGTTGTACTGCCTCATATCTTGATAGACCGTTCACGTCACTGATCCACAGAGACTCCACAATCTCTGCGGCAGTGTGATTTGATGCTCCAATGTAATGTACTGCACCACTCTCAATTAGGCTGGTGAATGCGTTGAGAGTTTCCTCCTGAGGTGTGTCTGGATCTGGCCAATGACTCCAATAGATGTCAATCCACTCTGTGTTCAGTCTCTCTAAGCTCATCTCGATTGCATCCATAATGTGTCTGCGTGAGAGTCCTGCATCTACTGGTCTGTCGCTCATTTCTCCTCTTACCTTTGTGGCAAGCACAATATCCTCCCTGATACTCCTGTCTGTTATCCACCCACCAATAATCTCCTCTGACTTACCCGGATAGGACCCTTCACCCCATTTGCTGTAAATATTGGCTGTGTCAAGTGTATTTACTCCAGCTTCAAGAGCTGCATCCAACAGTTTGTGACTATTCTCAGCATTCACAATCCAGCCCATCTGCATTGTTCCAAGAATGAATCGTGATACCTTGAGGCCTGTCCGCCCCAGCTTCCTATACATCATGAGTGAACAATCGTTAATGCACATGAATAACTCTTTCGCTATCTCCTACGTGAGAAGAATCCTATCACCATCAGTCCAAACAAAGCACCACCAAGCATTGCTGGTATGGCAACTGAGAAGGATGGATTAGACGGAGGCTGAGTGGTCTCGGTTGTGGTTGTAGATGAAGTAGTAGTACTAGTTGTTTCAACTTCCGGAAAGAGATCTGCCATCTTATAGAGGTGTGGCCCCTGTAGTAGCTCTTCCTCAAGATTGAATCTCAGAGTTTGGCTGAAATCCTGATTGTAGAATAGATAGATCTCCTTGTTTACCAAGTCGCAGATATTCGAATAGATTGTTTCACTACCTCCTCCAGCATGGTTGTGGACCGCGTCAAGTATGGATGTGAAGTACTCAACAGATAGATTCGGACCCATTTCTTCGAGCATGTTCGTAGCAGTGTTGTAGCGCAAACTTCCAGTGTAGTCTGGTGTAATTGCCAGATTGAAATTCGTCACAACCAGGAAATCCGCGGTGTCCCTCGAGATGAAGTGCCACTCGCCATCAGAGCCTGGTGCGAATACAGCAGCGTCGCCATTCCCATCTGCGACCAAGAGCTGCCAACTAATAGAAGTATCAAATCGGCTACTGTTGAACAACTGGATGGCTTCACTCAAGTTAGCACAACTCTCAAGCATTGTCACTGGAGGCCAGTTTGGCTGCGATGATTTCTCAGGATGGTCATTCATTGTCACCTCGGGAATCGCAGCAGCATCATAGAACAGTCCGGCTGTGTTCATGCCTCCTTCAGCATACCACTCACTTGTCCCAAAGTAGACCTGCCCAAACTCCTCTTCATCACCAGGAATGAATTGTATGTAGGAGTTAATCGGGTACCAGTCTTCATTGTTGCCTGCAAGCACATCATCGCCTGAACTCGCCATGAAGATTGTACATGCACTCACTGGTTGAACTAGAAAGAGTGATAGCAGCAATATAAGTAAAAGACTGGTCCTTGGATTGATCATCATCGCTGATTGGACAATCTAACTATTAAGAAAGGCGAAGCCAGCAAGCGGTCTCGCACTGGTCAGTTTCACTTGCCCATAACCCTTTTAGGTATGTCACTTACATCGAGCGTGAGCGGCAAGTGCCGATCCTTGCTGACATCAAGGAGACTGATCCTTTTGTCGAAGCTAGAACCCAAAATTAAGTCTAAACGCTGGAAGCCTGAAGCAGAGGCAGAAATACTTGAGCTCTGGGGGAATGAGGACACTTACGAGTTCGACATGAACTCTGGGAAGACACTATACACTGTAGACACACCACCACCCTATTTGTCTGGCCCAATGCACGTGGGACAGGTAATCCACTACACACAGATTGACACCATCGCACGTTATAGAAGAATGCAAGGTCTTGAGGTGAACTTCCCACTTGGTATTGATCGAAATGGCCTTCCAGTAGAGGTTCGAGTCGAGAAAGAACTTGGAATCAGTATGCATCAAACCCCTCGTGACGAGTTTCTCCATCTCTGCAAGGAACGTCTTGATGCCGATGAGAAGATAACACTTGAAGGTTTCAAGAGACTGGGAATTGCTTTCAACACATATGAGGATGAAGGCAGTTATCGGACAGACAGTCCAAGATATCGAGCTGTGACTCAGGCCACTTTCATTGACATCTGGAACAAAGGGCTTGTCTATAGTGATTATCGTCCGAACAACTGGTGCTTTGACTGTGGAACAACAATCGCGGATGCAGAGGTTGAATATGCTGAACGTCCAACACAACTCCACTATCTGTATTTTGCAGTGGAAGGACTTGACCCTCTTGAGATTGCCACAACCCGGCCAGAGTTACTCTGTGCATGCGGTGCAGTGTTTGTCCACCCTGATGATGAACGATACAAATCATATCAAGGGAAGACAGCGAAGGTGCCCCTTTTTGAAATGGATGTTCCCATTATTCCTAGTCCAACCGCGCAGATGGAGTTTGGAACTGGTGCACTAATGGTATGTAGTTATGGAGATCAAGGCGATGTCATGGCTTTCCGAGACCATGCACTCACTCCTATCGCTGCAGTTTCGACTGATGGTACAATGACAAAGGCTGCTGGTGCATACGCTGGGATAAAGGTTGCAGAGGCTCGAAAGAGGATGGTCGCTGACTTGAAAGACAAGAAACTAATCTTCAAGCAAGAGGACTCAATGCAGAGAGTACCTCAATGTTGGCGTAGTAATACTCCTATCGAGTTCATAGCAATGGATGAATACTATGTGAAGCAAACGGACTTCATCGAAGAACTTCACAAGATTGCAGCTGATACTCCATTCTATCCCAATTTTCACAGACAGGTACTCATAGACTGGCTCAATAGAGTGACAGTGGATTGGCCGATAAGCAGACGCAGGTATTACGGAACTGAGATACCTATCTGGTACTGCAACTCTTGCGAAGAGGCGGTGGTTCCTGAACCAACTGATGAGCCACGATATTATCAACCGTGGAAAGAGGATCCCCCTTTCAAGAAATGTCCGAAGTGCGGTGCAGAGGATGGCTTCAAAGGTGAAGAACGGACCTTTGATACCTGGATGGACTCATCGATTAGTGGTATGCAAGCTGTAGGATACATGTATGATGACGAGCTCTTCGCCAAAGGGTTCAGTAATGTTATGCGTCCACAGGGTAAGGACATTGTGAGGACCTGGCTCTATTACTCACTCCTACGGACACTTCAACTCACTGGCAAACCTGCTTTCAGTGAGATATGGGTTTCTGGTCATGTGGTTGACGACAAGGGAGAAACTATGAGTAAGTCAAAGGGCAACTCACCTCCTCCAATGCCATTTGTGATTAAGTATGGTGCAGATGCAATGCGGATCTATGGGGCTCTGGAAGCTGGACTTGGTAGTGATGTCAGATTCTCAGAGGATCGTCTGGCAGGAGTTTCGAAGTTCATGACCAAGCTCTACAATGTTGCTAGGTTTATCTCCATGTTTCCAATTCCGGAACCGATTCCATTCAAGAACCTGACTCCAGTTGACCAGTGGATACTTGCAGAGGCAGATGCACTCGTAGAACGGATTGTGCCTGAATGTAACCTACTCGACTTCCATAAACCAGCAATTGAGATTCGTGGGTTCACTTGGAACTTCTTCGCCGACCATGTTTTGGAGATGATAAAGGGACGGTCTTTCAACACTGATGGGAAATTCACAAAGGAGGAGCAACAATCAGCCTGGTTCACTCTGCATGAAGTCTTGAAGATCATTACGCTTTCGCTTGCTCCAATGACACCGTTCATCACCGACAGGATATACAGGGACCTCTATGATGAGAAAGGGATTCATCGACATAGCTTCCCATCACCTGATAAAAGCTGGAAATCAGCTCTCACGGAGTTCACCGAACTATTGATGCAGACAAATTCCGGTTTTTGGAAGTTCAAACGTGAGAACGGGCTCTCTCTAAGGCAAGGACTCCCTGAAGCATACATCTCCACAAATCTGAAACCATGGATGAAAGACCTTCAGGCTATGCATGGAGTCACGATAATTGGGTTTGGAAAACCAAAAGATGATGGGTTCGTGGAAGTGACTCTTCCTGAGTCAGAGCACGTAATCTACATCCTTCCGTCAACAGAAGAAGAAGAATGATTGGACGGTAGCAATCGCTCCAATCCCTCCTTTATTCAACAAATACCTCATTTTCGTGTTCAGTTGGACATTTCATCGAGTTTGAAACAAGACAGTATTTCCCAGCCAGTTCGAGTGCTCTCTCAGTCTTTGGAATAAGGTCCTCAGACTCAACTCCTACTTTTGTTTTGAGTAGGAGTTTTGTGAACTGAAATCCCTTGTCAACACGTTCAAGTGTGCCGTGACCTTCGCATGTGAATGACTTGAACTCGATACGCATTTTCTTGTTGAAGGTCACGAACGTTGTCATAAAACATGAAGTCGCGGCTGCAACAAATAGGTCCTCTGGAGATATTATTCCTTCAGGTCCGTCAAACTCAGGAGGCGATGCAACCTCGACTGTGGGCTTTCCGTCAATGGTTAGATCTCCAACTCTTCCATGTTTCCAATCGACTGTAACCTTGTACTCATGAACGTCGTCTGACATCTCTAACACTGTGATTTGCTGACTCACTCATTGGAAAAAGCATTTGGTTGTGTCATTCAACAAGAACTCGAGTTTCATGTGTGACTTCATTCTTCATAGAGTTAGCAATGAAGCAATATTTCGCAGCGAGATCAAGAGCGCGGTCAATCCTCTTACGGATGTCCTCTGAAGGTATCACAACTTTGGCCTTCATCTCTATCTTCGTGACCTCGAAACTTCTTCCGACTTTTTTAAGAGTCCCTACTGAGTCACATTCAAAGGACTTGAATTCAATCCGCATCTTTCTTGTGAACTCCACAAATCCATTCATGTAGCACATCGTGGCTGATGCTACAAAGAGATCCTCTGGAGAGTGAAAAATTGTTTCCTCTGGACTACCAGAAGGAACCCCTGTCTTGATTGTAGTCTTTCCCTCAACGATGAGGTCCCCACTCTTGCCACCTGTCCAAACGAGTCTGACCGGGTAATATCTAGGCTCTGCTTCATCACTCACTCAATTCACCTACTCCGTTTCGCACATTTTTCACTATATCTTCTGCGCTTTGACCACAGCAAAGAAGGGTATCCGTCGCTCCCGGTCAAAGAACTGGTCATTGTTAACAGGTTGTGGCTCAGCGAATTCAACTAGTTGAAATCCTGCAGTTGTGAGGGAGTTGAGGTAGGTTGATAGAGTCCGATGGAAGAAGCTGATTGGTTCAGGGAATTGGTTTCCCTGTTTGGTCTTCCAGTATCGTTCATACTCAATTTCCTCAAAATAGCGATCAACTTTGAAGTAGATGCCCTCTCGTCTGTGTGTTTCCGGATTTTTCTCTCCCATCTGCCATGCTCCAGGTCCATAGAAGTTGAATGCTGGGTGTACAATCGAGAACACAAAAACACCTCCTACTTTCAACACTCTGTGTACCTCTTTGATAGCTTTGTCCAAACAGGGAACATTCAGTAAAACTAGGTTGGAGAGGACAATATCAAACTCAGCATTTGGTATTGACTCAAGAAGGCACACATTGTCCACACGATAATCAATCATGACTTCTTCTTTCTCTGTCAACTCTTCAGCGACTTTGATGAGCTGTTTTGACAAATCAATACCGGTAACAATGGCTCCTTTTCTGGCATAGTGTCTTGCCAGGTATCCTTCTCCACAACCAGCATCAAGGAACTTCTTATCTTTTACATCGCCAAGAAGCCTCTCTACACAGGGATTGAGTATCTTTCTATGGTGCGGAGTTCCTTCTCCAGCAATGAGCCCTGAGAAGGCCTCAGCGTTGCTATCCCACTGATCTCGAATCTTCTCGTCCATGATTTTGATGAAGATACGCTCTCTACTGAAGCTTTCGAAAACCCCTAAATCTTCTCCCATACTTTACGGACCTGTTTTCCTGTATCCTCGATTAGAGGTGCCATTGCCTCCTTGTCAGCTAGACCAATCTCAGCACCTATTTTCATGATCGAAACATGAGCTACCTTTACCTTTCCTTCCTCTTCATAGACTGTAAAGCTACATGGAAAAATGAGTCCCATATCAAGTGAAGTTTCAAGAGCCCTCTTAGCAAGGTGTGGTGTGCAGCCGAGAATAAACGTATACTTGGGATAATCATCAATTCCAAGCTTCTGCTTGAACATATCATGAATCCCCGTTATGAGCTGGACGCCAAATCCTTCACTCAACATTGCTTCCTCTACTCTCTTTACTGTTTCATCGAATCCATAGGGGACCTCTTTACGCAAAATGTCGACCATGTTCGCTTCTATGCTATATTCAGTAAAATGAGTTTGGATAGGGCTCGATTTCCAATCAAGATAAGAGCAGGTGAGCAAACTGGATATCTCGGTGTACTCTGCTGACAGTCGAAGAACCTTCCCAAGACAAAGAGATGGAACAAAATCCTGCTCTAATCTTCGGTGCTGCCTCATTCCTAAATGACACAGGCTCGGACATGATTGCACCGATATGGCCTACATTTCTCACGACTCAGCTTGGATTGACTCAAGGTCAAGTGCAGATAGTTGATGGTCTCGCGTTGACAATCACCTCACTCTCGAAGCTGGGAGCTGGTTATGCCTCAGACCGCACCGGAAAGAGAAAGGCGTTCGTTACACTAGGATATAGTCTGTCGATGTTTGCCCGACTTGGCTTCATTCTAGCTACATATGCATACCAGTTCTTCCAGATCGTCCTATGGAAATCATTAGACCGCTTAGGTAAAATGCGAGGACCACCACGAGATGCGATCGTCGCCGGACACGTGACTGAAGGTGAACGAGGAAGCGCTTTTGGCATTTTAAGGGCACTTGACACAGCAGGGGCTGTCCTTGGGACAATCATAACACTCCTCCTTTTCCAAATTATTGGATACACTGGAATCATCCTGCTTGCCTCAATTCCCACCGCTGGTTCAGTGATTGTCGTGACAGCCCTGGTGAAGGAGAAACGCGGGAAAGATGTTTTCAAGGGGGTTAGCTTTCGTGGACTTGACAGAAACCTGAAGCTGTTCCTTGTCGCATCAGTTCTTTTTGCTCTAGCAACCTTTAGTTACTCCCTCTTGATACTTTACTCAGCTAACTTAGGATTCACAGTTGAACAACAGGCACTCCTCTATTTACTATTCGTAGTGGTCTATGCTGTGTCTGCATATCCGTTCGGGTGGTTATCTGATAAAGTTGGTAGAAAAATGGTCATGACCATGGCGTTCGTTTTCCTGATACTGACTTCCGCTTGGGTTTATCTGGTAACTGTCCAATCCATGATTATTCCCATGTTCTTATTCTTTGGTCTGGTGAATGGTGCTCTCGATCCAGTACAGACAAGTTTTGTTGCAGACCTAGTTGAGGAGGAACGACGTGCAAGTATAATCGGGGCCTTTCAGATGGCTGTTGGTATAGCTGCTTTTCCTGCAGGTCTTGCTTTTGGTTATCTATGGGACCCTACCGCACCAACCATTGCGTTTCAATACTCACTCATACTTACTATCTTCGCTCTTCTGATATTGGCCCTAGTCAAACCAAGAAAGAGTAGTGGTGGACCGGGCGAGATTTGTTCGGATTTAGGGTAGCCCTAAACCCATTGAACTCGCGACCTTCTGAATGCGAATCAGACGATCTACCAGTCTGATCTACCGGCCCATTCAGAAATTCCACCACCTGACGATTCTTAAAACCTTGTCTACTACAGTGAGTCAGATCTCGATTCCAAAAGCCTCGGAGAAACGTTCTATTCTGATGAACTCTCTGAGAAACTCCCTGCCCTTCTCAGTGAGGAAATATACTCTATTGTCATTCTCAGGATTCGTTTCTCGAATTAGATCTTTCTCAACCAGTTCATCGAGATACTGTGTCAATCGGTCATGTGAGAGATTCGCGGCGTAGAGTATCTTAGTCGGACCACATCCTTCCTCACCCTCACTCTGGATGGCACGCATCATATCAGCTAGGATGCGCATCTTTGAGCGATAGGCCCGTTTTCTACTCATTCTACTCTGCCTGCCCTTACTAGCATGACCAGTAGTGACAAGAAACCTAAGAATTGAGTCAGCTGACTTGATAGGTACATTGTAGGATTCGCAAAAGTCTGAGCAACCAGTATATGACTCAAAAGAATGAGAAAGAATCCAAGTAGTACAAAGAATGCTAACTCACTGCGTGTTGAAATGTAGTTTACAACTGCTTGAAGAACAACCACAATGAGGACGAGTATTGCAATGACCTCTAAATTGGGATCCACAAGTACGGTGGCTATAAGAAGTAGATCTAGACCATTCATGTCCTCATTGTTGACAGGTCCTCGGTGACGTGCTGGTCTTGTTGCTATCACGAAGAGTACATACGCCATTATTCTGGAAACACCATATGCTATCGTGACAATCGAAAAAATCAGAAGACCTGAGGGGTCCGTTAGTCCAAACTGGACAATGAAATACCACGTTCCTATTACTCTCCCAAACATCCCTGCAGAAAGGACAAGGAATCCTGTTGAGAGATCTTGGAGTTTCTTCTGCCCTGTCAGATTGTATGCTTTGGTGGCAAATATGGTCACGATGAGTGCAATTATACCACTGAATACCTCAAAGAGTAGGTCCAATCTAATCAGTGGCAGTAAACTGGGTTGCATTTGGTGACTCCTACTTTTTTCTTGTCAGGATTGGTCTTATTATCAATGGATGAATCATCTATGGCTTTTGGATGAATCTATGACATAATTCGCGGATGGTTTTACTGGACGAATCATCCTGACAATTCGTTCATCATTACTTTATATTCAAACTTCTCTATACTATCTTGGATGGAAGCGACCGACAACTGCAGGAAGCGGTCAATAATCCTGAACCGCTGTGAGTGGCGGGGTATCGCCCCGCCCTTCCATCACCTCTTCCTCTATTCTTTCTCCAGTTTTGCCTCAATCTTATCTATACGATCCTTGAGGTCCCTATTTTCCTTCTGTAGTTCCTCGATACTCTTTTTCAGTGAATCAATCTCTTGCGGCTGTTTCTTCTTACTGAGATTTCGTATTGCTACTCGTGCTCGTCTGACCAATATACTCTCTGCAGAGGTTTCAGCCAGCTTCACGAGTGCAGGAATAAGTGCAGCATCCTCATATATTGAAATTGCAGGCAAGGAATATTGTTTCACTCTGTATGAATTATCCTGAATGGCTCCTTCTAGAATGGACAGAATCTCAGGATGCGTTTTCTTGTAGCGTTTCCCGAGTCTAGCAAGAATTCCTGGAATGTGTCTTCTAATCCAGTCACTGGTTCCAAGTTTGAGATATTGCTTCGCAATATCGATAACCTCTTCTTTCTCTGTTTCTGCAAGCCCCTGAAGACATCCAATCTCGAGGACATCATGCCAACTAGCGGGGCAACTCTCTAGATATTTGGATAAGAAATCAAAGGCGCCATCATGCCGGGTCTGGCCAATAGCAGTTGCAGCAGCTGCAACAACAAAATAACTTTCAGTATCTTCAAGCAGTTTCTTGAGAGCATCAAAGGCATTATCGCTTTTGTAAAACTGACCAAGTGCACTAGCAACTGCAGTGCGTGCCTTTGTACTCTTTACTGAAGTTGCTTTCAGTAGCTGAGTTAATGCAGCTTCTGATTTCAAAGACCCAAGCACTTTTGCTATCTGAACCTGTGTTCCCCAAAACTCCTCCTCAAGAAGGGCTTTTCCGAGAGCTTCGACTGCCTTGCGAGTTGCTTTTTTACCTAGAGCCTGAGCAGCCTTGATCTTCTGGATTGTGTTGGTCCCATCTAACAGTTGATCAATCCACATTTGCTCTGGTTTCTCAATTGTCCAATCCATCAGAGTTGCATAATCTGGATCGACGATCACCTGTTTGGGTTTGTCTTTGATTGGATAGTAGAATCCATGAACTCTCTCTGTCACTTGAACTGTGTACCTGGTTCTCTCCCCATTATCACTTACAAACTCTACAGTCAACGGAAATCTGAAAACATCGGGAGTCATCCCATCATCACTCTTCTGAATCTGTTCGACTCTCACCTGGGCATGTCCTAAATCATCATCGTGTGTAACTTTGATTTTACACTCCGGGTATCCTGCTCTGTAAAGCCATTGCTGGAAGAACCAGCCATAGTCCTCTCCTGTCATCTCTGTAAACAGGCTTTCAAGGTCATGTGTGTATACAGATTTGTGTGAGAAACGAGTCATCCATTCTCCAAGAATCATCCACCATCGGGCCTCACCAACCAGGTGTTTTAGCATATAGTATCTCCATGCCGCTCCTGGGTACAGGTGCGCATCAAAGACATCTGATCCACGTTCCCATTCATTCTTCACGATAGGTCGACGGTAGCGCTTCTTGTCCTCATCGAAGTATGATTGCTGCTTACCGTATTGGTCATAGAGGTATTCCTCATCTCCTTTGTCATGACGTTTCCACTCATTCTGCATTTGAGTAGCCCACCCTTCATTTAGCCAACCATGGGACCATGTACGACATGTAACTAGGTCACCGCCCCAAGAATGCGCTAGTTCGTGAGACACCAGACCATCTGACTCAAAGTCCCTGTGTGTTTTCTCATCATGAAGAGTCCCGTCTGTCTGTGTGGTTGCACTAGTGTTTTCCATACCACCTATCAGAAAATTAGCTGCTGTTACTTGTGCGTATTTCGCCCAAGGGTACTTCACACCTAACTTTGATTCAAAAAACTTCACCATTTCAGGAGTCTTTCCAAAGGATCGATAGACGGTTTCTTTATCCCACCTCTTGTGAACATAATAGCTGACCTCAAGACCATCCGCATCGTCTTTGTATTCTACATACTCTGAAGCCGCCACTGTCATGAGGTACGCAGGAATTGGTAACTCCTGTATCCAATGAAAGGTTTCTGTTCTGTCATCGTTTACTTTTCGTTCCTTTAGGTATCCATTGCTCATGGCATAGAATCCCTGAGGAACCGTCAGAATTGTTTCCGTTGGGAATTTATGGCTTGGATTATCATAGATTGGAACAACATAGCGAGCGTAATCATCCTGCATTTGTGTCCATGCACTTGATTCAATGTCTGGAAACTCAGGACAAGGATTTGTAAAGAAGATCCCTGACTGAGGATGATCTATTTCATAAATAAAGGTCAATACCTCGGTTTCACCGTCCGCCAATGGAAACTTCAGATCAACAAACATTGCTTGATCATCTGGCATCATCTCAAAGGTTAGCCTGTTCCCCTTTTCATCAGTAATACTCTCAATCTTCAGCTCCGCTGCATGCAAAAAGACTCTCTTTAGTTCTGGAACAATGCTTACGACTTTCAATTTAGATATTGCATCAACATGCTCGTCCTTGATGTCTATCCTCCAATCCATAGTTAGATTTTGAATTTCGTAATGACGCGGAGGTGCCCATTGTGGTTTTGCTGTGGGAAATGTGAAATCCTCCCTGTCTGCAGCAAGCATACTCTCCGCTTCATGTATCCCATCTCGTATCAGAATCTCAAGATACTTGTGAAAATCAGTCATCTCTCTCTACCCTAAAGTATTGGTTCCTACCTCCCAACACCTCTTGTCAAAGATATGAAGGTTCGCTCTAATGCATTTATTGATGTGCGGAGGTGAACACTGATGGAATATACAAAGATTTTGAGCAAAAGCTAAAAATGATGAAATTTGTGTCAAATTATTCCTAGAGACGTCGCCCCTTGGAAAGCTTTTTATTCGAACTCTTCGCGGGAGGGTTTGCTTTCGCGTCATACGGTGTCAGGCCGGATGCTGTCGGCGAATGCCAAGCGATGATGGCTGGTGATTTCCAGACGCGAGTACAAGATGCGGACGTGAGATAGACTGGCACGAGGAGTGTCAGAATGCCCTCAGGTCTAAGAAAGGCTCAAC
>JBHLRS010000039.1:0-29608 GCA_048882325.1 Candidatus Thorarchaeota archaeon | reverse complement strand
AGATGTAATTGACAGGTTTTCATCACCAACCAGCCAAGAAGTGGAACTTTCTATCTTGTATTCTCTCAAGACAAAGGAATTCACCATCGAATCGGAGGCTGGTTTCTCAATACCTGGTGTAGATCTACCTCTCAGTGACGTGAAGATTAAGATAATTGAAACTACAGACTCCTTCGATCAGATGGTCTATTCAGTGCATGTGCAAGGCATCCTCTCTGTGGGTGCTTTGCCAATTACTCTGGAGTTCAAGTACCCTGGAGAATCTGATCTCTTTGAGCTAAAAGGAAGCATTCCACTCTCGGTCAATCTAACAGCTTTTGCTGGAGATTGCCTCAAGCTTTTCAATCTTACAGCGCCCACAGGATTGTCGGAACTAGGGGCGTTAGAGCTCACAAATGCTTCAATAAAGATAGTTCCGGATATGTCCTTATTTTCAGCAATGATTACAACGAGTATTGGTGATGTCGAGTTTGCCATCATGGATCATCCCACCCTGTTCGTAAAAGAAGCTGAACAGACCACGGAAGAATCCGAACAGACTACAGAAGAAAGTGAACCGACCACAGAAGACTCTGCACAGACTGCAGAAGAGCCCGAAAAGAGAAAGAAGATGATGATTGTTGTCTTGCCAATGGAACTCGACAATGTTCTTAGTATTCTAGGTGCGCCAATGCTTTCCGAACACGTTTCAAAGGCCGTATCAGATCCTGTGTTGTTTATTTCAACTGAAGAGATGAAAGCCTCACTCTATGAATCACTACAACCATTGCAAACAACGAGTATTACCAAAGACATTGAAAAGGGAATCAACTTTCAAGCAACATTCAATGATGGATTGATTACAGATGTACTGAATGTTGATTCTCTGAAAATTGCTGGAAGTATCAACCCAAGCCCGTTCGCGATCAAGTTGGATGCACGATCTTCACTCGAAGTAGCCCTTGTAGATTTTCTCATCCTCAAAGGATACCTCTTTGGGTTCGAGTATGAAGACGGAGACTATAAGGTGAAAGTTGGAGCTGCCATTGATTTGCTGATTGGTGAGGAATGTCTGCCTTTAGAGGGTACAATCAGCTTGGAAACTGGTCCTCCACCATCACTGATACTCTCAGCATACATGAGGGAAGCATGGAAGGATCCATTTGGTTTGAAAGGATTCACCTTTGACAATCTTGGAGTAGATTTGGGCTTTTCGTTGCCGCTCTCACCTATAGTTGGTTTCGTGGCAGGCGTGACTCTCGGATCGTTTTCGGGGAGTGTCGCTCTACGCGTGAGTTGGCCAACAATTGATTTGCTGAGTATCCAATTCAACGAATTGAACATTGGTACTGTTGTTAGGTCACTCCTGTCCGCAATAGCAGTTGCCATTCCAGAACCATTCATTGAATTCTTAGAGGGGATATCAATGGAAGATGTTCATTTTCACTATGCTCTCGATGATATCACCGTTGGTGGAGTCAGCTACGAAAAGGGTCTTCGCATGCAAGCTGGTCTGAACTTATTCGGCACCAGAATTTTCGCAGGAGCACTGTTGGACCCGGATGAAGGAATGCATATTGTTGCAGCAATCGATCCTATCAACATCTCAATAGATGGATTAGAGATAATTAAGCTGACCTCTGCTAGCGACAGTAAGAAGGGTGCAGTACTGGACTTGGACATTCGGAAATCGTCATACAATCCTCACCTGATAGTTAATGGAGCAATCAGTATTTTTGGAGGATTCATGAAGGGCCTAGTGGATATCAACATTGATCAGCATGGATTTGATATCCTAGCTGGTTGCAGTATTGTTGATCTGTTCGAGGCATCCCTAGATGTCCGCGGTCCTGATATCGACAATCTATTCAGCGGTTCGGGTGAGGGCATCTACCTGAAAGTCTACATGAAGAATGACTTACTCGACTATATCCGTGAGAATCTCCTGAAATTCATCCAGGACGTTACCAAATCTGCTGTCGATGGACTAACCACAGCCCAAAACGATTTAATCAAGGCTCAGGAGGCGGTTGTAGACTGGGATAAGCAAATACAAGCAATGATTGAAATCGTTGAAAGGGAGCAAGATGCAGTGATAGCTGGTCTGGTAGAAGCCCAAAATGCTGTTACTGCTGCCCAAAATGAGGTCAACAAGATTGATGGACAAATCAATGCTTGCTATTCAAGAATAAACACCCTCAATTCCCAAATACGATGGTGGAATAACTGGTACTACAGTTCTCCCTGGTGGGAAAAGGCTTGGAAGTGGCCACAGCTAGTATTTGAGGTTGGTTGGCGCTCAGCAGAAATCACTGCACAATATGTGGCAATTGGTGCATTGGGAGTAGCACGAGTTGCAGCATGGGCTGTTCTTGAAGTCGCGAAGACTGCTTTGAAAATTGCACAGGCAATTGTGGTTATAGCTGATCCAGCACTAGACCCCAGGGTGATTGCTCTTGTAGCAGCTCGGGCTATTGCTTGGGCTGCATTGAAGGTCGCAGAAGGAGCAATTGTTGTTGCGAGGGCAGTGGTCTCGGGATTCTCATCACTAACACAATTCGTTGTGGAATGGGGATTGGGAGGTGTGTTCAACATTACATCTGCCAGTTTTGAAGCTAATTTCACCGATGTAAGAAACCAAACTGTTGAACTCAGTGCTGATATCGTATTTATGGGGCTATCTAGCCATATAGAATTCGCATTCAATTTCGGTGATCCTGTTGCGAGTGTTATTAGCTTTGCAGAAGGCCTACTAAGTGGTGCCGGGATAGAAGTTCCCCCTTGAGACGGTTCAGGAGTGAATCATTCATGATTCATCATTCGACTTGATGCGTCATGAATGGTTGGAACTAAGTTTAGAGGGACTCTTGAGTATAAGGAGTCTTGACAAGACTCAGGGCTCAGGAGTCTCCTATGAGATAACCGTACAGAAACCTACATGAATGGGGAAGAAGCATTGCGAAAGGTCAAGCGGCGGATTTATTGAAAGCGAGCTCGATTCTACGACATCAGTCTTACTGTTTGGCAATCAGTGAACTTCGAGGAAGAGTTCCTTGAGGCAGCTCTTACAGAGAACTGTTGAGTCAGGAGGGACACTCTTTGACCATGAAAAGAATCGTAACCACTGAATCGTTTATTCTATTCCGAGTACTCTCTTCAACAGTGGTTCATCTTAACTGCTGTATCTCCTTCTCAGTGCGATGATAATCCCTGCGTCAACCAGAATCACTGCTATAGTCACAACCGCAACAATCTGAATGTTTGAAAGGAGTCCGTCTGAGTGTGAAGGAGGTAAATTCTCTAAACGGAAAACGGCAACAAAGAGGTCATACTCCTTACTCGAACCTGCGATATGAATCCTATCGGTTTCGTCTAGGTCAAAACAAGCGGCAACATTTGTGCTGTTCAGGAGTTTCACCTGATGAGTTAACGTGCCTTCATGATCTATGTTCAGTACGTATATTGAATGAAGTACCAGCACATTGAAGAGAACCATCAATGATCCATTTTTTGTGACGGCGTAATCAAAACTTGAACTATTGTACACATTATGGTATGTATCACAGATTCGGTAGGAGTGTGACCAGATTCTTTCATTGGTTTGGATGTTCCACATTGTTACATTGAAGGATGTAGAACCATAGATTATGATATCTGGAGGATCTAAGACATATATCAGGTACTCACTGATGCACACCAATTTTCCTTCGTCGCATGTTCTTGACCATGCAAGGTCACCGTTGCTGGTCCACTTCTGCAATGTGTTATTTGTGACTGAATAGATGGAGTTTGAGAGACAACAGAAGGAGACCGGCTCAGGAAACATGTGAATCCATTGAAATCCTCCATCTTGATCAAATGCCATCAAGAAGTCTTGTGAAGTGTAGGGCTCTGAATAGTTGAAGGAATTTCCACCTATGACGATTGTCCCGTCATCTAGAAGGGCCAGTCTGGTTCCATATTCTGAGTTTCCAAGGTCCCATGATATGTTCCATAGATTATTGCCAAGGAAGTCGTACTTCGCTAGATAGATGTCTCCACTATATCTTCCTACAACAAAGACATGTTGGTCATCAGTGGCGACCTCGTACAGCAAAATGGAAAATACTGAGGAGTTGCGTGACCATAAGACATTACCGTCATTCCCCCAAGCGACCAAGGAGGTAGGTGTATCTCCCCTGATTAATTGCCACATTGGATTGAAACCTACTGCGAACATGGTGCCATCATTTGACACACACATGTCGTGTGGTGTGTAAGATTCGAACCACGGCTCAAGAGCGGCAGTTGCAAATAGTATAGGTGTGAGTTCCTCTTCCTCCGCCTTTGGAACTATTTCCGTATCCGCTCTACTAGCTGGAATGAGGATTGAGAGTATCATTAACATAGCTATTATCCCAATAACTACCTTTAATCTCAAACCTCAACCACCAAGATTCCTATGACCTCAATTCAATTTAAGTTACTCATTTTCGCAGGTCACTGAGGTATGTGTCACTGAAGAGATGTTCCTGGATCTGTAGACAGAATATACCTCAAGTCCTCAATCACGTTCTTGAAATCACCTTTGGAATTTGCAGTTGCGTCGACATTTACATAGAATGGCGATTCATTGTTCCATGAAGTCGAAATGGTTGTAGGCTTTACAAGTGGGACTCCACAGAACCCGCATATTAAACCGGTGAGGGCCCATATTATTGCTCCAAAAGACCCATACATGAACAATCCATAGAAGAACCCCATGATTGGAGCTACAATAACTCCTAGGAATTTCTGATTTGATTGCCTCTTTACAACCGCATAGTTCTCTTTGTTTGATTCCACTTTGTATCCGTTGTAGGCTGCTCGACTCAACCAGACTTTCATCTTCTCTTGTACATCAGCACGATCTGAGACATGCTGGACTGTTATTCTCTCATTATGGTCTACCATCATTACCCACCCCCGTGAGTGATGGACCCATGTTCAATCCAAATCATAAATCTGTTGGTCATCTTCAAGACTATGGACAAAATGCTCATTAACGAAAATTCGAGTGGCAAGATGCTTGATAGCCTTGTCAATGTTCTCTCCTGTGTTCAGGCGAATGAAAAAGATCGGTACTGAAAGTGTTTCAGCAATGCCTCGTAGCGCATCTGTCTGTCCCTTTGCTAACTTACGAGACCGGTCTACCACTATTATTGTTGGTAATGCTTTTCCAACATGAAGACTGACTGTTTCCATCAAGTTTGACAGCTCTGAGGGTAGTGTTTCACGAGTTGGATCAGCGCATAACATAACTCCTGCAAATCTTCGAAAGTAATCTCTCGGTTCCAGAGTTTCATAGAGTTCCCAAACCCACGGCCCATGCAACTCTAAATCTAGCTCGAGTGTTGCGATTAGGCCTTCATGAGACACAGTAGTGTGTTTGATCCATTCATCCTTTGGCCATTCATCTTGAAGGGACTCCTTTGCTACCGTTCTGGGATCAACTAAGTCCCTGTTCAGAGCTTTAGCACAGAGACTGTACCCAAGCTCCTCATCTCCGGCAACGAGTATTCTATACACTTCAGGTCGAGAGCTCAAACAGGTTGCCTCCTACGACAAGTGGCGAACTGACATACTCTTTACTTGCATTTAACGTTTGACTGTGCACTTTATAGGTAGGAACAACCTATAGAAATCTGGAGGAGCACAGGGGCATGAGTCGAGATATGAAACCAAAGGTTGACATCGACAAGATCAAGTCGAAGAAACAAGCAGCTGCAGCAATCAAACGTTTGAGTGAGGCAATCCACTATCACAACTATCAGTACTATGTGATGGACTCCCCTGTCATTACTGACGCTGAATACGACCATCTCTTTCTTCAACTTCAAGAACTTGAAAACAGATTTCCAGATCTCAAGACTGCGACATCACCCACTCAGCAAGTTGGCGGAGCACCCAGGGAGGAACTCGGGCTTGTGCAGCATCCAATACCAATGGTGAGTCTGCAGACCGTCTATGACGAATCAGTTGTCCGTTCATTTGATGCTACGTGCCAAAGTGAGCTGGGAGTTTCTGAGGTAGAGTACATTGCAGAGCCAAAGTTCGATGGGCTTGCTGTGGAACTTGTATATGAGAATGGAGAGCTTGTTGTGGCATCTACTCGAGGAGATGGTGAAACAGGAGAAGACGTCACACCCAATGTCATGACAATCAAGGAAGTACCTCTTGTTCTGATGTCGCATAAAGGTGTGAAACCTCCTGCTAGACTTGTCGTTCGTGGGGAAGTCTACATGAGTTATGCTCGTTTCAATGAGTTGAATGAGCGTCGTGAGGAGGAAGGAGAGTCCCGTTTTGCCAATCCACGGAATGCAGCAGCTGGGGCTCTTAGACAGCTTGACTCGACGATTACTGCCAAGAGGTCCTTACAGATTTTCATGTATGGTGTTGCTGAAGCAACAGGATATAATTTCAAGACACAATGGGAAGTTCTCCAAATCCTTCCGAATTGGGGGATGAAAGTCAATATAGCTAACTCTCGTATTTGCAAAGACATTGATGGTGCACTTAAATTTCATAGGGAGATGAACGATAATCGGGATCGTCTTCCATATGAGATTGATGGTGTTGTCTTCAAGGTAAATAGTATTGCAGACCAAGAACGGATGGGGATGCGAGCCCGAAGTCCGCGATGGGCAATCGCATACAAGTTCAAAGCTCGACAGGCAACAACTCAACTTCTTGACATCACAGTTCAGGTTGGACGTACAGGTCGACTAACACCTGTTGCTGAGCTGATCCCTGTGAATATTGGAGGTGTTGAGGTTTCGAGAGCCTCTCTTCACAACCTTAGCGAAATTGAACGGAAGGACGTCCGAATTGGTGATACTGTAATCGTCGAACGCGCTGGCGATGTCATACCACAGGTTCTGGGTCCTATTGTTAACAAGCGCTCTGGAACTGAGAAAATCTTCAAGATGCCAACTCATTGTCCAGTATGTGGTGGAGATGTTTCAGTAAGTATTGACAAGAAGTTTGCAACCTGTGAAAACGGTCTTTGTCCTGCGCAGCTCAGAAGGAGCATGTTTCACTTCGCATCCAGAGATGGAATGGACATTGAGGGACTCGGGAAGAAGCGAATCGACCAATTAGTGGATGCAGGTCTAGTCACAAGTTTTACTTCGCTCTATTCTCTTACCGTTGATGACCTAACAAGTCTAGAACGATTCGGAGAGCGCTCTGCTCAGCAACTTGTGAATGAGATTGCACAAAGCAAGAACCAACCTTTCCATCGTCTACTATTTGGATTAGGGATTCCTCTCGTCGGTTCCCAGACAGCGAAAGTTCTTGCTAGTGAATTTGGCTCGATGGAGAATCTGAGGAATGCGCAAATACATCAACTGACACAAATCGAAACAATTGGTCCTGAAATTGCTCAGAGTATAATTCGTTTCTTTGCAGACAAGACTGCACGACGTACAATTTCAGAACTTGAATCAGTAGGTCTAACAATGATCGCAAAGGATGAAATGCAAGCTGATCTAAAGTTCAAAGGTATGACATTCGTATTCACAGGATCACTCACAAAGTGGTCTCGAAATGAAGCTGCCGCCCTAGTTGAAGAGAAAGGTGGGAAATCTTCATCCAGTGTTAGCAAGAAGACGACCTATGTTGTTGCTGGTCCGGGGGCAGGCTCAAAGCTGAAGAAGGCACAACAGCTAGGTGTGACAGTCATTTCAGAGGAGGAATTCTCTGAACTCATTCACGATTAGATTACTCTGTCAATTCCAGTTTCCTTAGATACAATGCAAGTCTCTCAATGGTCACAGGATTCACGACATGCTCAATCTCGCAAGCATCCGTTGTTGCAGTCTCCTCATCGACTCCGATCATTAGGAGAAAATCCATCAGTGTCTTGTTTCGACTATGGAGTTTCTTTGCTACTGATTTCCCGAGTTTTGTTAGTTTTACATTTTGGTAGCGTCGGTACTTCACCATGCCTATGCTATCTAGTTTCTGAAGAGCTGCTGTCACACTTGGGGCTTTAACCCCTAGTCGTTCAGCCATATCAGAGACCGTTGCAGTCCCAACTTCCTCTTCTAATTCATATGCAACCTTCACGTACATTTCAAGTGCTTTTGTGAGTTCCACACTCTCTGATTCTGATGAGTTCACTTGTTACTACCTCCATTCATTGATGCATAGGCTCTGCCTTTAGCTGTGACATAGTAAACCTGACCTGTATTGGTTATCATATCAGAGCCTTTGGCGCTATGACACCCAGAACAGGAAGTTTCTGTATCGCATCCATTCATCTCCACTCTCAGATATCCCCTCTCGATGAGTAATCGAATGATATCATCGAGGGTTTCAACTTGCATTCCTACTCTGCGTGCAATCTGGTTCTTGTCCAGCATCCCTTCGCTAATCAGCAGCTGCAAGACCTTCTTTATCAAGAGTTAGCGCCTCCTTTAGAAGCTCCCATGATTCTATCTCTCATATTCCCAATGACCCAGAGTGAGCCTGTCCCTGTCATCAAGATGATAAACATCCAGAGAGATGGTGTGATGTCGTTCCAGATGTTCCACGATATCCAATTTTGAAACTGAAGGATCCACCCTAATCCATTTGTTAAGATAACCAAAATCTGTAAGCCAAAGAGAAGTGCGGCAAGAATGTAACCAACTGCAATGAATGCATATCCTTCTTGATTGTTCTCATGAAGTGGTCTCACGCCAGTGAGAAACACTACTGAGATGATGATGAGCAGAAATCCCCCTACGAGATCTGAGAATCCAACAATTGGGGTGATCAATTGCAGACTGGAAAGGATTTGTACGATTCCTATGGAGAGGTACGCAATTCCAATGATTAATGCCAATATTGAAGGCCATTTACCGTTCTCTGGAAGACTTAGTTCTTCTCTATACAATGAAGAAACCTCCTATTATGACTACAAGTAAAGCTATGATGTACCCCAAGACAAGCTGATAGATGACTGAGAATGCAGTCCATTTCCAAGAACCTGTTTCCTTCCTGATTGCTCCAACTGTTGCCAGACACGGAATGTAAAGAAGTACAAACACCATCAAAGCCACAGCCGTCAGTGGACTAATACTCGCAATAAGAGCAGATTCCAAACTAACATTTCCTACTGCATAGACGACAGCTAGTGACTGGATGACTGCCTCTTTAGCCAGAAAGCCAAATATTAATCCCATTACAACTTGCCAGCTAAATCCAAGTGGTCCAAAGATTGGTTGCACAAACCTACCGAGAATCGCAGCGAATGATTCATCCACTGGGCCTCCTAATCCAGTTGGACCAAACGCCGACAAGACCCACATTATTATGCCTCCAGCTAGAAGATAGGTTCCTGCGGTCTTCACAAACAGTACACCTCTGTCCCACATATGTCTGAATGAGCCATGAGCTGTTGGAATCTGATATTGCGAGAGCTCCATAAGCATGGAAGAGGTTTCCTCTCGTAGGATGGTCTTCTTGAAGATGATTGCAACTATGATAGCCATTACAATTCCAAGCATGTACATCAGAAAAACCACAGTACCTGCTATCGTCGGGAAGAACACCCCTGCAATCAATATGTAAATCGGTAAACGCCCTGCACACGACATCAGCGGACTAACGAGAATGGTTGTGAGTCTATTTGATTCTCCATCAACGGTCCTGGAAGCCATCACAGCAGCCACACTGCAACCAAATCCAAGAAGCAGAGGAATGAATGACCTTCCGTGGAGTCCCATCTTCATCATGAACCGGTCCATCACAAAAGCTGCTCTGGATAGATAACCTGTGTCCTCGAGTATAGAGATAACCAAGTATAGGAAGAAAATGGGTGGAACGAATGTTAGTATGAATCCGACTCCACCTATAATCCCATCAGTCAGAAGCGAAGCAATGATCGGATTAGGTATTTGGATTGTGTATGAACCCACCCATGCAAAGAATTGAGTGATCATTTCCATGAATACAAGAGATATCTCGAAGGTAAAGTGAAACATCGCCCACATAATGACAATGAAAATCGGTAGGCCTAGGTAACGATGAAGCAGAACTCGGTCCAGCATATCACTTAGGACCCATTTGCCCTGTCCAGGTTCATAGGTTTCACAGAGAATCTGGCCAATGACTTCATAGCGTTCATCAGCAAGAAGTATCTGGGGGTCAATTGGGTCATCTTTCTCGACCAGGTCCAACTCAAGTGATGGGTCATCGGGAGGTGTCACAGTGTCACCTCCAACACTCGATCTTTTATTGGCGAATCATCAAATAGAGTAAGAATCTCTGGATCCCTCTCAAGGACCTTAAGAGCTAGCCATCTCGGAGGAAATCTGTCTAGTAGATCCTTTTCTTCTTGGAGAATCTCTACTAGCGTTTTTAGTTTCATTTCCACTTTGGGGCTGTACTTTATTGTTGGAGGTTTCAGACGTTCGAAATCTCCGTGATGGTGAAATTTGGGATGATAATGTAAGTGGTCACCTTCATCTACATCACCAGCAGTGTGCAATTGGATTGAACCATTCTCCTCTACATTATCGAAATAGTGTTGAGGGACAGCAGCCAAAACTGCATCCTTGAGTTCCTCAATCCCTTCTTTTTTCGTTGCAGTTGTCGCCACAACCTGTGCCCCCAACCGTTGCGATAATCCATCTACATCAATCCTGTCCCCCCTTGCCTTGACTATGTCATACATATTCAAGGCGACAACAAGATTGACTTGAAGTTCGATTAGCAGTAATGTGAGGTAGAGATTCCTCTCTAACTGTGAGGCATTAACAATGTCGACAACGACATCTGGACGATGGTCAACTATGTAGGATCTGGCGACCTTCTCGTCTTCAGAAACTGCGCTGAGACTGTACACGCCTGGGAGATCAACCACCTCAAATTCGATTCCGTGATGATTGAAATATCCCATCTTCTTCTCAACAGTCTTTCCGGGCCAGTTCCCAGTATGTTGTTTCAATCCGGTAAGGCTGTTGAAGATTACAGACTTGCCCACATTCGGATTTCCAATAAGTGCAACCCTGATCTTCATTCTTCACCCTCCAAAACTTCAACTAAGACCTTACTTGCAAGTCCATAACCTAGTGCTATTCTTGTCCCGCGTACTTCTACAAGGACTGGACCACTTCCTCGACCTTGTACAACTTTAAACGTGCAGCCTTTAGTCAATCCCAGGTCCAGCAACCGCTTCTCGACCTGCCTCTGACCTTTATGTTGCCACTGTTTCTTGTGCTCATGTTGCTCATCGGGTCGGCGTAATCTATGGAGGAAACTTGCGTGTTCCTGGTGCTCTCGATGTCTATAACGACCAAGTCCTCGTCCTCCAGTATTAGAAATACCTACAAGTCTACATGTCCTTCCCGGTCTTACAGAAGTCAATCGAATGTGATTGTCCATATCAACGAGGGTCCCTTTCTTGTCCAATTTCAAGCCTCCTGACTTGAGGACCGGCATGTGACAGACGCCAGTGTTCAAATCTTAGATGAAACTAAAAAACTTAGTCTAAACTAAAAAAGTTAGATGGGACTAATAAGCATATCCAAAGGGACAAACCACAATTGTTACATATCTGGGCAACACAAACTAGTTGGCGATAACATGTCCTATCACAGCACTCCTCTGAATTATGGCGGCGATGCGATAGACGAGTTCATCCCAAAGACTATTGCAGATGTGACAATTCTGCAAGTTGATGAATACACACCTGATTTTATTGATCTAGAGGACAAACTCGGTGAAGTTCTCGATTCGCCAATTGGATCTAAACCCTTTGACGATTTGGTTAAAGAGGTCTATGAAGTAGGAAAGCGAATTCTATTCATGGTTGATGATAAGACACGCCCGAATATTCACACGAAGATTCTACTCCCTCTCATTACCACTCGTCTCTTGAACATTGGTGTTCAGAAGCAGGACATCGGTATCATAATCTCTAGTGGTTCACACGTTCCCGCTAGCCCGAAGGAGGTTGAGGAAAGAATCCTTGGTCACACCTTATACAAGGAGTGGGGAAATCATGTCTTGACTCATGACTGTGATAGTGGCAACACTCGTGTTGGAGAAACCTCACGAGGTACACCCATCCTTATCGATCAACAGGTTCTAGACTCTGCACTCTTGATCCCCTTAAGTGACAGTGAGTATCACTACTTTGCTGGACAAGCAGGAACCGTAAAGCTGTTCTGTCCTGGTGTGGCTGGTCGTGAAACAATACGAGTGAACCATCCCAGAATGTTTGACCTCGAGAAGGGCTTCAATGAGGCGTGTCGTCTTGGTAATTGCGATGATAACCCGGTCATTGAGGACATGATTGAGATAACTACCATCATGAAGGACCGCATCCCCATCTTCTGTGTGGACACGATTGTCCATCATGGTGAGATCGTTTACCTCCAAGCAGGTGACATCATTGAGTGTCACAAGGCAGCGTCAGCTCCTCTGAGAAGGCTACGAGTGGTCGATGTTGATGAACCTGCGGATATCGCATTTGTTTCAGTTGGGAAGCTCGGGGTGAACTTGTATCAGGCTGGAAAAGGAATTCATGCAGCATGGAATGCACTACGTCACGACAGAAAAGGTTGGATTGTGCTATTGGCACCTTGCGAGGATGGTATTGGAAGTGCTGGCTATGAGGAAGCTATGCATTCAGCGAAAGACCTAGAGGTGCGTGATGCACTTCGCTTTGTCATCGAGACTTACGGGTCTGAACAGACATTCAAGATTGGTAACCAGAAACCGCCTGACCTGTTCAGGATCCTGCTCGATGTAGCTGAGGGTAACATAAAGATCGTGAGTGGTCTTGATCCTGATGAGCTAAGGTCAGTTTATAGAATGGAAGGCTGCAAAGTAATAGACTCTTCAGAGGTTCAAAACATCTTAAGAGACCTCGTTGGTAGATTTTTGAAGGAAATCCCAAATCCGAGGGTTTACATTCTCGATGACCCCAGCCTTTTGATTAACGTGAAGAATCAAATCAACTAAGTCTGTTAGGTTTAGGACTGGAGGGTTGCCCCTCCAGTTTGTTAGGTTTTTTATCGTGGTTTGGTCTGGCTAACTCATCTTCCACGTTGGACCATCTTTGGTATCCGTGATTTCTATGCCAATTTCATTCAGGCGGTCCCGAATTTGATCAGCTTTTGTGAAATCCTTGGATTTCCTGGCATCCTCACGAAGCTCAAGAAGGAAATCAACGACTCCCTTTAGAGTGTCAGCTGCTTTACCTTCACCCTCTCCAACTTGACCTGCATCACTCAGATCAACTCCAAGTATTCCCACAAGCTCTGTCAAGACTGCCAACGATTCTCGAAGCACTGCAGCTCCGCCAACATCCTTGGTTAGTGTATTTATCTCTCGCACATAAGTGAAGATCTCAGCCAAAGCTCCTGGTGTGTTGAAGTCATCGTCCATCTCTTTCTCGAACGCTTTCCTCACTTTCTCAGAGGCTTCTGCAAGTTTCTTATCAGCATCAGACTCGCGACTACCAATCCTCTCAAGAATCGAGATTCGTCCCTTTACCGTATCAACTGCATTCCTGATCCGCTCAAGTGACTGGATTGCTTGATTGACAGCTTTTGCATTGTAATCTAGAGGTTGTCTGTATTGACCTGTCACAAGATACAAACGAACAGCCTGGTGGTCATAGTTATCAAGCACCTCTCTCGCTGTGGAGAAGTTGCCCTCAGACTTTGACATCTTATCACTGTCAATTGTTAGGAATCCATTATGCAACCAATACTTGACTGGGGTCTCTATCCCATATGCGGCTGCTGACTGGGCTATCTCGTTCTCATGATGTGGGAATATCAAGTCTTGTCCGCCACCATGGACGTCAAACGGGAGCCCCAAGTAGTGCTTACCCATCACTGAACATTCAGCATGCCAGCCCGGACGACCTTTACCCCATGGGCTGTCCCATGAGGGCTCTCCAGGCTTCTCTGCTTTCCAGAGTGCGAAATCTCGCGGGTCTCTCTTTGCTTCATCAACATCAACCCTTGCTCCTGTGGCAAGCTCTTCCATAGGTATTCGAGAGAACCCTCCATATGCCTCAAAGGCTGGTACGTTGAAGTAGACATCGCCACTCACATCATACCCCATCCCATTCTTGATGATGAGTTCAACCATCTCGATGATGTCGTCTATGTGTTCAGTGGCACGAGGATTCACGGTTGCTGGTTTGAGATTGAGCTGCTTCTCAATTATGAGATACTCCGCAATGAATCTTGACGCGAGCTCAGACACCTCAATACCATCCTCGTTTGCTCTATTGATCATCTTGTCATCAATGTCTGTGAAGTTGGTGATGTAGGTGACACGATACCCACTGTATTCGAGGTATCTCCTAATTGTGTCAAAGACAGAGAATGATCTCGCATTTCCGATGTGAGGATAATCATACACAGTCGGACCACACACATACATTCTCACATGATTTCCATCAAGTGGTATGAACTCTTCCTTAGACCGGGTCCGTGTGTTGTAGACCTTTAGCATTTTCACTACCCGTTTTAGGCTCATAGATTCTCTTTAAAAAGGCGTCTGCAAGTATTGCCTATATTGGTCATATTGGAAGGTGTTTGTCATAAATCGCGACTCTGACGAAGTGCTCAAGGAGGCCACATCGCTCTGCCACGATGAGCGTGAGCTGGATGCTGAAGTGCTTGTCAAAGAACAACTAGCTGCAGATCCTGACAATCTAATGTTAATGACCAAACTTGGGATAATTCAAGCTCGGTTGTGCAATGATCACGAGGCTGAGTCTACATTCAGGGCTGTCCTTGTTCGGGACCCAAATCATGA
This sequence comes from Candidatus Thorarchaeota archaeon, assembly GCA_048882325.1. Classification (GTDB taxonomy): domain Archaea; phylum Asgardarchaeota; class Thorarchaeia; order Thorarchaeales; family Thorarchaeaceae; genus SMTZ1-45. Next base: position 14,839 of record JBHLRS010000039.1, on the reverse strand, counting down.
AGATGCTGTCTGTGGTCTCGGACGTCTATTGGATCAGGCACTTAGAACAGATGAGGCTGAGCAGATATTTCGTGACTTCATTCAGAGGAATCCGGTAGGTCATTGCGCCGTAGAGGATTTATGTAGAATTCTTTACTCAGAGGGTCGTTCTGAAGACGCCTTTCAAATTGCTAGAAATCAAGCTGAAGAACATGATCATAATGTGAGAGCCTTCGATGCCCTCCGGTATCTTCTTCAGATTGAGGAAGACCAGATAGAATCTCAACTTTATGATGATAGGGAGAATGAATCTCTATTCAATGAATTGCTTCAGAATCTCTTAGACCAGATTGACATTGTCATAAAAATCCTAAACCTAAAAGAACTCCCTGATGAGGAACGCTGCCTATTGGAAGATGATCGAGCACGGGTGTTGGGAGAAATAGAACAACTTCTGGCTAGCGCTCCTAACAGACGCATCTCTGTTTCAAATGGGATACAAAAACGCGTCACGATTTACAAGAATCAACTATAGTTACCGCAGATAGCTTAGGGTACTTTACTGCCACTTGTATCCATCAAACTCTTTGTCTGAATCCTCTGTAATATAGATCAGATGTTGCTCAGAATCGATCAAAAGCCACACATGAAGTTCCGATTTCTTCAGTGCATCAAGCATAGCAATTCTGTCATCAAAACTCAGACCCATCACCTTTAGGAGACTCGGAAGATTAACGACTCTGTCCATGTTCTTCCTCGCCGCTGCAAAAATCCTCTCTGTTGATCCTGCTTCCATTTGCAAAATCTCAGTGTCACGAAGAACTGCTTTGATTCTCATGGTGAGTCAAGTTTCTTTTTGGGAGACCACAAAATAAGCATGTCCGTTTGATTTCGCAATCTCTATTTGTCCTGACACTAGCTAAAAGAAGAGCTAAGATGGTTTCGGATTTCAAAATCGTGATTGAACCTGCAGGTGATTGGACTACCTATTCTCATGCTTGGGTTTCAGCGATGGAGCATCTCTACTGGTATCAGGAGAATCCTGTTTTTGATTTTAACAAAGATGAAGAACTTGAGGAAATGCGTGCTGATTTTAATCAGCCCAATCACTTGTTCTTGGTCGCTCGCTTGGAAGATAATGATGAGATTGTGGGTGTCCTCGGACTTCGTCATAGAGAACTTGTAGCTCGAATCAGACGATGGGAACCTGCGATTGTCCCAGAATTTCAAGACACCGGTATCAGCAGAGCATTAATTCAACAGGCCCTGGATTATCTTACTTCAATGGGAATCAAGAGTGTTGGTTGTCTTCTAAAACATCCAATAAATTCGCCTGAGTCTGTTGATAGAATTCTTGGCGTATACTCTGATGTCGGGTTCGAAAGGAGCCGTCCTGACGCAGTCGACCTTGTAATGTCCTTAGAGGGAATAAGACAGATATCAAATCCACCACTCGGAATACAAATAGAAACTGGTGAGAATTACACGTTTGAGGATTTAGCAAGTATCACTGTCAAATCCTTCACTTCAACTCCTGAAGAGCGAGAGATTCACGGTTTTGACAAGACAGTCACCGATTACAATCAGGCAACAGCCCTCCTACAACGGATGGCTGAAGGATTCTATGGACTCGCCCCCGAGGAACTGAGGAAGATTGCAGTGGTGGATGGAACACCTGCTGGATTTCTCGGAGCATTCATCTCGAAGTCAAAATTCAAACCTCTCACTGGTATTCTGGGTCCAATGGCCGTACTACCTGATTTCAGACGACGAGGAATCGCATCGTATCTTGTGAATGAGGTCTTGACATCACTGAAGAACCTTGGTTGCAGGTATGCAGCAGTTGGAACACCGCTGGCAAACACAGGTGCAATTGATATGTACAAGAAAGCGGGTTTCAATTTAGCATGTCGAATAATCAATCTCGAACGCGCATTGTAGCTGGATTCTAACGAATCCAAAACGCATATACTGTATGTTGTTTCTCGATGAAACACTATTGAATCGTGTGTGTGACAATCGTGCCGTATACTCAGTCTCCCCAACTTTCTCCAGATGAAATTCTTGAGTTTCTAAACTATGTCACTGTTGCACGTGTTTGTACCCACAACAAGGATGGATCCATCCATGCTGCTCCAGTGTGGTTCTTCTATGAGGGTGGGAAACTTGTCTTTGGCACTCCGGATCAGAGTGTCAAAGCAAAGAACATCCGACGCGATAACAATGTGACAGTTCTAGTCGATTATGAAGGTCCTCCAACAAGAGGTGTGCTTATTTATGGAGAGGCTGAGATTTCTGAAGACAACATGGGTGAGATTGCTCTTAAGATATTCAATCGTCGGATGGACAATCGACGCGCCCTAGACTATAGAGATGGCCTCTTCAAGCTCACTAAGTGGGTAGCTGTCACAGTCACTCCAAAGAAGATCGCGTCGTACGATTATGTGAAAGACACACTCTATCGGCAAGCAACAGCATTCATGAGCAATGATTGAGTATCTTCTCAAACAAGTATCTCATCAATAGGTTCTTCCTCGGGTCTTGGATGTTGAAATGCCTGATTGATTAGTATCACTCCGCATGTTGAGATTAGACCCGTGCAGACAAGAGTAAGTGAAATTGGTGCAACAGAGATGAGCCATCCAAAGAAGGCTATCTGAGGCATACCCATTAACAACACAATTGTGGGGAACAGAGAATACACCCCATTACGAACTCGGTTTGGTATTGCATCAACAAACACTCTTGATGTGAGTACATTAGCTAGTTGAAAGAAGATTCCTAAGGTATAGAAGACCACGATCATTAGTAAAACCGGAAGAACCGAGTTAACTGGTACACTTAGTAGTAGTATATTTGTCCCAGGAAGCACAAACTCAATCATCGGAGCACCTGGGGGTGGGACTGGAAACACGAGCATAATTATGGCAAATATCCAGAAGAAAATGGCTCCGCCAGTCTGTATAAATCGGAACCTTGAGATCCATCTCTTTGGCTCAAATCTCTTTGCCCACACGCCAGATCGTTCTGAGTAGAAAACTAGCGGAATCATAACGATTGTACGAAAACTTGCTACTGCCACGTCTGTCAACATATAGCTGTAGTACATAGGAAAGAGGATGAGATTCGCCCAAACAGTCAGACAGCTATTAAGCAACATGGACCCCATCAATAAGTAGGTGATGAACTTTCCACTAAATAAGTAATGAATACCATCTCGAAGCAGAGCGAAGTATTCGTCTAAGGTTGGTTTGGTCTGTTTTTGATCCTCAACCTCAGACAGGTTTCGGACTAGACGTGCACAGGCAATGGCGATGACCACACATAGAATTGCTTGAACCTGAAACACCCATGCTCGACCAAAAATCGTGGCCAAGATACCTCCTGGAATCAGTATCACGACATTTGTTAGCCATGACAACATCCCTAACTTACCTAGGAAGACACCATACTGTTTCCTTCCCTCATCATGAACCATTGCAACACGCCAGTTGTTATCAAACCAGCTCCCGAGAGCTCCGCTCTGTTGAGACCCTGCGAAACCCATGAGTGAATAGATGATTATTAGGACAATGAAAGGACTGGAATATGTGACAAATGAGATCATAGCAAAAGCGACTGCATATGTTAGGAAGGCAGTAGTCAAAATGTAGTGTTGTCCAATCCAGTCTCCAATAACTCCTGTTGGATAATCAAACAATGTCTGGATTGCCATCTGAAACACAACTAGGATTCCCACATAGGTCATTCCTAGAATGAAGTCGCCTTGACCAAGTGAAGTAGCGACAAAGATGAGATAAAACGTTGATGAGATGGCAACTGATGCCTGCATAAACAGTGCTAATGATGCGAATTTGGATGCAAGGCTTTTGACCTCTTGAGACGCCTCACCAAGTCCAAAATAATCCGAAACCCTACCCAATGATACACCACACTGTTTTTACATCCTGAGAGCACCTTATAACACCTTTTACTCAATTCAATGTATTCGTGCTTGGATTTATCTCCAAAGTATAGTTTTATGAGATGCAATAACAAGTTCTGTTTGTGTTTCTATGAGTCATAGGCAGTTCGTATTGGTCTTGACATTGCTTGTCTTCAGTACTTCACTCTCCCCAATGATCATTGTAGGTGAGTCATTACAAGACACAACAATCGACATTACTATTGCTTACACTCATGATTTGCACAGTCATCTCTATAGTAGCTGGACAGGGACTGAATGTAGTGGAGGAATGACCCTCCTTTCAACTAAGATTCAGGAATTACGAGCGCTAAGACCTACTCTCTTGTTTGACTGTGGTGACATTATTAGTGGGGGTGGAGTCAATGACATCAACAATGGGCTCCCTATGGTTGAAGTGATGAATACCATTGGCTATGATGCAATGGCATTAGACAACCATGAGTTTGATCCAGGGACACCTGCGCTCAAGGCTATGATCAATGCAGCTGACTTTGAGCTACTGAGTGCGAACGTAGACTGGCCTGGTAATCCGAAACCACTGCCATACTCAATTGAAACCATAGCAGGTTATGACATTGGAGTTATAGGACTTTCAACATCTTTCTGGTATGCTCCGGATGAAGTTACTTTCGCGGATCAGGTTACCTCAGTGAATAATGCTGTCACAGACTTACAGGGACAAGGAATTGACTTTATCATTCTCCTAGGATGCTTGTCCACCTCAATAGCCTCGAGTGTGACAGGTATTGATCTACTCGTCAAAGCGGGAGGAAGTGTACAGACTATAGGGAATACTCTTGTTGTTCCTTCAGTTGGTTCATATGCTAATGGATTGGGAATATTAGATTTGACAATTGACACCACAACTGGAACAATCGATAGCTATGACTTTTCTGCTCCATCACTTGGAGCTCCACTGGATCCTGATGAGACCATTGTGTCCATGATCGATATATGGAATGCCCCACTTTCATCCTACCTCGATGAGGCCTTTGGATATTTCGATTCGTACCAAAGCACAGGGTCTCTAGGAGTAATGATGGCAGAAGCAATTCTCCGATTTACCGAAGCTGATGTCGGTACTTATAATTCTGGAGGAGTCAGAGAAGCAATAAATCGCGGATTCATAACCTATAGGGATTTACATCACACTGAACCATTCTTCAACTATGTTGCCACCGTTGATTTGAAGGGCAGTGATGTGACATCTGTTATCGGTAGTAATTACTATTACACTGAAATTACGAGTTTCGACCCGGACACCTGGTATACCGTCGCGAGTTCAAACTTCTCGGTAACGTTCTTTGAGAGAACATATACTTCCGGTGCTGTGAATAGGCAGGACTATCCATCAGAAACTGTAGTAGACACATTCGCGAGCTATCTAACTAACGAATATACGATTATGCGATCTGATTTACTCAGCGTCATTGATGATTGCATGTCGTCAGTGAGCTCCCTTCCGAACTCATACATGTTCGGAGGAACTGCATCCACTCTCAGAGACATGATTAGCAACCAGTTAGGATATGCAAGAAACGCAATGGAAACGAATGATGACCTTGATACGATCGACCATCTTTCTACAGCGATTGATCTCATCGATGTGCATGTCAGTGTTTCATGTCCTGTTAGGTGGTTGAATACAAATTTGGAAAACATCATCGATATTCTTGATGTTTCCATTTCATCTACGTTCAGTTCGCCGCCTAAATCAATAACCAGTCCAACAACAACAGAGACTTCCATTCATCCACCACCTGATGCACACCCCCTTAGTCCTTGGAGTCTTGTTGTAGTAGTGGAATTGCTCATACTAGCAACCGTGATCGTGTATTACTTTGGTTTAATCGATAAACTTCGGTCTAGGTCTTGATACAACCTAGATTTCATTCAATGTCTTACACAATTACTAACCACGTTGAAACTGACACATCTTGATTTCGCGAGGACTGAAACTCAATTCAACTACCCCCTCACGTATATCATGCTTTGTCTTTACTGATCCGTGAATTTGAACTTCTGAACAACTGACGATTCTATCTGCAAGACGCATTTTCGTAGAGATTTCAGCATTCTCAAGATTATACAATGTCACTAGAAGATAGCCATTCCTCACTCGCATTGATGTGATTCTTACAGAGGGATTGTCGATTTGGAATATTGCTCTAGGAAGCAGGTCTGGAGCTTTAGCTTCATTGAACGAAATCACGGTTGGTTCGTCTGCGAAGGCATCTGCGTGATCTACACTCTTTGATATTGGCATATCTTTTGAATGAGCAACGAAACCATAGGCAAATACATACTCACTGTGTAATTCCTGCGCATCAGGGGTTTCTTCAGGTGGACCTGCATGGATTGGTCTCTCAGGGATGTCAGAGCGCGACAGCCAACCAACAGAACGAATCAAGGTGATTGCTAGTCGTTTACCATTCACAAGTTCAACCTCTGGTAGTCCTTTGTTTAGCAATGTTATTGCATCGTTGCCATCATTGTGCTCAACCCTGATGTACCGTTTCTGAGGTTGAATGCCTGATGGCAACTCGGGGTATGTTGACCTTGTCTTTTCCAGTTCAACCGCTGATGGGATGGTTCCAGGATTACTTTCACGAAGAACCCAGCCGAAGTGGGTTGCTGTGATTGTCTTGTCCGTATTATATGGTACGTCAAAACAAATTCTCAATCTATGGTCTTTTGCTGAGTTCAAAACTCTCGTCTTCACATCAACCCGTGGAATGTCACGATAGAACCGAAAAGTTGATTCAACTGGTATTGTCGTTGTTCCAATTCTCTTCACTCTGGTTGGGTCCAAACTCTCAAAGATCTCGATTGTCAATGTCTGTCTGATCTCTGAAAATATCGGTCCATTTGCAATAACCTCGCGCTTGACATTCTTGCTCTTTGTTTTCTCGGGACGCACTCTACCAAAGGTGTATTCATCACCTCTGTCTCCAAAGTCTTCGAAAGCATGTAGGTGATCATAAAGTGTACCTGTTTCTTTGTTCAAGAGTTGAAGGGATCCGTCTTTATTGAAAGTTATACCATAGAAGCGGTTTTCTACCTGATTTGGGTCCGTTTTCAAGAAAGCATCCTCTGTTTCAGGAGTATCCTCGACTGGTTGTAGTTGCGTAAATGTCCATGGCTGCAACGGGATGACAGTCGCATAGACATTTTGAGTCGGACGTGCCGCGACAAGATGAACCTTCTTGTATCTCTTGCTCTCAATCATCTTTTGGGCCTCGCGTTTGAACTCATCCATATCGAAATCTCCTATAGGGTATCTATCTGCTATGAATCTCAGTTCAAGTAACCCTGGCTCATCACCATCATAATACTCTACACCATTGATGTAGAAATCCATCAGCTTGCGTCCTGGCAACAACCTCATTCCCATCTTTGCCATAGTAAGACCAACTGTGGCTTGTAGGAAGATGTCCTCTCTTGATGCAAGTGGTTGAACCTGAAACATAGTTCCATCTGAGAACTTCACACCTCCCACTCTCTTCTCTTTAGGATATGAGAACTCTATGTATACGGGACATTTCACGGTTCCTGAGGCATTGAACACCAAAAGACTCGAGGAATCTGATGGTGTTCCAGCTTTCTGGATTAATCCACAAGCATCATCAATCACACCCTCCCCGATAGACTCAGCCCATGAGAACCTAGACTTCATTTCGTCATGGGTCTGATCTATTGAGCATCCACATATCGAGTCGTGTGGGTGATTCTTGAGAAGCCACTTCCATGCAGTTTCTATGAAACCACTAGGATAGGCTCTATCAAGGTCGAACCAAAGATAGGAACTGATAGGTTCCACGCACATTGTAAGCAGATCCTCAACTCTTTGATTCCAGATCTTGATCCACATCCTTGCAGAATAGGTGTCTTGCAGTAGAGGGGCTCTGGCGGGTGATCGAAACTCTCCAGAGTACGCTGGAACTTCGAGGTTAGACTCGGAGATAGCTTGTTCAAGATGATTGGCAAAATCACGAAGTGTTCCAATCGAGGAGTCATGACCTTCTTTTTGCAATTTCTTCACATAATCTATAGCGTAGGCTTGTGGGAACCGATGATCTGATCCATTCATCAGCAAATAAATCGGAACCGGCGAGAACGGCTCAAGCTCGGTAATGTTATCTTTCACGAGGTCGGAGAAACTATCATAATCTTCTGGAAGAATAGCAAAGTTCCCATACCCCTCTGGAAGATAGATTCCTCGAATATGCGCTTTAGAGGATGGATGGGAAGACCATGTGAATGGCACAGTCACTATTTCTGGTGGAACACCACGCCACAGGACTGCGGTTCTGAGGTGTGTAACGTCAAAGAGGAGCTGTGGAATTGTTGATGAATGACCAAACTGATCGGGCAGATAAGCTATATCCATGAGTGTTATCTTCATTTCCTTCGCAAGTTTATGACTGAGTTCAAGGTTTCGAACAAGACTCTCTCCTCCCACCAACCATTCATCAGGAAGTAGATACCAAGGTCCAACCGCAATTTTTCCCTCTCTTATCCGTTTCAGAAGCTCATCTCTTTTCTCTGGTCTGATCTCCAAATAATCCTCTAGCAGGACCGTCTGACCATCGAGCATAAACGCATAATCACTGTGATTTAGAATGTCTAGGAGCACATCTATCAAGTTGACAAGCTTCAGTCTGAACCTCTGGAAAGGAAGATACCATTCTCGATCCCAATGAGTATGAGGGACGATAATGACCTTTGATTGCATTGATACCACGAGGGGTCAATTGCTGAACATAGTTATGTTTCTACTTGTTCAAGGTGATAACATAGCAGAGATCATCGGAGAGAGGAATGGAATCAACCAGAATGCCCACACAAACTTTGAGAACCTGTGGAACTTAGCCGCTGATTCCTCATCACCTAATCGCAGAACCCTGATTGCCCACATTGCGTGGATGAACATTAGCAGGATTGCAGTCAGTCCAGTCACAATATGAAATATGGTGTCAAACAACCCCAAAACTGAACCACCTGCTTGCATGTCGAAGAACATCATTAGAGTTCCTGTAGCATCACAGATCACTCCTATGCAAAACATGATTACAAAGGCAGGTTTGAGGTCGTTTGTCAACTGTTCGCCCCACACAGCAATGGAGTATGTGATTAGTGCTGCAGTGACAAAATACATTCCAAGTGCCATAGGGCATTATGGCTTTCATGGCTTTCTTTTAATGTTTCTACCGAACAAATAACAACTAGAGAAATTTTTAGGGTACTGTGGTGAGAGAATAGACATTCTATACTTGAGATGTGTGAAACCTTTTGGAGGTTGAACTCGTGAAGAGGGATGCAATTCTATTGATTATACTGCTATTATGTTTGGTTTCTGTACCAATTGAAACTGGCGAAACGATTTCAGTAGAACGAAATATCGTTGATACTTCAAAATATGTTATCTCACAGACTGAGATGCCAATATACGAACTTGTAACTCCGGAAGTCAATAAGACCTATACCGAAGTGATGGCTCGCTCTTTGACTCCTATCCCGGAGATCTTAGCTAACGAAACTGAATATGGTTTCGTGGTCAACTATCTTAACCAGACCTTTGAGATTGACAGCCGTGATGGCTCCATCTGGTATGCTGACTACGATAAACTCTGGAATGTTGCTCTTGGAATTGAAGTTCCCAGTCCTTCTAGTTGCCAAACCATCGCTGAAACATGGCTTGTACAGAAGGGACTACTTCCTCGTAATGCGATATTGAAGAACATTGGTTCGACCAATGTTACAGCCTACAATCCTGACAGTGATGAGTTACGGACTAAGGTACTTCAATGGCATGTGAATTACGAATTCATGGTCGATGATATTCCAATAGCAGGTGAAACAGCACAGATCTCTGTAATGATTGGAGAGGGTGGGGACACGGTAGGCTTTGACTGGAAATGGAGGGACATTGCACCTGAACCTCACGCAACATCGAGCCTAATTGAATACGAGTCTGCTCTTGATGCTCACGGTATCAACCCTGAGGAGGTTGTAGACCATCGTCTCGTATACAAGACGGATGATGAAGATGGTGCGGTTCTTCTCTACCCTATGTGGGAGGTTTCAATCAAAGAGGATGCATCGGATGAGCATTCTGGACTTCTTAAACTCGTTTACCTTGATGGGACATTATTCAACCCCATAGTCGAAATCACGACACCTAATCATGGCATCTCAATGATGCCTGGTGCATCCATCACCTTTGATTGCAGTGTGTCCTTGGGAACTGCCCCTTATACATATCAATGGGCTTCTGACTTCGATGGTGTGCTTAGTACATCAAAGTCCTTCACAACAATATCCCTGACGGAAGTGACCAAGAAGGATTACCCAGTACCACATGCAATCTCAGTACGTGTTATAGATGCTGAAGGAAGAGGTGCCAGTGATTGTATTGCAGTAACAATTGAAACAGTTGACTTTGAGATGGACCCACAAATCACCATTATCATAACAAGTGGCATTGTTCTTGTTTTAGCTTCTTTCCTTGTGGTGAGGAGGAGGAGAGGTAGTTTGGTGTTGCTGTTTCTCCTGATGATGTTCTCAGCTTTCATGTTCTTACCAGTATCTTTTGCTAGTAGTGAGATTTCTGATTCAAGAAAATTTACACCCAGCGCACCCTCAGGTGCATATGATGACGGGGTTAAGGAAGTGGGTATTGAGTGGGTAGGAATGTCCGATCTTGACTCTCCACTGTGGAATACTGAAACAAACATCGAGGGATTCTATAACTGGATGGGGACTCAAGGCGCCTTCAATCGAGAGTTCAATTGGGGCGAATGGTCAGCATGGGAGGAAGACTTCAAAGAGGTAGCTCAGGGTGGAACAGATACAGAATGGGTTGATTGTGTTGATATTGTCTATTATCAAGACCATGGCAATCCCAATGGAGTTTCATTCACATCTCAACATGATAATGGTTGGTTAAGTCCTGGAGAGATGCGACTAGGAGATGGCGACCTCGAAACTATTGTTTTCGATGCCTGTAGTCCTCTTGCATGGGAAAACGACAACGGTGACACTGTCTTCGAACGATGGGACCAAACCCTTCAAGGTCTTCATCAGATTTGCTCCTTTGCAACAACAAGTCGTAATGTACAGACGAGGGGAGTGAAATTTGGTCTCTATATGACCGGGCTCTATTCTCTCATTCTTCCAAGAACAATAGTCCAAGCTTGGTTCAGGGCATGTGCTGAAACCGAGGGAAGTGATATTCAAGCGGCAGTATTCTATGCAACGAAGTCTCCTGACCCAGGGAATCCACAGCTTGACGATCCAATCAATGACCATGCTTATGGTTTTGGATATGTCTGTTCAGACCCAACGCCGGGATCGTTCAGCTGGTTTGTCTTCATTACGTCCAATTGCTGAGATGAAGGAAGGGGAGTTTTCCCCTTCTTGTCCTCCTCTCAGAGGAACATGAATTGATTGCATGGTAAAGGGAACAATGGGCATATATGAGCGATTAAAAGCGGTTGATAAAAAAACTATATGAGAGAACATGCAGGAATTCACAAAACGTCAGCTAGGGAAGACTGACATCGAGGTAAGTCCAATTGGTTTTGGTGCAATGGAGCTTGCAGGCGGGCATAGTTTCTTCCGTTTCATGTTCACACCTGTTGAACCCGAAACTCAAAATGAAGTTGTGAAGGTCGCTCTGGATTCTGGGATTAGTCTGATTGACACGGCTGAAATCTACGGTTCTGGATATTCAGAATGCGCAGTGTCTAGGTCTCTTCAAGCTGCTGAAAAGTCTCCCGGAGATGTAGTAATCTCCACCAAATGGTTTCCCATGCTCAAACGTGCCAAATCGATTCGGAAGTCTGCAGCAAAGAGCACTGAACGATTGGCTCCTTACCCTATAGATCTCTACTTCGTTCACATGCCATATTCAGTTTCCTCAGTTGAAGCTCAGATGGATGAGATGGCGGATTTAATGGAAGCTGGAATAATACAAGCTGTGGGAGTAAGTAACTTTTCAAAAGACCGCATGATTAGGGCTCATGATGCACTTGCTGAACGAGGAATTCCACTAGCTGCTAATCAGGTTCATTTCTCGCTTCTGAAGCGCGGGATTGAGTTCAATGGCACACTGGAAGCTGCAAAGGAACTTAGCGTCACTATCATGGCATATACCCCCTTAGGACAAGGTGTTCTGACAGGGAACCTACATCGAAATCCGGAGCTTGTGGACAAGATGCCGAGGGTAAGGAGGTTTCGCATTCGAGGTGGTTTGAAGAAAAGTAAAGAGCTGGTTGAAACTCTTGAGGCAATTGCATCGGAACACAATGCAACAGCAGCACAAGTCGCCTTGAGTTGGACCATCAACTACCATGGTGATACAATCATCACGATCCCTGGTGCCACCAAGACCTATCAGGTAGAACAGAATGCAGGAGCCATGAAACTCTCTATGTCATCTGAACAGATGGAAACTATCTCTACTCTATCCCTTGAATTATGAAGCATACTAGATATCTCCTCCCGTGAATATGAGTCCGGTTCTTCATGTTCAAAGAATTAGCTATGGAGCAATTACACCAGCTGACACCAGTATCAAGAAGAATACTGTTGTTATTGGCGAGAAAATGATGTACAAGATGTTGAGAGGTCCACTAAGACCACCAGGTGGCGGAATAATGGAGTAGAACATCAACACACTCCAGACAAATCCAAGTATCACATAGAGTAGAATAGTGATTCCAATTTTCTTAGGTAGACCCATTATGAGTCACTCCTAACGTAGAATTCTACACAAACATCTATTGAAAATAAGCTATCATCGTACACACATTTGTCCTATTGCGTAGAACACTGCAACTTGGGAATGAATGAGGTCATGTATCCACTAGAAAGAACACGAGTCGCATTGTTGAAATCTCACTATGTTAGATGTTTCCCTTAGCGTCGGAAGCCATGCCATTTCCAAAGAACAATCAACGCAATAATTCCTATAATCGACAAGATAAAGACGAAGAACGCTGAATTGCCCTCACTAGTTACATGGATCATCTTCGATGATATTGCTGAATTGCCATAGCCATCCCATACAACCAAAGTAGCATTGTAGGAATCTGGAGAGAGATTCTGAAATGTATAAGATAGAGTTGTCGGCCTCCAATAGCGGTCAAATATAACCTCTCCTTCATCAACGAGGACCTCATCTAAATAGAGTTCGAAGGTACCATGCATATCCCTCTTGGGTCGATAATTAAACCCAGTCTGCCATTCCAGACTGACATCCCCCTGAGGATATTCATTTCCTGAATCAACTAGTCTAAGATAGGGTTGCATCTGAAATCTTTCGTTTCTGTAAATCCCATACCAGTAGGACTCGTCATTTACAAATGATAGCTCCCAGACAATGTCATGCTCCTCATTGACCTCCACAATCCTTCCCCCATAATATGGATCAGGTCTTACAACTATTCCAAAGACTCCCAGTCTATTTCCGTTTGGTAGTTTGTCAGCGTCGCCCCAGAGATATGAAGAGTATTCAGAATCCGCGGTCCACACCCAACTTGTGTTAGCCGTCATCGTGCTTTCGTTTAACTCAATTTCAAGTATCCTTGACTGCCGACTCCATTCATTGGTCTGATTGTGAAAGTCATTATCGAACAGAATGAAGTTGTTTTCGTCTATCCTTTCAACAGCATGTGCATGATAGAAGAGGTTGTTAGTAGACTGTTTCCACCTGTTGTATAAAGTAAAGTTTCCATATTCTCCAAGTCCCCAGATTACTTCTCCGGTGGAATGATCGATTTTCCAAAAGGTGTTCGCGTTTCTGAGCATCAGGTATATGGAATCGTCCTCTACATCATAGTAGATAGTGTTCGCATGTGAGATATCACGATGGCCCCACTGATAATCTTGGTATGGACACTCTTGGTCAAGACTCATCAAAGTAGAAACATTAAACGACCAGACTATGTTTCCCTCTCTGTCAAATTCAAGAAGTAAATCGTAGAGGTAATTTTCCTCCCCGATTTTTTCGGTGTCGTAATGAAAAGTAAAGAACGTATCATTGATGGGGTTGTATTCAAACTCATGATGCCCCTCAAAGGGCAGTAAAGTTGCAGAACCATCTGTCAAGTTGTAAAGGGCTGTTGTATTGCTATACCTGACGAGAATGGATGTTGGATCAAGAAACTCTGCAGGACAATCTCCTATCCACTTGTTTTCAGGAAGGACTTCCTCTAGTATGACTTCACCATTTCCTCCAATTATCAACATGACGAAGTCACGATCTCGTGTTACTTTGTCTGTTTTGAGAAGCACAAAGAGATTGTAACCCTCGAAAGCCTCAGGGGTATTGACAATCTCTACCTGAGCTCCACTCACATCTACCGTGAAATTCCCATAATCTTTCTGTGACCGAAAATGATCTTGGAGTGTCCAAGCTTCAGTCTGTGGAACTGGATTGAGGATTATCAAAACAAAGAGAAAAGCGAATATGTGGCAAGGTCGAGGCATTACAGATCAAGTCCTGTTTAACAAAAGTCCATCCTACATAAAAATTCATTATCCTTTCTTAATTCTTCCATCCTCGATTATCTCGAGTGTCTGAAGAGCATTGATGTAATCTCTCATTGCATCATTTCTCTCCTTCAAGGACAAATTAGGATTGAGAATTCTCTTTCTCATCATACTGAGGTATTTGTTCTCAATCTTCTCAATGTATGTTGATGAACCCATTCGCGTGACTCTTATCATTGGTTGACTCTGGATGTACTCAATGAGACGAACCCATGTTTCTGCAGTTGTTGGATTCAAACCGATTCTCTGGAACTCTGACTTTGGGAAAGGTTCTGGTTGTTCCTCTATGAACCTGAAGATTGACTGTACGCGTTCTGTGAGAGTTCTTCTCCTTTT
>JBHLRS010000038.1:0-29973 GCA_048882325.1 Candidatus Thorarchaeota archaeon | reverse complement strand
CCAGCGACATGAAGGTTCCAACGAGATATGTCCCACCGATAATGAAGACCAGATTTGATAGCCAGTAGGAGAACCATGATGACAATGGGCCACCCAAAAAGGCGAGTAACCAGAATATGGGTGTCACTATCAGAAAAATCGCAGTTTCGAACACCAGATGACCGATGTTCTCCTCAAGACGATGTTTCAAATCAAATGTTACAAGACTCTGCTCTGGAGTCTTTTTATAGTCACTCTCAACGAACTGACCAACATCATCTATCTCAACAGGTCCAAACTCGGCTCTCCATCCATGGCTTGACAGAACTGATTTGGAAACAGAACTAGCAACGAGTTGAGGAAGTATCAGTCGTCTATGAGAAACCTTGTTCTCAAGCCCAGAGCTCTCAATTGCATTTAGAACTGAGTCTGTATCAACATGACCACCACGACTACCGCACCATGCATTTATGCCATGGGAGTCAGCAACTAGGAGATGACACTTCAGTTTCTGTTGTTCAATTGACTGAATGACACGGTGAACAGTGAGATAGTAATTCACGGTGACCAGAACAGGCGCCTCAGAATCAGCTCCGTTGAAGGAGTAGATTCCTGGGTCCCACCTCAACGCAAGGCCTGGCCACATGAGTTCACTAAAAATAATGCATAGATAATACTTCAGACCTTTCTTCAATCAGCTCGCCTCCGCTACATAGAGCACCAATAGTCCACCCATGAATCTGACTTTGTACTTGAGTAACAGCCCTGCGTTTCTCATTGCGGCTGCAACCTTATGATATGGGTGATATCTTAATCCTGTCAGCTTTCCAACAATCCAGTAGCTAACCCGTCTTATCAGATTGATTATGCGCGCGAAGAATATACCACGAGGTTCACCTTCGCCTCCAATGATGACAGTCCCACCTGATTTTACATGATTCAATGTGGCATACACAAACTTCTGTACCTCATCCTCTTGAAGCTCGCTAATCATTAGTGTGCTGACAACTATATCAAAAGGACTCTTTGCGAAACTGAAACTCAATGCATCTCCAAGTTTAAACTCTACTCGTCGACCAAGGTTCCTTTTCTTGCTCTTTTCCTGAGCAATCGCTAGCATTGCTTCATTGGTATCTATGCCAAGTCCCCTGACACCTCTCCGACCAGCCTCGATTAACAACTCTCCTGTTCCGCAGCCAACATCAAGAACTCTACTTCCTCTTGGCAGAAGTTCCTTGATAATATAATCCCTCATTGCTTTATTTTGCCAAAAAGTTAGAATCCCTATCCAACGGTCGTATTGATGTGAAGCAGTACCCTCAGAGAGTTTCATCAGAATTGTTGCCACACGATCATCCATCCACAACTTTTTGGTTTCGTTTTTTTTCTTTTTGGTCTTAAACTTGCATACCTTTTCGTCAATCATTGATGTAGAGTATTAGGACCTACCATCATATGACGGTTATAGAGCCAAATGAATTTCTGTTCCATCTTCAGTTCACTGAAAAAAGGTGTGATGATGAGAATGATTTCTCTGACAGAAAATCTGAAACAACGAGCCTTGAAAGTTGGTTTTGCATCAGTTGGCATATCAACCCCTGAGCTGCTTGAAGATCTTCCTTATGGACCGGTTGGTAAGGTCACAACCCTGCTATCACCAATACAGGAGCTACATGATGTGAAATCGGTCATACTCTTGGTGTTTCATACATGGGACAAAATGTTCAGTCTCACAGTGGACTCACCAGAGTGGCGTGGTTACGGACTTCACTCTCCCGACGAGGAGTTTGAGAGTTATTACCTCCCATACGAGATTATGAAGAACAAAGCTTGGGAGATTGTTGACTATCTCCATAGAGAAGGATATGAGGCCAGATACTCCTTGAGAATCCCAATGAAGACTGCTGCCATCAAGTGTGGTCTGGGTGGTCAGGGAAAGAGCACATTATTGGTCACACCAAGACATGGACCTAGAGTGAGCCTGATCTCGATACTCACAAACGCAGAACTAGAGCCAGACACACCCTTTGAGGAGGATCTTTGCGGAGACTGCAATCTATGTGTGACAGCGTGTCCAACAAAGGCACTTGCACCGTACACAATCACAATCGAGAAGTGTATGACTTACTCAGCTGAGTCCCCAGGTTCATCGGATGTTTCTCCCCATGTACGTGAGATGGAGAAGAAACTAGTCCCGCGACCGACAGAGAACAGCTATATCGAGTGTGCAAGATGCATGGAGGTCTGTCCGATTGGAAGAAAACAGGCTTCAACCAAAACTGGTTCAACTATTTTGTATTGAAATAATTGTGATAATTTCCTGACCTGTCGCTGTGGACAATATGAGAGGGGGTGTCATATCGACACCCCCTTCTGGATTTGGTTTCTATTGGTTGTTCATCTAGTCCGCATGACGCATTGTTGTGTATGCATCGATGATTCGCCACAGACCGTGTACGACCACGAATGCTAATGCACTCCACATTATCATATTCGCATATGTACTGGATGTGATCAGCGATCCACCGATCTCATTGACGTACGGTATGAACGCAAAAATCAAGACAATTTCCAGAATTCCCATGATTAATTGACCAACAAACCGAGGTTTTGCTACACCTTTTTTCATTTGACTTCAAAATCTCCCAAAGTTTGTATCGTCATCTCACATTTTGCATTTAACTCATTCTTTGAATCCGTGTCTTTGCTTTCTAACTTCTCAATTCGCTATCTTGTTAAGTTTCGAAATTACATCCTCAGCCTCATTCATTATTCTATCCAGAAGCTCTTTGACAGTGGGAATATCTTTGACCAAACCTACGCCTTGACCACAGGCGACAACCCCATAGTCAATATCTCCTTCTCTGTACATCTCTTCTGATTTATCTCCTGACGCAACTTGAATGAGTTGGAAAAGAGGTGCTTCCTGAGCCTCTAGTTCAAGCAACTTCTGTAATGCTTTGTTGTTCCAGAACCGGTGTGTGTTTCCAACAGAACGTAAGGCTAGAGCCGTATCAATTTCTGTCGCCTCCACGAAGGCCTGTTTGAGATTATCATGTATGGGGCATTCCTTCGTAGCCATCAGTCTTGTACCCATAATCACTCCTTCAGCACCCAGTGCTAAGGCTGCAGCAAGCGCTCTGCCATCTGTTATTCCCCCTCCAGCAATCACTGGTACATCTAGGGCATCAACAACAGATGGAGTCATTACCATTGTTCCTATATCCAAAATACCAGTGGCTCCCCCATTCTCGTATCCAACAACAGTCACTAAATCTGCACCCAAGGACGCGCCTTTCTTCGCATAACGTACCCCCGCACACTTGTGAATCCAGATAGCACCTCCATCTCTGAATTTGGGAACCAAATCCTCTGGTGCCTTGTGACCGCTTGTCTCAATGATCTTTACTCCCTCGTCCAATGTGGCATCCACATAGTCTTCCAGCTTGTCTTGGGGCATCAGGGCTGGGAAAAGATTGATGTTGACCGCAAATGGTTTGTCTGTGAGTGATTGGGTCCTTTTGATTGCATCACGCAGATCATCAGGTGTTTTGAAATTTGCACTAGCCAATACAGCACAGGCTCCAGCATTACTTGCTGCGGCAGTAAATTCTGGACTGGAAATTCTAGCCATGGTCCCGGCTATGATTGGATATTTGCAACCTAGCATTTCAGTCACTCTTGTCTTTATCACTAGACTCACGCACCCATCTTCTGACAATTGATTGGGTTCTCCTAGATAAATGTCCTCATCAGATAGAACAATAGCATAATGGTCTTAGTTCGAACCGTTTCTGACTACCATCTTTTCTTTTGTACGGGATTATTAACCTGAATACCCACTCTGGTTTGAACCATTGAAACCGTAGACATCCATCTCATCTCTTCCTGGTGATGCAAATGGAAAACCCAATCTTTCCCACCAACACAGAGAATATGTTGCCAGTGACCTACCTCGAAGGTGGCACCTCTCAAGCAGCTCCAGTTCCGACTCTCTTTGCTATACGTTTCTTCTGTAGAAATCTGGAAACCGCACTTGGTACGTTGCTGGAGGATCCTGATTTGCAGAAACTTCTCAGTGAAAGAGAAGATGAAAAGACTGAGATCCATGAGAGTCTCCTTAGAGTGATGCACAGTTTTCAAGAGTTTCTTATGATTGATGTACGTCGGTGAGAAGATTCTATACCGTCAGGTGTCGGTACAAAAGTTATGCTCTTTTTTGGGTAGTTACTAATTGTGATTGAAATGGCTTACACAGCAAATCAACAAACAGCATTGTTAATGGAACCAACTGATACTACGGAACACAAAGAAGTGAGAAAATCGGTAAAAGCAGGAGTCTACGATGAAGATTCGAGAAGATACCGAAGCTATCTAGCACAGCAGCAAGCTCTTCGCTTAATGGAACAGCGAAAAGCAAAAGCGCTGGCGACAGCTCATGTGATGTCACTCATCCGGTAGACAAGGGAGGTGTATCTATTATCAACTCAGATAGTGAAACACCTCTATCCATTTTCTTGAAACACTAGAATGAATCTACCCGATTCTAGATAATGGCCATAGACTCTTTTCGGTCCTTTGGAATACGATTGAAGAGTTGAATGTGGGGAATGAGCGCGGTGATTATCTTGTTCTCAGCCTTCTTCAAATGCTCCAAGAACGTAGTTCTGGATATCTTCTCCTTAGAGGCAATTGTCTGAAGATCTGAACCTCTTGGATACCTGAAGTATCCCTGAGCATATGCTGTGAGGAGCGCATGAACTTGTTTTTCGGTCAATCCCGAGAAAAGTGCATCCGTTGTGAGTGTCAGAGAACTGGCGATATACCCATCGAATGGCTTCTTTCTGAGAATCTCGACTTCAAAATTGTCCTTTCTCAGTTTTGCCATTAGCTTCTTGACATTCTCATGCTTGAATGCAATCAGTCTGAGATGCTCCCACCCATTTTCATAGGCAATTGGCGGAATAAGTAGGAGATTAGGGTCACCGAGGTAGTGCTGCACTGTACCTGGTCCTCCACACGCACACATTCTTGTAATGACATGCGTGTTTCCACCATTGTGTATCTCATCGACTATCTCCACGGCTTTTGTCATATCACTGCGAATTTGACTGTAGTCCTCCTGCTTCTGCATGATTAGTTCCATGATGTCATGTTCATCATTGCACCACTGGAATATCTTGACCGATGGATTGTTTCTTGTAATCTCACTAAGTGGGTTTTCATACCTAGCTCTAAACACGATTTCGAATAATGGCATGACTAAATTATAGAAATTAAACATTTATGAACTCTACCGACATATGTCGGCAGCGCGCTTTGTTCGCTAGAAACTATTTATGTCAGACATAGCCCTAACACTAAACTCATTGGCACCTTTGATAACATAGATTCCTGTAAGGTGATCATCGATGTCCCATGTACTCAAACAGAACAAGTTCGTTATCGCCGCTTCTGTCATCACTATTGTCTTTGCAGGACTGACATTTGGTAACATGCCGCCACCACCAGTCAGGATGAGTGTTCAGACAATTGATGGTATCACCTTCAACTTTGCTGATTATTCAGCACTGACCCATGAACAGCTCGGGATTGTCAATTACTTCAATAGGTTGATAGTGGACCAACCAGTTAACCTATGGGATGGATGGTATGCTGAAAATTACATGTGGGCAATTCAGTACGTGAGTGCATTTGTTGCTTACACTTTTGCGGCGGTCAGCGAAACAGTACCTGGATATAGAACAGAGGCATACAAGAATCATGCATACACACTGCTTTTGAAGATGAACACTACAATTGATGAATATGGAAACAAGTCCATGGAATACTATGAGTGGGCTTCCATTCCCGGATTCACTGATTACTACTATCCTAACGCCACTCATCATGATGCTGATGACATCTATACAGGGGGTTTCAGAGGACCTGCCAATATCATGTGGACCGGACATTATGCCCTCATGATGGCACTCTATGAGAGAAACTTTAACACAGGAGCAGTTACAGATGAACTGGACTGGTACATCAATGATTGGAAGTTATCAGTGACGACAGACAGATTTGGTAATCCAAAGCCGGGAGGGGTTTGGGGTACAGGTCTTATTCCATGCGAGCCCTATGTTGTATTTGTTCAGTGTAACAGCATCCCCATCTACACAACTGAACTCTATGACAACATGTATGATACCAGCTACATGGAGAGCGGGATGTGGGAGTACGGATTAGATTTCATAGAAGAGAACATCACGGATGATCTAGGCCTTTACATCGATGGTTATTTTGTTCAACAACCTGTGGGGTATGGTCCCAATGCAGAATCGAGTCCTCAGGAGATTCCAGGACAGGCTGTTGACCACCTGGTCGGAGGGCCAAAACTCAACTCATACGGCACGGCATGGGCGCTGACCTTCCTTGAGTACACGATTCCTGAAATCACCATCCCAAAGTATCCAACCTTCATCGATGCCTACAGTAGGGATCTGTCTGGGGACATGATGTATATGTTAGGTTCATACGCTCATCCTACATCATTTGCTGATGTCTTCGGAATTCTAGGCACAGTCTTTACAATGACCCTGGCAAATCAGAGAGGTGATTACAACACAAGAAACCGTCTTGGTAACCTACTGCAGGACATGGCAAACATAGTCTGGTCTCCAGATAGGAGAGAGATGTACTATGACACATCCCCACTAGAACCATTCCTTTCAGCTGTCCTTTCTGGATTCACGGTCTGGTCTGGTGTTCCAGTCACTGTCCGCGACTTGGCCGATGCTCGATCCACAGAGTTCTGGGACTATCCTTACATCAGTGCAGCTGATGATGACAACATCTGGGTCTACCAAGCTCAGTGGGACCCCAACAAGTCAGGATTCATTCTGAACATCAGAGTAGACAGCCCTAGCGTTTTGACATTCAGTAACTTCAACTCACTTCCCATAGCCTATCGTGGTGGTAGTCAGTTTGCGCAACTTGAGGCCGCTGGTGGGGGCGATTATACTCTGTCATTACAACCAGGAACTTACCAACTAGTGATCATGGAGGGTGCTTGAATATGTCTGACGAGAACGATGAAAGAACCACCATTAGAGAAGGATTCAGGGTTCAACACTGGACTGTTGCCCTTGTCACCGTCATATTCGGACTTGGTGGCGCAGGTATCTTTGCCCTGGTCAACTCAATCAATATGCCATTCAAGATGTTCACGTTGATCAAACTAGGACTTGTACCCTCTTTGGCTATCATCGCAGTGGTTGGTGGCATACGTGGACCCCTAGCTGGATTTCTTGCAGGCTATCTTGGAATGATCACATATGATCTGCTGCTCTACAACACTGTCGTCATTCTAACACTTCCTGCCATGGCCTACGGGGTACTAGGTTTTGTCGTAGGACTGGCCTCCTATGACTTCTCCAAGGGCAGATCGTTAGGGAAGCTATCCATTCTATCAGCAATTGGACTTGTGTTTACAGCACTCCTGCTTGTTGTGATTGGTCTCTTTGTTGAGCAGACTTCTGCGCTAGCTGGAATTGGGTTTATCCTGCTGCCCTTGCTGACAACAGGTCTACCTTCTGTCATTCTGATAACCCCCATCCTAGCAAGGGTATGGCTGGTTCTCAGTCAGAACATCGACATGCCCTAACACCTAGTTTCTATCCTGTTTTGCCATGATGAGCTGCATATAAGCTTGAATTAGTCCATCATAATGCATTTTGATATCGAACCTTTTTTCAACTGTCGTTCTTGCATTTCGACCTATCTCTGAACGGAGTTTATCATTAGTCAGCAATGTTCCAATTGCGTTGACGAGTTCTCTTACATCATTTGGCGGAACGGTCAGTCCGTCGACATTGTTCGTGATTATCTCGCTGGGCCCGAAGACATTGGTTGTCACAACAGGCGTTTCACAAGCCATTGCTTCTAGAATCGAAAGGCCGAATGGCTCTTCTCTTGAGGGATAGATGAACACGCTACTCTGATTGAGGAGAACTGGCACTCTTTCGGTTTCAACAACACCTAGATACTCAACTATGTCTGCGACACCTCTCTGCTGAAATTCGTCAAATACCAGGTTTTTCAGAGACCCCTCACCAGTCATCAGAAATCTAAGCTCTGGGAAGTCTGGTTTCAGGAGTGCAAGCATCTCAGGGAAGAGATCGACTGATTTCATTGACTCAAGTCTGCCGAGGAATGCTAGATCCCATTGTTTTGGGGTGTTATTCAAGGGATGGAACACTGAGAGGTCAACGCCAAGATACAGAGTCTGAACTGCCACTGATTTACCTCTTTCATCGAGATATCTCTTCAGTACTTCACTCACGTTGTCACTGACTGCCAAGATGAGATCGAATGGGCACACCTCAACGAACGCGTCATAGTCCGTTGTTCGTTCTCCCCCAGGTAACACTAGTGGTTTTGGTCTCCCATGGATAGTTGCGAGCATTGGCAAGTTCTTGAAATCCCTCTGTTCCCGGATCTTCTCCAGAACACGGTTAAACACCACATATGGACTGTGTGCGTGAATTAGGTCAGGCTCTACAGACTGAATCAAGTCAGATAACTGCTGCTCCAGAGCTTCGACATTCAGAGTCAGATCATCTGCCTGAAACATCTCCTCAGCAGCTGCGTCACGTTCATTCTCAGGCAAGGAGAAGAATTCCCATTTTCTCGCCTCTAGAAGATTTCCTGGAAGATTATAGATTCTATAGAACTCATGGTCAACAAACTTTGGTGAATCGTGTCTTGCTGCTTGAGTCACTACTATTGACTCGTGGTGTTTGACTGCCAACTGCTCAGAGAGATAATGCAGATATGACTCATAGCCACCAAGACCGGCAGGATTAAGGCTATCACATAGATGGAGAATCTTCATCAGCAGTCGCACAATGTTATGTGGACCATCTAATCTATCTAGCTGTCGAATCAAGTACTGGCGTACTATGGGGTTGATAAGTTGGCTGACCCTGCATGCGTTGAATTACCTGCCCTTGTGAGAGACCGAGACATATTTCATGATGTAGAAGGTCGAGTCTTTGTGGTTCTTGGATACATCCAACCCTCAGATAGGATACTGTCGTTTCTCAAATATATTCCAGACCCATCCGGTGAGTGGCAATCTGGTGACATCAAATACAAGAGAACATTCTGGGGTAGTGTAAGTTCCACTGTTGATGGTATGAACATACTCCCTCCTGACTATGTGGTTTCCGACTCACACTTTGGCACAGATCTTCTTGAACCTCCAAGAGAGAGGGTGGGGAAATATTTCAATCCAGAACTTCGATTGAAGGAGATCATGAAGGTTGGACCCCAAGACTCCCTAGAGGAGCTTGTGAAACATGGAGCAGAAACACTCCATGACACACTGGGCATTTCATTTGACAACATTGGAGTTGCAGGAAGCATATTGTGGAAGGGTCACAGCCTAGAACGCTCGGACATCAATATGAACATCTATGGCTTTGACACGTCCTGGACTCTTCACAACAACTATGAATCCCTCGCACAAGGAAGAGAAGATACACGACTACGTGAACTTGCTGACTGGAAACATGCCATGAAGCGAGTCCATGACAGAGTCCCCATCATGAAGTCCGAGGACTTACAGAACCTATTCATGCGTCGAAAGGCACTGTGTTTGGGAGATGTCTGTATCGGGATCACACCCATATTACGTCCAGGTGAGGCACCGATTCAACATGATAGCGAGTCTTATACTGCAATATCAGAAAAACTCACTACTGTGGTCATGGATATTGAGAACGCTGACTATGGTCTCTTTCATCCTGCGTTGTATCAGGGTCATTCACCACCTCTTGATGCAATCGACGGTGAATCAGTACGTCGAATCATGGTGTATGATGGTGCATTTGGCGGTCTTTTACAGACTGGTGACCGGGTTGAGGTCACAGGTACTCTACAACGAGTTACTTCCACAGATGGAGAAACACAATTCTTTCAGATTATGATAGGGACCAAATCAGGCGCAGGAAAAGAGTACATTCGACTACTTCCCAGCACACAATCACAACTGTCTTAGGTTTCTAGGTATCTCTCGAAGTCGATGTCATCCAAGAAACCATTCCTTAAGGTCTCAGCAGTGGACGGAGAGCGAATAAGGAAGGCACTATTGGATTACAATCTTCTCGATACCGAACATAAAATTGTGTCGCTGGATGGAGCACTGTTCCTGCCACTAAATCGAGAAATCCACAGAGAACAGATTGAAACACTCCTTGGCCCAGTCAGTTTTCAAACCGGAGAAATGCACTTTGAACCTGTTTCTCTTGGTCCAAAGAGTCTATCCGATGCTCTCAAGAACCACCTTAGTCCAGCAGAGCTCGAGCTTATTCCACGGGCGTATGATCTCATTGGTGACATTGCAGTGCTGGAGATTCCCGATGAACTGTTGAAACATAGCAAAAGAATCGGGTTGGCTTTCCATGAAGTCCACAAGAATTTCTCCACTGTCCTCGCAAAGAGAGGTGCAATCTCTGGTACCACAAGAGTCAGAGAATACCAGTGTCTTGCTGGGGAAGACAAGACTGACACAATTCACATAGAGTATGGCTGTCGCCTTGCAGTTGACCTTTCTAAGGCATATTTCAGTCCAAGACTCCTCGAGGAGCATCATCGAATCGCGCAACTTGTGAAAGACAATGAGTTTGTTGTTGACATGTTCTGTGGTGTTGGTCCGTTTCCCATTCATATAGCGCGACAGAGGAAGGCGCACATCGTTGCAATAGACATCAATTCCGAGGCCATTGTTCTCCTCAACAAGAGCATGAGACTGAACCATCTCCAAGGAACAATTGAGCCTATTGTTGGCGACGTCAAGAACTACCCCAAGAACAAGATTGCAGATCGGGTCATAATGAATCACCCCTCCAGAGCTTTTGATTTCATACCTGAAGCTTGTCGGATTCTGAAACCGTCCGGAGTACTGCATTACTACGATTTTGTTGGTGGCGAGGATCCAGAGAACACACTCACGAGAAAACTCGCCCAACTGGTAGAGGAATCAGGTCGGTGCATAGAAACAGTGAATCTTGTCAGAAGAGTCAGGGATAGTGCACCATACGAGTTCCAGATGGTGATTGATGCAGTCATTGAGTGACAAAAAGCAGCTCACACTCAATAGGCACACCATCAGTCTTCAGTCTATCAATGAACTCACGACTCAAATCTGAAGCTGCCTTATCAGCATTCACCATGAGCGTCCGTTCACACTCGTATGTGCTTGTTCTAGCCACCATACTTGTTGAATCTGTGTATGTCAGTCCATGACTTCCAGTTCCCGTTACCTCTTCAGTCAGACCACTCACAGTCATTCTCAGAGTTATCTGTGTGTCAGGTGACATAGCCAGCTGTTTGATTGTAGAATCCAGTTGGTCCAGTGTAATTCCTGCACGTATGCCCACGATGCAGGTCCCCCGTTTTGTGAGGTGGTCTTCTGAAGTCAGCTCTACCGTAGTCCTATGTTCTCCAATGATATTTTCGTGACCATATGCTTTGAACTGGACTCTCTGCATAGTTTTTGTACTGCGCCCAAGCCTTTTATGAATGCATATCCCTTCTATGTGTGATTCCCATGCCTGAGGATCGATTCGAGAGGGCAATTGATGATTTAGTTCGCCGTCTGCGGAATAACGGTTACATCAAGAGTGATGAGATGGAACGTGCATTTAGAGCTGTTCCTCGTGAGGAATTTGTACATCCGGACACTCGCACGCATGCCTATCGCGACACCCCTCTGCCAATCGGTTTGGGTCAGACAATCTCAGCTCCTCATATGTGTGTAATAATGTGCGAGGCACTTCAACTGAAACCAGGGCTCAAGGTCTTAGAAGTGGGTGCTGGTTCAGGATATCATGCTGCACTATGTGCAGAAATGGTTGCGCCAAAAACAGCACAGAATCCCGGTCATGTCTATACGCTCGAGATTGTAGATGGCTTGATTGAGTTTGCAAGAGGCAACCTCGAGAGGAGTGGATATGATGACAGAGTCACTCTCATTCATGCTGATGGGGGCATAGGATTACCTGAATATGCCCCATTTGATAGAATCCTCGTTGCAGCAGCTGCGCCTTCTGTTCCAGAACCCTTGATCGATCAGCTAAGTCTTGGTGGTATCATGTTGATTCCGGTTGGTGGAAGAGGCTTCTTTCAGGAGTTAATGATGGTTGAGAAGGAAGAAGATGGAAGGGTTGTCCAGAAACGTTGGGGTGGAGTGGCATTTGTGCCTCTTACCGGGAAGTATGGGCATTAGATCACGTGGCCATGTGTAGAGGAATCACTGTCAAAGTGACATTGTCGTCATCCTGTAGGTCAAGGGCATTTCTGATGTCGACAGGTGCCACAACCTCTAGGATCTCCTCACTATGATGAGTACGCTGAGCGATCACAACAGCAGCCTCTATCTTCTTGTTGACCTTGACACGGTAGCAAATGACATCGCCAAAGGTTCGTCCCTTATGTGTGAACCCGCTCAAGACCAAGGGAGGCGTGTTCTTCATTCTTCCAATTGCCTTGCGTGACTCATCATCTGTAATCTTGACGTTCAGTGTTCCAAGATGAGGTTTAAAGCCTAAAGCAGCCCTCAGTTTTGAAGAGTAGATCTCCACATAGTACGCACCTTCACCCAATCCTGTAACAACCGAGCCCTCTATTACAATCTCATCCTCTGGAGGTGCAAAAGCTATCTCCAAGTTTGTTCGGACATACAGTAGTTCTCCACGACCATTGTCAGTTATTTGAAGCTGCATTCCGTCGGCAGTATGTACTCTGTTCAGGTACCCCTGTTCAACACATTGTGCAATTCTTCTTGAGGCCGTCTGCTGGCTGACTCCGAGGACCTCCCCTAATTCGCGCGTCGTTATAGTCGTCTTATTGTGTATTGCTCCCTTGTTGGCCAATGAATATAGTGTAAACCAGATATCCGGTACAACCATCGTAATCAGTTCCTCAATCGTTCCCCTACATCGTCAAGCTTCTTCATCAGTTTACTCTGCCCAACTGCTCGTGTTAGGTCCCCTCTCGTTCGCTCAATCAGTGACCGGGCCACATCACATTTCCTCCTCAATTCAGGAACCAACGCGTTGGGATAATCAAACGTCTGTAGCTCCTCCAGAATCTCCTCCATGAAATCCAAGAGGCTCTCTGCTTTTTCAATATCATCGTTGCGTAGTAGGTCCAGAGCAGCTCGTCTCAGTTCTCCAACCGTGTCAGCCAGACCAGTGAGGTATGCTCTAGTAGGGATATTATACTCATCAGGAGAAGTAAATTTGCCGTGCTCTAGGAGAGAGAGAAGGTTCACCGCTTCTGCAAGTTCCTGATGTGCCACATCAAGACCCCTGGACCGTATCATGAACTCGCTATCGGATGTCCCTCGTGTAGCCTCAGTGATTATCTGATGCGCTTCAGTCAGCAGGTCTCTAGCTTCGTCGAACTCACCCCGATGTGTCATTTTAATCGACTCGCTACACTTACGAACCGCTTTTCGCCCAAGTGGAAGAACTTTCTCACGGACTACATCGTCCTCATCAATCTCGTTCCTAAGTGGTGCGAGAATATCTGATAGCTTCATCTTGTTCGCCCTCACTCTGTCATAGCTTCTTAATTTGTTTGTTGCGTGACAGCAGTACTACCCTACTCTCAACCTGCTCGTCAAGCGGGTAATAACCAGTTAGTGCCGCAAGTTTCTCTGAAAACCCGCGAATCTCCCTGTGAGATGGAGAGTTGGTCTGGCTCAGTCTACCTCTTGAAGATCCCAGATGCATATACCCTTTCACCTCAATGAAATCTGGCTCACCAAGTTCGATGAGTTTCGAATATGCCCGGACATCATGCATGTTGCGTTCTGAAACCATTGTTAGTCTGTTGACGGTTCTAGTGTCTAAAGACCGCAAAGATTCCTGTGATTGCAAGACTCGACTCCAGCCTTCCTCCACTCCCGGCCTGCATAAAGTCTTGTAGGTAGCCTCATCGGGTGCAGCCAATGTCACGTAGAGCTGAGTAGGCAATGTCATTGCAGATAGGACATCAGGTCTGGTACCATTAGTCACCAGGAATGAGGTCATTCCCCTTCTATGAATCTCATCGATGAGCTCACTGAGTAGAGGATGAAGAGTAGGTTCGCCTGCTAGTGATATTGCTACATGCTTTGGGTCTCTTGCCTCTCTGTATTTTCTCTCTGGAACTGCAGCGCCAGCCTCAGGATTGTAGCCTCCAAGAGACCTCAGGTTTGCCATCAGCACAGCGTCCATCAGGTCATCCACCGGTATCACATCTGCTTCAGACACTTCAACTTGATTCCAGCCAACTCCAATGTCTGAAGGTGTCACTCGCCAACAAAACTCACAGTTGTGAGTGCATTTGTCAACCACTGGTGTCATCTGCAGACATCGATGTGATTCAATACCATAGAATCTCTGTTTGTAACATGAGGTGTCGTGGAGTAGAGCCTTCTTTTGCCACTGACATGCTTTGTAGGCACCTCTTTTACCCAGTAGATGATACCCCTGTTTTTCGAGCTTCTCACTCAGCTCAGTTGGCATGTCAGACATCAAAATGATTCGAAGGTCTGTCCTATGTGTGTCTTATCAGGTTTTGGCATTGTTCAAACCTGTCAAAGATCATCATATTCGTGAAGCCAAGGCTTCTGCTATCTTCTCCTGCGTGCTCCATGCACCCGTCAGGAGCTTTTTCCTGGACAATTCACCAAGCAGCCTTCTTCCTTCTGGATCAAGTTTCCCAGGAGCCTCATTCTCATAGGCGCTCCCTGGCAGTGGCATGAAGACATGTCCATGAACCTTTGCTCCCATCTCTGCTAGTAGGTAACAGAGATCAATGTTCTCGTGAAGCTCGTTTTTGGTTTCACCAGGCAGACCGAAAATCATGTCCACGTGGGGGATGAACCCGCAGTCTAGTGCTGTTCCAATTGCCTTCAGCCCATCCTCGACAGTGTGATGACGATTTGCTAGTTTGAGCACACGGTCACTGCTTGATTGAAGACCTATCTGAAGCGTTTTGTTTGCGACATATCCTCGCATCATCTCAAGAACTGGTTTGGTGACGAACTCAGGTCTGACCTCTGATGGAAAGGAACCAAAGAAGACCTCTCTTAATCCCTCAACCTTAGTCACCGCCTTCAATAGCCCCTCAATCTTGTCCTGTTGCAAGGTACGACCTCGACCTCCATAAGAGAGAGCATTTGGAGAAAGAAACCATGTTCGGTCGAACCCACTCTGCTCAACGGCCTTGGTTAGCCAGTCCACAATGGTTTCTATGGACCGATTTCGTGCTCTGCCTCCTGTGAGATACGGAGTACAACAGAACTTGCATGAGAATGGACATCCTCTGGTGACCTCGACAGGACCCACAATGTTCATTCCAAGCGCAAATGGAGGGTAATCATCAAGATTCACAGGTTCGAAGTCTCTTGGTTTTGGGCATCCCTCCGAGTTCTCTCCAATCACACCTGGGATGTTCAATGGGTCCTTATCGTTCATCAGACACCATAATAGTTCAGGGAACGTCCTTTCTCCCTCTCCCACAACCACAAAGTCAAACCCGTTTTCAAGGAGTTCAAGGGGTCGAATGCTTGCATGAGCTCCTCCTCCAATAATGGTGATAGACTGACCGAACTTATCTCTCATTTCCCCGACCTCTCGATAGACACGTTCGGTCTGTGTGCTCATGACTGAAAAGGCTAAGATTGTGTGACCCCTTGCGATACTCTTCCGTACTATGTCTGATGACACCTCGATGGGTGCCTCTATTGTTAGCTCAGAGAGTCTATGGTCAGTTTCAACAGTTCCAACAAGAGCTGCCAGACTATACCTCGATGAGGAATGAGCACTGAAGATGAGAGTATGCGAATCCACGTGATGCACGCGCTCTAGTTGATAACACTCTCAGCAATTCCGCTCTTGGTCACGCTCATGATACGGATTTCGCCACCCGATTGAGCGTCTCTTACGATACCTGCCCTCACAGCATTGGCTGCAAGCTCTTCTGCTTCCTTTACGGTCAAAGTTGGCTTGTATCGGTCCTCAAGAACACCGTATGCTGAAGCTGTTCCTGTTCCAGTCGCTGTGAACTCATCTGGTATCAAAGACCCACCCATATCAAGGGTAAAGAGCTGGGGACCATCAGCATCGAATCCAACCACGACGGTTTGGACATACAATGGTGCCATTCTTCTCGAGTAGAGTGTGTTGGCCAGCATCTTCGAGAGCGCCTTGACAGTGATCTCTTTCTTCTGATTTAGTTCATAGAGCTTGATCTGGGCCTTCAATCTGTTAACCAGCATCTGGTAGTCTGAGGTTAGACCTGCAGATGCAATGACAATTGTGTCTGTGAGTTTGAACGCTTTGATACCTTTGTCGGTCAAGACAAATGTTCCCCATGTGACCAATGAATCAGTGGCCACTACTACACCATCAGTGCATTTTATGCCAACAACAGTTGCACCAGTTGGAAATGACATTATCAATAAGCCTCCAAAAGGGGAGTTATTCTATGTTGGCCACGTCCGGTCGTTTAATAACGTTTACGAACTGTCCTATCTTGCCTTGATGGAGCTTGACCTAATTGCGTAGACTCAATCCCTTTGCAAATATTCCAGCTATCATGACTGCAGAGGAAATCATCGAGTTCGCTCACAATCGGTCCGTCCGAATCAGCATGAAGAGCTCGTTAAGGATGAAAAAGATTGAACGGACTCGCATTAGAGAGATTACTAGGCTTCAGGAGTTTTCAAAACAGGTCAAGACAAAGCTGTCTGAGGCTGTGGAACAATTTCCCTCTGTAGAACGGTTGCATCCTTTCTATGTCGAGTTGTCGGAGATTCTAGTTGGTAATGACAAGCTCAAGCAGTCCCTGGGAGCAGTATACAACTGTATTCCGCCAATAGATGATATTACCGACAAACACCTGCAGGCTATCAAACTGGCTGATGAATTCAAGCAGATGAAGAAATCAAGGAGTGCCGCCAAGGGCAGAATCTCATCAATCATCAGAGCCACTGCAAAGAACATTGACTTCATAATCGAGGCCAAGAAGACACTCTCCAAACTTCCAGGTATATCACCGAACTCTCCAACTATTGTCTGCGCAGGGTTTCCGAATGTAGGAAAGTCTACACTGGTGAGAGCGGTCTCTACAGCTGAGCCAGAGATTGCATACTATCCCTTCACCACAAAGAAGGTAATCATAGGCCATCTGAGAGTGGACAATCATAGTGTCCAGATAGTGGACACTCCGGGTATCCTCGATAGACCAATGGCGAAACGGAACGAGATTGAGCGTGAAGCAATTGCTGCTCTGAAATACCTCGCACATGTCATCATTTTCATGATTGATCCATCTGAAACGTGTGGGTGGAGCTTCGACCAACAGTTGAACCTCCTGACTGAGGTCCGGAAAATGTTTCCATTGAATCCACTCTTGATTGTACTGAACAAGGTAGACATCACACTTCCTGAGAAACTCGCTGTCGCTCGAGAGAAACTCCCTGACAGTCTTGAGATTGTTGCAATTGAGGGGACTGGCGTTGAGAAACTGATGAGAGATGCTGTTGAGGAGGTTGACTTGACTTCTATGCAGGAGTCAATTGATGACTATCTGTCCTCAATCTCAGAGTGACAGTCCTTCTCCCTTCACAGAGACTGTTCCTGATTCACCAATACTCCCCTGCAACTCAACCTTTATTCCAAGGAAGCGCTCCACAGCCCAGATGTTCGTGATTAGATGGGAAGTAATCTCTGTCACACCAATCTTGCTACTACCATTAGCCACAGCGAGATAGGGAATCAGCATGTCAGAGAGGTGTGAGTCTATTGCCATACCTGTAGAGACCTCATTGATAAGTTGTAAAGCTGCACTCTCTCCAACACGTTCTGCACTTTTTCCTCGTTCACCGAGTGAATCCGCACCCACTCTTAAACCGTGTTCAGACTCAGCCCACACAACAATCCCACTTCCTGGTCCCAAATGAGAATCCTCCTCTTTGCGGTAAGACTCACGCACAATATCTGGTTTGATGTTCAGGTGTTTGAGAATCATGTCTTCTGCAGTTGCAGCTTGCCTCTCTGCTATATGTCCTGGAAGTCGTACACAATGAGACACTCCCTTGACAGACCTCAACTCTCCCAGTTCTATATTCTCAAGGGATTTGATGTTGTCCACTGGAGTGACATGACATGTAACCGCACCCCCTCCCTTTGGATAGTGTCCACGTTTCCTTTGGATAATTTCAATCTTAGGCCCCAGAAGTTCAAGCATATGCCCAAAGACATTTTGAAGGTAGTCCACAGGAGGACTCCACTTCACATCAGTTCCACCACGTAGGTCAAAATGAATTGGCTCTGGGGATAGAACCGCTGGAGGGAGCGCTGCTTGAAGCACGAGTGAGATCGAACCAGCCGTTCCAACATCATAGCTGATTCCTCCACCACCTCTCTCACGTGGGAAGAATTCCACAGTGGTACTCCCCACCTCAAGACCCTCGATTTCAGCATTCACAATTTTTCCAGTGACCTCAATACCTGCTATGTGTTGTCTTTTTAGACCTGGCTTTGGTCGACCTGCCCGTATATTGCTTATTCTAACCGGTTTCATGGTCAATGCTGCGAGTGAAACAGCAGTTCGGAGGATCTGACCACCACCTTCACCGTATGAACCATCAACCTCAATCATGCTACGCATAGAACTAGTTCTGTATTTACTCCGTTATGAACTTTTGACCTAGTACTAAGCCTTATTTGCACCGTGAAGCCCACCAAGAACTGAGAAAGATGAAGTCACTATTCATTGGTCGTTTCCAACCAATCCACAAGGGACACATCCACACGATCAAACAGATACTGGCCAAGAAAGAGGACATAATCATGGTCGTCGGCAGCTCACAATACTCTCACACCCCGGACAATCCATTCACAGGTGGCGAGAGAGTGATGCTGATTCGTCAGGCACTGTGCGACGAGAAAATTGACCTTGAACGTGTCACGGTAGTTCCCCTCTCAGACATCAACATTCATCCACTCTGGGTCAGTCATATGCGGTCTTTCGTGCCATATTTTGACAAGGCATACAGCCATAATCCATTAGTCAAGAGGCTCCTTGAAGAGAGCGGTATCAAGACTGACTCAACCAAGTTACTTGAACGCTCTACCTATAGTGCAAGCCACATACGCGACCTGATACGCTGGGGGAATAATGAATGGGAATCCCTCGTCCCTGATGGTGTCGTAAAGCTCATCAAGAAGCACAAACTTGACGAGAGAATTCGAGAGGTAGGTGACATTCGGACGAAAAGGTAACTTTTCTTGTCCAACTCCTTAAATAGCAACTTCAGTGACAAAGATTTGGTGAACCAATATGCTAGGTGACTGCGTTCCGAAACTTCATTAACCGACTTCTTCTCAGTCCTAGCCAGTTCCATGCATCACAAACCAAGCAGAGGATGACATCATGAATAATGAAAAGAATGACACAAAACAAGTTATCTTTGACATGGACAAAGAGAACAACTTCCCAGATTGGTATACTGAAATCTGTCGAGTTGCAGAGCTCGCTGATGTTAGATATGGCGTGAAAGGATTCACACCATTTCCACCTTGGAGTTTCATGAGCATGGATCTCATGTTTGGCATCCTGGATGAAGCTCTCCGACAGAGGGATCATCTACCTATGTACTTCCCTACTGTGATTCCGGAGGGAAATCTAACAAAGGAGGCTGAACATGTTGAAGGCTTTACCCCCCAAGTCTTCTGGATAGAGGAAACTGGTTCAGGAGAAAAACTGGAGGAACGCTTAGCGTTAAGACCTACCAGTGAAACAGCCATCTATCCTATGTACTCACTTTGGGTACGCAGCTGGAGAGACCTCCCTCTGAAAAGATACCAACGGTGCTCAGTCTACAGGTCTGATGCCAAAAGCACCCGTCCTTTTCTAAGGGGAAGAGAGTTCCTCTGGGTTGAGAGCCATAATGTCTTTGCCACGTATGAGGAAGTCAAAGCACAGATCATGGAGGACCTAGAGATTACAAAGGAAGTGTGTACAGACAACTTTGGGCTCCCTACTATGGTGTTTAGAAGGCCACAGTGGGACAAGTTCCCTGGAGGTCTGGACACCTACGCAGCAGATACGCTGATGCCTGATGGTAAAGTAATCCAGCTACCGTCAACACATGATCTAGGTGATAAATTTGCCAGGGCATTTGACATCAAATATCTGAACAAGGACAACGAAACAGTCTACGCATGGCAGACCTGCTATGGTCCTGCAATCTCGAGAATCTATGGTGCGATGATCTCGGTCCATGGCGACAACAAGGGTCTCAGATTACCCTTCAAGGTTGCTCCCTATCAGGTAGTGATTGTACCTATCTTCAAGGGAAAGGATGTTGATTCAGTCTTGAAGTACTGCAAGGACATCGAAAAGAAGCTAGTGAAGGCTGGATTCCGTGTCAACCTTGATGAGAGTGACGAAACTCCCGGATGGAAGTACAACTACTGGGAGATGAAGGGAGTCCCCATCCGAATCGAGGCCGGTCCCCGAGACATCAAAAAGAACAGGGTTGTATTGTTTCGTCGTGACACCTTGAAGCGTGAAACCATTGACCTCAAGGAGCTGAAGAAACGAGTTGCATCTCTTGGAAAAGAGATTGATGCGAACCTTCTCAAGATGGCTGAGGCCAAGTTCGAAGGGCTCGTTGTTGATGCAGAACGTTTCGGTGAGATTGATTACCTTCTCGAGCAGGGTAAAATCGCTCGAGTTCCCTTCTGCTCAATCGAGATGGATGCATATTCCTGTGCTGAACAGGTCGAGAAGAATACCCGGGGCGAGATTCGAGGAACTCGAATCGATATCGAGGAGGAACCCGAAGGTCTATGTGTCGCATGTGGTAAGGTGGCAAAAGAGGTCGTTTACATAGCACGGTCATATTAGAGTGACAAACCATGGTTTTCCAGACACTCGCCTGGAAGCCATGGAACAACTTGCTTGGAGTTGGTTGATTGAAGGTACTTGTTCCCTATCCTGATGAACTCGTCAAGATATTCAAATCCATAATTGGTGAGCAGGCTGAAGTAGTTCAGTCTGAACGTTCAGTAGAGTCGATGCTTGAAATGGGTGGTGACGCAGAAATCGTAGCATCTGTCATCGTACCCGGAGAGTTCATTCAGAAGTCTTCGAATCTTAGAATGATTCAAACATTTGGAGCTGGGATCGACAGAGTGGACCTTGACGCAGTAAAGGAGCGTGGCAACATCATTCTTTGCAACAATCATGTCAACTCTGCAGAGGTGGCTGAATTTGCCATATCACTTCTCCTCGCAGTTGCGAAAAACCTCATTCCCAGCGACAGAGAGCTTAGATCTGGGAATTGGGTCCATAGATGGGGTGGTCCGGTTCCGAACCTTGAGATTCGAAACAAGAATGTCCTCATCATTGGGTTTGGTCACATAGGTGTAGACATAGCAAAGAGATTGAAGTCCTTTGATGTGACCATTACGGCTGCGACTCGGAGTGGCACTTCAAGCAATGCTGGTCTTGTAGACCACGTTGTCAGTATTGGTGAAGTTAAGCAATCTGTCGAACAATCAGATTTTGTGATCTTATCCCTACCTCTGACAGACGAGTCCGCAGGTCTTGTTGATAAAGAGTTTCTCTCCTGGATGAAACCAACCTCAATTCTGGTGAACATCTCTCGTGGACAAATCATTGATGAACAGGCTCTCTATAAGGCTCTAAAGGAGAAACGGATTCGTGGTGCAGGAATTGATGTATGGTGGCGATATCCCTCACAATGGCGCGGAACAGCAATCCCACCATCTGATGTACCATTCCACGAGCTCGATAATATTGTAGTTTCACCTCACAGAGCTGCTTACTCTGCAGAGATTGAACGTGAACTGTTCCTGTTTGCTGCGAAGAACATCCTGCGATTCATTGGTGGAGAAACTCCACTGAACATTGTAAATCTTGAACGAGGATATTAGCCCTCAAGAACCAGAAAATGTAGGAGTACTTCAATACCCCTGAGACATTGAATTGTAATAGGGAGTATAGTCTCATGGAGCGTACAATATACATCAGTGAGTCAGAGAGTCAAGACTTTAAGGAAAGTGACAATCAACGCAGACAAAGCAGTCAATACTCGGGGGACGAACCATTGACCCTAGAAAGTCTTTCAGATATCCCTGGCGTAGGTGAGAAAGTCAAGCAAGCACTGATAGAACACTTTGGGAGCGAGTCTTTGGCACTCAAGGTGATTCATGACTCGCGGGTGGATCTTGTGGCTGCAGTTCCAGGCATTGGATCTAGGCAAGCAGTCAACCTTGTAAAAGGTGCTTTTGAGAAGGAGTTTGGTGCAAGCTCCAACATGCTACTTCGCAGCCAGGACATTCGGAAAATCTACGAATCCAGTCTTGACATCATTCGGGGCTATGCAAATACCACCTATGCTAAAGACAAGCTATTCTTGTATTTCCCCTTGCCTCCAGAAAAGCTAGATGTCATTCTTGAAAGGCAGAAGTATTTCGCTGATGCAGCTTCCATGGCAAGAAGCCTTGGTAAAGAGCAGCGAGAGAAACTGAAGAGCCTCCTCAGTCAGGTGAGAGGTCTCTATCGCAGGATCAAGCCACGACGACTCGAGGGCAGAGTGATCATCACAAACGATGACAAAGTGTTTGATACACTCATCAAAGAGGGTGTTGACAGATGGTGTCCTGTGTATGTCCTATCTGAAGGTGAAAGCGGAGCAGACTATGCCCAAGGGTATGACTTGGTCCTCTACATCTCACCTCTCGGAATCTACGATGAATCTATTGACATGCTTGACAATGTGGAGATTCTCGGGAAGGACTGGTCTCTTGAAGATGTACTACCTGAGAAGACAGTTAGCTTCTATGCTCGGAACTATCGTGTGATTGACGCTTCGTGTCAGATTGTGGAGGCATTCTCAGAGATCCCAACAAATGAATCTGTGTCCACCTTCACATCAGGTTTGGACTTTGATAGACTCACAAAGGTAGGCGAGATTCTCAAGAATCTAGATGAAGATGGGGACCTGGCTCAGGGTATTGACGCAGAGCTTGATCGTTATCGAAACGCTGTGCGAATATATCCAACAGCAATAGCTGAAACCGAAGCTTGGTTGAACGAAGAGATAACCACACGAATCTCTAAGAGCGAAGTGACACTGGGCGGTCAGCAGATTATCAGCATCCTACAGTCTGCAGACATGGAAGGCGCAGATGGAAGTGCCTTGAGAAACATGCTACCTGCAGAAATTGTCGAAACCTTCACCACAACGCTCCAGGAAGCAGAGGACAAACTGGTTCAGATGCTTGGCTTAACTGTACGAGAGGCAGACTGGGTGACTGGAATCATCAGCGAAGAGATTTCATTGCCTGTTAAAATGGTGACCACTCAGATTAACGACCTTGAGGACAAGCTCAGGCGTATTTTTGCGGATAAACAATTCAGACTCATCA
Organism: Candidatus Thorarchaeota archaeon; assembly: GCA_048882325.1. Taxonomy (GTDB): domain Archaea; phylum Asgardarchaeota; class Thorarchaeia; order Thorarchaeales; family Thorarchaeaceae; genus SMTZ1-45. The sequence goes on along the minus strand of JBHLRS010000038.1, from coordinate 6,490 downwards.
AGAAATTCGCGAACGAACTCGACCAGCTAAAAACAGTTGTGACGCAGGCTGTCCAAACTCTCCTCGAGTTTGACCTGTTCTTGGCAGTGGGTCTTTTTTCAGCTGACTATGAATTACACACACCTGATATATCTTCAGAGTACACAGGAGTGGGGGTAGAGGATGCAACTAACCTCTTTCTGACAGAGAGCTACCTAAAAGGCAAGCACGGGACAGTCGAACCCATAGACTACAGCATTGGAAAGACTCCCTTCCAGCCTGTTGGCACAAACGGAGAGAACTGCGCAATCCTCTCAGGAGCAAACAGTGGTGGAAAGACAACCACGATACAGACTCTCGCCCAGATAGTCACAATGGCCCAGTCCGGGTTTCCCGTTCCAGCCAAGAAAGCATATCTCCCTGTCTTTGAAGAGTTATACTTCTTTTACAAGAGCAGAGGTATGGTAAGTGCGGGTGCTTTCGAAACAACCTTGAAACAATTCGCAGACATTGTAGTTTCTGACAAGGCAAAGCTAGCACTATTTGACGAAGTTGAAGCAATCACAGAGCCTGGAAGTGCAGCCAACGTCATTGCAGGGCTTATTGAGATACTCCAGAGCGATCCTAAAACTTCAACTGTCATCTGTAGCCATCTTGCCAGAGAGATTGACGAGGTCACTGATGCCCCAATCAGAGTGGATGGAATTGAGGCAAAGGGACTAGATGAGAATCTTGACCTAATCGTTGATAGAACTCCAAAATTTGGCATTCTAGCTCGAAGTACGCCCGAGCTCATCGTGGAACGGCTCTCAAAACTAGCCAAAAGTCCCAAGAAGGAAGTTTACGCAAAGATATTGGATAACCTGTCCAGAGTTCGAAACAAATGAGTCAACGAATCCTTGTATTTGGAGACGCTCACATCCCGTCACGGAGGGATGCAATCCCTGAGGCGTTCTATCACCGCATAGAACAGACCAGCTACGATATGGCTCTCATCACAGGAGATCTTGTTCGAGAGGCTGAGATGCGTAAAGCTCTTCCTCCATTACCCAGAAGTTTCATCGTCATTGGGAACATGGACTATAGCAGTCAATACAACTTCCATGAACAGGTCCAACTTGACAGTTTCAATGTCCTACTCATCCATGGTACACAACTCCGACCAAGAGGTAACATTAAACAGCTCTGGGAGATAACGCAACAGATTGACGCAGATGTTGCCATACATGGACATACTCACACAGTGTCCATCGACCTGCACAAGGACAAACTGTTTCTGAATCCTGGCACTATCTCTGGCGCCACTGGTGGCTGGGCTGGTCGGACTGATGCTAGTTTCATGGAGCTTGAGGTAAATGAGGATACTCTCCTGATAAAGCAATATCTAACTGACTGGAAGATTTTGAAAGAATCAACTGCTCAGTTTCAGAAGGTTGAGAACCGTATTGTTCGAATCTAATATTCTCCCCAAGGATCTGGACTCAAGAGCCGCATGTAGATTCGTTTTAGAATATTGGAGCTTTCAAGAACTGCAGCTTCCGCAGTCTTCTCCTTATCAACAGTTTCGGATGACCCTCTAACAGACTTGAGGATTTTTCCAAACATGCCCTTCTTCGCGTCACTCTTTCCAGATGATTTGATTTTCTCAGGGGTTGCTTTCCCAATCTCCTCTTCTGGGAATATATCCCGTGTGAACCTAAGCTCTGAAAAGAATGTTGAGAGTGTCTCCTTTACAGCCAGTTTTTCCGGAGGCTCCTCTGGCATCTGGGAAACCAAGCCCAAAGCGCGACTTCTCAGATTTGTAGATAGGATTGTCTGTATCTCCTCAGCAAGCTCACGATTTGTCGCACAGGCAATCCCAATGTTAATCATCAGCATTCTAATTCTGTCAAGTAGGACTCCCACGTCAGTACCAACCACTGATTTTCCCCTCATTGAAACCAACCAATCCTCATAGATTTGATTGACTGATAGTAGCTCATCTTCGAACTCGGTCAGTTTGCCAATATCGCCAGGTGGAATCAGTGAACACCAGACTGTCATAGGAACGTGGTCGTTGGTTTCTGGGGGCATGTGTTGGAACACGGTTTCGTCCGTTTTCAGTATTACTTGTCTGTGCTTCTGTGTTGCTGAATTCATTCTACTACCCAATCAGCTAGAAGTTTTTGTGTGATTTTCGACGTGACGATATCTATTACTATAAATCATCAAGCTGCGAACTTGACAATATGGTAGAAACGAATCCTAAGGTTGATGCATTCTTAAGTAAAGCCAAAAAGTGGCAGGAAGAATTTAGGAAATTGAGGAAGATCACACTTGACTGTGGATTGACCGAGGAATTCAAGTGGCGTAATCCCTGTTACACGTTTCAGAAAAGTAACATAGTTTTGATACATGGATTCAAAGAATACTGTGCCCTTCTGTTTTTCAAAGGTGCTCTGCTAAAAGATACTGATGGCGTTCTAATCTCACAAACGGAGAACACGCAAGCAACACGCCAGATTCGGTTCACCAGTGTTCGGGAAATAGTTGAAATGGAACCCATCTTGAAAGCCTATATTCATGAAGCCATTGAAGTCGAAAAGGCTGGTTTGAAAGTGGATTTCAAAAAGACTACAGAATACATAATTCCTGAGGAATTTCAAAAGAAATTAGATGAGATACCTGCCTTGAAGTCTGCTTTTGACGCATTGACGCCGGGACGGCAGAGAGCATACCTTCTCTATTTCTCTCAACCCAAACAATCCAAAACTCGGGTGTCAAGGGTTGAAAAATATGTCCAGCAAATTCTCAGTGGAAAGGGATTAAATGATCAGTAAAATCAGTGAGAGAACGAATTAATCATGGTTCTAAAGAATCGGTCTGATTAACTGATTTTTACTGATGGAAGTGATTTTATGACCACAAGGTGTCCTGACAATTGGCATCAGGTTGTTTATAGAATATCCCGGAGAAAAGTCGATGAAAAAGGACAGTCAGGAAGATCGATATTCCATAAGTACAGAGGTAGAGTTTGGTCCCTTGCAACTGATTGATGTTCTGGATATGATTGAAAAGTCTGAGAAGGACTGGCAGAACTTCTCTCTCTGCGAGGTGAATGACTGCGTTGTCCGACTCGGTGTCATCCATGGAGAGTTCCACTGGCACAAACACGATAATGAAGACGAGTTCTTCTACGTGGTTGATGGCCAGCTACTTATTGACATTGGTGAAGAGGCGCATGAACTACAACCAGGGCAAGGATTCATGGTCCCGAAAGGAGTTCTCCATAGGACTAGGGCTCCAGAACGTACCGCAATTCTGATGGTAGAAGGGAGAACAGTGACCCCAACTGGTGATTAGCACCAAACACTCGTAAACATCGAATTCAAAAGAATACTGTGCCATTTTATTCGCGCGATGGAAACCGTTCGACCTCTCCGTGATTCCGACTGGGATGATATCCTTGAGATTGCTAGACACACTTGGGACGGACATGATTATCTTCCCTTCTTCTTTGAAAATTGGCTAAATGACAAGGACTCACATACTGTTGCTATTGAACGTGATAATCATGTGATTGCTCTAGCGAACCTGAGGGTGATTGAAGATGGTCGAACTGGGTGGATGGAGGGTCTTCGAGTCCATCCTGACCATAGAAATCAGGGGCTCGCTATGATTCTCACCAATCATGTTGTCGCAGTAGCAAAGGAGCTGTCAGTTGAACGTGTTCGGTTTACCACCGCTGTCAGTAACGAGGCCTCTCTTCATATGGGTGAACAGGTGGGAATGAAGAGAAAGTTCGACCTTGCTTTCCATTGGCAGGATAGGATCGATGAGGTGTCATGGAGCTCAAAAGTACGACCGATTCGAGAAGTTTCTGCGGAGGACTTACACCCGCTTTTGATAGATGCAGAACTTCTGCCTTTCGATGTAATAGTCTATGACTGGAAGGCTTTCGATGTCTCTCGTAGAGCTTTGGATAAAATTGGATTGCTAACAAAATTCTGGATTCAGATAGAAGAAGGAGAGCTCATGTCCTTCTCTCTTGGTTTCATCCGCCAGGATCAGACTGGACCTCAATGGAGTTTCACAATCTATGCGAGCGATGAAGTAGCTTTTCAGGACCAACTCTCACATCATCTGAGGATGACTGTTGATCGTGGATGCAAGAGCATCTTCATGACATATCAAATGGACTATATTGAAACTCTGTATTCGCTACACTGGATTCAACCAATCGAGGAAGACATGATGGCGTTGACTCTTCTAGAAAAGGTATTTTGAATTCTCTGGGCATTATCCCTTAATCCTAACAGTTAGTGTGAGTGATTACCGCAACTGAGATAAATTCCTTGAATCCACTTTCTCAAATGAACAAAAATGTCCAAGTTCAAGGTTGTCTTGGCGAGTGGTGCTGAACATCTAAAGACGAGCTTCTCAGATCTCGGAATCCAAGTGTATTGCTCTGCAAGAAACTTTGATGGAAAACGGTTTTTTCCAAACTCAGACCTCTATGTGAGAATTGCAGACATCGAGGAACTTGCAGGTCAGAGGGCGGTCGTTGTTCAGAGCTGTACCGGATCAACAATTGCCAATGAGTACTTCACAACCTCTGATCGTATTCAAGAACTCATTCTCATTCTTGATGTTCTAGCACATCCTTGCAGAGTGGAAAAGGTTGGACATAAGGAATACCAGACAGAACCTCTGGAACCTCCCAGTAGCATTGAGGTTGTGTTAACATTTCAGCCGTTCGCTCTCCAAGACAAGGCCTTCCAAACGGGAGAAGCAGTATCAAGTCGAAGCGCCATGGAGTCCATAGCAAACTTCTGTGACAAACTCTGGATTGTGGACCCCGTTGTGAACAGAGGTCTATCTTGGACTGAAAAGCTAGTTACTCAGGGGAAATATGAAGTGATAGACCTCACTCAGGAAATCATCAGTCACGCAGCAAAATTCTTCCAGTTTGATGACTATATCTTGACAGCACCAGATGAGGGATCACAGAAAAGGTTCGGAGTTCCTGGCTTTAGTAAGCGTCGTACGGACTCTTTCACAATAGAGATGAATGGCACTCTTGATGTCAAGGGTAAAAATGTCATTCTTTTGGATGACATTGTAAAGAGTGGAAACACACTACTAAGGGCCGCAGAGATGCTACGGTCTCAGGGGGCTGCTGATGTTGGTATTGTGGTCCAACACGTCATGCCAATTCGTGATGGGGGAGAAATGCGTCTTGAGGATTTGATCTCCAAGAGCAATGGAAAGATCATCACCTCTAACACAGTCTATTCCCACGCGTTCTGTGACAATCATCCTAACCTTGTCTATGACATCGTAGAAAAGATAACTGAAGTCCTACATGGATACGGCTGAGGAGTCTTAGAGAACGGCCCTGCACGCCTATCCTCCCAGTGAAGAACCTGTGACACCCTCAAGTCTCTTCTTGTACACCTCGTTATACACATACTCTCCAGCTGGTACAGATGCAAGTTTCCTTAGGGCTTCGAGAAACAGTGGGTCTTCATTTGCTGCCTCTCGATCTATCTCTCCCCTTACCGAAGCTGTCCTCTTATTCCTTATGCGATACACTGTCCCTGAAACAATCAGGAGTAGAAAGGACATGAGTGGTATTGTGCCACCACCTGGAAATAGTGGATTAGCGAATGTAGCCAAAAAGGAAAGACCAATGGTTACTAAATCGGTTCCACCGACGAGTATACTTGCCATTATCACCAGCAGTGCCACAGCTTCCACTCTGTCGGAGTACTGAGCTCTCCTGAGTTCCACTTTGACAAACGAGATGAGTTCTGAAGCATTCAATGCATCTATCTGCCATCCCTCTAGTATGAGTATATCCTCCCCTCCTTCGTCCTGTAGGATATACGGATCATACGTAAAGTCATCATCGTAATGCTGACGTTTCACTTCACATTCACTGTATCTTGGGATTTTCTGAAGGATTCTCTCTACTTCACTACATCTGTCGTCCTTGTAGTAAGTCCCCCACTTCAAATCAGTGGCATCAATCTCAATCTTCACTCGAGAATACCCCTCTTCATTGCATAAGCTGGAAGCGATATGAGGATTTCTCGATAGGGATTCCAGAGAAGAAATTGCACTGCAAAAGGAAGTCTTGAACCTCAGTTTAGGCTGTTTTCAGTAATACCTGTCTATGCTTTTGCGCTTGTGAATCAGTTCTAATACTGAATTGTGATGCATCCAAATGCTGGTGATGAAGTTGAAGCGGTACAAGGTCACGATTGAAGTGATAGACATCAAGGGAGAAGGTAATTGTTCAATGAACCAGAAGATAGGTGACAGTTACAGCTATCCTGAGGACAGAGGTAAGATGTGTTCTACATCATACTATGTCTTGTTTCCTTGGATAATGGTCATGCTTTCCGGAGGCAGCTTTGCTGAGGAAGGGGATGGAAGCGATTTTATGACTACAGGATGTCCCGACTACCGACATCAAGTCGTATACAGGATATCTCGGAGAGAAGTGGACTAATAACCAGAATCATGA
>JBHLRS010000037.1:3126-30062 GCA_048882325.1 Candidatus Thorarchaeota archaeon | reverse complement strand
TGCTTTTTACTCTTGAAATACTGATAGACTGCTCCTTTACTAACTCCTAATACTTCTGCAATATCATCCATGCTAGTTCCATGGAATCCTCTCTGAGTAAACATGCTTGCACCAGCTTCAATTATCCTGTGTCTGGCTTTCTCTTTATACTCTGGAACCACTCTGGGCATCTTACATCTGACCTCTGCTCTGAGAGAGCCTTGATGATTGCTCAACTAACAAGGTTAAAAAGTGACTTATTAGTATTATTACTGACTCATGCGTATGTATTATCGACAATACAATTGGTGATTTTCATGGCTGATGAGGTCTTCTACAGAATTTCCTTTATCGCACTCTATGCCTTCTTCCTCAGTGTCAGGGGCTACTATCGATTCGTAAAACCAAAACGTGAAGAACCAGATGAAGTAGATGAAAGGAAACCATTTGGTAAAGCCGAGGCAGCAATGAGCTTTCTAATCCTCGGTTACTTCGTTTCCATAATTCTTTATCTATTGAATCAACCGTGGTTCACATGGACTCAAATTCCTGATTATCCGGAATTTGTCCGATGGATTGGTATTCTATTAGCTCTTGTAAGCACACCGTTCCTTTGGTGGATTCACAAAACACTTGATCGCCAGTACTCAGCATGTCTGCAGATCAAGCAGAGCCATATGTTGATTACAGAAGGACCATATGCGAGGGTTCGTCATCCAATGTACACTGTTCTCAACATATTCTCGTTTGGGGTTTCTTTACTGACTGCGAACTTCCTGATAATCATCCTTTCAGTATTAGTTATCATTCAATTTCCATTCGTGGCACGAAAAGAAGAAGAGATGCTTCTGGAGACTTTTGGCGATGAATACTCTGATTATATGAAGAGAACTGGACGCTTCTTCCCACGAATTAGGAAATAGTGAAACATTCTAAATTCACCAAAAGCATACGTGTGTACATTGAGTGTTACCCTTGAGGAGTGGCACTGATGCTTCACGAAAAAGACTAAGATTGTAGAAATCATCACAAAACCACAAACGTTTGCTTTATCCGCAAACGTTTTTAATAAACGCAAACGTTCTTGAATCTATGTCATCAATTAGTCAACGAAAACTAGGAACAAGAACATGTGCCGTACTTGTGATCGGGATGATTGTCGTAGTCTTTGGCATAGGAATTACATTTCATTTCGAATTTTCATACGCAGATGAATCTGATATCCAATGTTTGACTATCGGAGACGATGGAATGGGACCTAATTCTATTCGTGTTGTTGGACTCTTTGCTCCATTTGATGAAGAGCTCACACTTCAAACAGTAGCATGTGAGCCATCAGTTACTGGACTCAATCCACTTGATACCAAAACGAATGAATCAGCGTATACCACTCCCTTTCATGGAATCTTGTCAATGGACGTCTATGGTGATTTCGTGGCAGGAATTGAGTATCAGTTCACATTTCGATTCCTCTATGATACTGACAAAGTGAGAACAGTGTATTTCGCACCTGTATTCACTCCCGGTGTCTTGATTTACCATGAACACACTACTGAGTCCTTTGGTGAGCAACAAGCTTTCTGGACTTACCTATCGCGACCAGAGTCCATGGAGTTGACTCCAGTGAATGCTACTCTTCTCGCTGTTGGTGATTCCTGTTATGTCTATATGGCGAATGAAACGATAGATCTTATGGGAGAGAGTGCAGCAATATCGAAATGCAGTCAGTTGGGGCAGTATTTTGATGATGTGATTTACCCTAAGGCAGTAGAGCTAGCTGGAAGTCCTGATGGCTATCTCGGAGACATTGATGGAGACCCGAGAGTGACGCTCTTCCTCGTACCATTGGTGCGGCATATGGGAACTGCGTATCTGGGATTTCATGTTCCGTGGGACGAATATCCTTTTCCTTTCTCTAATAGAAGAGAAATGATCTTCATCGAATCTGAAAGGGACCTTAACGAGACTGTGCTCATTACTATCCATGAGTTCAATCACCTGATTTGGGACAATTATGAAACTGATGAGGCAGACTTCCTGATGGAGGGGCTGGCAAATCTAGCAATAGATTACACAGGATACTGGTACTACATTACGGATGCAGTCACGACCACGTACACATACCACCCAGAGATATCGCTACTCCATTTCAATAGATTCTATGGCCGATATTGGGATGCCAGCTATGGCCAAGCATATCTCTTTGTGACTTATCTTGCTGAAAGATTCGGCGTGGATATGGTGAAGAGCCTTGTAAGCACTCGCGAGGATGGTCCTGCAGCTGTCGAGGTTGCATTAGCCAATGCAGGGTATGATCTAACGTTCAATGATGTCTATCTTGATTTCATAACGGCGTGTGTCTTAGATGACCCTGAGATTGAGGATGGTGTATATGGCTTTGAGTCATTGAACTATACAATCCAATACTATACAACTCTGTTGGGCAACTACCCAATCATTAGAGAAAATGTCGAGCATTATCACTATGGCTTCAATGTGTTTAGAATGGTTGCACCACTTGACAACTTCACAATTACAATTGACAATCCACTTACATACGACGTGGGATTAGTCATAGCAATAAGAAATTCCAGTGGGTGGCACGTGTCACAATCTCAACTCCATTCAACATCTGGGACTCTCTCTAAATACATTCAAAGTCCCGATAGTGAAGAGGTGTATGTAATAACGACTCTAATTTCCGAAGACACCCCTACCCATTTCGAGGATGTGCTTGCACTTGATGAGATTCCATCAGAAACTCTAGACCTCTCAATCACAGAGGGAGCTTCTGAGGATCAACCAATGCCTGACCTGATCATCGTTCCATTCTTAATTCTAGCAATCGTAGCACTTAGTAGCATCTTCATTGTCGTTAGAACAAAGCGACGGATGTGAAAGGAATGGGCAAATGGACTCGACGAGACTATGTTGAAACGATCAAGCTTAGCGTTCGTTTCACAAAGACCTACTACATCTCAATCTTCTTGGCGATTCTCGGCGTCTTTGTGATAACAATAAGCTTGTTTCTCTTGATACTATTCATTGGAAGCATACCGATTTCAATTGCCTACGGTCCATTAGATGAGATTTTCGACATCTTCGATGTTATCGGGGGTGCTTTGTCGGGTGTGAACGATGTTGAAGCTGTTGGTATTGTTCTCTTCGTAGGTTCTGCACTATTGGCACCATTTCTAATAGCTCTGGGGGCACTATTTGGGATGGGGCAGGAGATTATTGAGGGTGGAACTGCAACTGCTGAGGAATCATTGCTCTGGTATCGACAGAAATTCACTCGTCTGGCTCCAGGTGGGATTGTACAGTTTCTCTTCATCATCGGTCCAATCGGTGTGGAGTACATCATTGCAGCATGGTTTTATGGAAACCGCGTACCAACTAGTTCGTCGTTCATGTTTCTAATCATCATAGCTATTGTCTGGTTTTTGATCAGTTCAGGAATGTTGTCGATGGTATTTCCCTCAATAGTTGATGGCATGTCCCTTACTGCATCCATCAAGCACTCAATGCAGCTGGCTCGAAACAACCTTAGTGCTGTATTCTCAATCTGGATTACATTCTCATCTTTAGGTCTGTTATTACTCGGTCCCATTATTGCCCAGGAGTTTGCAGATTTGACACTCTTCACAGAGCAAGCATATGACCTCTATGTACTTGCATCCGTTCTCGTGATTGTCATGATATTGTTGCCTGTATATGTGCTCTCAGCATCCAGAACATATCTCATCATTTCAGACCCGAATATCCATGAAGTACAGGAAAGACAAATGGAGGAGTCACAATAAAATGAATCCAGCTAATACATCTCCTCGTATGAAGGATCTAGCGGTCATTTCTGACCCAAACACTATCAAGGTCCTCTTTGACAAGATAAGGGCACTGATTGTTTTCAAATACCTAGTCAATGAAGAGATGACAGTCAAGCAGCTTGCAGATGCTATCGGCAAAAATCCTGGAAACGTATTGCGTCACATCGAACGGTTGAAGAGTGTGGGTCTGGTCCAACAGGTTCGGACTGAAAAGACGACCACCGGGATTGTTCAGCGCTATTATCGAGCAACAGCAAGAGAATATCGTCTTGGAATCGCAGATATGATAAAATCAAATGGTGGAATGCGGACCTTTGTCAAGGACCGACTCCAAAATATGATTCTGGGTCTCGGAGCATATGGAGTCTTTATTCCTGAAACAAGAATAGATGAAGCCCTAGGTTTACTTGAACAGTTGATTGAGCGAGAGAATCAAATAAGTTCAGAACTCACGATCATCAATACTGAGTTCTGGAACGGTTTGTCAACTCACCAACAGGAAGACGCATCCCGACTGATGAGGGAAGTCATGACGAATCGAGATGAAGAATATCTCAAACTGAAAGCGAAATGGAGTTCTTTCGTATTGTCGTTTCTTGAAACTAGTCAGGCAGGTAACTTAACATGATGGTTGGATTCGAAACTTCTTGGTGAGATAATACTCCCTGACTCCCTTCGGATATGCGTCCGATAAACCAAGCACCTGATACCCCTGACTATTCAGAAACTCCAAGTTCTGGAAAGAGAAACACGCAATCTGTGCTGCTATACATCCTTTCTCTTTTGCATCTGTTTCAGTGTGCGTCAAGAGATCCTTTCCATATCCAAGACCCCTATATCTCTCATCAACCCAAAGTTCAGCAATGTGCAGTATTCCGAGTGTGGTATATCCCCCTATTCCACCAATCACATCTCCAACTTCGTTTTTAATCACGGAGCTGTAGTCGGTATGTGGATATTCCTTCATGACACCCGCTACATGATCATCAAAGTTACTTCCAAGACCTGCGCGTACTGTTTTGAGGTCTTCATCTGATGGATTGGATGTTATTGTGAAACGAGCTGGGTCTTCTATTCGATTTGGTCTTTCCTCAAAGGCATCAAAACGGGTCATGAGAATGTGTTCTTTGATTCCTCCTTGATAACCATCATAGGTCACTATGAGATCATACCCGACTGCTTGATAGAAATCTGATGCTTGCCAGGAGAACGTGTAAACATGCGATGAAATGCATCCAATCTCTTTTGCCAATCTCTGTGCTTCCAAGACGAGGTCTTTTCCATATCCTAGTCTACGATACTTTTCATCGACCCAGAGAACCTCGAGATACTGAGTCCAATATAGGGTACTAGTAGAGATGCCACCAATGACTGTCCCCTCGTTATCTTTCAAGACCAGATTGTGCCATGGTTGCGGACTATTGAACTCTCCATCAGTCCTCTTCAGATTGTAGGTTTCCAAACCCTGTTGGAACTTCTTTACATCATCATCTGTTGGATCACTGATCAGTGTACATCGATTTGATTCTATCATCTGAAGATCTCCACACTTGTGGAACTCAATCTTGATTTTCTTAATATCTTTCTAACTACGCGAAAAGGAACCACTGGGAGTACAGAATCCGCCTCGTATGGTTGGTGAATAGTAAGAGAACTTACAGCTTTCTGCACGGTATCTTGATACGCCAAATGTATATCTAAGAATAAATCGTAGGCTTGGACATTATTTACTAATCAGGAGAGGTCAGAAATTAAGACATGTCCAAAGTGTGGCAGGCTCAACGCTGTGACTAGGAAGTATTGCACTGGTTGCGGATCTTCTCTTATCAGAAGCTTTGATGAAGCTGAACCAGAACCAGTTGTAGAACCTGAGGTGGTAGAGGAAACCCCAGCAGCTGAATCACCTGTCGTTTCAGAAGGGGCGGTACATGTGCGTCCGAGTGATGTAGCTGCTAGGCAAGAAGAACTGGTTTCCGATGAACCAGATGCCTACGAGGAATATGAAAAGGTGGAAGAAACCGTGTCTGAGTCTCCACCTATGGATAATGAACGGGGCAAAGCGGTTGTTGCTGACATTCTAGAGAAGGTCAGGGCTGCTGAGGCTCGTTCTCGAGGAGAAGAAGCTGTCGAAACTTCCGAAGAAGAATACGATTTGGAACCTCCACCCATTGAGCCGGAAGAGGAACTTGAGGAACCAATGGCATACGAGGAACCAGAAGTTGAAACTGAAGTGGAAGAGCCAATTGCAGAAGAGCCAATGCCTGAAACAGGGTTCAGCTCAATGGAAAAACCTGCTGAACCAGCTGAAACACCAGCACCAGTTGAGCCGCCAACACCAGTTCAGCCTGCGCCAGTGACCCCCCCACCAGTCGCAGAAACACAAATGCCTGCTCAAGATGAGAAGATCCGAGCATTTGAATCGGACATCAATGCGTACAACATTGAGCTTCAGCAGCTTCGGACCGACTTTGATGCATTAAAAAGCAGACTTGATGAGGAGACTGAGCGATACCGAACAGTAGCGGAGGTCAAACGAACTCGCGTTGAGAGTGTTGAGCGTGATCTACACCTGGCAAAGGACGAGTATAAGGACGCCAGTAAGGAGTTCAAGAACGCTGAGAACCGCAGGAAGAAGGAACTATCCAATGCTGAGAAGCGTATTCTCGACGTTGAGAAGCAAATCCGAAAGGCTGAGGAATCTAAGAAAAAGCGACTAGATGAGCTAGAGAAGGAACGCCGGAAACGCGAAGAAGAGGCGAGGAAAGGTTAGAAGCAACAGACGATATCTCGGGTGATGGACATTTACGACTTCACCTGAGACTCTGTTCTTTTTACATGTGATAATCGAGAATAATCATATCATTCACATAGCGTTGGATATCATGTCTCTCAGCAATGACTCTCCGAGCCAAGAGAAATCTGCAGATGAATAGCATACAATGGTCTGAATGGATTCAACAAAGGACATGTTCTTGACATCCTCAGTGATCTGATTGACCTTTCGTAGGTTGTCAACGACAAACCTCACGAAAATAACAGGTTCTGTTGCTGTAACAAAGGAGGTCCAGTATTCATTTGGAAACGATTTCTCGAATTCTTGAATCAATTTCTCATGAGACATCTTCTTCTGGTCCCAGTTCACTATAATCCAGAATGACGTGTTACCTCCAGCATTCACATCCCATCTGACTGTAAACCTCACTGCACCCCCTTCCTGAATCTGTTTCAAGACCCTACTTGTCTTTCGGGTTGTTAATTTGGAACAACGAGCGAGTTCACTTATGGTCATTCTAGGGTTATCAATCAGACATGCCAACACCCGGAGCTCAAGTTTGGACAACTCCTTTTTGTCTCCCCGTGGGAATAGAACCGGATATTGCTTGACCGCTTTCACAGTTTCGAGTCCTCGTAGAAACTGGCCGAGATCCGAGAGCATCTCAATACTGGAATACTGACCGAACAGATGATACGCACCACCCTCAATTGTCACTACTGGACTAACATGATGGATGACCGGATGCTTTCCAATTGCCTGAATGAAATCAGTTTGTTCTTCTGAACCATCCGTCATGACCAGAATGGAAATGAAGTCAGCACTAATCAATGCGTTGTGTGGGAGAATCATGAACCTGACTATCACACCATCCTCTATGAGACCCTCCACTCTTTTCCTGACTGCATTCGCAGTGATACCTAGTTTCTGACCTAGCTTCTCATAGGTTATCCTGCAGTCTGCATCAAGTTCCCACAGGATCTTTTTATCAATTGAGTCCACGACAAATTGCTCCAGCTCATCCTATGTATCTGTGTCGCATAAATACACTATCTTCGGAACTGAGTTGGTCAACTCTTCTTCACCTTTCTGAACCTCACACCGTTTACACCACCACTAGAAAAGAGATCGAAACCATTGACCATTCCTTGCTTATTTCGGCTGAATTTCAATTGGATGCCCAAAAACACTACCTCATCTTTGCGTAATTTGTGAACATCATGGTTTCCTGAGAAAGAAGGAACCGTTCTGCAAACTAGCGTTCCACTCTCTGACTTTTCCAGTATATAGGTAGAATCAAGTTCTCTGCTGTAATAGATTCCAGCGAAATCCCTCACCTCTCTCTTGGACAACGTCTTCGGAATAGGTTCCCAGTTTGAAGTTGTACCGTCTGGCTTATGAGACATTAGTCTTAGTGGTTTCTTCTCAGAAACTCTCACCACCTCAATAATACTGGTGAACATCCCGTCATCTGGATGGAATCTTGTTTTCGATACAGGGATGTATGTTGTTCGCGACTCATTCCAACCTGATACGACTATTGACAGATTATCTTCAACTCTTGAAACCTCGAGTAGCATTCCATTGGGAGTCAGATAAAGACCTGCAATTTCATCGAGTTCTTTCTGCGACACTTTGACTGACTTTAGAGGTTTGGTTTCCTCAGGTTGGCTACTCCTAAACACTTCATCATAGTAAGGCTCAAGATACAAATCCGCTACTTGTTTCCCGAGTTTTCCAACTGGGAGGTTGCTTATGTTTGCTAAGAGAATGATAGAGAACCTCTGTTCGGGAAACCTCCCCATATAGGCTCTGAATCCCGCCCATGCACCCCCGTGGTCGATCAAGGGCAGTCCCTTGTGAAAGGATTTGAAAAGACCAAAAGCATAGGGGTATTCATCTCCGCTGTTCAGAATCCCGCTTGTTTCCATTGTTTCGATTAGTCTTTTGCCACCAGGGAGTTTATTGTCATAGAAATTGGAGTCCCAGTGAAGAAGATCATTTGCACTAGAAAAGACGCAGCCATCTCCAACAACCTCGCAGTTACTCATGGATACCTCAAACCCATCACCCTCCTTCGGTGCATATCCGTACGCACGATTAGGCACCACCATCTTGCAGTCATCATGATAGTGCGTGTTCTTCATTCCAAGTGGTTTGAATATCTCATCCTCCGCAAAACGCCTCAATGACTTGCCGCTGACCCGTTCGACAATCAGTCCTAACAAGAAGTAGTTCGAGTTACTATATTCATATTTCTCACCAGGCTTGAATTCGAGAGTTTTTTGTCTTGCCACCATCTCAATTGACATGTCTTTTGTGATCATATCGGCATCCTTTGTATCCAGAGAGAGCATCGAGATAGAGAGCAAGCTAGTGTAGGAACGAATACCACTGATGTGGTGGACCATATGTCGTATCGTCACTTTGTCTGCATAGCTGGGCAACTCCGGGACATATTTGCGAACACTGTCATCCAGTGAAATATCTCTCCGCTCCACCAGAAGTGCAATACACATCGCTGTGAACTGTTTTGACACTGACCCTGTACGAAATACGGAGTCTGCAGTGATTGGGACTCTATGCTCCAAATTAGCCATGCCATATCCCTTTGAATAGACTATCTCTCTATCTTTGACAATAGCAAGAATACACCCGGGCGAATCATCTCTGTCCCAATTGGAGAATAGACTGTCTATCTCTTTGTGCAATTCACTCATTTCCGCACCACAAAGGAGGCTACACTATTCGGATTGTAATAAGCATTGATGGTCGAAGGTGTAGTCGATTTCTTCTTCGCAGAGTTTATCTCTCTCCACCCCAAGCCCATAGCATGAAGATTTCTTGTGAATCGTGTGGAGGCGAAGACTGGAAAATGGTCATTCATGAACTCCACGTTGCTGGTGGAGTAGTTATCCACTCTGCAATGAAATGTGAAGGCTGTGGGATGGTCTATCCTCTTCAAGAGGTTGCCAAAGGCCGCGGGGTGAGCGTCAGTAAAGAGGCTGTCATTGGAATGTTGAAACGGTAATCCTTACATCAGAAGATTAGCCCACACTTTCAATGAAGAGTAGATCTCAATGTCCAGGAGGGGCTCGTCTATCAAGATGGTGCCCCACTCCTGTCCATACTTGACAGGCCATTCGTTCTGCACGAATGATACATTGGGTGATGAAAGCCGCCCATTCAATCCAGCAGGTAAATTGACATCAACAATGACAAGTTCAGTTGATGGTGAGTCGGTAAAGAAGTCACCAACCTTGACATCCATGCCTCCCTCAGTGAAGTTTACATCATCGGTCATGAAGAACTGAAAGGTTCCGGTACCATAGAATCTACACCTGCTTCCTGAGAGCTTTGCTCCATTATCCAGAATGATCTTGGTGTTCAGGTTAGTTCCTGAGATGTAAAGACTATGTGCCACATCAGTCCCCAGAAACAGGTCTAACCTCTTAACTGGAGTGACACTTGTCACATGAACTCTCAGTGGAAAGAAAGAAGGATCAGTCACATTTTCAACTGCATGCCGTTTTGTTGAGTCATAATGTGTGATGTCCATTCGATACCAGAGACCTGGCTCATCAACATAGGACACCGTGATGTTGGCATCCGTTAGTCCTGTGATTGTAATGCGAGTATCCCGTTTGTCTGAATTAGGGAGCCATGTTTCGTAATGATATGTCGTAGGAATGTCATGAATGTATCCTACGAAACCAAAGAATCCGAGGATGACCACAATTACTACAAGTAGTCCTACTAACTTTCGTCTGTCGAAGAAGTCACCAAGGATACTCATTCTGGATAATCATCCGTTTGTAATGCTGACCTGATAATATGTCCTTCAATCAAAAAAAGGAATGCTTTTTAGCATTGACCTCATCAGGATAGGTCGGGTAAGAGAGCATGTCATTTGGGAAGTTTGCCACAATAAGTCTAGTTTCTGTTATTGCCTTCTCTATGATGTTTTTGTGTTCATCAAGCCATTATGCAACCGTTATTGACACTCCAACTCAATATGAAACAGCAGCAGAGACCAATATCATCAGTAACGCTGGTTTTGAAACTGGCGAATTTAGTCCTTGGGTCAATGAAGGTGGTACATCCTATAATGAGATTGTGAGCGACAGGGTTTACGCAGGAAGTCATGCATTGTATATGGACTCACATGTGAGTAGTGTACCATACGAGCCAGTAGATCAACTAATTAGCACAACTGTTGGGATTGATCAATCTCGCTACTTTTCTGCAGCTGTTTACCCAACAAAAGTGGGGAACACAGCTGGACGGGCTGGTGTGGATCAATTCACTGTATTCATAACTGACACCGTGGCTGAAACTACAAAGCTGATACTCTATCTGTGGTCAGGCTACACGTATCCTGGAGGCGATTTGAACGTCAACGTCACAACGGTCATGTATCTACTATTTGATTTGGTTCCCAATCAGTGGAATCTCGTTGAGAGAGACCTCCTCAATGACTACATAGCATTCTATGGAACACCTGCAGACGCCTCAGACTTGGTGGTCACTCAAATCAGTGTGCTATCACACATATCCAATGGAGATCCAGGAGATTGTTGGATTGATGATGTCAAAATTAGTTACACTGATGAAGCTGTAACCACAAACGAAACAACGACCACTACAACAGATGAAACACAGACACCACCTCCAGAAACTCCACCCGGAGATTCTAATTCTCTCATAACCCTTCTAATAGCAGGTGGGAGTGGTGGTGTAATAATCATCGTGGTAATCGTCATTTTCTTGACAAGGAAAGGATCTTCCTCTGCAGCTCCACCTTCAGAATATCAATGGTGAGGTTTGAGAACGTGAAAATGAAGAAGAAGAACATTCCATTAGCAATTATTGGGTTGATCGTCGCATCAGTGATGTGGATGAGTCCAATCACTCTCTATCAGGTGACAGATTTTGCAAATAGACCTTTTACGCAACCCCAACAAGGTATCATTTTAGGCTCAGTAAACCTCATCGATAATGGTGGGTTTGAAACCGGTGACTTCACATCATGGACTAACTACGGAGGCACATCATATAACCAGATTCAGACCAGTACAGTCTATTCTGGCACTTATGCGCTCTACATGGACAGCCACTTGAGTAGCGCACCATACGAAACTGTGTATCAGGAGATCAATACTGACATTCCCCTTTTTGAGGCACAAAACTTCAGTTTTGCAGTCTACCCAACCAAAGTTGGAAACACCGCAGGTCAAGCAGGGGCTGATCAGGTTTGGTTTGGAGTGTATAATCGTACGTCAGACACTCACAGGAATGTCTTCTATGAGTGGTCTGGTTATACATATCCGGGTGGTGACATGGATGTCAATGTGACAAAGGTCCTCTATCTTCTCTTTGATTTGACACCCAATGATTGGAACTTTGTTGAAAGGAATCTGTATGATGATTATTGTGCATTCTATGGGACTCCTGAAAACAATACTGAACTTGTGGTGAATCGTATCACCTTACTATCTCACATATCCAATGGTGATCCTGGCGATTTCTGGATTGATGACATTACGATTGGTGCTCCAGAGGAAGTGCCCGTTTCAACAGACTATAACTACATCGAGAATTCAGGGTTTGAAACTGGTTCATTCTCGCCGTGGGTCAATCAGGGCGGAACTGAATATAACCAGATTGTAGGGTCGACAGTCTATAATGGGAGTTACTCTCTTTATCTTGATTCTCACTACAGCTCATCGCCCTATGAACCTGTCACTCAGAGGTTATCTGTAAATGCGACACTATCCGAGGCTCTCACTCTCTCAGCGGTTATCTATCCTACCAAAGTTGGAAACACCTGTGGTCAAGCAGGGGTCTCTCAAATAGGCATCTTATTCCATAACACAGGTACAGGTCAGTTTAGCCACATAGCGTATGAATGGTCTGGCTACACATTCCCAGGCAACGACCTCAACTCAAACAGCACATATGTTCGTTACCTACTTTTTGACTGGACACCTAACTCTTGGAACATCCTGAATAGGTCAGTCTATGCTGATTATGTCGCCTTCTGGGGAGTACCTAGTGACCCATCACAGATTGAGATCTACGATGTTCGACTACTCTGTCACTCATCAAATGGAGACCCAGGTGACTTTTACATTGACAACGTATACCTTGGGAATGGACAACCTCCTACACCTGAACCAGAACCGACTACGACTACCACCACCACCACAACCACCACCAGTGAAACAACATCTACAGGTACGGGGACAACTTATACAACAACTTCACCTACGGACACATATACCGATACCTCAAGTTCTTCATCAACCACCCCTTCAAATGTCACGCTTCCTAATGGTAACTGGTTTATGATGGTGTTTGTGGGTGGTGGAGGTATGGGTGTGATAATCATCGTCATCATCATCATTCTGACAAAGAAAGGTGGCTCACCAGGAAGCACTTCTGTACCATATGAATGGTGATGCAATTGAATTGGAAAAAAGTTGGAATAGTCCTGACACTGGCGTTGATAATTCTTCCCACCTCAGCGGAATCTATATCCGCGGAATTTGAAAGTGGCGCCTATTGGGCTGTTGAGGTGGGGGACATTCTCAAGTTCAGAACACAATATCTGCTGTGCGACCGCTCATTGGGTCATGATGCTAGAGAGTATGAGTTTGATGAGATCCTGCAAATGGAAATAACATCACTAGGGAACCTATCGCTAGCATACTACGGATGGATTCCCACTGACTATCAATCAACGTGCAGAAACACTCTGACGTTTCCAAATGGGTCTGATGTTCATTTTTCAGAAGATCCACTAGTACTTGGCTCACATTTCCCAAATTGTGCTGCAATGCCAGTTGGAAACTGGACTGGTGCCAATGAGGAGCTGTATTTGGCTCACCTAGATGTGATGGATCCCTACAATCACAGTTACACACTCATCGAAGATGAAGAGAGATGGGGCTACATATACGGAGTTCCTGAAATCAATATGACTGATACTCGAATTTGGTCAAAAACTGATGGGTCGCTACTCGTCCTCAACATCACAAATGGGATTACTGAAAGGTTTGTATCCACTGAACTCGCTTTTGATTTACTGCTTGAGAGGGCTCAACCATCTCCGCCAATGAATTTTCTTTTCATTGGAGGTCTGGTTGCTGGCGTTGCTATTGTGATTTGGGTGATTGTCTTCATTAGGAAGCACGGTTCCTGAACTCCTCAGTCACACGTTTCATCAATTCTGGGTCTGTGAATAAGTCAATCGCGGTCATCGCCAAAGCCTTTCCTGCGTTAAGCATTGCTTCTTGTCCCTTCTTCGACGCTGCGGCTTTTGCAAATTCCTTAGAGTGTCCAGCGATGCTCTTGTCACAGATTGAAATGTAGGGATGAATCGCGGGGACAACCTGACTCACATTACCAATGTCACTCGAGCCAGCCCCGCTACCTGGTGGTAGAGGAATGATTGGCTCTCCAAGAATCTCAAGGTTTTTTACAAACGCGGCTCCCATCTCCTTGTTCATGATCCTCGATTCATAAAATGGTAAAACAACCTCGAACTCTAAAGTGGCTCCAGTCGCACTTGCTGCCCCCTTGGCACAGTTCTCGACCTTCTTCACTAGCTCCTTGCAGTATCCACTCTCTTCTGCTCTAACATAGAACTCTGCGGAAGCAAACTCAGGCACTATATTTGGCTTGACTCCTCCATGACTGATGATGCCGTGTATTCTTGATGTCATCTTGATATGTTGTCGCAGTGCGTTGATTCCGTTGAATGTCTGGATGATCGCATCAAGTGCATTGATGCCCTTCTCAGGACTGGCTGCGGCATGAGCTGATTTACCATGAAACTTGATCTTAACTTCAGTCATGGCAAGACCTCTTCGACCCACCAACGTATATCCTGCAGATGGGTGGAACATCATTGCAGCATCAACATCCTTGAACAATCCCGCCTCAACCATAGCGATCTTGCCGCCAATGTCCTCCTCCGCAGGTGTGCCCATGAAGACAAGCTTGCCGGGTAGGTCCTTCTTAATCGAACCGAGAGCGAGGGCTGCTCCGAGTGCGGCAGTCGCGATGAGGTTGTGACCGCATGCGTGTCCAATCTCAGGCAGCGCATCATACTCTCCAAGGATCGCAATTGTAGGGCCCTTTGATTTCTCAGGATGAGTCGCGACAATTGCGGTTTCCATCCCTGCAACCCCCTGTTCCACCTCAAATTCAGCCTTCTTGAGTTCGTTTACGAGGAGGTTTGCGGCAATTACTTCCTCGAACGCTAGTTCCGGGTTTCTATGTATCTCATCACTGATGTCAATCAGCTGCTTGCGCATTCCTTCAATAAAGGTAACAGTCTTGTCTTTCAGCACTGTTATCAACAAGAATGTGACACGCAATCCACATCTTGAAGTTTCGCCTCAACGTGATTTTACTCCTGTCGTTATTTTCTAATAGCCGATTGTGACCTTACTTCTTGAACTAAGACTATACGGTGAGGAATATGGAATTCAAAGATCAAGTGGTCATTATCACAGGTGCTGCACGAGGAATTGGAGAGGCGACAGCTTGGGCTTTTGCAAAGAGGGGTGCAACAGCAGTGATTGTGGACATCAATGGCGACGGTGCCAAGAAGGTCGCGAATGAAATTCAGGCCAAGGGATTCGATGCAGTTGCTTACACCGCAGACGTTTCTGATGTCAAAGCTGTGGACGCTATGGTTGAAGATGTCTTCAAGAAGTTCGGACGTATTGATGTTCTTGTGAACAATGCCTATATCTCTGGAGGTTATTCTCTAGTAACTGAAATTTCTCAAAAAACATGGGATCAGGTCATGGCTGTGAACCTGACTGGCTATTTCAACTTCGCAAGAGCTGTGGCCAAGAAGATGATTCCACAAAAGTCTGGGAAGATTGTAAACATATCAAGTGGTGCTGGGGTCAACGGTAGTTTATCATCGGGTGTTCAGTATCCAGCCAGCAAGGCTGGCATCATTGGATTGACAAAGGGTCTTGCTGCAGATTTGGCTCCTTTTGGGATTAATGTGAACTGTATCACTCCTGGCCTAATCAAGACTTGGAAGCCTGAGGAGATGGCAAAGCAGGCAACAGGTTGGACTTTGGAAAAGGTCAAACGGTATATTGAAGTTGAGGTCCCTCTGAAGCGAGTAGGAGAACCTGAGGATATTGCAGAAACAGTTGTTTTCTTGTCATCATCCGCAGCTAGTTACATCGTTGGTGAAGTCATCAATGTGGACGGCGGTGGTATGCTTGATTCAGTTGCTAAAAGAGAATCACTCCTTGGATTTTGAAGTTCCTGAAATGAAAAGAACTTACAGAAGGCCTTAAATTCCAGCAGCCTCAGGTCGATTTGAAATGAAGTACCAACCACAAAAGATCGAAACCAAATGGCAAAAGAAGTGGGACGATTCCAGAGTCTTTGAGGTCAAGGAGGATCCTGACAAGCCAAAGTACTATTGTTTGGAAATGTACCCTTACCCAAGTTCCTCAATTCATATGGGGCATTTACGCAATTATTCAATCGGAGACGCATTTGCACGTTTCAAACGCATGCGTGGGCTCAATGTTCTCTATCCAATGGGGTATGATGCATTTGGCCTTCCTGCGGAGAATGCCGCCATTGCACATGGTATTCATCCTGAGAAGTGGACATGGGAAAATATCAATGCCATTAAGATTCAGCAAAAGAGTCTAGGATTATCATATGATTGGTCTCGCCAGATTCAGAGTATTGATGTTGATTACTATATTTGGAATCAATGGATCTTTCTGAAGATGTTTGAGAAAGGTCTGGCATACAAAGAAGAGTCATACGTGAACTGGTGCCCCAAATGCACTACGGTTCTTGCAAATGAGCAGGTTGTTAGTGGGAAGTGCTGGAGATGCAACTCAATCGTAGAACAGAAATTCCTTCAGCAATGGTATCTCAAGATTCGAGAATATGCTGATGAACTACTTGAGCAAATGGATGGTCTTGAGTGGTCTGATAATGTAAAAAATATGCAGAGGAACTGGATTGGGCGAAGTGAGGGGACCACCATCAATTTTCAGATTAAGGACACTGGCGAGGTCATCCCGATATTCACGACCCGTCCCGATACACTTTATGGCGTCACATTCTTCGTATTTGCTCCTGAACATCCACTTGTTGAAAAGTGGGTAATTGGAACTGAGTCAGAGAAGCCCTTTCGGAAGTTTCTCAAGGAAGTCCTCGAGGAGGACCGCTTCAAGCGTACTGCGACTGATACTGAGAAGCGCGGTATGTTCATTGACAAATATGCAATCAACCCGATAAATGGGAGGGCGGTTCCAGTCTACATCGGTAATTTTGTCGTTTATGAATACGGAGCAGGTGCCGTGATGGCGGTACCAGCTCATGACCAACGTGATTTTGAATTTGCGAAAGAGTTCGGTATCCCAATCGAGATAGTCATCCAACCGGAAGGATCCGAGTTACATCCAAACATGATCTCGGAGGCTTATGAGGGTGAAGGTAGTATGGTGAACTCTGAATCCTTCAATGGTCTTGAGAGCAGGAAAGGTATGACAGAAATCACAAAGCACCTTGAGAAGATGGGAGCTGGGAACGCGACAGTCAATTACAAACTTCGTGATTGGTTGATCTCACGGCAAAGATATTGGGGGACACCAATTCCGATTCTGTATTGTGAGAGTTGTGGTATTGTTCCAGTTCCGTTTGAAGACCTCCCTGTAAGACTCCCAACAGATGTAACTTTCTCCGGTCACGGAAACCCTCTTGCGACCTCTAGCTCGTTCGTGAACACAACGTGTC
The DNA here is from genome assembly GCA_048882325.1 of Candidatus Thorarchaeota archaeon. Classification (GTDB taxonomy): domain Archaea; phylum Asgardarchaeota; class Thorarchaeia; order Thorarchaeales; family Thorarchaeaceae; genus SMTZ1-45. Next base: position 12,686 of record JBHLRS010000037.1, on the reverse strand, counting down.
CTAAATGTGGTGGGCCTGCAAAGCGCGAGACCGATACAATGGACACTTTCGTTGATTCCTCCTGGTATTTCTTCAGATATTGTGACCCACAATCAGAGGAACTGCCCTATAGGAAAGAGCCAGTCATGTACTGGGGTCCTGTCGACCAGTATATCGGAGGAGTTGAGCATGCTATACTCCATCTTTTGTATGCGAGATTCTGGACGAAGTTCACAAGGGACATCGGTCTCCATGACATCAACGAACCTTTTCTGAATTTACTTACTCAGGGTATGGTAAACAAGGCAAGTCCGTTCTGTGAGACCTGTAACCAATTCCTTCCTGTTGGTAGTTATGACCTCAAAACGAAGACGTGCAAAAACTGTGGAAATCACTATGAAATGAGAAGTGCTAAGATGTCAAAATCGCTAGGGAATACAGTAAGTCCCGAATCCATCATTGAGAAATATGGGGCTGATACAGCACGTATGTTCATTCTATCAGTGGCAAATCCCGAGAAGGAACTGGAATGGTCTGACCAAGGTGTTGAACGTGCATATCGCATTTTACAAAAGACCTGGAACCTACTTACAGCATCACCAAAGAAGACAAGAACCGAAACACACATCGTTGACACGCGGATACAGTATGCCATTCATAGTGTAATCAGAAAAACAACTAACCAAATTGAAGAGCTGGCAATCAGAGACGCTGTCAACGGAATCATATGGCTGATTGATACAGCACAGAGCTACTATGAGAACGAGGAAATCGGAGTCAATCAAGAGATATTTGAATTATGTAAGAAGACAATCATGCTTCTTTTGTCACCATTTGTACCTCATTTCACAGAGGAGCTGTGGGAAATAATTGGTCAAAATCAAGATGGTGTGCATTTCATCTCTTCCGAGAGTTGGCCCGAATTTGATGAGGGCTACATACAGGACGATATTGTAAAACAGTGGACCTACTTTGACCAAGTCGTAGAAGACATACGGAACATAATCAAAGTCATTACTCGAGAGCCAAGTGAGAACACAATCGAGCGGATACACCTTATCATTGCTGACAACTGGAAAACATCCGTGGTTCAAAAAAGCATTGAGGCAATCAAAGAGAATACACAGCCTCACAAGATTATTCCTAAGCTTATGGCTGATGAGTCCATCCGACCACACGGCAAAGATGTCCAGAAGTTAATCAAGAAGATAGAGAAAGACCCCTTGAAATTTGACCTGCTATTCACTTCCGCCAAACAGGAACTTGAGTTCCTGCAGAACGTAAAGGTCCTTCTCAATCAGAGATTTGGGGTTGATATCAGCATACAACCTGAGGAATCCAGTTCGCATCAAAAAGCAGCTATTGCACTGCCTGGAAAACCTGCCATTGTTATTGAGTGATTCCTGGTGGTAATGCTTTTCTCTCTTTACATCTAGATTAGGATGAAGAACCTGGTTGGAACCAGGAGTACTTAGAAAGTGATCGTTTTAGAAGTAGAGGGAATTGAAGCATCGGAACTAAATTCTCTAATTGATAATATGAAAGATAACTGGAACTCGACACGAATCATGGGGAAGATGTGGGATCCGATTTTTCAAATGACGCATGAGGATTCAGTCTGGATCTATGTTTTCTATCTGAGTCGGACTTGGTGGGACCCATCTCGTCATCTCGTTCTTGTTATTGAACCAATTGAACAGCAATCCTATAGAATCCAAATCACCGGTGTCAAGCTTAAATCATTCACTAAGACAGGATCGAGTGAAGAACTCGAGCGTGAAGTAGCAGATTTTCTTACCAGACACCTCTCATAACAATCTGACAATTTTTTAATCCTGTGGAAACTTCGCATTCTGAAGGTGCTGGTCTTTTGTCAGCTGGTTCAGTTCTTATTACCGGGGGCACTGGTTTTATTGGGACCCATCTAGCTCGTAAACTAGTTGCTATCGAATCTAAGGTGGTTCTCTTCGACCTCTACTCCAACAATCACAGTGTCAATGATTTGAAGAATAAGGTCACGATCGTGAAAGGAGATTAGGCTGATTTTCAGGGTCTTGTGGATGTGATTAAGGAGTATAATGTGGATTCCGTCATACACACTGCTGCTATGCTCTCAGTTGCAGCAGCGGTACTCGTTGTAGCTGCAAAGATGATAGAGGATGGAGTCGCAACTTTCGATGACATCGATAGAGCATGGAAAGAACATCTGGGCTACATCTTTCTCCAGTTTGGCCCCTTTGGCAACATTGACCACATCGGATTAAATACCATCACTATGGCTGCCAATTACCTAGCCTTTGTTCTGGAGGATGAGAAATTCAGACCTCCTTCATGGCTTCAAGAAAAGGTCAACGCTGGAGACCTTGATATGAAAAGCGGCAAAGGCATCTATGAGTACAGCAAATCTCCTGATGATATGCGCATTGAGAGGATTCGCATGCTATTAGAACTCATCCAGCGGCGTGAATCGTGATGCTGGATTATTCCCAATCTAAGAGTCTATGCTCACCCTCAAGACTTCTGATCTCTGTCGCGTCCTGTGTTACTTCAAGTGTTCCTAGAAAATCTCCCTCATCATCCCTGACAGCATAGTAACTGATAATGAGAAACTTGTCGCCTACATTTATCCAGAACATCGCCTTGTCTTTCTTCCCTTCTTTAAAGTAGTCAAGAATCTTCTTGACTTTGTCATAGCTCTTGCTTGGATGACAGTTGATTACGTCACGACCAATTACTGCAGGACTCCGAGGGAAGATGCGGTCTTCAGTTGCAGAGTAGTATTTGACCTTCTCGTCAGGTCCAACGAAGGATAGGTCTAAAGGGAGGTGTCTGAGTAGTAGATCAATCTCCTTGAGAGTTAGATTTCCCGTGTTCAAATTGATTTTTGGTGATTCAACCTTCTCTTCGACTTGGTGAATATCTATTGGAGATATTGGTTTCCACTCATTACCAGGTGTAATCCACGCATATCCGATCTCCTCTTCTCCAATTCGAACCTTTACCCAGTCGTATTCAGATAGGTTTTCGAGTGACATCGGAAAGAGGATGTTTTCTTCCTTGTAGATTAACTCCTCGATTGCAGTCAATAGTTTGCTCAGGTCAGAGGAATCTACCTTGCTAAGCATTTCGCGAATCTCATCCTGTTTTGCCCACATCACTGTAGATGGACCAGTCACTCCTGCATTCTCCAAGAGTGGGAAGAGTTGGTTCTGAAGTCGTGTATAATGGAGGACAATCTTCTTGAGTTCTTCAATTGTATTTTGGTCATTTGGATTCTCTTTCAGGAAATTGACAAGTTTCTGTGCTTCTTCATTCTCACTCATATACGTATGAATCGGATGTCCAGGAGTTGTTTGTGGTGTCTGTTGTACATCGAGTGATTCCTTGAAGACTAGAACATGTAAATCACATAATGCGGTAACCTGTTGGGCAGTCAATTCTCCCGAATCTATGAGTGACTGTTCCATCTCTGCAATCTCAGTCGCGCTCACATCGACCAGGATCTCCTTGAATTGTGATTGAAGTTCTTTCATGTCTTCCCCACGATGCAAACCGAGAATCAGATCCTTCAATCTTCTCTGTCTTTGTGCGAGTTCATCCAGCCACTCGCCACTATCTGCATCTTCCTTTTCAATCTCAACCTCTGCATCTGCATTTTCAGAGATCGATTCTGATAATAGTACGAATAGTCGATTTAGTGGTACACGGGACATCTTGGAAACATCAGTCAGTGTCGCCCGACGTCCAATTGTTTTCTGAAGAATCGGATTCTGTAGTTTCTTGAGTTTCGGGGAAATTTCTACAAGAGTGTCGAACAGAAATGGAAACTCATTAGCTAATTCCAATATCTTAGTAGAAGCTTTTAATGTGACTGCCAAGACATCACCTCAGTTGAACGAGCTGGTCTTGAAAGTTAACTATTTTTAAGTCATACGATTGTTAGCTATTGCAAAGTCTGAGTGAGTTCCGTGTGCGAATGTCTAGCGATTTCCATTAGATACACTTGCATCCTCTACTATCTCAAACTCAATAGTGGGGTTGAAACGTGGATATCCGTTATCCAACTAAAAGACCTTTTGGAGTGATTTCTCGATGACTTTGTTATATCACCATTCGTAGCCTGATGGCTGCGAAGGAGCAACAACCTCTCTTCCAGTTCTAGCTATGGTGACTAGTCCAAGAACAAGGGCAATCCCTGCCACGCCTCCTGCTGCGAACACTGTTATCATCGCAAGGTCGATATCCAAAGGTTCACCTGGGGTGCCAGGTCCTGTTGTTGGTTGAGTCACTTCATCAAAAATAGTTTCAGCGCCCCAGTCTTCATGGACAGGTTCTACATCAACAAACTTTCTCAGAAAGATATCATCAGCATAGTTCGTATACTCAGGTCCTGCAGTAGCATAGTTGTTGTCCCAGTCTAGATTCGGATAGAGTGTGTTGGGATTTTCATACCCTTTTCCAATGATAATCAATAAGGGACTCCCTGTCACTCCTGCTAGTCTATTTGCGCTATGGATCAGTGTCCACATTTCTCCATCGAGGGAGTAATAGTAGTCGATTGCATTAGTACCAACCTCGATTTTATAGTAACACCAAGTATCATCAAGCCCTAGATAGGGCAAAGCGCCATTATCCGTATTAGAATCAGAAAACAAGTTTGCCTCAAAATTGTCATTCGACCTCCATCCAACCTTAATCCACCTGTCACTCCCCCAGTATGCACCAACAGCCATCTTCCAACTGGCTGGAGCGATTGCATGCTGTCGTAACTTGCCATGAAGAACAAAGTTAGAGTGCGATGGAGCCGGCATTTCAATGTGACAGAACTCATTCTCATTCTGCACAGTTTTCAGAACGTTGTTCTCTATGTCGTTGTCACCATCACCACTGTCATCAAACCAGCCTCCACCTACGAGGTCTGTGTCTGCTCTGTTGAAGTCATCAAACAAAGGAAACGTATTATAGCCACTCGAAAGACTCGTCTTTGCGCTGAATGCGCTGTAGTATATGTAGATGGTTTGATCTGTGTCAAGGTTATCATTCACTTCTACCCAGAAGGTCGCACGTACTACTGTTGCTTCTTCGAGCCAGTAATCGAGGAGTGTTGTCCCATCTCCATCTGTGAATCTAATGTCTCCAAAGTCTGACTGACAATTGGTCCCTATGTAGACATCCTCCCCAGAGTCTAGTCCTGCAAAACGATGAACTATCACCCGCATCTGATAACCGATTCCTGCTCCGACCGAGCCTGTTATAGAATGTGACTTTCTGTATTCCCATCCTTCGAGCCAGTTTATGGTCTGACTTGGTGTGGATAATTGAATTCTTTCAAGGGTCATAGTAGTATCTGAGATTACAAAGAAAGAGGGAAGTAGAAGTAACAAAAGCAGGATGATAGTTGACTTTCGAGGACTATATTCCATGCCCAAAACCCAATCGCCTGTTAATGTCCTCTGGGATATATCTCTTCCGAGAACCTCTGCGATTCATTGACTAAGAAGAGTTAAGACATGGAAAGGCCATCATCATACTGCTATCGATTTGATAGACGGAGACTAGCTGACTTTGGACTCGACAATCAGATACCTGGGATACGTCAGATATCTTGTGTTCGTTGTCCTGATTAGCATGGTCCTGTTTTATTCTGGTGCGTATCTTCTAAGAGGCGATGTTCTTAGCACAGTATCCACCATAGCTGGTTTGGTTCTTGTTTTGATATCTCTCCTCAACCTCCTGATTGCTCACCTGAGGCGGGACAGATACTCATTCAGCTATACTCTTCTCTTGTTTGTGGCAATGGTTCTAATCCTTGTGAGTACGTTAGTAATGGAAGGTATCTTCTACATAACTCCCGATGCATTCCTCAATAGCATCTTTTTCGCTGGAACTGGACTTGTCTTCTATATCCTTAGTCTCAGGTCAATCTCTCCATTGTTGATCCGTCCAGATATAGGCGAATCAACCGAAGAGTCTTCAGCACCAGGTCTCATTGTTCGCAACCTACTCTTACTAATACTATGTATCGCAGTTGTTGCTGTATTGTATTACTTCACGGCGTTCAATCCGTTTGACCTGACTGTTAGCTCTGCTGCCTTGCTCTGTGCAATGATACTTGCTTCTGCTGTTGCCTTCTCAATCAGCAAATGCTTCAATAATTTCCCGACGCTTTTCAAGTTGTTCCTTGTAGGCGGGTTCCTTATGACAATGTATTCAAGTTGGGTGCTGGCTGTGATTCAGATTGCAAGCTCTGACTTCTTCAGCAGCTTTGTAGTCGGTATTACGTTCATCATAGGTCAGTTTCTCATTCATCTCTCGCCGATTGTTGGGATTGAGCCCTGATGATTTAATCCTCATCTCTAGGTAGCGGTAATGTATTGATTGATATTCAGCTTGCGTTCTCAGAAACCATCATGAAATTCCGAGAAGCCACACATGCGGATTCTAGATGGATCCTACATCATCGAATTGGGATGTTCACTGACATGGGTCTGGACCGTGACTATATCTATGAGACTGCTCGATTGACCGAACAATACCTTGAAGATGACTGGACAAATGGATATCGGTACTTCTTGGTTGAAGAGGAAGGTGAGGTCATCGCTGGTTGTGGAATTAGTCCCTTCAGGGTTCCACCGCAGGTTTCTCAGAAGACCGGTTTCTATGCGTACTTGTCCAATATGTTCGTTGAACAAGAACACCGACGAAAGGGTGTTGGTAAAGCATTGCTCAGATATGTAATCAATGTGTGCAGGAATGATGGAATTGGCTTGCTATTCTTGCACGCGTCTGATGAAGGACTCCCGCTCTACGAGTCTGAGGGCTTTGTGAGCTTGAAACGGTTGATGCATCGACGAACGTGGGAGTAGAAATTCCACCCTGAGTTGTTGGTATTTGTATGATGATTACTCACGGAATGAGAGATATCTCAAACACTCTAAGCATGAGTACCTTTGCCTTTTCTCGCTATTCGGACTCAATCTCTGATGATCTTTGTGTAGATTGAGTATCTATGACTATCACTTCGGACGCCATTTAACGACTAGAATTCCTATGACTATCACAAGGAAGATAATTATCACAATATAGGTGGTAGTACACAAACCACATCCTGTTGCTGCGTCACAAGCAACAAAGATGTTGTCTATTGCACCAATTCCATCAAGAGAGTATATGAAATACTCAGATGTCGTGATTACGTTATCATCAGCACTCAGTTCTAGAACTCCATCACGAAGGACATCAAAGTGTCCGCTAGTCGTGCGTGATATGTTATAGAAATGGAACTCTCCAGGTGCCTCAGGAACTATGGTCGTCTGGTCTATTACCGTACTGATTTCTCCATCCCATCTGTAGAGTGTTAGATTCGATATAGTTCCATACTCTACACTTACTGAATAAGCATCATGTATCGTTGTATTCCAATTTGTACTAATGAAGAACGTATGTTGATCAGTGACATTCTCCCAGCGTTCAAAGACCCAATTACCGTATGCACACAGACTACTATGATAGATTGTGTTTATTCCAAGCGGTGACATGAAGGTGTTAAGGTAAAAGTCCGCTGCTGAGAACTGACCATATAGCACGGTCCAGTTGTCATAATCTCCATCGTTGAAATTATCACCCCAGGTGTACGCTGCAGCGATAGCAGCTGGAGAAAAAAACCCAGCGACCAGAAGCATCGCAATACCTAGAGTCATTATCTTGAATGATTTTCTCATTACAAATATTCACCCCGTTTTGTTCACATGTTGAGGATTCGCTGTGAACCTAGGAATCCGTCCCAAGATTCCCTATTCCAGTAGGATGCTACTTCTATATTAATCCTATCATCAATTGACCAATTTATATTTCGAACTTTGTTTTTACATCAAAGAAAATGGTAGTAGTATATCCGAGCTGGGACGCATTACTTGTCGATCTTAAGTCTAAGTTCAGAATACAATATATTCTATCTGTTCGATCAATCTGGAGGAGCATAGAGGATAAACGTCACACATTATGACACTGGTGCATATGTTGAAATCGATCCCACTGCACATTACTACCTCGGATTTCCCTCGAGTTACTGCATTCTAGTACTCGAAGGCAGCATTGACACCTACTTCAATATGGGAAAGTTCCCTTATTGTTGAACGTAGGTGGAATCTATAATTGAGGATGCGCAAACGCGCGTCTCATACTTTTTCTTTTTGAGCCGCCTCAATCTGCTACTTCATCTTCAACAAGAATTTCTCCTTTGTACTCACTCAAATTTTCCGAGTAGAAGTTCCATATCCAAGAATGCTTATCGCACAGGTCCTTGAGGTATTCGAATGAAGTATGGAATTAACTTACCCAATTTTGGTTGGTTTGGAGATATCGATACACTTGTCGATGTTGCGGTTGAGGCTGAAGAGGCTGGATGGGAGGGCTTTTTCCTTTGGGACCATATGCTGGTCTTCAAGCAGGAGGACATGGTTCTACCATTTGTGGATCCCTGGATTGCGTTGACTGCGATAGCATGCAATACAAAGAAAATTCGACTAGGACCATTGGTTACACCAATACCGCGAAGGCGACCATGGAAGGTGGCTAGAGAGGCTTTGACGGTTGATCACCTGTCTAAGGGCCGTGTGACTCTTGGAGTTGGGCTTGGCGCACCCCCTGACGTGGAGTTTGATTATTTCGGAGAGGAGAGTAATGATAGGATTCGTTCTCAGCTGCTGGATGAAGGTCTTGACATAATTTCAGGTCTTTGGTCAGGTGAACCTTTCTCCTTCAAGGGCGAATACTACGAGCTCGAAGAGATGACTTTTCTGCCAAAGCCCATGCAAGAACCTAGAATTCCGATTTGGATCGGTGGTGGTGTGCCAAACAAAGCACCATTCAGAAGGGCGGCTCGATTTGATGGTGTGGCTCCCGTACATGCTAAATGGCCAGAGCCCGTGACACCTCAGCTGCTTGAAGATGCACTCAAGATTGTCAAATCCGAAAGAGGGAATCTGAATAATTACGATGTAGTTGTTAGCGGAGAAACCTCAGGGACTGACTCTGAGAAGGATCGTAAGAAAATTGAGTCTTGGTTACAGGTTGGCGCTACTTGGTTCCTAGAGGATATTCATGGTCTTCGCGCTGAGGTTGATGAACTTAGAGAGAGAATACGAGCTGGTCCTCCAACGCTTTGACGTAGTATTTTGTTACATAGTTTTTTAACAAGCAAATTGAACAATGTGTAGGCGGCTTGGAATAATGGGTAGGATTTCATCATTCTTTGGTTTTAGTGAAGACAATGTCAGAGTTCTACGAATTGCAAGGACCTTCCTGATGTTGGTTCCTATTGTTATTGCCACTGTCATGATGTCCAGCACTTTCTACATGATTTTCGTTGCTGATGCATTGGGCGGTGGTCCGGGACGGTATTTGGAAGGACTTGGTCTCGTCGGTGTTCTGGTCATCATTCAGCTTGGAGTTCAAACAGCTTTGGACTATCCAACAGGAGCGGTTGGTGATTGGATAGGCCAGAGATGGGTGATCGCATCTGCATACATGTGCTACGCATTGGCATTCTACCTAACCTCTCTCATAACACCAAGTACACC
>JBHLRS010000037.1:0-3026 GCA_048882325.1 Candidatus Thorarchaeota archaeon | reverse complement strand
GACCCATTTGTCAAGTGGTTTATCATAGGTGGAACTTTGGTTACTAGCGTAATCATTGTCTGGGGCAATCTAATCTTGTTTCCATTCTATTTCTTGTATTTGATTACAGATGTTGGTGTGGCAAGTTTCAGGACGATTCTGTTCGTACCAGGAGTCATTTCAGAGGAAAGATCTGGAGTTTGGTCAAGACGCTTCGATCAAAAAACTTGGATTCCTAGATTCCGTTTAATCCAGACTTGCGGGTTCCTCTTTTTCATGCTCTTAGCAGTAGTAATGTTGGTCTTCCCACCAGTTACTGAAGGAGCGATTATGATTGAGATTCTACTTCCTTTCACAGATGTTGTCCTGCTTGAATTGCCCCAGAGATTCATCATTCCAATAATCCTCCTTCTTTTCACATTCGTGATAACAGGCTTAATGTCTCGAATCGCAAACGTGTTGTCGCAGAGACTCCTTCTCGATGTGATACCTAATAGGATACGGAATAGTGTCTATTCTCTGATCCCGACAGTATCCATGATCCTCGCATTACCTCAGATTGCCATCATTGGTTTCACAATCCAATATCTTGGTTTCCCAATCTCATTGATGATTTGTGCGCTGATTTCTCTAATTGGCGTACTCATGATTCAGAAGGGTCTCTCTTACCCTGTACCCACACCTGAAGAGGAAACATGGGGTACGCCAGTAGAAGAACCACTTGTTGGATTTGAGGAAGTCATGGACCCAGATATTGATGTTGACGATGATATGGTCTGATTTTGGTCATCTACTCAAAATAGCCCAGCTCCTTTTTGCGAGCCTGAGCGTCCCGAATGGTCTGAGCATAAGCCTTGGCTTTGTCAGCCTTAGGGTTCGAGGGCTCAGCTCTGGTAGCTCGGTCAAATGAATACGCCGCCTTCACCTTGTACATGTTAGCACGCTTGTAGTCCCCCTCAGCTTCAAGTTGCGTACCAAACAGATTGCATGCACTAGCCAGAGCCCACCACGCGTCAAACGAGGATGGAGTAAGGTTGGAGGCTTCATCAAAAGCCTCTATGGCTCTCTCTAATCTTCCAGACTCCATCTCCTGTCTTCCGCGTTCAAAGGCCTCATTGGCGTTCATCAGAATGACCAATAGAATCGACCGTGCATCCTGTCATAAGCTTGGTGATAGGTCTGATGCCGGCTCATACTTTCTGCGCTTCTCTCTTGCGTAGTCGATTGGCGACATCAAAGTGAATTCAGAATAGTCTGATTTCCATCCTCCTGTAGCCCACGCAAAGAAACCTGCAGCTGCGACACCTCCAATCAACATTGGGATCCTGAGCATGTCATACACTTTCTGACCATCATCTCTTGCATCCCTTGTATATTGGAATATTATGACATCGATATCTCGACTCTGAGTTGTTGTGAACGTGACTTCATATTCTCCAGGCTCGATAGTAAGATAACCAGCGGCTGCCTCAGTTTGGACGTAATCTGATGTTGAATCGATAGTCAGTCTAAAGACCTGAGTATGGCCTGGTTTAGTGAATCTAAAGGTACATTCATTGGTTTCAACCACATACATACGGTATGAGCATGCAATATACAACCGATTTCTGAAGAATGGTGAATCAATGACTGTGAAATTGAATGTATAGGAAGATGGAAACTCTGTTTCAATCCGGTTTGTGCCTGCTGGATAACCATTGACGCCCGGAACAGCCATCAATGCGAAGACTGTTGTCACGGATATGATCAGTATGACCATCAGATTTACCCGATGTTTCTGAAACGTCTGCTTTCTGGATGTGTTGGCGACAACCTTTACCAATGCAAACCAAACAATAATCGCTATCAGAATAATGATTTCGATTACTATGTACAGAAAGCCAAACATTGTTCTCCCCACAGGTAAAGAGTTCTACCGGGCTAATATTCATTCTGGTATTCCTTGTTAACATGCGGGGTAGAAGCTGCGCTGAACCTCACCTTAAATACAAGGGCTCTTATTGGATATGAAAACATGAGCCCATCAAGTAAACCACAGACTATTGCAGTTACGGTAATCCTTGTTGTTGTTTTGGGGGTGGGAACCTTTGTCGGGTTTACGCTTCTTAACACTTCACCACCTGCAGAGGATACTACTATAGTCCTTACACTTCTCGAGAATGCAGGTGTGATGATTGAGGCTGATGGGATGCGCATCTACGTAGATCCAATCAATTTGCCATCTAATTACTCAACACTTCCTGCAGATGCAGTCCTGATCACACACCCTCACGGAGACCATTACAACAGCACGTGTATTGACATGCTGCAGAAAGAGAGTACGGTCAATCTGATTCCCAAAAATATGACCACAGAGGTCGCAGTTCATGATGCTGTTCCTATGGAGCCTCTTGACAGCGTTCAGGTTGGCGATATTAACATCACAGCCTACTACATGTACACAGAGGTATGGATAGATGGTGAGCGATTTGCCAGCCACCCATCAGAGGCAAATTGGACCAGCTACATCATTGATATCAATGGATTCAAGATATTCCATGCAGGTGACACAAAGAACCTCACAGAGTATGAGGACATATCAGGCCAGATGGATGTTGTTCTACTTCCACTCGGTCCTGGTTGTCAGGCAATGGAAGGTCTAGAGGTTGTTGATGCTATTGCAAAATTACAGCCTAACTACTTCATCCCAATACACTTCCCATACAACCTAGCTTCAGAGCTCTTCATCCAAGCATACTCTGATGAGATAGCAGACTGTTCGGATTGTACCGCTATCTATCTTCATGAATGGTCCTCCTATACCTTTGAACCGTAACTAATGGATTCGGTTGAGTTGGAAGTTCTAATACTTCCAACTCTGTTTCTTTCTTTTACACTTAGGGAAGTTTTATTTTCCATGTCTTCTCCTCTTTTTCGGAGTTATGGGTTTTGAGGAAAAACACCCTTTTTCAGTTCTGTACATCTTGTACGTTTAGTACACTTTTTCTCTTACTCGTGTTTTTTATCATGCTCTTCGTAGGCAATAGTTACTATGGTTTGAGCACTAT
>JBHLRS010000036.1:0-30922 GCA_048882325.1 Candidatus Thorarchaeota archaeon | reverse complement strand
ACCATCCGGGTCTACTTACAACATTTTGTACGAGTGGACCAATCTCGGGCGATCTATAACGAGTATCAACTCCTACTATCCATGAGTTGAGGCTCCAGTCTACGCTGGTTTCAACCCAGTTGTAGAGCGCTTCTAGATGTCCTCCTGTAGTAAAAGGTGTCACATTATCCTCATCAGCAACATGAACGCGCATCCCAAGGAGAAAAGGACTGGAACTAGATGCGGCTTCAACCTCCAGGTAAGCTGAAGTAATAATGGCACCTTGCGGAATATCAAGTGGAAATTGTAAACCTGTTTCAAATGAGGTTCCTGTAAGATATCCTGAAGAGTAGATACCAGTATCAAGAACTGCATTACCAGAATATCCATCAAGATCAAGCCCTGATCCGCTATCATCATAGCAATCTCTGTTGTCATCATCTGGGACATATGGGTAAACACTATGTGTTGTTGAGCCCCAGACTAGGGTTCCATTTGCTTTCAAATCAATCTGTTCAGGGAATGGTCGCACATTGAAGTCAACTCGAATATTGTCAATGTAGGCATACTCACGCGAAGCCACACCCAATACTCCACTATAATCAGTAGCAATACCGATATCAAATAGCAGTGCTTTTGCAGAGGGATCATCAAAAAGTGAGGCGGAAATGGGCACACTTGCAGAAAGCCAAGTGCCAGTTGTAGCCCCTGTTTGAAATACGGGGAATCTCTCAATTCTTCCTCCGAGTCTAATGAAAAGGTGAAACACATTATCCAGATAGGAAGTTGACAGGATGTTATACTCAAAGGACACAGTTGCAGAATAGATTTCTCTGTAGGGCATTGATACCATTTGGCTAATATACATCTCATCATTGGGATTGTAGTTATAAACTGAGGTACCATCTACCACGACGTAAATACCTCGAGTGCCTCCATTCCCATTTATATCACTGTCTATCTCATACATCCCATGTTGAGGATGAAGAGAGTCATAGTCAACAACATTTTTCACTATGGTCCAATCATCAGGAACTTGAACGGTATCATCGTTTTCAGTCGTGACAGGAGTGACGACAAACAGCTCATTATGATAATCATTCAGGTTTCCATTCTGAAGAACATCTTCAGCTGTCCAAGTAAGAGAGTCAATCTGTGCTTGAAGGTTAGAGCCAGTCCATCCATCAGTCAACATTACAGAACCAATTCCAGAGGAGGAGGAGTCAAAGGATAGAGTTCCCTGGCCAACGTTAGAGATTTGTCCACTGATGGTCACCGGAAGTGCAGGACCATTACCTGTGCTCCGATCAGCACTAACTGCAAACGGACTGTCAGCGTTTGGCGCCTGCGGCAGGTATGGATTACTGACTGTTGTCGCAGGACTATAGTCAGTTGACGTATTCAATAGTGGGAATAGAAATAGAACTACAACTAAAATGCCTATGAGACTGTTTTTCCTCACGAGGACATCCTCCTCTTAATCTGTCGACCAAAGTCCATCCTAAGTGCGCGTCTGCATTCTTTTCAGTATGGACATCAAGCAACTGAGATTGTGATATCACGAGTATTTGAGTTTGTTCGGGAGGAACTACATTCTGTTTGAGAGCAGCATTGACGTTTTTTCGAAAGGGGCGAATTAAGGAACAAATTCAAGATAATCACTATAGCCCATGAATTTGTATTCCAGTCGGTCCTTGAGGTCTTCTAGTAATTCGAAGAGATTGTTTTTTCGATGATCAAGGGGATGTATTCCAACTTGTAGAGACCCCCCAAGTTCAATCTCTATCATCGAGGATTCCAAATTGAGGACTCGTTGTCCTTCACTCACGACCCGTTCACTGGTATCGAAGATTGTATCATCAGCATGTCTATGGATGTTGTTTCCACTTACACAATAGCTAAGACCAACTTCCTTTGCTGCTTTGACCACCTTCTGAGGAGATTCCCAGCGGGGTGAAACAAATCCTGTTGGTTTCATACCAAATCCTTTGGTGAGAATAGAAATTCCATCTTTCAGTCGTGATGCTATCTTCTGTTGAGTCATACCATTGAACTCGTTAAGAGAACCGGACTTTGAGAAGTGGGAATACCCATGCATTGCAATCTCGAGATCAAGTGACTTTAGAAATCCTGTGAAGAGATTACTCTCAGAAATCTTGTTTGTCTTCTTGAGACCAAAAAAGGGCGTCACGAGTAATGTGAAACTGTCTATTCCAAGATCGACGAGAAGGTCGTAGGTGGTTACAATGTCATCCTCATACACAGGTGAAATATCGTGTAGTGAGAGTAGTACTGTCATGTCCTCAACAGTTTCAACTCTCTTTGGCATAACTATCCCCTACACAAGTAATCTGACACAAGAATGTACAGGCGCCGCCTTGAAAACCTACACGCTTTGGTGAAAATCATCATTTCCATTGCTTGTAAGCTAGGTCAATATCCTTGTCAGTAATAGTCTTCCTGCCTGTGTGTTCTGTAATCTGAAAGGCTCTTCTTGCGAGATCTTCTCCGACCTCCTCAAGAATCTGTGCCAAGCGTTCTGCGCCTTTGTCACTCACTCGCCCTGCTCCTGCTTTTCGAATGAGTCTGTCGACGGGGGCTACTGGGATGATGCGTTCTTTTCTTGATCGTGGCAAGACCTCTTTTACACCTCTAACTGCAAATCGCAGCCATTATACACCCTTTTCAGGACCAAATTTCTTTAAGAACTTTGTATTATCGGAAAGGGTTTCTCCAGTAAGTTAAGGTCGAATATCGGGATTTCTAAACGGTTTTAGAAAGAATAGGGCGTTTATAGGCCGACTTGTTATTTGCCCTCCCGAAGGACAATGATTTGCGCGTTCTTGAGCTCTTCTATCAGAATGTCGAAATCCATTGACTCCTCGCATGAGGCAATTTCAACCGGGTCAGCTCGGACCTCAGGATATTTCGGATTCAGAGTGCAACAAGATGCGCCTTCCATTGCAAAATCATAGGTTCCAATCTCTTGAGCCAAGTGCTCTATGTCCACCTTGTCTTCTCCAGCAAGTGGTCTCAAGATTGGGAAATCGGTCACTGCTTGTTCGATGACCCGGAGGTTGGCCGTGGTTTGAGAGGCTTGTTCCCCAATGATTTCTCCAGTAACAATCGCGTGTGCATCCTCTTGAATCGCAATCTCTCGTGCAATGCGTAGCATGTTTCGCTTACAAAAAAGGCAGGTCATTTTCTTTGGGGCATGTTGTTGTGCCTCTTCAATGTCTGGAGCGTGAGGTACTATGTATAGCTTCACTTCAAATCCATGGATATACTTGGCTAAGAGCTCAGCTTGCTTCACTGCAATCTCAGAGCAGTTCTCATCTGCATGGGGTGTGTTGTCAAGATGCAAGAAGACAGGGATACAACCACGTTTCATGACTTTGTACGCAGCAATAGGAGAATCGAGTCCTGTGGAGATGGCACATACAACCTTGCCTTGAGACCCGGTTGGCATTCCTCCGACACCCTTGATTGTCTGAGTGAACAGGTGTGCTTTTCCATTTCTGACTTCTGCGTAGATTGACTGATCTGGGTTCGAGAGGTCCACCTTGAGATCGAGCTCAGGAATACCCTCCAGAATCCTCTCGCCAAGACGCTCTCGGACATCTTGACTGGAGAAAGGATGTTCACCAATCCTCCGCGCACCCACAGCAAACGACAGTCCCTTTCGGAACTCTGCTCTTACAAGCTCTTCGCCGGCGTTGAGAATATCATCTAGGTCCGCTGTGGTTTCTACTACTGGAGATGTTGAAACTATGCCAAAGACCTTGGCAGCAACCTCGGCGGCCTTGACTGCATGTTTTGTGTCAATGTAGATGCGGCCATAGACTGAGTGGACTTTTTCAAAAGGAACATCGTTCTCTCGCAACGAAGACTCGATATGTCCTATCAGGAGGTTTGTCATTCGGCGTCTAGTCTGGTGGGACTTGATTCCCAACTCTCCAAATCGGAGAAGAACTGACGTATACTCAGCTTTTGCCAATGCAGCCACCTGACAGATACGGCCAATTGCCTATACTTATGAACTTAGTCAAGTGGTCGACCAACACAGCTGCTATCTGCGCCTTATGAGAATAAGAACTACCAGAATGACAAAAGCTGATCCAATTGATATTGCGAATAGCACAGTTGAGTTCAGAGGGATACCGGACGGGCTTGTGGGACTAGTGGGACTTGTTGTTGACCCAGTGGTTTCTGTGGTGTTAGATGTGGTTGATGTTTCCGTAGTGCTTGATGAATCCGTTGTACCGGTCGTTCCAGTTGTACTGGAAGTATTGGTGGTTGTAGTTGTTGTAGTGGTTGTAGTCGTGGTTGTGGCAGAAACAGTTTCGTTGAGTGGATTTCCCAGATAGAAGTCCTTCATGAGCTTGTAAATGTCAGTGTTGTCAATAGTAAGGTCTTCATCCACATAGGCAAATGCCGCTCCAAATGCGTAGACTGGAACTGGCCATGTGGTATGATACGTTGCGGTCCAATCAATAGTAACATTGTTTGCACGTTCTGCTCGAAGAGTTCGTTTCGCCGCTTCAGATCCAAGATCAGCTGGTAGTTCTGGACTTAGATCATGACTCAGAACAACGAGGCCTTCTGTTTCATGATCAGCTGTTACAATGAGTATAGTGTTGTTGTTTTTCTTTACATAGTCCTTTGCAACATCAACAGCTTCATCGAAAGCAATCGTTTCCAATGCGTTTCGCACCTGATCCTCAGCATGAGCTGCTAGATCGATTTGGCCGCCCTCAACCATGAGGAAGAACCCATCGGGGTCTTGTGAGAGTAGGTCAAGTGATTTATTGGTCATCTCCGCGATTGAAGGTTGTACACTGTAATCACGATCATACTCGTAGTCCATGTGGACTCCATTGAAGAGTCCGAACACTTTTCCAGATGAAATGTTTGATAGTCCTGTCCTATTGTACACAACTGCATAACCATTAGAAATCATGGTGGAAATCAGACTAGTATCGAAATAATCCAAACCACCACCAAGAAGAACATCAACATTAGAATCAAAGACGATCTGTTGCGCTATGTCAACGTAGTTGTAACGGCTATTTGTATGAACCATGAAGCTCGCAGGTGTTGCATCAATGATGCGGCAGGTGGACACTACGCCCGTTGACTTGTTCTGAGTTTGAGCATACTCGAGGATTGTTTCAAGTGGTGTTTGTGCGGGATTCTGACCAACACGCCCATTAGTGGTTTTGACACCTGTAGCTAGTGCAGTCGCAGCAGCAGCTGAATCTGTCACCGCACCATCAGCGTTCAGAGTATTCGCCGTTGCATTCCAGTCAGAGTCCTGCATGTTGAGAGACCCAAGTTCTCCAACCTCCACTAAGCGAGCGAACTCCACATGGTTAAAACCCATACCATCACCTATCATCAGTATTATGCTGGGTGGTTCTCCTACTGCAGGTACTGCAGTATTCACCACTTGTACATCTGGGACAGGAAATGACGGGATTGAAAGGAACGACACAACTAGAAGGACTACTAGTATTCGCGAGGATGTGGTATTGGCGCTCATTGGTGTGACCACCTGTTTGGGTAATCCTTTCGATATAAGGATTCAGGAGAATACAACCATCCCAAGCGTTCATATTTTAGGTCGATATGCCAACTAATGTTTAAGATGAGAATTATCGGAGTTGATGTAGGTGGTACTTTCACTGATGTGATTCTTGTTGATACAGAATCTGGGGAGCAGTATGTACACAAAGTGCAGTCAACTCCGTGGGCTCAGGATGAAGCGGTTTCTACTGGTGTGAATGATATTCTTAGTATGCACAACATTGATCGTAGAGAAATTGGTCTTGTTGTCCATGGAACCACTGTAGCCACTAATGCAATGTTAGAGAGGAAAGGTGCGAAAGTCGTTCTCCTCACAACTGAAGGTCTCGAGGATGTTCTAGAGATTGGTAGGCAGAATCGAGATGATATCTACAGTCTAGATGCAAGTAGAGCTGAACCTCTAGTTATGAGAGAGAATAGGATAGGAGTTAAAGAGCGTCTAGATTCAGATGGGAATGTTATCATTGAACTCGAGGACAATACCATTGAACGTTTGACATCAGAAGTAATCAACCGAAAGCCAGATTCAGTTGCTATTTCCCTGCTCTTTTCTTTCCGAAATGAACTGCATGAGAAACGACTTCTCCAAGCCCTCGAATCATATCTAAACTTCTACAGCGTTGCGTCATTCGATGTATTACCTGAATTTAGAGAGTTCGAACGAACATCAACTACAGTACTTGAGGCATACTTGGGACCCTTAGTTGCGGGATATCTGAAACGTCTGGACTCGTCATTCACTACTCTATGTCCCAACAGTAAACTGACTATTATGCAATCAAACGGGGGGACTATGCTCGCATCGAGAACTCAAGGTAAAACCATTGGTCTAGCAATTTCTGGTCTTGCTGGGGGTGCGATAGGGGGTTGGGAGGTTGCTAAACACCAAGGCGTATCTAAGGCAATCACCTTGGATATGGGAGGAACCAGTTGCGATATTAGCGCCATAATCGGAGACGTTGTTGTGCGATCCGACAATGAAGTGGGGGGATTACCGCTCAGAATGCCATCTGTAGATGTTAAGACCATTGGTGCAGGTGGAGGCAGTATTGCATGGATTGACAAAGCTGGAGTTCTTCATGTTGGTCCACAGAGTGCGGGTGCGTCACCTGGACCTGCCTCGTATCCAAATGGTGGTAGAGATGCCACTGTTACAGATGCCAATCTTGTCCTTGGTCGTCTGAATCAGGACTACTTCTTGGGCGGGAAAGTACGTTTAGACTTGGATCGAGCCAAAGATGCGGTAGTCAAACTGTCTTCGGAACTAGGACTCTCCATGGATGAAACAGCATTGGGAATTATCAGGATCTCAACTGCTAATATGGTTCAGGCAATTCGGGAGGTCACAATAGAGAGAGGATTCGACCCTAGAAGTTTCATTTTAGTTCCTTTTGGTGGGGCAGGACCAACACAAGCTAGTGATATCGCAGAAGCACTTGAAATAGGAGAGATTCTAATTCCTCCGCATCCTGGAATCACATCGGCTCTTGGTCTAGTGTGTACAGACCTTCGTGTGGATTTGATGAGAACGGTCCTCAGTTCAGCGGTTAGTGAGAACAGGGCCAGTCTTCTAGCAACTTTGTCAGAACTAACAGAGGAGGCATCAGAACAACTTGTTCAGCAAGGAGTGAACAAGAAGACAATAAGAACGAAATGGAAAATCGACATGAGATATGTTGGACAATCACATGAACTGACCATCAATCTCCCTGACAGAAAAAAGAAGATTGTTGAGAAGTCAGTTCAGGATTTCGAATTGAATCATCAAGAAGCATTCGGATATGCGATGAGTGGTAGGCAGGTGGAGTGGGTCACTGCCAGAGTGGTTGCTGAGTCGGGCTCTAGTCAATTCACACCTCTTGTTCATTCAGTTGAAACGTTGGCTGAACCAATCAGCGAAAGACAGGTCCTCTTGGGTGACGGAACGAGAACTACTGCAGATGTATATTATCGTTGGGACCTCGCAAGAGGACAGACGGTCTATGGACCAGCAGTCATTGAGCAGATGGATACCACGATATACGTGAGTCCGGGATGGAAGTCGATTCAGGAGATGGACGGAGTGCTTTGGATAAGGAGGGAAATGTAATGATTGAAGATCCAATCAGATTTGAAGTCATTAAGAACGCTCTCATATCCAGTGCAAGAGAAATGAGTCAGGCACTACGAAGAACAGCATTTAGTCCGAACATTAAAGAAAGACGAGACTGTAGTTGTGCACTGTTTGATGCAGAGGGAAGACTGGTTGCACAATCTAAGGACATTCCTGTTCATCTTGGTGCAATGCCTTTGTCTGTGAAATCATGTATTGAGGGTCTAGGAAGCAAACTGGTTGCAGGATCGATGGCACTTGTGAATGACCCGTATTCAGGAGGATCACACCTTCCAGATTTGACCATGGTGTCACCTATCTTTTTTGAAGGAGAGAGGGTAGCATTCACAGCTAACCGAGCGCATCATGCAGACATTGGTGGTATTAGTCCTGGTTCGATGCCAGGATTATCGACAACTATTCATGAAGAAGGTATAACGATCAAACCTAGAATAGTTGTTAGAAACAGTGCGCTCCATGAAGATTCAATCACAGATGTTCTCTCAAGTACACTAACACCAGACGAACGATTGGGAGACCTGTCAGCGCAAGTTGCAGCAAATCATGTCGGAATGAGAAGACTCGAAGAAGTTCAGAGGAAATATGGTTGGCCAACTCTGAAGAGGACCTTCAATGAGCTACGTGACTATTCTGCAATGATGATGAGGAAAAACCTCATCCAAAATGCTGGTGCAAAAACAAGCTTCACTGATTATCTTGATAGTGATGGAGCAGGTCAATGGGAAATTCCTATCTCAATCAGTTTGGAGATAACAAAAACAGGAGCAGTAGTTGACTTCGAAGGAACCTCAGAGCAGGTCATTGGGAATGTCAATTGTCCACTTGCATCGACACTATCGTCGGTCTACTATGTCTTCATCACACTACTTGGTAAAGGTATACCAGTGAATGAAGGCTGTTGGAGAGTAATTGATGTTAGAGTCCCTGAAGGGTCTCTGTTAAATCCTAAATATCCAGCAGCAGTGTCTGCAGGGAATGTTGAAACCTCTCAGAGAATTGTGGATGTCACGCTGGGAGCACTAGCTAATGTATTCCCCGATCTCGTTCCAGCTGCGAGTCAAGGAACGATGAACAACCTCACAATAGGAGGTATTGATTATCGCTCTGGAAATTCATTCTCATTTTACGAAACCATTGGTGGAGGTTCAGGAGCATCGAAAGGAAATCCGGGTGTTAGTGGAATTCACACACACATGACGAACACATTGAATACACCTGTTGAATCTCTAGAAACTGAATATCCACTCAGGATTCACAGATATTCCATTAGAAGAAACTCTGGAGGAAAGGGTCGTTGGAAGGGTGGAGATGGCATTATCAGAGAGATAGAGATGCTCGCTGACATATCAACCATTTCGATTCAGTCTGAACGAAGGCATTCTCAACCATGGGGTCTCAATGGAGGTGAACCTGGAAAAAGTGGGCGAAACACATTGACCTATGAAGACAAGGCATTTCCATTAGAAGCTAAAACCACAATCGTGGCACCAAAGGGAACCAAAGTTCGGATCGAAACTCCTGGAGGAGGAGGATATGGACCTCCTCCACAGAAGACTGAGTGAGATGCTCTAAACTGCTTTTGAAAGACTTCCATTAACTGCATTTATCTTGAGTGTGGCTTCGTTATTTCCAGCTAGCATCTTGACATAATAGACAGGGACGTAAAATCCATCTAGTTTCTTGAACTCCAATGAGTGTGATACTACGCGTTTTGAACCAGAAGGTTTCTTCCCAGCCATCTTTGTAACAACCTTGATGACCTTCTCAATGCTGTTAAATTTCCCAGATGAGATCTTGCTTTTCTTGATCCAAGCTGAACTAGCAGACTTCTTTCCCGATCCCTTCAACAAGGGCTCGTATGCATTTGCGGGACCTCCAGTCTTTCCATCAAGAATCATACCATCTGTTCCCTTAATTTCAAAGAGTTCAACCATATCGACCTCAAATGAGTGGAAACTACCTTTCTTCTTTGGAGTGTAAGCTTCTTTCCCAACAAGTACTCCTTTCACCTGCTCAGTCACGCCAATCTCATGAGGTCTGACGCGAAGGAATTTTACATTGAGCAGAGCCTCGTATATACAATAGAAGTCATACTTGAGAGAAGGTTTACCAACTTTCGTTTCACTAGCAGAGAAATCAAGGAAGTCGGTCCCTTTTGATTCAGCTAGCTTCTTTGCCTTCTCAGGTGTTATCTTTGTTCCAAAGTAGTAAAGCTTCTTCTTTTTGCTAACAACTTTCATCTTTGCATCGGTACCCGTCAATTTGAACATTGAGGGCGAAAGCGATGGCTTTTTCGATTTTTTCTTCGCCATGACGAACCACTATTCTAACTGAACACTGTAACGTATAAGGCCTCTTTGGCCGCTGATATTTCACTCACTTATGGGCAAAAGCAGCTTGTATCGTGTCGCTAACTTCATTTATCTCTACAAAACCAACACGCTCGAACTGGACAAAGGTGCCAGATGAGAAATTCCTTATCTCGGGTTCAGCAAAACCTTCTGCTATAGTGCCATCGATTAGTGTGAGGTCTACTGGCACACTACCTTCCTTTGGAATCCAGTGGATGATAGGACCTCCAACATTCCGCACCTCATCAACTTTAACACTATGCAATGTGACAACCACTGGTTTCGTCTTCTCAAGCGTGAAGTTAGCCAAGTCCTTCAGACGGAAAAGACGCCCCTTCTTCATCTTCTTGAAATCATGTTTAGATATTCCAACTACAGCTTTCCCATCACTAACACCAAGAGGTATCTCTCGAATCCCTTGGTCAGGAAAGTCTGGATGTACCGGTACTTTAGCGACCGTGAGGTCGGCTGGAATTCCATCTGCTTCGATCCAGACGGGGTCTCGGACAAAGAACGCACGAGGAGTTTCAGCATCTCTAAGCTTACGATTCTCTGAATATACAGACTTCATGGAGATTGAGATGTCAACAATGCTAAGACCTAGGTCTAGCATCACTTTTCTTAGTGCTTGAGGATCGATTCCTCTTCTGTCGAGAGACTGGAGACTCCAAGTTCGGGGATCATCCCAACCTGTATAGGTTCCATCTCGAACCTCCTTGCTTGATTTGCTCTTGCTCAGTGTGGCATCCTCAAACTTTAGCCGACCATAATATAGTAGCTCTGGTTGTTGCCAACCATAGATTGTCCAGATGTGTTGCTCAATCTTGCCTTCCTTTACAAGATCCTTTCCACGGACAATGTGGGAAATGCCTAGCTCATGGTCGTCAATACCCCAAGAATACTCCAATAGCGGCCAGACTCGATACTTGGTTCCAACTCGAGGGTGCTCAGTTTCTGAGATTCGAAGAATCACATGATCACGCATAGCAGGATCAGGATCGTTCATTCCAGTCTTAATTCGAACAGCTGCTGACCTTTCAGGATATGTGCCATCAAGCATCTTCTCCCACCGAGAGAGGTTATCCTCTACACTCAGATGACGACATGCGCAAGGGATTCCCTTGACCTTGTGTTCAGTACGCCAGACATTCGCATCGCAGTTGCACACATACGCTTCATTGCGTTTTATCAAATCAACTGCGTACTTGTAGAATAGATCTAGTCTATCTGACTTGTATACTGTCTTATGCCATTTGACATCAAGATACTCTAAACCCTCTGGAATCAGGTCAAAAGCCTCAGGCTCAACAATCTTCTCTGCTGAACCAATAGTGTCGTCAAAAACGAGGATGAGTTCACCATCATATCGTTTGACATAGTAATCGTTGAGAATGACCATCCTTGCATTCCCAACATGAAGCGGACCTGATGGGAATGGGGCGAGTCTCATTACAACCTTTGACCAGTTATCCACATTAGGTAATTCAGGCGGCTCTTTCTCCTCTGTTGGTTCAACAACTTCGGGAGTCTCAAGAAGTTCTGGAGCAATCTGTTTCAACTCTGCGATTTGGTCCTCCAACGGCATTTTGGAGATTTCAGCAACAAGTTTCTGTGTAATTATCTTGACATCACCTGCTCGAGAACGAAGGTCAGCCCTCGATCCAAGAAGAGCACTCATTACTGATTTTACAGTTGGTTTTCCTTCGTACTTGACCGCGTTATCGAGTACAATCTTACGGATTTCCAGCTCCAAATCATCCAATCGAAACAGCTCCAATAGGTCCGTCTTAGACTGTCATATAACTTTGACTGGAAAAAGTGTATTCTTTGAGGTCAAACACAGTATAGGGCAGCACGGAGAAGTTTATTTGGGAAATTTGACGAATCGTATAGTAGAAACAGCACCTAGGTGCATTCATCGTGTCTGAACTGAAGTGTTGCAAGAAATGTGGAGCATTCATAACTTGCACTACGAAAGGCGAGTGCTGTCCAGAATGTGAATGGTTCGACCCCATTGACAATGTTTGCATGTCTCTTCCTAAAGCAAAGAGGGAGAAGCCAATGAAGCGCGATGAGGAAGACCAAGATGAGTTCGATGATGTAGATCCTGAAACATTCTTGTTTGAGGATGACGACGAGGATGATGATTTCAGCGACCTACCACCGGAAAGAGAATCCGAAGATGATGACGAGGATGACTTTGGATTCGATGATGATGATGATGACTGGTAGACATGTCATCCAATGGTCTTGTCACCTGATTTTTCATAATAGATTTCCAAAATAACCTGCAAACAGGAATATTGCAACAATTACTAGAATAGTTGCATTGGTGACAAGAAAGTTTCGAGCGTTTTTCGGACTTATTTTGATAGGGCCCAGAGGTTTTAGACCAGTTGGCGCTTTGTGAAACGGATCAGCGGCAATCCATAAAATTTCTAGAGGATTGGCATCACTTGGGAAGATGTCAAGGTATAGGTGAGAAGCATATCCAAGAAGGACAAGTGCTGTAAGATAGTATTCTGCTTCTGCCCCAGCCTCAAGAAATGGGTTTCCAGTCCTAATTGATACATTGATCATAGTCAGAAGTACCGCTAATAGCGGGAGAACAACTGAATGGAAGATGATGTTTCGGTGTCTGGAAATTCCGAGGAAAGGAATATCCCAATCGGGCATTAACGCACCTGCAACAACCAAGAGTGCTCCAACAAAGATGGAGATGTTGCCAATGACCGTGACTCCAGTGTACCACTGATAGACAATAGTACCAACAAGAGAGCCTAAGCAAAATGTAACAAAGAACAATGCTCCAGCAGCACTTCTATTGCTTGAAGTTCGCGCTTTCATCTCTTTATGAGGTGCTTTGTAGTACAGAATTGGCACGCATACCACACTCGCAATGATTCCACCGATGAAGTAATATTCCACGAATTCAAGTATCGCGCCTCCTCCTGTGTACCATATACTGAATGCGTAAAGCAATGAATATAGTCCAACAAAGAGTGAGAAGCCGAACATCATATGCGACAAACGATTCATTCTTCGAACCTCGTTGATTGCCACATTAGATGGATTACATGACTTAATTCTTTCCCCCTCTCAAACCCGGGAACCAATATTGGGTGCTTTTGGAGTAGCTTCTCTGTTCCTTTGCAACACCATTCTTCACCAATAGCTCAAGAGCATTTCTAACTCGCTCTTCAGTCCAACCCAACCCTACGACAGCGTCTTCTATACTTAGACGTCCATCCTCTGTTGCGGCCAGACTTAGAATTTCCTGCGGGTCATTGGTAAGTGCTACAGGGACAAATTCCACGAGAAGTGCCCCACCTTCTATAGTGGAAAGACCCTGTATGAGACCCTCCTTCGTCATGGCCTCAATGATGTCCTCAATCTCATCTGCGTGGGTCCCCCAACCTGAGTCATCTAAACGAACAAGAAGTTCAGAGAACAACATGATTCCACCAAACTTCTTCGAGTCTTCAGCCATCCTCAAAATGTCGCGCCGTAGACCATCAGTACGGTCATCTCTCTTGAGTAGCCGCTTCACCATTCCCGATTTCTTCTTAGCCTCAGCGATCCATGATTCGGGCTCATAACCAAGCTCTGACAGTAGCTCAACAAGAGCTGTTCGATATGCTGGTATTCCAAGCAGTGTACTCCCTTGAGTTTCAAAAGCCTCCCAGAGTCGTTCACGGATCTTGTCTAGTCTACGCGATCTATCAACTAATACATCCAATTTCGCAGCAATCTGTTCCTCGTGGGACAGAGAATTGAGCATGATTGGGATTGCAGCATCACTTGTCGATGTAAGGGTGAACTCAACAGGTTTGTCAATGTAACCCGGAGCTCTAACAACACCCTCATAGCTACTCACAGGTATTGAAACAACAATGGTTCCTTTGAAATCAGACTTTGCAGAAATAGCTCCAAGCTCTAGTTCAGCCCCTTCGACTGGACGTCCCGCTTCATCTTGGATGTGAAACCTCACACGTGAGAGTGAACCATCAACCACAAGAGGTGTTACTTGACGTCTTACTCCCTTCTTTTTCTTGACCTCGGGGATTCCACTTAGGATTTCTTCCAATTCATGAACTAGTGGTTGCTTCACTAGACCATCTCCAAGCAATGATTTAGCCCCATCAAGGATCAGTTCTCTTGCCTCTTTCACTCCAAGAAGGTTTGAATGCTCAGATGCGTCACGGATGATTTTCCTAAAGGTCACATCATTATTTGCTCTCTCACGTAACAATTCTGCTAATGCATCGATTGTTCTCGAAGGACTTGTGAAACCATCAACGAAGTCTCGCCTTCGACTTACTTTCTCACCATTGGTAATCAGTTGTGAAATTGGGTATATCTCAATCCGAAGTTGTCCCTTCTTTGAGAATCCCGTGATAAAGAAAGGCAATAGAACGAGTGCACCCTTGTCGCCACTACTTTCAGTGGTTAAAGGCACAGACATATCGATAATTGAAGAGAGTTGGTCGTAGATCGTCTTTGATGCTGCCTGAAATTCAGCACTTAGGTTGTCTCTTTCGACAAGGAGGTCTCTCGATGCTCCACGGATATTTGAGAGAATGTGGTCTCTCCTCTCCTCATCACGCTCAAGTGCAGCTTTTCTGGCTGTTAGGGTCTTGCTTAATTCGGAGATTCGAGCTTGTTTTGAGGAGGAAGAAGACACTTTGAGCTTAGCTAATTCGGATTCAAGACTTTCGATTTGTTTCTGCAAGGATTCTATTCGTAATTCCAGACGTGAGAGAACAGGAGCAGATTCAGTTTCGGTATGCTCTACGGTTGACTCAACTTTACTAGTTGTAAGATCAATCAAATGAGTGACAGTATCTTCGATAGTGCTCAGCGTTACAGCAGTTTCCTGTAGAGCCTCGATGGATTCTTGAAATTCCTTCTGTTTCAACAAGCCAGAGAGTATGACTTCGTAATTCTCAATTTGGTTCCTCAGGGGTCGATCAAGAACTTGTGCAATTCCTCTAGCTATGAGTCCACTCATCAATCCGATAAGCGTTGAGCGGTCAGTAATTCTGAGTGAAGCCACCAACTCGCGTGCGGTCTTTACACACTTCAAGAGTGTCTCTGTGTCAGAACTGGACTCCAGTTCTTCTAGTAGAGCGGCAGTGTCAAACCTTTGATGACGTATTATAGTTTCACTAGTTAGACCGAGAAATTCTACTAAATAGCTCCGATTTTCGAAGGGAGAATCTACGATAGCAATTGGCAAATAACTCTTCAGTATGAACTCAAGTTCCCTGCCATCTCGTTGCTCAATTGCACGAAGAACCATTCCAGCCACCACGTAGTCCTCTGGGACTGCCTGTTCCATTGGCTGGCCGCCTGCCAACTGGAGTCTCCTCGTAGCGGTTGAGGGTACAATGAGGTTCCAGCGATCAAGGTCCATCGTGATTCCTATGTTGAAGTCATGGGAATGCTTTTCATACTTTCTTATGGATAACCGATAACAGTTTTGAACGCGCCTTAGCATTGATTGCAGGTTTCGTGGAAGATGAAAATGTCAAGAGAAGACCCATTTCTGCTACCTATGTGTCAGCAGTGTGGCAAATACAAGGGTGTTGGTCCTTGTAGGAATGCCTCGTGCTCAGAGTTTGAGAAAGAATCCAATCTAGATTTTCGAGCCACGAAGACTTGTAGTATCTGTGACAGACACCAACAGGTTGTGTGTTCTCAATGCGGACAGGGCTTTTGCAAAGAACATGGTGTCGGAGCAGAGTTGAATCAGCTGGCGACCTTCAATCAACATGTTGGAACATGTGTCGAGTGCAAGTTGGTGGTATGTGATGATTGCTGGATTCTAAATCCCAACGGAGATATTCTGTGTTTGCTTCATCTAGAAGAAAGTGGAAAGAATCATGATTAGTACTAGAAGCGTCCACAAATCTTTGCATTATAAAAAAACTAAGAATGAAAATTAGGAAGAATAATTGTAAGAGGGATGAATGTCAAGTGAACAGAGTAGTGGTACTCGCCACTTTAATCTCGTTATTATTAGTTCCACTTCAGTTTGCTGATCATTCTCAGATTAATAACCAAGAATTTTTTCTTGCGGGACAGGACTGTCTAATGCAGAGGCGGTTTTTGGTAGAAACTATGACAATGCGACTGTGACGGTTGTAGAAGAACTGAATTCGACAACTCCCACAACCCCTACAACCTCCAATCATGAATTCCCGAATTTAGGTTATGTAACGTGATTAGGTATGGGTGCCACGATTGCATTGGTCATAATTCTGATTCTAATGCAATAGGCAGAGTTCAATAGCATCACAATTTCAGTTCATAATTGTTATTTGGGACGAAAGAAACGCATTTGCACAATGGCATACATGAGGGTCAAACATTTATGTCAAAATTACAACCTCCAAGAGGGACGGCACATGCCAGAAGCAACATTTGTGGTTCATCTTGATGACTTTCAAGGGTTCCTTGTCAAGCAGAGGTACCCCTCTACACTAACACTCAATGAGAAGGTTCTGAACCTGATATTCTATGAGCAGCAGAAAGAGGACAAGGAGAATCTTAGTCTCGCAGAAATAGAAGGGTTAAGAATAGCTATCTTCAGTACGCCCCAATATCCAAAATGGATGGTCTGTACGATCCTCAGAGCAGAGGAGGATTTCGACCTCGCTCAGGAAGGTCTTGCAGGTTCCGGACGACTCATTTTAGCTCTCATGGGTGAGGATGCAGATGCAGTGAACCTTGAAGAGATCGTCAAAGCAGGAAGTATCTTGGAGAAGACAAGTGAAGAACAAAAACTTGCTCAGATATTTCTAACACCATCCTCAGCACTTCTCTTAGAAAGAATGCAATCCGAAGGTGTGGAGAAGGCCGCAAAGCTCTCAATTTGGTTGAAGAACCAAGTTCAGGATGAAGTAGACCTTCGTGAAGCAATGGCACCTTTGATGAACTCAGGTGTTGTGAAAGTTGAGCTAGTTGGAAAGGCATCAGAAATGGTGTTTCTTGTGAAGGATATCTTTGGCTATCGTGCTCCTCCTGTCGAATCAGTTAAGAAAGCCAGTCATACACTCCCGGCTATCTCTGATAGGTACAAAGAGTTTGTCACAACCTTCTTCTCGCCACCCCCTCCGAACAAGGGATATAATCCGACCTTACCAGTTAGTGATCCAAATTCCCCCATTCTTGAGGACAGAGAGAAGATCTCCAAGCTTCTAGCAGACAGCCTAAATTACATGGTTCTTGATGCCTTGCGACCCGAACCACTCTCTGCATCAGAAATTTCATTGAAGACAGCACTTCCTGAGTCTATCGTAAAGAAGGTGCTTTGGTCACTTGAGGCTGAGAAGGTAGTTGTCCGATTCGAGGAGGAAGACATCTGGGCCCTTCTCACAAACCCCAGAATAGAGTCATTCATTCCTGAATATGTATTGCCAAGAATTAAGAAGAAGGTATCAGAAAAAGAAATAACAGCTCAAGTTGCACGCAGGCATCTTGAACTCTTGATTCAGAACTGTGGTGAACCCGAATGATCAGAAGCGTCTATGTGCTTGGTGAACAAGGCAACATGCTTTATTCCAAGGATTATGCCAAGAGCGAGTCGAAGACGGACTTGGTTGAGTTTCTGATCAATCTCACAAACTATCTGAGAACTGTCGATCTTGAGAACAAAACGGAGTTCATGAACGTGGCTATATCACGAATCTTCTTCGCACAGAGGGAGAACTTCACTTTCATGTTCGTTGCAGACAAAGCCGATGACTCAACACAAATCGAAGAAAAAATGGATCAGCTAGTTGATTCATTCATGAGAGACTATGCAAACCTCGCACAAGCAAATCAACCTCTTGATGGATTTGATGAAAAGGTCGATGAGATTGCAGTCACAATGGTAAAGGTAGCAATTCTTGGTTTTGCAGGAGTTGGTAAGACAACTACCCTTCATCTACTTCGTGGAGAAACCCTACCACTTGTTCATGACCCAACCATTGGTGTATCGATAAAGAAGCTACCAGAAGAGGTTGAGAACGCAAACATTGTCCTCTGGGACTTGGCAGGTCAGTCGCGATTCAGTATACTTTGGGCAAAGATGATTGCGAATGCCCAGGTTGTAATTATCGTAACCGATAGTACTCTTGAGAATGTCTTGAGAAGCAAGAAGTTGGTGACCCTTGTAAAAGATGAGGTGCCTGATGCGAAGGTGATTGGTATAGCTAACAAACAGGACCTACCGACAGCTCTTACTCCTGAACGGGTCGGACAGATACTTGGGATACCAACCTATGAGCTTGTTGCTATTGATATCTCGTACAGAGATAGACTCATTCAAATCATTAGAAGAGCAATATTAGAGGGCAAGGCAGAGGCAAAAGTAGCATAAAATGTATACTTTTCGCATATCCGTCAAGGCAAAGGTTAAGAACCAATCAAGAGTTTGTCATTGTTAACAGCCGCCCTATAGGTGACTAACTATGTCCTTTGATTTGGAAGGTATAATGGAAAAACTCAAAGAAATTGAAGGCTTCGCCGAGAATGTTGCGGAGACAAAGAGGCTTGCAGACAACTTGGCAGAAAACTTCGCCAAGATGAAGATGTCAATCAACCAAACGATCAATGACAGCTTCACGGAGATAGCCAATCAGATTGATACACTGCGGAAAAATATGGAGAAGATGGAGAGCGTCAAGACAGAAGCCCCAAAAGTTGACACTCCGGCACCGGCAGCAACTCCTGAACCGGCGCCCGCGCCGGAGGTTCCGCCAGCGCCAGCCCCAGAGGCTGTGCCTGAACCTACCCCAGAACCAGTTGCTGAAACTACACCTGAACCAGCTGTAGAACCCGCTCCAGAACCTGCTGCGGCTGATACTGCACCAGCTGCGGGTAACGATCAGTTGGATTTCTTGCTGCAGCAAAAAGACAGATTGAAAGCTCAACTGACTGACCTACGCTTTGATTACATGCGAGGGTACATTCCTGAAGATGAGTATAAGACCAAAGAATCTGAACTTGACACTCAACTTGAGGACGTTGACAAACAGATTGCTGCTTTGAAGTAGACCGGGTTTATCCATAATATCCGATTTGGCTCGCACTCGAGGCTCTTCGAGTCTTTGGTAAAGAGTGCGAGACAAAACTATCTTTCTTGTTCTATTTACATTGAAGCATGTCCAAACTCATTTTATGATGCAGATTGGGAAGCGTGTTTTTGTCTTGACAAGAATCAATCTTTCTTCTTTGAAGCCTTTTTCTTGGGAGCTGCTTTCTTCTCTTCAGTCTTCTTCTTCGTGGTCTTCTTGGGAGCCGCCTTCTCCTCCTCAGACTTCTTCTTGGTTGTCTTCTTAGGAGCTGCTTTCTCCTCCTCAGACTTCTTCTTGGTTGTCTTCTTAGGAGCTGCTTTCTCCTCCTCAGACTTCTTCTTGGTTGTCTTCTTGGGAGCTGCTTTCTTCTCCTCAGTCTTCTTCTTGGTTGTCTTCTTAGGAGCTGCTTTCTTCTCCTCAGTCTTCTTCTTGGTTGTCTTCTTGGGAGCTGCTTTCTTCTTCTCAGACTTCTTCTTGGGAGCTGCCTTCTTCTTGGGCTTTTCCTCAATTTCCATTACTGGGGCAGGTTGAGGTTCAATAGGTTCTAGTGGCTCAACAATGACCTCAGGTCTTGTATCCTTACGCTCCTTCTTCTCACCAGCCTCTCTACGTTTACGAGCAAGCTTACTTGGCTTTACAACATCAGGATTGGATGCAGCTGCAAGAGCAATATCCATTTCCTCAGTGATGACCGGTTCTTTTGGAACGTTTGATGCAATCTCTTCTAGGGCATCAGCTACCATTATAGGGGCGCCGCGTTCTCGCTTCTCTAATTCTGAAGGAGTTGTATATACAACAAATCCACCCTCTCGTATGTAAGGGACTATTACTCCCTCTACTTCCTTATCTCTTAGGATCTTACGGGCGATACTCATCCTGATATTGAACCGATTGGCAAGATCATAACATGTCACAGATTTTGCCTTCTGAAGATACTCCTCTATTCCTGATTGAGCTTCTGGTTTGGGAATTGCATCTCGGACTATTCTCTCGGTTTTAGCGGCTGATTTACCCCACTTCTTACGGCTGATAGTAATTACTCTCCTAGATACCTGTTACTAGGTTCACGCCGAAAACTTGGGTTTGACTTTTAAAGATGCTCATTTGTTGGTTTTCTCTAAGAAGAAACTGGGGTAATTTATGGATTGACCACATCTCTTAACATTCTTAGTCTGACAGAAAGGCTCATCGTTTCAGTATATCCTGAACTTCAGCAAGCTAGTGTATCGGTTTCATGGGGTAAGACCTCAAGTTTTGCACAAATTGAATGGGACGATGTGGTTGGTAGCATTTCAATCAGGATAAATAATGAAGTCAAAGCGTGGCCCGAAGCATGCGTTATAGGTCTGATTTCTCACGAGCTAAGTCATCCATCGCAGAAGAGAGGGAAGACAAGTGAACTCAAAACAGATATGGACTCTATATCTCGCGGACTCGGTCCGTTCTTAGCTGTGGAGAGATTATTCGCTGGAAAGTATGAGGACCACATGATACTACATGGAAAAGACCGATACCTTGGATATGCATCAATAAGAGTAGAGCTGACTGAGATTGAGCTTCAACATCTAGATGCGCTTCTCTCAGAGCTTCATCTTATTCCTTCGAAACCTCCAAATCCAATCTCTATGAATCATGATGTGGCAATTGTCAACAATGTAAGAGAACGGACTGTAACAATCCAGGGTTACAAATTCATGTTGCCCAAGAGTATGGAGAACCCTGATATCAAATTGCTTGAACGAAACAACGTTACATATGTGTATGCAGATGAGATTATGATAGGAGAGTTCGAAATGAAAGAGGATTAGTCACTACCTTTCAGGTCTTTTCTCTTGATGATTTCTAATTTCTGTTTTAGAGAAACAAGACTCTGGGGAGGAATGTCCTCCTGTACAACGCATCCAGCAGAAATCATACTATCTTCTCCAATCCTTGTGGCAGGATATATTGATGCATTAACACCGATGACCACATTGTCTCCTACTATGGCTCCAAACTTTCGAAGAGGAATCTGCACTTCTTCCTTCTCTTGTTTGAGATAGAGTGGTTCACTTCCCGGACGCCAATTCCACAATTGTGCACCAGCTTCGATGCAAGTATCAGCGCCAATGATTGAATCAGCAAGATAGGTCATTCTCCCTACATTAACACGTTCAAACACCATGCTATTCCTCATTTCAACTGCATATCCAATCCTGACTCCATCACAAAGCGTGCTGTAATCACGGATCAAGGAGTTGTTACCAACATACACATTCTTACCAATGAATATCGGACCACGTAGCGTTGTGTTGGGACGGATGATACTTCCTTCATCAATGTAGACTGAGCCTTCGATGACCACACTTGGATGTAATTCAGCAGATTCAGCAATGAAACTTCCCTTCCCTTTTAGCAATCGGTCCATGACTATTCTATTGGCATTAAGAATATCCCAAGGCCAAGTAAATTCAGCCCATTCCTTTTCCCAGACAGTGGCAGATACCTGTCCTCCATTCTGGATAAATTCCTCAAATGCTAGTTCCATTGCACCATGCTTCTCTAGCAAAGGCAGAACCTTCGTACTGAAAACAGACACTCCAGCCACAGCATAGTTACTCACGTATCTATCTGGTCCGCCTTTCTCAACTAACTTTTCGACGACACCATTAGGTCCAATTTTCACAGTACCAAATTGCTCAGGATTCGATACTAGTGTAACTAGCATCGTGACATCACTACCTAGAGTCTGATGATTGGCCAGAGTTCTTCGTACCATCTCAGGTTCAACGAGAACATCACCATTAACAAGCAGAAACCTGTCCTCTCCCTCCAACTCTTCTTTTGCGGTAAGGATGGCATGTTCTGCACCCTCCTGTTTATGCTGAATCATGTAACGAATTCGTACACCCTGATCTCCACCCATCTGAAAGTGATCAATAAGCTCTTCACGGCCATGACCTACGACAATGACAATGTCGCGAATCTCATTTTCAATAAGACTGTCAATTATGTATTGAAGGACGGGTCGTCCAGCAATCATCAGCATAGACTTTGATCGATTCGTTGTTAGGGGACGCAGGCGTTGACCTTCCCCGGCTGTTAGCACGAGTGCCTTCATAGTGAGTCTCACTATCTCTACTCAGCACTATGGCGCATAAAACTGTTGGCAGTGAAGTATAATGGTACTACTCGGTGAGTTTGAAATATATACGGCGAACTCCGGCTCCAACATTCTTGGACTTTCCAATCTGAATGTGTCCAATCTCACTCGTATTCTTGACGTGAGTGCCTGCACAAGATGCTGCATCATAATCACCAATTATCAAAACCCTAAAATTCTGCACGGACTCAGGAACCATCTCAAGATACCTAGTCTGATAATCACGTTCCTTTAGAAATGCAATCGCATCAGCACGGGGCATGAATTTGATCTCGACTTCGAGATTCATATCCAGAATTTCGTTGACTCCTACTTCCACTACTCGTTTCATAGCATCATCAAATGATTCTAGAGGGGTATAGTCTGCTCGACTCTTCCCGGGAGTAATATTGTTCCCTTTTGTTTCTACATTATATTGAAGTTGTAGATATCTTGAGAGTACATGTTGGCATGTGTGAAAACGCATATTTTCGTATCGTCGCTCCCAATCAATCTTGCCGTGTATTTTTGATCCCACATTGAAAGGTTGTCCATCAAGCCTGTGTCGAATCTGACCTTCGACTTTCCGGACCTCCAGAACATTGACTGTCCTTGTGCTATCTGATAGCACACCATGGTCAGTGGATTGCCCTCCACCTTCAGGATAGAAAGCTGTTCTGTCGAGCACAACAAAGTCTTCACCTGCTACCTCGACTACTGCATCAAACTCTCTAAGATAGTTATCTCTCATATGAAGAAGTTCTGTCATGTTAGACCCTTCTATGCTTCTCTTGTACGACGTAGGTTATTCCACTCGCTAACTGCCAGTTCCTGAGCTTTCTCAAGTTCCTCACCAGTAAGGTCAACACCGGGTGTTTCTGCAGCAGCATTTATGATTGCTCTGACCTCAACCTCACTCTCTTCTTCCATGAGACCGGCGAGTATAGCACCAACAGTATCATCTTCAACTCCTCGGTCCTTTAGGTACCGTGCGAGGGGGGTATGAGATACAGGGACGTAACCACTGTCTGAAGCAGGTTCGAGACCTAATTCCTGCATCTGGGAGTTGAATTTCTTTGTGATAATTTCTTGACGTGTTGCTACACTAGGATCGGAAAGGTCTTTTCCTTTATCAAGTTCAGAGGTCATACGGCGCATCTGTCTTAGAGCAGAAATGGACGATGGAGATTTTGATCTAGATGCATATCTCACAGCTCCAACGACAATGATCATTGCTAAGGCAAAAAGAAAAATTGGGCTCATTAGAAGATCAACGATTTGACCGATAATCTCTGTTGGTTGCATTCTAGGACGCCCCTCTGATGTCTGATTAACACATCAGTATCTTGTTCCTCGTACAATGGGAACTTTAAGGTTATTCCTGATGATAACATTCAGTAATCAGCCGCCAAAATAGCGTGCAATCTTTAGATAGATACTCACAGATTTATGCAACTCATCAATTGAAATGTATTCATCAGGCTGATGAGCTTGTTCTATCGAACCTGGTCCACAGATTACATGTTGAATACCAACTTTGGGTTGCAATACTGAACAATCTGTTCCATATGTAGCTGTGCCCAAAGTAGGTCTGGTTCCTGTTTCTCGTTCCACTGTAGATTGAGCTAATTTCACAATCTCAGAATCAGTGGGTGTCAGAACTGCTGGTTGGCCATGCACATATTCAACCTTGACTCTATCAGATAGTCCTGCGTGTTCTAGTCGGCCATTCATCGC
Source organism: Candidatus Thorarchaeota archaeon (assembly GCA_048882325.1). GTDB lineage: Archaea > Asgardarchaeota > Thorarchaeia > Thorarchaeales > Thorarchaeaceae > SMTZ1-45. Next base: position 6,970 of record JBHLRS010000036.1, on the reverse strand, counting down.
TTTCAAGAGAGAGTCAGGATCTTGACCCATCACAATACGCATGTCAAGCTGAGCTTCACAATGGTCGGGAACCACATTAATTTTGATACCACCTTCAATCATCCCGATGTTCAATGTGGGCTCACCAAGTAGGTCATCAGGTTCATACGAGAACTCCTCCTCCTTGATAATATTGATTGCATCTATACAATCTTGAATTGCGTTGATTCCTTCCTCCGGTCGCGAACCATGAGCAGACTTTCCTTTTGCAACGACCTTAGACCAGAACATCCCTTTCTCTCCAACAAGAACTTGTAGACCTGTTGGTTCTGCACAAACACCATAACGGATTCCGTTGAGGAGTCCGCTGGCAGCAACCTCTTCAGCCCCAGAGCAACCACTCTCTTCATCTGATGTTGTGAGTACAACAAGAGGCTTTGCATGTCGCTCCTCAGTATAGAGAATTAGGGTCTCAACAAGAGCGGCGATAGGACCTTTCATATCGCAAGCGCCTCTTCCGTAGAGTCGGCCATTAACAATTTCTGAAGCGAATGGGTCATGGGTCCAATCCTTTGTTGGACCTACAGGAACTGTGTCCATATGACCGTGCATAATGATGTCACCTTTCTGACCGTCGTGGCTGGAAAAGATCAGATTGGGACGCTTTGCTGGACCAACTGAGGTGCATGCAATGCCAAAAGATTCCAGATGATCTTGAAGGACCTTTGCCACGTCAGCTTCATATCCAGGAGGATTCTGCGAGTTGGCAGCTAAGAGGTCTTTGAGAAGGGACAACATACGGGACTTATCCATTTGTCATTGCTCCTGAGAAATTCACATCGATGCCATCCTATGAAGGTTCCTGATTTACCGTCTTCCAGATTCGTACAACTTATAGGAAAGCTATCTGATATCATCTTGTGGCAATTCGGTGAGGCGGTTACCCCTGGCTGAGCTTCGGCGATGACGAGCCAAGAGCAAGCTGAGATTTGCCACATCGTATTTTCAAGAAGTAGTCATCGGATTTAGGCTGAAACCTACTATTCGCCTCGTAAAGAGAGTAGGACACCCTAGGGCATGGTGAAGCTGATTATTAACCAGTCTTCAAGACGAGTCGATTCTTTTCAAGAGTGACTCCGTATTGTTGCCCACCATCATCGTACAGAGAAACATCCTTTCCCTTAATGAAGACCTTAACGGTCTTTCTCAACTTGCGAGAAGGAATGTCGCCCATTGGGATGACGTAGGTTTCAGCCATTGCAAGTAACTCCGACGGATGCGTGGTGGTGCGACAGTCTAAGAGGGATGCAAGACTTAGGAGTATGATTGCTTTTCCACTATATATAGGAGAACCCACTAGACCAATACGTTCTAACAGCGTGAGATTCAACTAGAATGCGGTTTCTCAACGGAATAGTTTGAGGTTCTAAGAAGAGCTACAGGCACCAGTTTCACAAGTACATCAGCGATTTTATCGTCTTAACAAATGGCCAGACATCGATTTCTTCATCAGGAAACAAGACAAAGTGTAACGTAGGAATGACAATGATGATTTCCACTTGAAATCTCAAGAGGTTACATCGCCACCAATCTGCATGAAGTGAAGGCAGGTCAATTAGGGATTGTAAGCGAATGGATGTCTTGCAGAATCCTTTCTAGCAACAATCTCCTCCACACTCTGACGGCCTTCTAAAGCTCTACGGATGGCGTGTCGCACTGCAATGAAGTTGTTGATGTGAACGCGTGTTGGATTAACAGCATTTGGGTGAACGAAAACATTCGCTGCAATCACCAAATCCGGTACAAGTTCCTCGGGAATGATTGTGTCTGTGATTGTCCTTCGAACTGCATCAGCAACTGCTCTCTGTGCTACGTCATAAACCATTGCCTTGTGTTTCTCTGAAGTTATTGTAACAGTAGGAGCAAAGACTGTTGCTAGCTCCAAATCCTTGATAATATTGGATGGATGAGTGTTCTCAGTGATTTTTCCAGCATTCTTTAGAGCCACACTCATGGGACCATCACGCAACCCTAGAATCAAATCAACATGGGCAACGTCACTTCCACCACCAAAGAGTGCTTCACCATGAAGTAGTGTCAAATCCTCAATGACATCAGGGACCATACCCACTGCTTTTGGATAAGCCTCTGACTCAATGGACCGGTCTCCCATCTTGAAAGTGACAATACCACGAGGAATCATCTGAAGGTCTTCAAGACAAGTTCGAATCTCGTCATACATATCATAGCCTAATGCATCACCAATCTCTAGGGGTGGTCTTGCTGACCCAACAGGAACGCCCATCATATTTAGAGCAGCCTTGACAGCTAATCCTCCACCATGATTAACAAAGATACGAACTATCTTCTGAATACTTCGCTGAATAATGAGAGCTTCCTTCAGGTCCCCCGTAGCAAGAGCTGTCTGCATTTTGAGATAACGGTCAGGAAAAACATTGGCACTGGCTAGGATTGCCCCATCGCAGCCTGAAGCGAGGGCTGGGAGTGCTACCTCATCATGACCCACAACTACCTGAAAGTTTTCGGGTTTTCTCACAAGAATGGTGGTTAGATTGATCAAATCGCCACTGGAGTCTTTAAGACCTATGATGCCATCAATCTCTCGGAGTCCATCAATGAGTGTCCAGTGTAATGGGACTCCTGTTACTTGAGGAATGTTATAGACAAAGATTGGTATGTCACTGTTGTTTGCGACCTTCTCAAAGTGCTCATAGATCTCCTTGTCCGATGGTTTAAGAAAATACGGTGACACCACAAGTGCGCCTGCTGCACCCAATTCAGCCGCTCTTCGGGTTAACTTAACAACATCACCAGTATATGCAGCTCCAGTTCCAGCCAAGACAGGAACTCGACCTTTTGCGACCTCACACGCAATACGGATTGCATCAACCTTCTCTTCAAACCTCATGCTTGTGAACTCACCCGTCGTTCCGCATGGAACTATTCCAGTGGCTCCAAGTTTGATGGTGTGTTCAATTAGACCCCGATACTGTTTTTCATTTACACCATTCTCATTGAAAGGTGTGACCAGCGCGGGGTACACACCTTTGAAGCGATATTTCTTTGGCATTTTGTTCACCCCCATATTCCCGCAAGTGCACTTTCAACAGCTTGTTGTGCTGCTGTCGTGAGCTCACGGCGGTCTCTTGCATTCAAATCAATATCCAGTGCAAGGATTGTCACATCATCGGTCAAGGAGTTCTTGGGAATCTTTCCAGCCTCCAAGAATGCTGCGATGGCTTTAGCAGCTCCTGATTGTATAGGGCCATAGAAGAGAGAAGCTTGACGCATTGATTGGATCTTCCTTATAGGGAGCATTAGGCTACTTGGTTTGACAGGTAGGTTCGGCTCAAGGATAACTGTCAATGCTTCATGACCATTTTTTGGCATTGTCAGTAACTGGACAAAGGCATGACCCAAAGGACCATTCTTTCGACCTACAACGATGCCTGCTGATACCGTATCATTAGCTGCGAAGCTGGATTGAATCTCTGCAGTTTCACGGATAGCTACACCTTGCTCCTTCAAAAATTCAAGAATATGAATGTCCTTCTGAACGGTTTCGTGGTCAATATTCTCAATCAGACCCATTCTCTCAAGTTCAATACGAATCTCTTCTTTTATCTCAGGGGTGAGTGTTCCTCCGCTATCCAAAGGCATCCTGGAACGACCAGCCTTGACACCCAACATTCTAAGAGCGGCTTTCACAGGAGGAGCTGCTCCATATTTTAAAACCATTCGAGCAAAGGTCTGAGTGGTCTGTTGAAGCTCAGCGGCTTCCTCTATCTTTCCACTTTGAGCCAACCTCATTATTTCAAGCCAGAGGTGAGGAATGACGTTAGCTGAAGCCATTATCGCCGCTTTTGAACCTGCTACAACTGCTGACAAGAAACACTCGTCTGCCCCAATTATGACTTCCATCTTACCTTTGAGCTTCTGAATCAGTTCGAGAATGTACGGAACACTTCCACTACTATCCTTGATACCAATGATGTTGTCAAGCTCAGCCAAGTCCTCGACGATATTAGAATTAAGGACTCCGAGGGTGCATTGAGGAATATTGTACATCAAGACTGGGAGGTCAGCTTTTCTCGAGACAGTCGCATAATGTTCATAGTATCCTTTGTCAGATGGTCGGAGATAATAAGGAGATATCACCAGCGCTGCATCGCATCCAAGATCTGCAGCATATTTTGTGAGGTCTACTGTAGCGCGAGTGCTATGCTGTCCTGTTCCAGCTATAATTGGAACTCTTCCATCAACATACTCCAGAGTTAGTTTCAGCATCTTCTTGCGTTCTTCTGTTCGTAGATAGGAGAATTCTCCGGTGGTTCCAAGAGTAACTACTCCCGTGGCACCATTTTCAATTGTATAGTCAATGACCTGCTTGTAACCTTCCTCACTGATGTCCCCATCGCGAGTGAAGGGAGTGACGAGTGCAGGCATTACTCCTATTGGCTTGAATTTTCTCACGGAATCACCGAGCCCCCGAGCTTTTGAGTGGGTATAAATGACCTTCGCTTTATGAAAGACCAACAGAAGTCGCTATATGGCAAGATGGTGATTAATAGGTCATGCAAGAGTATGTCGTAGCACTTACTACGTGTCCAGTTGAGAAGAGCGAGGCTCTGGCACGTTTTTTAGTCGAGAAGAAAGTCTGCGCCTGCGTCAACATTATTCCTAAGGTAACCAGTATTTATCATTGGAAGGGTGACATTGTCACTGACGATGAAGCTCTCTTGGTTATGAAGACGGAATCTCAATGGGTTGAAGTGCTATGGAACGCAATAAAGAATGAACATCCCTATGATGTACCTGAGTATGTAGTCCTACCAATCAAGTGGGGGTCTCAGGATTATCTTAATTGGATTTCCCAAAATGTTGTAGATGATTGAGGACTTTATGCGATGTCAGCTCTACGAGCCGCGTAACCGAGAGACTCATTGAAGTATTTCCCTACAATTGCACACATTGCGGGACCTACGACATAATTGATCTCTCCAGGCATAAGTTCCTTCAAGTTTGTCTTTGAGGTCAGCTTACCCTTTCTCTTGAGAATTCCAATCTCTCGTTCAACCGTCGACTTGGCTTTGTCCCAAGACATGGGTTCGACGCCGCGACCCTCGCCTATCAATCCTTCTTTGATTTCAAAGAGACTTCTCATGATGAATACAGAAAGATTGTCCATATCTGAAGCATCTTTCATAAAATTGCCGCCATGCTGCTTGCACTTCGCATCCATCGGAACTGAACCACAAGCAGTGCAAATCTTTCGTCCACGATTGATCTTGATGTAGTAAGCTAGCAAGTTGGCACATTTGGTTGTGTCATTAGGAGTCCATTCAAGGCCCTTTATGCCAACGCGATTAATTGCACGGAAAACGGTACGAGCTTTGTTATGAAGATACATCAGGACATCGATGCCCTCTTTCTTCTCCTCGATTCTCCGCTTCTCCTTCTGCTTGGTTTCAAATGCAAACTCTTCCTTTGCGAGCTTCTCCAGACGTTCCTGCTTCAGAAATCGCTGCATGATATCAAAAGCAATTGCATAATTGTCAAACTCCAAGCTTGACATATTCAGAGGTCTATCGACAATCCCTTCGAAAACTGGACTTGTCGAAGTTTCAAGGTCTTTACTGGCAGCTGTCATGTCTTTACTTGAGAAACGAGCATGCATCCAAGTGCAGATTGTTTTTGCATCTAGCTCAGGATAGAGAACCTTCATCTCATAGATCCTCATTGATGCAAGGTCAATCAGAATTTCTTCTCGTAGGAATTGCAAAACCATATCGGTGTCTTCGTAGATGCTCTTGAGGAGAGCCTTTATTCTCAACAGATCCTGCTTCGATCGTATATATGACTCAACAACTCTAGTCAGGTTAGTCAGAATCCCAATTGTAAAGTGCCAGATGATGTCAAGACGCAAGCTGAGTACTGTTTCTTCCTCAGCTCGTTGTTGACTGAAGTCACGAGCAGAGGAGATACCAAGATTACTCAGAGCTCCACTTTGCACCTGTTCTCGCGTCTTTAGAAGACGTTCCACCTCATCTGGAGGGGGAACTCTCATCTTCTTCTTCAGTGCCTCAAGAACCTCGACCTCAATGCCAACAAGTTTCGAGCGGTCTTTGGCAAACATCTCAACATTGATTTTGTCTAGCTCAGCGGCTCTGAGACCTCTTGAGCGAAGCATTCCCTTTACAGGTCCATTGAGTGTCTTTTCCATCTTCTCAAGGGTTCTCAATGACCGCTCAAGCATCTCGAGTTCTTCCTTACTGACTTCTGGTTGGGATGTTTCAGAAACAATTTCCTCGGTCAATGCCCGAAGACCAGGACCAATGATTGAAGGGTCACTGATTCCTTTCCTCCGAAGTTGTGCTCTTATATCGTCAACATCTACACGAAGGAAGCTTGAGATCGTTTCAAGTGCATTATCCGAATCAGATGTCAGAATCTCTGCTGCTTTCGTAGTCACAACGCGACCCATTCGTGCTTCATAATCCTCCAAAGTTGTGGGAATATTGAATTCTCGCTCAAGTTCATCAAGCATAGCCATTCGAATTTCATGAGCATATCTCAAACCCTTTAGATCATGGACGGGCTTGCAGAACCGTTCAGAAATTGCAGAAGCAATCGATGCCCAGCTAGACAATGGAACTACAGCATCCGTTAAACGACCTTTTGTATATTCTACCTGACCCAATATGTTTTCAAGTCCCATTTTTAGTACAGTAGTTTCAGGGACTTCTGAGGGGTGTTCTCGCAATAACTCATCTCGAAGTGAAAGTGCACTCTCTTTCAGACCAGAAGCTTTCACATATAATTCGTGACGCCACTTCTGTCCCCAACCAGTGACTTCGAGTATAAGATCAATATCATGATTTGGTGAATAGTCCGCTGGAATTTTCTCGAGTATAGTCTTGACTAAATTGGTTGTCCTCTCTCTCACCTCAGGAGTGTCACTCTTTCCTCC
>JBHLRS010000035.1:0-31224 GCA_048882325.1 Candidatus Thorarchaeota archaeon | reverse complement strand
CCCTCTGGTGGGCCATCACCCTCAGCATGAACCCAGAGTGGCATCCCATAGTACTGGTAGTAGCCATGGTTTGAGATGAGGGTTCCATAGATGTGCTTGCCATTGTGCTCAAAGTACAGCATGCTTGCCGGTCGGTCCCTCTGTGACCATGACACAAGCATCCGAGCCAAGTCTGTCATGGAGGCAATCTTTAGATTAACGGGTGGTTGAATATCTTCCCTGGTCATTTACATGCACCGATGTCCGGACTGCGGTCAGAGCCTTATAAGCCCAAGCATTAGGTGCAAAACACCCCTTATGAGGGCAAAGCAGCCTTAATGATGCCTGCGAGTTTACTGACAGCACCTCTGTTTCCACCAATCACAACGATTGGGACAGAAACCTTGTCTTCACTGACACCCACTGTGAATGCAGCACGGAGCCCGTCTTGTCTGAAACAAACAAATGTGAAGTCATGTTCATGGATCAGCTCGTCAAGTGTCATGCCAGTCGTCAAAAGGGCAGATGTCACATCTTCAATCAGTTGGAGTGGTTCCACGTTCTCTCTCTCAACCAAGAGGGTCTCTCGTACGTCTTTCTCCGAGTTGAAAAGAAACTCATGAGATGCCCGGCTGTAGAGGACCTGTCGGGTCATAGCTTTCCCAAGTAGTAGTGCTGACAACGGGCCAAACCGCCGAATACGGATCTGGTCAACTTCGAGTTCAGTGATAGGAACTCGCTCAAGCTCCCACTCCATATCCGTCGACTTCGGTGTCGGTGGTGGTTCCTCAACCCGAGGCGCAGGCTCATCTGTGATGTCATACTCCTGTTTCTGTTGGTCAAACAGAGTCTTGATATAGTCCTTCATCCAGCCATCCAGAACCTTCCAGTCCTCTTTACTGAGCTTCAACGGAGGTCGCGGAATATCTGGAGAATCCTCAACAAGTTTCTCCTCTAGCTCTTCAATGACGACTTCTGGTTCTTCTTCCACCACTTCTGGTTCGAATTCTTCCTCTTCGATATCCTCAGGGATGAGCAGACGCACGGCCTCGAACAGTCCCGAGAGTCTGTCGGTGCCACCGTGCTGTGATAAGCGTGGTCGCACTTGCATGATGAATCCACGTTTGTTCTCTGTGCTCTGGTCAAAGGCGAGAGCAACTCCGCGTGGGAGACTACTGATGAATACCTTGTCACGGAACTGCTCAGGCATCACTGCAGGAGCTCGCTGTTGGAGAGCTTTGATGTCATTGTCATGTGAGAGTGAATGGGAGAGAATAATGTCAGCCTGTGATATCGCATCATCTGATACTGCTGATGGTTGTTGAGTGCAGAGGACAAGACTACAACCAAACCTGCGTCCTAGTTTTGCATATCCGATGATGGCATCCTTTGCAGGTGTATGTCCCGAACGAGGAACCAATGTGTGTGCCTCATCAATAATGAGCCATGTGGGAGGCAATTCCTCTCTGGCACTTGTCCCTTCATCAGTCCAAGCCATGCGGTAGGTCAGGACTTGGCGGCAGAGCATGTTCGTCAATATAGCTAGGACAGATTCCGCGTCAGAACCAAGAGGCGCAACATCAATGACCGTGATCTGTCCAGCCACTGCGAGGTCCTGAGCACTCGTCCCTCCAGGATTGAACACGCCTAGTCTGTCAGCTCGTTTCAAGCGCTGGATAAGGGCTGTTCGAGTGGAGGGTTTGTAGAGCTCGTCAATTGATGGGCTGGTCTCGATGCATCTGATCATGTCCTTGATACTGAAGTCACGCTTGAGTGTGACCTTCTCACCAGAGTCCAAGGTGTAGCCCTTTCGAACGCTCTCTAGAGTCTCACTTATGAGGTTCTCCATGGTCGTGCTGAGGGACCCTCCCTTCTCGAGAACATAACCCCAGTCTGATACCGTGAGCTCACGGGGACCTATAGACAATGGATACAGTCTGGCCTTCTTCTTGACCTCATCTGGGAGTCCGATATAGGTCCTGCGTGGGATGTAGACTGCCACTTGGAACCCCTTAGCCTCAAGATCCCACTTCTTCAGCAGATCACTCTGATCTTCATTGGGTTCGACCATCTGCCGGAACACATCTACAGTGTCCACAACAACAGCTGCTACCTCGATCTCCCTGCGTTCCATAGCAAGCGCAAGTTCCTCAGTGATTATTCCCAGTGTATAGCTCTTTCCAGACCCTCTCTTTCCAGCGACAAACATCACATGTGGGCTCATCAGATCTAGGTTGACAGGCATTCCCATCAATGAGGTGAGAATGTCATCAGAGGACTCTGAAACACCTCCAATGGTTCCTAGTCCTCCTGTGTGGTACTTCCTATGAAATGACTCTGAACGGCCCATCACAACCCCAACGCTGAGGTCAACTAGCAGGTCTAATGGGTCACCTACCCGTGGGTGGTAGGGAAGCGCGGACTTTGGTAGAAGCTCCACTGGTCTGTCTACTAGACTAGCATCTTCATCTGGCGTGGATGGTTTTCTCAAGTGGGCAACCTCCTTACGACTCCTTTTTGACGTCGGATAAAGCTTTGTAGCTCCGCGCGATTCCATTAATCGCGAGAATCAATGGTCAGCAACACTCAAAACATAAGCTAAGCAGTGACACTCTATGCAAGACCAGATTCAAGATGGCAGTCATGTCTTCATATTCCTAGATGCCAAACGTAACTGGATTCGGAAGGTGGTTGCTGGAGAGGAGTTCCACTCTAATAGAGGCATAATCAAATTCAATGACATCATTGGCAAACCATTCGGTATCAGAATTGAGAGTCACTCAGGGACAATATTCCAGATTCACAGACCAAGCCCTACAGACATTCAGATTGCCATGGGGAGGAACACGCAAATAGTCTATCCGAAGGATGCAGGTACAATCCTCGTGGAAGCTGGCATTGGAGCAGGGATGAGAGTGGTCGAATCTGGTACAGGTTCAGGAGCGCTGACAGGCATTCTTTCGAGGGCTGTCGGTTCCTCTGGTCATGTATATACTTACGAAGTCAGAGAAGACATGTATAATGGAGCTAGGAAGAACTTGGAAAAGTATGGCTTGACTGAGAATATCACTATGCACAATCAAGACATCCTAGAGGGGATAAGGGAGGAGAACCTCGATGCAGTGGTCCTTGATTTAGCCACACCCTGGGAACTCACAGATGAAGCACATCGAGTTTTGAAACCCAGTCGATACATTGCTAGTTACAGCCCAACAATTGAGCAGACCATGAAGACATGTAAGGCTCTCGGAGAGGGAGGAAAGTGGGGTATGATCAAGACTCTTGAGGTCCTGCAACGTGAAATCATGGTGCGAGAGAACAAGACTCGACCTACTACCTGGATGGTTGCTCACACCGGCTACATCACGTTCGCTAGAACTATGATTAATGGTAAATAGTGGTCTAGAATTTGAAGCCAAATCTTTAAATATACAAACTTACTTAATAAGTGTTGATTGTTGATTATTGTTGACGGTTGTCGGTCACTGTGTCATATCATCATAAACGAGACCATTGTGTGAAGGAAACAAAGGAAATTCTCGACGATATCCTTCATATGGAAAAATCCGAATACGAAATACTCGAAACCTCTAGTTCTGCGAAACCAAAGAAGCGGATCAAGGCCAATGTACTACGGCAGCAAGCCACAGTAATGTTGGAAGAAACCATGGATGACATGGAATCATACGAACCAACACAAGAGATGGACTTTGAGGTGGATGAGGTCAAAGACTGCTTGGAGAAGAAGAAAAAGAGAAGGAATTACATCGAATTCAGACCGGATTATGAAGAAGACTAAGATTTGGAGGGGTAATCTTGACAGAAGAAAAGGAACTGAAAGCACTTCGAAAGGAAGTCCATGAGCTTAGAGAGACCGTCTATACTCTGAAAGACACCATTGTGGAACTCACCAGCAGGTTGAAACTCTCGACTGATGCAGGTTCACCCTTTGATCGGGGGCAGTATAATGTCTTCAGTGGTGGAACCTTGGAAGGTGATGTAAGTTGGAGCCGACTAGTGAACCTCCTGAGCAATGAGGATCTGGGACTTACAGCTACAGAGCTTGCCGAGAAATGGGGAAGGTCCCGTTCCAGGACCAGCGAGGTCTTAAACAAGCTTGTCGAAGAAGGTCATCTCGTGAAGTTTCGAGATGGGCGACAAATCAGGTTCAGAACTGTAGACGAGTAGCGCCAAATCAGCCTATTTTTATTCGGTGAATGTTAGTGTAGATTAGTCAAAATGCCGTATAGCCCCACCTCGTAAGTACTCTTAAGTAAGAGTTAGCTGTTCCTGCTTTTGGCGCGACATTAGAGGAGGATGCTCTATTGAGTAACATTCTACCCAGCTCGAAGAAGAAGGCAAGCAAACAGGAGTCAAAAGAGAAAGAGGTTGAGGACACAACGATCTTTACCAGTCTCCTTTTCGAGCTCAACATAAAGGCACAGGATGCAGTGCGGGAGTTTTCATTGCATGACATAGACGACCGGGAAGGTCTTGAGCAGAAGCGCATCGAGATGCACGACTCGTTTACAGAGCTCTATGATGCCATTGCAACATTCAATGAACAGATTATGATTGACGATTTTGATATTGCATACCTAAGGAATAGAGCAGCACAGAGCGAGGGAGAGGTCAAGGACCAACTTGAGAACGCGCTTGAAGAACTAAGGATACAAGCACAGGGTAATTTGGCTGACATTTGGATGGCTCGCGTCATGGCATGGTTACATCAGGCAGCAGCTGCAAGTGGACCTTTTGTCGAGGAAGAACATGAGGATAAAGAAAAGAGCGCTTCGAAACATCTTGCTGCAGTTTACACAATGCTGGAAAAGCCATTCTCTGCAGTCCCAAGCAAAGTGGATGGCACACAAAAACTCAGACGAGTGGCTTTAGGTATGCAAGCATATACTCTACTGACAGAGAGTCTTGAGGAAGATGACAACGAGCTGACCGCGATTCTTGGAAAGAACAAGAGTGCGGAAGCTGAGTTCTATGATGAATTCTTGAACGAACTCATCAGTCAAGAGAGTACTTTCAGGCAGGCGTTCAACCCCTTCGATGAACTTGTATGGAGAGACATAATCAGCTCGTTCATCTTTGAACAAGCAACAGACCTCTATAATGAGGCACTCCCACATTTCGGGAAGAAACGTGAACACAAAGATAGAGTGTCCATGATCAAGTCCTGGAAACAGAACACTGCAGGACTCAGTGAGGTGTATCTAGCAATGACTTATACCGACATTGCAGATGCACAGATGAGAGCAGGTAACTTGGAGGATGCATCAAAGCTGTACCATGTTGCATCTGAGGCCTTCGGCCGTGCTGAGAAGTGCTTTAGGGAAGTACTTGCACTCCAGACTAATGCTGAGCAGTCACGTCTTGATAAGGAACAAAAAAAGGCTCAGTCGTTGTATTGTAGTGTCGAAGCAAGTGTTGTAACATTATCGGAATTGATTACACTGAACAACAAAGCAGAGGCCAACATTGTTCTGAAGGACATTTTCAAGAAATTACAGAAAGCAGAGAAGCTCGCAAAGACCAGAGAACTCACAAGCGCCATTAAGGAGGACCTCAAGACTTACAGTTTTGTTAAAGACCTTCTTGCGAAAAAGAAGAGGAAGACAGATGACATCAGCAGTATCATTGACCAGATAGAGTTTGCAAAAGACCTTCGAAAGACTGGACTCATTCAGGATGTTGGTAAGGATCTTGATGAAGCTCAAGCTCAGATGAGGGATGATCCAGCAGAGGCACTTGACTCAATTCGTGAGGGTTTAAACAGCCTCGGAATACTGCTGAGTCTTGAGGCTGAAGATGAGGAAGTAGGAGCCCTTAGAAACAGAACTCTTGCACTCCTTAACAATGTGAAGTATATGATTCAATTTCAGCTGAGTGCAAACTTAGATCATGGTGTGAAATTCATCATGTCACGAATCTTAGAGAACCTTCACGCAGCTGAGGCTGCTTCTTACTACAAGGTGATTGGTGAGAAAGAGCCTGCAAATGAACTGACCGACTTGGGAAGACTTGCTCTTGCCACAGCATTCGCTTCAGAAGCTCAGGTATACTCTCGACAATCAGAGCAGTGGTCATTCAGAGCACAGATTGAACGGGTTAACGCCTTCAGGAGACTCGCGGATGAGCTAGCTCAGCTCGATGATGACGACCCCATTGAGGATGCACTCGAGGTTCATGATGGTGCAATTGCTAGGATAATGCAGACAGTTGCATCTTTTGAATCAGCTGCGAGCGAGCTTGACAGCGTGAAGGGTGATGAGTTACGAGCAAAGAACAATGTTGAGATGCAGGTGAAGCAGCTTCAAGGTGTCGTTTTGAAATTCAAGGGAGACCTCTCACGAATCCTTGGTGCTAAGAACGACTTCTTGGCTGAGTATATGTTCCTGAAGGGGGAACGTTCCAAAGCGAAGAGATACTACTCAGATGCAAATGACCAGCTCCGAGAAGCTGTAGGCAATTACACTGTGGCTGCTCAGGTCTTCCAACAAGTGGGAGATGCACAAGCTGCCCAGAACGTTGACGGACGAGCGAAGACCACGGATCTTCTGGCACGGGCTATCTGGGACAACAGGCAACGACTTGAGAGAGACCAGGATCCAAGCCAGAAAGGTGAAACTGAGCTGATTGCACTCTACCTCGGCTCAGCTGGCCAATGATATGTGGTTAACTCATCACGACGCCGGGATATTTGATGCAATAGCTTCTGGACCAACCGCCATAGTGTGTAGACGTTTCATACAGAATGGTTGGAACTCAATTCCACCAGCATGATAGAACTTGCTGAACCACTCTACAAAGTGTAGCCTGAGTGTGTGCATGAACCCAAGCAAGCCTTCTAGGATTCCCACTATTAGGGTGCCAATGAACGCACCAAGCAGAGGTAGCGAGGGTGCACCCATCTCCTCTGTTGCGTGGTAGTAGACCTCATGAGGGATTATCTCAACTCCAAAAATCGAAACTGGATTGAATGTGATTGTGATAATTGCAGGTAATGATATGAAGACACTGCTTAGAATGATGTGAACGGTGTTTAATGCAAAGATACGCGCGTAACTGACAGTGTGGCTAATCATTCCTATGACTGATTCTAGAAGATGTACCACGCCGTCCATTTTACCTATGAGTGATGAAATCAGCATGATAACTAGAGGCACAATGAACATCAAGAGTGAGAATGTCATTGGAGCAATGGGAAGAACTGGATAGAAGGGATTGTGAGTCCCAGTTCCATATCCAATACCAATAATCGGAACCCATAGAGAAACTGTGCCACTTGAACTGAACCAGTTCCCGATACTGTTGTAACTGACCCCAAACAAGAGGATTATGAATCCAATATACATCCAAAGATAGGATGCAGAAATCAATGCTTTTCGCATGTTTTTGTGCTTTAGTTCATTGTACAGACTGAGGATAATTCCCAAAGAAATGTGAATCACTCCCACCTCAATTGAGAGTTTGAGCATGTGCGTCGACCGGTTGGGGTCGGTATGAGCAAATACTGGCCACAAGGGTTCAATGACTGTTTCTGCACCAAAGAAGCTTCCAAAGAGAAAACCACCTAGCATTGCGAAAATACCCATCATCATCAGACCTTGGGCTCCGTTCTGAACATAACCAAGAATTGAGCCCCAATCCTGACCCTTTTTGTTAGCCCGATAGGCTGCTAGTCCGATGAGTAGTATCAAGAATCCCTGCCCAACATCAGAAAAGACAAGACCAAAAATCAATGGAAATGACCATGCCATGAGCTTGGTTGGATCGAGATCATGACGAGAGGGAATACCAAAGGCTTTGACAACATCCTCTGTTGGCTTCATGTATCCAGGGTTAGAGATGTATGTTGGTGCCTCTACCTCAGCAAAGTCAGGTTTGTCAAAGGTCACCTCAAGAGCAGGACCTACGTTCTCACGAAGAATAGACTCCAGCTGTTCCTCCCTACCCTCAGGAATCCACCCCCACATCTTGATGGCCTGGTCAGTGTAGACAATGTAGCTCTTGATGTCAATCCTTTTTCGCTCTATGTCAAGAGTTTCCCAAGCAGCGAGGATTCTTGTTCCCCACTCCATTGCAATATGGTTCTTCCGCATCTCGAGTTGTTCGATTTCTTCTTCGAGATCGGTAATCTGTTTCTCAGCATCTTCAACAATCTGCTCCGGATGGCCTGATGAGTCCTCAGGGATTGCAAAAGCTTCGAATTGCATAGCAGAGAGAATTCGTTCAACAGCGTCTTTCAGCTCGACTGGAACCGTGATGACACAAGCTGAACCGCCTCTCTTCAGAGACAATGTACCAATTGTGAACGCACCTTCGGTCACTTCATTGATGCTCCACTCTAGCTCTGACTCTCTACCTGAGGGGACAATCCCAGCAGTAGTGAATGTGAACTCAGTGGTACCAATGAGACTGGGATCGACTCCTAGAGGCTTTAGGGAAACAGCAACATCAGCGATGCCTCTCTGGCGTTCCATCTCAAGACGGGCGATGGTTGCTTTAGAGTCGATATCAAGGACTTCTGCTTCAACAGCGGAGATGACCTCTGATGCCAATTTCAATGAATTTTCAAGTGTGGTGTCATCCACTTCTGTATAGGTACCTGTACGTCTAGTTGGGTCGATCTCTAGTGACTCGAGAACCTTTGTCAACCGTTCATGGGCTGAATAAACGGATTCCTCATCACGAGTCCGTTTCACATCTACAATCCCTGCTTGTCGCCGAACATCAATGAACTCAAAGAGTGAGAACTCCTCTAGCGACATCAAGACCTGCCTCTCAAAGTCCTTGTGAGACACTACTTTGGCGACTATCATATTCTTTGGACTCATTAGACCCATTCTGTCATCACCGTGTATACAACCCGAAAATGCCCGCTAATAGGTCAGCATAGTGAGCTGTGTAAGTACGGGTTGCTTCCCATGCTCCAAATAACCTTTACTACAGAGGTCAATCTTTAAAGGGGGGAGATATTCGTGGTGGAATCATATCGTGTACTATGAGGAATAGACATGTGTGCGGCACACGATGAAATCGACCAGATTCACGAGACTGAGATGGCAGCCAAGCAGAGAATCGAAGATGCTCAGAAGAAGGCGCGTAAGATCCATGAGGATGCCGATGAAGAGGCAAAGAAGATTATCGAAGTTGCTGAAAGAAAAGCGAAAGATACTGCCACAAAGATGCTCAGTGAAATCGAAAGTAGAAAAGTAGAGATTGAATCGTCGGTTTTCAAAGAAACAGAGAAGACGATTAAAAAGATGCAGGAATCAGCCCAAAAGAAGAAGGATGATGCCTACAAAGCAGTTGTAAAGATCCTGTTGGAGGAGGCATGATATCATGAGTGGAATGACAAACATAATTGAAATCATCAACTCCAAGACTGCTGAGAAGGAGAAAGAGATTCTTTCTGAGGCTGAAACTCACAAAGTACAGAAGCTTAAAGATGCCCGTGAAAAAGCCAAAGAAGTCACTGCTGCCATCACTGGTAAGGCTGAGATTGAATCAAATGCAGAGGTTTCCAGATACGAGGCTAGCGCTAAGTTACAATCAAAGTACAAACTTCTAGAGGCAAAAGAAGCACTAATTGAAGAAGTCATGTCATCAGCAAGGAAACATCTTGAAGACCTTGTGAAGAAAGCAGCCTACAGCAAGACACTCGAAACGCTGATTGTAGATGCAGCCACAGCTCTTGAAGATACTGATCTTGAGATCATCACACCCAAGAATCATTCATCAAAAATAGATCTGAAAGCTGTCGAGGCGTCTGTGACAAAAGCAACAGGCAAGAAGAGAAAATTGAGTATCTCCAAGGAGGATGTTCGTGCAACTGGGGGCGTGATTGTCCGAAATAAGGAAGGTACAATGTGGGTAGACAACACCTTCGAGGCAAGGCTTGAACGTCTGGAGGGTGACATACGGGACACAGTCTCATCCATCCTTTTTGGTTCTGGAGAAAAGAAAGAGTAGAGGGAGGAAGATCACCTCTACTAGTTTCTCTGTGTCTTCTTAAGCATGCAGAATTGTTGGTATGTATCCCACAAGTAGGAAAGCAATGACGAAACCGTAGATAGCCACAGCTTCGATAAATACTACGTAAAGAATACTTTTCCCAAAGGTTTCAGGTTTTTCAGTGATGGCTCCGAGCGCCGCTGCAGAAGCTGTACCCATTCCCATACCTGCACCAATTCCAGCTAGACCTAGAGCAAGACCTGCACCAATTCCAATACCTAGAATTGCAAAACCGTCTCCATCAGCTAGTTGAGCGGGTGTGAACCCGGGATCAACTGGTACACCAAGCGCTCTCAGAACCGTAGAAGCTTCGGCCATTGAAATCGCAAATACTGCAAGAGTCATCAGGACTATACCCATCATCATCATGGCCATGAACTTGATTCGATTGTCGATTTTCATGTGATCATTTCCTCCACATCTCACCAGATTGTTATCATCTTTCTAATGTTTTCTGCCGACTGGCCTCGTTCAACTCCAACAGCAATCGAGCGGATGTTTCGAACCTCATAGAATTTGAGGTTGAAGAATCCGATGATTGTGCCTAGGTGGAAAGGAAAAGCTGTCAGCTGTTGTTTCACTCTCTGAGCAATAAAGTCCTCAATAGCTAGCTCTACATCTGAGAGATCTTCAGTTTCCTCGTAGAGCCGAGCAAGTCTTCCACCAAAATCACCAAAACGTGTTGAATCCAGCTTCGTGATTACGTCTCGCCATGTGTTCGCTGTCTTAAGCGAGTCAGTGAACTCACGTGCTTTGGCAAATCTCACCAGTGACTGTTCTAGAGCACGTGACTCTAGTTGAAGCGCGACTGCTCGCATGGCAGTCAGTGCGTTTCTAAGAATCACCCTAGCTTCTAGGATATCAAGCACTCGTTTCTGTTCTTCAGTGGAGAACTCTTTGAGTGCTTCTAAGACCCGTTTGAGATACCATTCTTCAATTGCTACCTCTAGTGGAGCTGGTGAGTTGAACTCTTCATAGCTCGGAAGTTTGGTCAAGAGCGCCACCCTAAGGTCCCACTGGGAAAGTAGGTCAATCAACTTGCTAATCGAACCCGCATCCACAAGTGACTCGAAGAGAGTTGCCTGTTCTGGATCCTGTGGAACAGCAAAACGCAGAATCTCATCCCTATCAAGACCAACATGAATACCTCGGATAATCGACTTCACGCTCTCTGCCATGAACATCTCAAGGTACGTGTTCGTGAATTCGCGAACCTTCCCTGTGAGTGAACGTGACAGATTATTGCTCACAGTAGCAAAGTCGCGTGAAAGAACTAGAGCCAATTCCTCAGGACTTGGTCTACCGGTTGATGAGTCTCTGCTGATGATTTGACCATAGTAGGTCCCAGAGAGTATCTTGATGAAGTCCTCATAACTACTGCTTGATAATAGGCTTTCATAATTGCCAACTGTAAGGAAACGAGACTTCATGCCACGTATCCTTGCATTGACAAAGCCATATTCATTGGCAGATTTGGACGCCATCATAGATTTTCTACTCCTCACAATCTGATGAGGACTACCGAAGGGGAATGTATGCCCGATATAAGCTTGACGAAGGCGCTACACATCCTATTTTCTCAGTAGAAGAATTCAAAAGACTTGCATTCTACCTCGGTTTGTTGGTCAATATGACGGCGCCTCGAGAGGATTACATCAATCTTGGAAGTCTCTTCAGAAGCTCTGCCACCATCACCTTCGTCATACAGATTGTTTCTGTGATTGTGATGATCGGTTCGTTTTCAGCCTACTACATTGCTGATGAGTTCCTCCAATTGAATAATGAGTTGAAGATCTTAGTTCTTCTAGTCACCAGCATCCTTTCATTGCTGGTTTTTCTGGCTGCCATGAGTGTGTTCATCAGATTCTCAAGACGGATTGGAGATGCCGTCGTTGGACCTGGAGTCGAAGAGGTAAAGATGAGTACACCTAGGGTCAGGTTGGTGGTATCAGTCTTTGCAGTTCTGGTTCTTCTTATGGCAATAACAGGAATCTACATCTGGTATCTCATCGATCTATACTATCTTGGACCTTGGGCTGGCACATCGGTCCTGCTCAGAATCTTTGGATACGGACTTGGAGCGTTCTTCATCTCCTTACTGATTCAGATAATTATTGCTGGTGTTGGAAGGTACGCATCAAGTGTTATCATTGAAGTCCTTGATGCAGACGACTCAGAGTTTCTCGAATAGATCTTGTCACTCATCTGCTGGTTCATCAGTGGTAGTTGAATCTAGGTCGAAAGTCACATCTTCAAGTATCTCTTCCATGGGAGGCATATATCCAGAGAATCGCATCTTTTGGGTTTCAAGCTGATCAAAGTACCTGATTGTTACGAAAACACTGTATACACCAAAAAAGAAACCAAAGAGCGCTCCGAGGAGTGCACCTGCAGTTGCACCAGATGGACCAGCGATAGAGCCACCGACTATCTGCCCAACTAGAAGAAACGCAATTACGGCGCAAGGTAGCTCAGAAGCCACCGCGAGCCATCGACCCATATTGGTCATACCTTCATCGGGTCGTTGTTGTCTAATTCCTGACTCGCTCATGAGCCTTCACCTGCTTCATATGCAATATCTGTTTTGGTGGAGTGCAGTATGGTGAATATTTTTGTGAGACATATTCACACGTTAGGATGAGGCAACACATTGGAGATTGACGTATCATACGGTGAAGGAACTATAAAACTCAAGATTCCAGACGAGAATTTAGCAGGTATCATTGAACCTAAACCCGCTAAGACAAAATCAGATGTTCAAACTGGAATTGAGAGTGTGTTAGACAATCCACATGGTCCACTTCTCAGAGACATCTCAAAAAGCAAGAGTGTTTGCGTGTTTGTGGAAGACCATACTCGGGATGCACCTCACTGGGCGATGGTTTCAGCTGTCGTTCCGAGACTAACAGATGCTAATCGAGTCCAGTTCATCGTCACCACGGGCTCTCACGTGGTTGACCATCCAGGGAATCATGAGATTGTAGAAATGATCAAACGTGTGGCTGAAGACTCCAAACTCACCAACTATGATGTCATAATTCATGATTGTCAATCAACTGAGATGACGAACGTGGGAAAAACCAGTAGAGGCACTCCACTCATTGTCAATTCCAGAGCTATCGGTCATGATGTTTACGTTAGTCTGACAGATATGAAGGCACATTACTTTGCAGGCTATTCCAATGTTGTAAAAAACTTCCTTCCAGGTGTATGCGGTTTCAAAACCATTGAAGCAAATCACTCGCTTGCTCTAAATCCACGCTCAACTTTCGGAGTACATCCCTTTCATCCTGATGTATCCAGAAAAGACAATCCATTGGCAGATGATATGAGAGAGGCAATGGGCATAATCGCTGGTGAGGCAAAAATATTCCTTGTCGCAATTGTAACGAGTGACAGAAAACTCGTTTGGGCGGATGCGGGACATCCTGAACCAGTCTCGGCTCGGGGAATGGAACTACTGGATGAGACCTCAAGTTTCACGGTGGAACCTCAGACACGTATAGTTGTTTCACCAGGAGGATATCCGCAAGACAAAAGTCTGTATCATGCACAACGAGCGATTGAACTCACAAAGAGCGCAGTGAAAGATGGTGGACAAATACTGTTTCTCGCAGAGTGTAGGGATGGTGTTGCGCCTGAGAAAGCTATTGAGAACTTCTACGACAAACTCACAGCACCTCTTGATGAAGTAATCAGCTCAATCAGTGGAGAGTATCACCTCTATGAACACAAAGCGTACAAGTTTGCAGAGCTCTTGAAACGAGTTCCCCGGGTTCGACTATATTCGGAACTTGATAAAGAAACGGTCGAAGCGGCACATCTTGAAGCTGTGGACAACCCGCAGACGGTCATTGATGAGTGGATCAAAGAGGATTCGGGTGTGAAGATTCTCATCCTCGACAAGGGAAACAAGATTGCAGTCTATTCAGACTAACTATCATCTAGTCTTAAGCTAGAGATTGCAGTGTATAGCTCCTTGAACTTTTGGTATCCTTTCTGATAGACTTCAAGTGTTTCTTTCGTCGGGGATAGTGGAGGAAGTGTTTTGACCATTTCTTCAGACGCCTGAGCAACTGACTTGAAGACACCAATTCCCTTGCATGCAAGAATAGCAGCACCGACAGCAGTTGCTTCTTCCATCTGAGTCCGTATGACCGGTATCCGAAGGATATTAGATTGAATCTGCATCCAGGGATCACTTCTTGCTGCGCCCCCAGTGACGCGAATCTCCTGAGACGGCAACCCAAGCTCTCTCATGACCTCAACATTTGTACGAATCTCATAGGAAACTCCTTCCAATATGGCTCGAATGATGTGAGCTCGAGTATGACCTAATGCAAGACCTGCAAAAATTCCTCGAGCGTGAGGATTCCAGTTCGGAGCTCCAGCACCAACAAAGTGAGGGATGTGAACGACTCCCTCAGAACCAGGCGGTATTCTCTCTGCTTCCTCAGTTATGACCTCATACGGATCAACACCACGATTATCTGCCAATGAGCGCTCTTCACTACCAAGATTGTCCCGGAACCACTTCAATGCGGAGCCAGTCGTGAACATACTTGCCTCAACAACAAAGGCATTGGGCACGACATGTCGGCTGCATAACACCCGAAGACCCGGATCTAGACGGACAGTCTTTGAATGAGCTAGCAAAAATGTGCCTGTTCCTGTTGTGGACTTCAGTCTCCCTTCCTTGACGACACCAACACCTAGTGCAGCACATTGTTGGTCACCGCCTCCCGCAACAATGGGTGTTCCCTCCTTGAGACTCGTTTCCTTAGAGGCCTTTGAGGTGAGTTCTCCAATCTTTGTGCCAGACTCAACGGTTTCAGGGAGCTTCTCCTTGGGAATCCCAAACGCATCAAGAATTCTATCAGACCATATTGCTTGTCGTATGTCGAACAGCATTGTTCTGCTGGCATTGGAGAAGTCTGTCACATACTCATCTGATAGCCTATGAATTAGAAAGTCATGAACAAGTAGGAATTTGTGTGTCTTCTTGAAGGTCGACTCCTCATGCTCTTTTATCCACAGAATCTTGGGTGCTGAAAAGTATGGATCTACTGTGAGTCCTGTAGTTGCATAGACAGCATCCTGAGAGACCTCCTTCTCAATCCAATTGCATTGAGGTACTGTTCTTCGGTCTTGCCAGACAATCGCTCTTCTGAGAGGATCTCCGTTGTCATCGATGGGGACAATCGTTTCTCTCTGATTAGTCACGCTAATGCCAATGACTCGCTCTGGGTCTAGTCCAGTTTCAGATAGAGAATGTTTGATGGTTTCACAGGACTTGGTCCACCAGTCCTCTGCATCCTGCTCTACCCACGAAGGACTGGGAAAATAACTCTCAAACTCTGAATAAGCCTGACCAATCACATTGCCAGATTTGTCAAAGAACATGGACCTGACTCCAGTGGTTCCAGAATCAATCGCGAGTACAATCTCCGTCATCAGGGTCACTCTTAAAGCCAAAACATAATCCTCGATAAGAAGGCTTCGAGATTCAAGAAAAAAATCAGCGATAACTCAGTTCGGATTCAATGACCTCTCTGATGTCACGGCGGGGACCGATACACTCCATCTTGAACTTGTAGTCTTTCTTTAGTCTTCGTTCAAGCTTCATCGCAGCACCACGTGTCTTGCATTCTGTCATGTAGACAACATAGGCAGCTTTGTGCATCTTTAGATATGCAGCAGATCGTGAGTTTCTTGAGAGATGTTCTTGGAATCGCCGTACAACATCATTGGTCATTCCTGTGTAATAGGTACCGTCTTCTGTTTCGATTATGTAGACGAAGTACATTGACAACCACCATCTTGACTCTTTATACGCGATATAGGCCTTTGCAGTACATTTTATCAGTTAGTGCGTCTGACTGTGCAACATGATGGAGGAGGACTCGAATGACCAACTCCAAAAGTCAAGACCCCTAGTCCTCATTCTATTTGGTTTACTTTCTCTTTTCTTCGCAGAGGTGCTATCGGGATCTGATCCAACATGGTTCGTTGAAGCATGGGGGCTCGTTATTGTTTTTCCACTCTATTGGGCTCACGCACTCTTCCTTCTCAATTTAGCCATTCGGTATCATCGAACATCTTTGACACAACTCTACCTTTGGGGAGTCATTTTTGGACTCTATGAATCATGGATAACGAAAGTGATCTGGGCAGGATATCTGAGTGAACCGGGACCCCAGTTTGGTTCCTATTTGGGATTTGCAGTGGGGGAGTTCATGGTGATTGCGCTTTTCTGGCACGCTGTGTTCTCATTCATTATTCCAATCATGGTCTTTCAGATGGTAGCTGCCTCTGTTGGCAAGCATGTGAAGCCAATTATTGGTAGTACTTTGATGAAGAATAGAAAACAAAATCTTACGATATACCTGATTGTCTTCTTTGTAGGGGCGATCTTCTTGTCCAACTCTTTTGGTTTCAATCTGGTAATTGTCATGTTTTTGTTATTGACAAACCTATTCGTTATTTTTGGAGCCTTTCAAGCGATTGCTACAAAGAGGGAGGGCAACGTCAGCATAAATTTACTGAAGCTTGGTCGGACTGGTCTTACTGTGAATTTTGGCTACCTTCTTCTCTTGAATATTGTACTGTTCATTGGTTTGGTTCCTGAGCGCATACCGTCATTAGAAACCATGCTACTTACAGTAGGATTCTATAGCGTTGTCGTATTCCTGCTTTGGTTGAGTCCAAGAGCGCCAGAGGTAAGATATCCTCAGATCAAACCTTTCAACATCCGTACTGTACGAACCCTATTTGTTACCCTAATAGTGTCAACTCTAGTGGTTTGCCTACTCGCTGAATTATTTTCGAGGGTTGCTGTGTTCATCTATCTAGCTATGATTTTTGCAGGACCAGCTCTATTCATGCTAGCTATTGCCCAGGTGTTTAGAAGTTGGATATCAAATCGGGATAGGGTCGAGGAGGAAGAAATAACAGTAAAACCAGAATCAGCCACTGTAGAGATGAAAAGAACTGTGGTTGTTTCTGGTGCTGCGGGATTTGTTGGGAGTCACCTAGTCGATTTGTTGCTGACTGAAGAATTCTATGTTGTGGGAATAGACAATCTCAGAACAGGAAAAATGGAGAACCTTTCTAACGCACTGAAAAATAGTAACTTCGAATTTGCGAATTTTGACATCTGTGATGAGAATCTCATAGAAATCGTAAAGAGACCTGTCGACATTGTGTTTCATCTTGCTGCGATATCTTCAGTCAAGTTTTCTATCGAAAATCCCGATGAGGTGAATAGGGTCAATGTCAAGGGCACGAGAAATATGCTGGAACTTGCTAGGACATGCAATGCAAAGAGGTTTGTCTTCAGTTCGAGTGCAGCAGTCTATGGCAATCCAACTTCACTTCCGGTACGTGAAGACAGCCCACTCAATCCTTTGAGTCCATACGCGGAATCAAAGGTCGCTGCAGAAATGGAGTGCCTATCATTCGAATCACTCTACGGACTAGTTCCGACCATCTTTCGATACTTCAATGTATACGGCACACGTCAAGAACACTCGGAGTATAGTGGAGTTATTCCAATCTTCATTAATCAGGGAATTCGAAATGAGGACATCACGATAGAAGGGGATGGAGAGCAGACTAGGAGCTTCATCAATGTTGAGGATGTTGTTCGAGCGACTTACCTAGGTGGGCTTCTTGAGAGTAGATCAAATGAAATCCTGAACCTCTCTGGGACCAACTCAATCAGTATTCTAGAGCTGGCGAATTTCATCAAGGAGCGTATCCCCACGTCAACCTCGAAGATAGTCCATATAGATGCCCGTGAAGGGGATGTCAAGGACAGCGTCGGGAGTATGGAGAGAACATCCAAGGTTCTAGGATTCTCTCCGAAGGTCCTATTCAAGTCTGGTCTTGACCGCACCATCTCCTGGTTCAGGATTAGGTAACCGTCAAGAGCAGATTGATCTGATCCACCACCCCATCATCAGTTCGTAGGATAATCATCACCAGGTATTGTGCCAGCACTATACCTTCAGGTAGATATGCTGTCACCAAGGGTGTAGTGCCATACAAGTCTCCAGCTCCAACTAGGCCGATGTCTAAAGTGAATGTCTCATTTGTACTTGAGATTGTAGGAGTGACTTCAGAACCGCGCCACATCACTGAGAAGTTGGCCAACGATGAGAGGAGAACTATGTCCATGTAGAGATGTTGTGTGGTATTGTCATTATTCCTCATCAATGCAGTCAGACTCGTAAACTCTCCAGAGTCAATAGTGACTGGATTGAAGCTAATACTCTCGAAACCAATCTCACCGGATTCAACAATTGTCTGGTTGAGGAGTCCAAACATCTTGTAGTACGCCTCAACAACACTCTCACCCAGTTCTACACGGTCTCCGGTCTGTACATCGACAAGACCAACACCACCCAGTTTCTGGATGACTCGGTTGATGGAAGTTTCAACTTCAAGGAAGACTGGGATCACGAAGAAAAGATCTCCGCCTAGATGATAGAGCAGACGGTTTCCATATCGATGCTCACCCCAGAGTTGTAGTTGTGTCCTAACAATATCATTCGTTTCGAACGCTTGAACTGCTGCATTGGGGCCCAACCAATCAGAGAACCCATCCTCTCCAGCCTTGTAGAATGTGAACCGTCCAAAGTCTGTGTCACCGCATCCCATTATGTAGATACCTGCAAGGTTGTGTGCTGTAGTTTGCAGGAACTCACTGTTGTGATAAGCCACGAACCGTTCTACACCCTCGATGGTCATGATCACGTAACGTGTGTCAGAGTCCTCAGGGCTCTGATGAAAGTCAACTCCTGTACTCCATTGCTCACCTTCGGTCACATGATAGATGTATGCAACTTCAAGCTGGCGTTCATAGAGGTCTTCAGGCCATTTCAATTGTGACTGGAGCCAATCAGGCATCTCCTGCCAATCGTAATAGTTTCTGTAAGTGTTATCAAGAAAGAGACCCTCACCAGCATTGGGTGCAGAGTAGAATCCCATTCCACCTGATTCAATATCCACAAGACATACACCCATGAAACGCATGTAGTTTTCATGAGCATAGCCAGTCGATAGATGGTAGTCTATGTAGATTGAAACAGCGTAGTAGAGCCCTCCCTCAGAATCAACCACAATGTAGGGGTCATTGTCAACTGTAAGTCCTTGAAGCATTACTGAATTAACCCGAGATAGGACGTTCCGCTCCACCAGCATGTCCATGTCCCTTCCGATATATGACCAAGCATTCGGACCCATTGTTAGAATGTAGAAGAATGACTCAAACCCTGAAAGCGTATAGTCAGGGGTGCCGCCAAAGGTTGCATTTCCAACTTCCTCAAAATTGGGAACGTTGACAAACACAACGTCACTGAATCCTCTTCCCTCACCATAATAGAAGTTGACATCTTGACTTCTGTTGAAGAGCGCAACAAGGTTGTCCCCTTGAATCAGTTCACCACTAAAGGCATCCAGAACAAGGATTCCCTCCGTGTGAGTGTAGAGAATGTGTTGGTTGATGAAGCTGGTCCAGGTCGCCCCAGTATCAAATGTCAGCGGTGCAATCCAGTACTCGTGATTATTCAACAGGACTATGTCCGAGTCCGCTAATTGCATCCAGTTCGTCCCTATCTGGTTCCGCATCCGCAAGTAACTCGCCGTTTGGTCCCACTGTCGAACAGTTGTGAGCGTTTCAACCTCACTTTCAGGCGTAGCATTAACCACCAGATCGTCAAGCGACTTTACTTCAAAATCACTCAGTCCAGCAGCCCACGTTGTAATCTCAATCTCCTTGTTTGTTTCTAGATTGAACTTCCAATCAATAAACTTGTCACCCTCCATCTGGATCCCATAGTAAAAACCTTGGATGACTGGAAGCATGACCACGATTACAATAAGGAGTACCGAAATTGCAGCAAAAGACTTCTGCGAACCACCCAGAGGTATCAGCCGTTCAATCTTGAGCCTTCGAAGCTCGTTGGAAATATTAACACGGTCTTCCATGAGCATGTTTACTCTCTTTCTATAGTCTTCAGCATTGATTGCTCCTGCCTCGTATTCCTGCCTAAGAGAGAGGAGCTCACCCTGAAGTCGAGCCAAATCTCCCTCGAGAGAAGCTATCTTACTCCTTAATCGTTGGCGAGCGTCACCTGACCGTACTCGTACAGCCATGAAGACAACTGAGCCCACAATACTTGCACAAAGGGCAATTATCAGGGCAAGGTATGTCATCCATGTACCTGCATTGACAGTCCAGGTGGGTACACTGAGGATCTCAAGAATCAATGCTAGTGAAACTACAATCAATCCCTTTGATATCACAACGAAGATGTCGCGTCGCTGTAGCATGAGGTCTGTGACGATACTGAGAACTAGCCTTGCTGCTGTTGCAACAAGTACTGTGGATATGAGTCCTACGTAAAGTTGATACGCCTCCATTGCCGGAATCAGACTCTGAATTGAATCAGCTGATGTGCCAGGGGCAAAGGGCAAGGAGAATAGCGTAGCAACCTCACCGGGGGTTATAGAGATTGACCCGTCTCCCATGAGCATCATCAAGAATGCTACATTCTGACCAGTGATTGAATAACCGCCCGTAGAAACGTAATAGACAAAGAAGCCTCCTATCATGAGTATTCTCCAGATAACTCCTGTGCGGATATCCAGTTTCTTTAGTTGAGTACCTGTCTGTGAAAGAGCAGAGATGAAAGACAGTGAGGTCGAGCGTGTCCAGAGGGTAAATACGCTGCTCAGGATAGCCAACAAGAGTGATGCTGTGAATATGTTGTTTTGTAGGGTCCAAGTTTCCCAGAATCCAACATTAGCCTTAGCATTGAACATGTCTATGTAGATAGTTTGACCTAGCCACCATCCATAAGCTGCGCCTCCAGCTATGATTCCAACTGTAGCAATGATTATGATAACGACCAGAATACGCAGGTGCCTCATTGATAGTTTCCTCTCTCGTTGATGGTTCTCCACGGGATGGAGAGCATAAGAGGATGTTGTTTTCTACGCTCTTTATGTTTGAGGTCTATGAGGTTCTATCTGGTTTTTGTAGGCGAAGGACCATCTATCTATAGCCCTCATGACAGCTAGGACACCCTCTAGATGGTCATACTCATGTTGCAGCAATTCTGACAGGTCATCCTCTAGTTCCATGGCTTTGAGGTTCCATTCCATGTCCCTGTATTCAATCGTACAACGTTTATGTCGACGGACTCTAACAAGAAGGTCTGGAAAACACATACAGTCATCCCAGAGCTCAATCATCTCATCACTCAAATTCTTCAGAGTTGGGTTAAGGAAGACTACCGGAGTGGTAATGTGCATGTAGACTATCCGTTTCATGACTCCGATCTGAGGAGCAGCTATGGCTCTGCCTGCACCATACTTCTTTCTGAAGTCCATCATGGTGTCATGTAGATCTTGGACAATGGGTGGTATCTCATCTAGCTCGGCCTTTGTCACCTCTTCTGATGTCTTGTACAACTGAGGATTGCCAAGCTGTAGTATTTCACGGACAGTCATGGTTTCAGATTTGGAGAGGTAATTGAATCATATTACTATTAGTGTTCCACGGTCTAGTGGGTTGCATACCGTATCACCCACGACATTGACAGTATCAAGCCGGACCCAGAAGTGACCTGTTGTTACCTGGCATGTCAGGTCACCGTAGACAACTGAGTTGGTTATGTTGATTCCATTGTTACCCGGACAGTTTATACCATGGTGGAAGTAGATGTCCTGAAAAGTTGCACCACTGGCTGTCAGATTGATATTGCCATGACCTGCCAGCGCCTCGATATCAATAATGTAAGCCCTGTTGATGGTAACGTTCACAGTTGCTCTAGCATCACCTTTGTTCAAAGCACAGACATCAGCTGGGTTTTCCTTCAAGATCTCGACTGTCACTTGTGTGCCGTATGAATTGTAGTTCACCTGAAGATTCGTGTTCTTCCCTTTGGCTCCATCGACCAAGACTGTGAGTTTGTAATTGATTTTTATCATGAAACCGGGGTCGTCAACTACATTGAAGGTCACATTATGAAAACAGACATCATAGTATATTGAGATGTTTTCAGCACTGGCATAATCAGTTTCAAAGAGTGTCACTGTTTCATCATAGTCGACCAAAGGCTCTGCTGAGAGTAAAACATAGAGACCACCAACAACGATAGCAGAAGCTAGTAAAACTGCAAAGCAAATGGCCATTGACTTTCCTCGTCCCATCTTAATCACTTTTTGTTGAGGTTCTTGCAAAGCCATTCTGGTTTCTCTTAGATTTAAGATATCTTGGCATGGGTTTCGATAGGATTATCAATAGCGTTGCAACCAGCTCCACTATGGCACGACCATTGTGGTTTGTCAGGCTCCTGAAGAAAACGTTCCCGAACAGGGCTATGATTGCAAAAGCAACAAACGTTCCCCTAATAGGTAAAGTTGTCGACAAGATCCTCTTTGAGGGAGACGATATCATGTACCTTCCCAAGGACAATGTTGCTCAGCAGACCATTCAGATCAACCAAAAACTCGACCGCCCAGAAGAGACCCCTCTTCCGTCGCAGATTGTCCATCACTTCATTGAGAAGGCGAAAGATCATTGGATTATGAATTTCTGTATATGCCGAGATGCTTCAAAATGCGAGGATTATCCAATCAAGTATGGTTGTTTGTTCATGGGAGAAGCAATAGAAGGAATCAATCCTGAACTTGGTCGACGCGTTTCCAAAGAGGAGGCACACGAATATGCAAGAAAGTGTCGAGAGGCTGGACTTGTTCATCTGATAGGTCGTAACAAGCTTGACTCGCAATGGCTTGGAGTGTCACCTGGAGAGAAGTTGTTGACAGTCTGCAACTGTTGCCCCTGTTGCTGTCTCTGGAAAATCCTGCCTGATTTGAATCCAGAGATTGGCAGGAAAGTAACCAAGATGCAAGGAGTTCATTTAGAGGTAATAGATTCCTGTGTTGGTTGTGGAATTTGTGCACAGGACATCTGCTTTGTAGATGCAATTTCTCTCATTGATGATAAAGCAGTCATATCAAATGCCTGTCGTGGTTGTGGAAGATGCGTGGAAGTCTGTCCTGAAGATGCAATCAAGATGACCATCGACAACGCGCACTTTGTTGAAACCTCAATTGACAGAGTTTCTTCAGTGGTAGATGTAGAATAAAAGAGATACCAAGACAGCGAGTGACAAGAACTTCTTCAGAAAGAGTAATATAATCCCCCTCAACGATTACCTCCGATATGTTTGTTGAAACATATCGAGGTTGTACTCTCATATGCGTAGAGAAACAAGAATAGCTGGAGTAGCGATAGTGGTTATTGTTGCCCTCACTGGGACTGGGTTCTATTTCTATTGGCTTCAAACTCAAGGAAAAGAAACTCTCACAATCTCAACAACAACCAGTTTGTATGATACCGGTCTGTTGGATCTGTTAAAGGAAAGATATGAGGAAGATCATCCCAATGTGATTCTTGCATTCATTTCAGCTGGAACAGGAATTGCGATAACACACGCGATGAATGGAGACGCAGACATGATTCTTGTTCATTCGCCATCTCAGGAATATGCGTTCATGAATGCGAGCTTTGGGGTGAATAGGAAGATATTCGCATATAACTACTTCACAATTGTGGGACCCTCAAGTGATGTTGCAGGAATAAACCAAACAGACCCCGTAGCTGCCCTTCAGTCGATATACGCATATGGAAATGCACACAACACAAGCCTCTGGGTTAGTAGGGATGATCTCTCAGGTACAAACTCGAAGGAGATTGCGTTGTGGAGTGCCGCGGGTTATAACTACACGGAGCTCAGAGATTTGTCATGGTTTGTGTCTTCAGGTCAGGGCATGGGTTCAACTCTGAATATAGCCAATGAGCAGTCATTATACACATTGGCTGATATTGGCACCTACCTGAAGTACAGAGAGGATGGCTTGATATCCCTCAACCAGCTGGTCGAAGAAGGACAAGACCTTCTGAATGTGTATTCAGCAATTCCAGTGAACAGTACTACTGTCACATCGGTGAAATTCAGCCTATCAATGCAATTCCTTCAATGGCTTGTTAGTTCCGATGTACAAGACTTGATAGCGGATTATGGTGTGTCAGACTACGGACAGGGTCTCTTTTTCCCAGCAGTCGATATAATTGAAACTCAGTCACCAACTCAAATTTACGGGTGGATAAGTGACTATGCATTTTTCAATGATGGAGGAACCCTCTACGAGTGCCCTCCGGAATGGCAGAGTGGCGATTATGGACTTTATGGATAATAAGTAGACAAAGAAAAGTAGAGGAGGATAAGACAGGAAATGACAGTCGAGAGCGATCTCATACAGATAACTTTGCAAAGTCTATTCATATCTGGGTCTGCAGCCCTGTTAGCTACTGCAGTCGGATTACCCACTGGACTTGTCCTTGGTCTGAAGAAGTTCAAGGGAAGGTCGATAGTTGTAGGAGGATTCAATTCCCTAATGGGCCTACCTACTGTTGCTCTTGGCCTTGTCCTCTACCTAGCATTTTCTAACGCAGGACCTCTTGGTTTCTTGGACCTTCTCTATACTCCGACAGGAATCGTTGTCGGTCAAACAATTTTGATATCACCGATAATGGTGAGTATAACAACAGAAACAATAACTAGTGTGGACGAGTCAATCAGAGACTTAGCATTGACTCTCGGAGCAGATGGAAAAGCAGCGGCATTTTCGGTTGTTCGCGAGTCATTTGGAGGGATTCTACTAGCAAGTTCAGCTAGTTTTAGTAGAGCAATTGCTGAACTTGGAGTTGCTCTAATGATTGGTGGAAACATTAGAGGTCTGACGCGAGTGCTAACAACTTCAATCGCACTTGAAACAACAAGAGGAGAGATAGCACTTGGTCTAGGACTCACACTGATTCTGCTGACACTCATACTCGTTGTGAACGCAGGGCTTGGTGCGTTACGAAAAAAGGTTCAGTGGTGGTTATGGGAATAATCCAGTTGGAGAACGTGAGTGTGTCATATGGGTCAGTCAAGGCACTTGACAGAGTTACCTTCTCCATAAATGAAGGAGAGATGTTCTCCATCATCGGTCCCAATGGTGCTGGCAAAACCACCGCTTTAAGAGTGATTGCAGGACTGCTAAAGCCTTCAGAAGGTAGTCTATTGTTTCATGGGAATCCAATCATAGAAGAGAATAGACAGGATCTCCGAAGACAGGCACCAATGGTATTCCAAAAACCGACCCTGTTCAACACAACCGTATTCAAAAACGTCGCATATGGGCTCAGGATCAGAGGATATGCTGAGAAGCAGGTTGAAAGAACTGTTCTTGAAACACTAGAGTTGGTTCAATTGACTGAGCTTCAGGACAGATTGGCACGAACCCTTTCAGGCGGAGAACAAAGAAGAGCCTCACTAGCTATGGCAATAGCTCTCGACACAGAACTCTTACTAGTTGATGAACCAACCGCGTACTTGGACAATGAGAGTGCGGAGATTATCGAAACCACTTTGAAACGGTTGAACTCAGAGAGAACTACAACAATCGTGATGATCACTCACAATTTCTTGCAGGCGGAAGTCCTTGCAAATAGAGCTGCCATACTTCAACATGGGAAAATATCGAAAGTAGGAACTGTTAGTGAGATATTCAGATCTGAACTTGAAGGTCTTATGCAAGATGAATACAAGAGCAACACATTCTCAGGTATAGCAAGATCTAATGGTGATACAGAGCAAGGAAAAAGGCTTGTGACTATAGAACTAGACAACGGAGTCACACTCGAAGCGCTTGGCAGGGAAACTGGAGAAGTGACCATATATATTCCACCTCAAGACATCATTGTATCACGAGATATCGTTCTTTCAAGTGCAAGGAACTCCCTCTTGGGCAAAGTTGTGAAAATAGATTCCAGAGAATCCACTGCGCTACTGACTGTGGACATTGGGGTTGACTTGATGGTTCAAATAACGCATACATCTCAGACCCGGCTCAACATCTCTGTTGATGATGAGGTCTATGTCACTTTCAAAGCTTCATCTGTAAGAGTATTCTAAGGAAATCCAGTTCGATATGCACGACCCAACATAACACTTATTATCATCGCACGAACTTTCGATTTCGAAATGTCCATCCGCAACCATGTGACACCTGATTCAGAGGATTACGATTCAAAGAAACAATCTTACATCGATAGCTTTGGACGGCGTATAGATAATCTAAGGATATCCGTGACTCAGAAGTGCAGTTTCTCCTGCTTCTTCTGTCATCAGGAGGGTGAAGTCAATGCAGAGGATGAAATTACTGCAGCTGAGATTGAGCGGATTGTCAAACATGCAAGTAGGTATGGGATAGACAATGTGAAACTCACTGGGGGTGAGCCTCTTCTGCGAGAAGACATTCTCGACATCATCAGATTGGTTTCGCCCTACGTGTCAGACCTTTCTATGACGACGAATGGGTTACTACTTGAAGAAATGGCAAGTGACCTAAAGGAGGCTGGACTCACGAGAGTCAACGTCAGCATCCATACAATGGATCCAAAGACCTATCAAATGATGACTGGCTCTGGCGATTTAGAGAGA
The DNA here is from genome assembly GCA_048882325.1 of Candidatus Thorarchaeota archaeon. Taxonomy (GTDB): domain Archaea; phylum Asgardarchaeota; class Thorarchaeia; order Thorarchaeales; family Thorarchaeaceae; genus SMTZ1-45. The sequence continues at coordinate 4,654 of JBHLRS010000035.1, read as the reverse complement.
GTGAAACGTGGTGTGCGGCAAGCGGTCGCTGTAGGTCTTTCACCTATCAAGTTGAACATGACGATTCTGAGAGGATACAACGAGGGAAGCATCGAAGGTTTGATGGACTTTGCATCCGAGGTTGGAGCCGTCCTACAAATCATTGAGCTTCAACTGATTGTGGATGATGATTCAACAAATCTCGAGAATCTGTGGGTGGACTTAGGACCTTTAGAGGAGAGTCTTAGGGAACGAGCAGTAAAGACTGAACGACGTAGTATGCAGAGCCGTTATCAATACACAATTGACCTTGACTCTCAGCGAAGTGTGGTTGTGGAAATCGTCAGACCTAATCATAACTCAGCATTCTGTGACGGATGCACACGTTTGCGTGTGACATCAGATGGAAGGTTGAAACCCTGCTTGTACAGATTGGACAATGTCGTGGAGCGCTCTTCGGAAGGGGAACTAACAATTGAACAAGCCTTCGAACAGGCTATTGCGAAGAGAGAACCCTATTGGAGAGACAAAGCCGATGGTGATTGATGTTACAGAGAGGGATTTTCAAATAGATCAAGTTGTAGCAAAGACCAGAAAACCATCAATGGGTTGTATTGTGATGTTCTTAGGAACTGTCAGAGATATGACCGATGGAAAAACTGTGCATCGGCTTCATTTCGAATCTGATGAAGCTGAAGCCATTACGCAGCTTGAACAGATCCGCGAGGAAGCTATTGAGAAATACGGAGTGACTGATGTTTCCATAGTTCACAGGATTGGTACACTCGAGGTGGAAGACAATATAGTCCTCATTGTTGTCGGAGCAGGACACAGACCAGAGGCATTTGCTGGTTGTCGTTTTGTGATTGAGCGGCTGAAAGAGTTCGTGCACATTTGGAAGAAGGAGTTCACTAGTGAGGGTGAGTATTGGGTGGGTGAATAGCCTATGGTAGATAGAGAGCAGTCTATCAAGATGGTGGATGTCTCAGGAAAGAAAATGGTGAAACGCTACGCTGAAGCTGTTGGGGACATAATCCTTCAGTCTGAAACATCAAAAAAGATTCGAGCTGGAACGACAAAGAAGGGTAATGTCCTTGCAGTAGCTGAAACTGCAGGGATACTAGCGGCAAAGAAAACCTCTGAAATAATCCCTCTTTGTCACCAAATCCCATTGACTTCGGTTGAGGTGAAGTTTGAGTTCAATGATACTGGAATCCACGCTATTTGCGGTGTTTCAGCAATTTACGTGACCGGTGTTGAGATGGAAGCGCTAGTAGGCGTGACAACAGCATTGCTCTCAATCTGGGACATGGTAAAGTATCTTGAGAAGGACTCTGAGGGGCAGTATCCTCATGCTAGGCTTGGGAATATAAGAGTGACAACTAAGAGGAAGGGGTAGCGAATGATTGACGAGCATAGACGTGATCAGAAGATTAGTACAGGTATTGCAGTATTGATTGTTAGTGATAGTAGAACCAAAGATACAGACAAGTCAGGCAAAATAGCGATTGAGTTGCTCGAGGCTGAAGATCACAAAGTACTGGCGTATGATATAGTAAAGAATGACGCTCAAGAGATCGAAGATGCAATCAAAGTGTACTTGGATAATCCCGAGATTAGAGTAATTCTGACCAGTGGTGGGACTGGAGTAAGCAGTAAAGACCTCACGGTGACGACTGTTTCGAAGATGTTTGATGAGGTTCTTCCAGGTTTTGGCGAACACTTTCGCAGAATTAGTCATGAGGAGATTGGAGTGGCTGGGATATTTAGTCGTTCTACAGCAGGATTGATTGGTAAAAAAGTCACATTCTGCCTACCTGGGTCAAAGAATGCAGTCAAAACAGCACTCACTAAGATAATCTTACCAGGGATTGGACACCTACTCTGGGAGGTAGATAGATGAAAGGAATGGAACCATTCAGTCTTCTTGTTTCACATGAGGAGGCTCTAGAACATATTCTATCAAATGCTGGAGAGATAGACCGTGTAGAAACTATAGTTGTTAGTGATGCCATTGGACGAGTGCTTGCAGAGGACATCACTGCTGATAGGTCTGTACCACCATTTGACAGGTCCGCCATGGATGGCTATGCCGTGGTCGCTGAAGATACCTTCAATGCAGGACATGAGGAAGTCCTTCTGGAGGTCGATGGAGTTATTCACGCTGGAGAAGTTTCTGAGATTGAGGTCAGTCGTGGACATTGTATTCAGATAGCCACGGGATCCCCGAAACCTGCTGGTGCAGATGCCGTTGTAATGGTCGAGTTTACAGAGAAGAGAGGGAGTAAGATCCTAATCACAAAGCCAGTGTACCCAGGAGCAAACATATCCAAAATGGGAGAGGATATTGAAGAGGGGGATGTCGTTCTGAAGAAGGGCCTTCATCTGACTCCTGCAAAAGTGGGCACAATATCAGCTCTGGGAAAGACCCATGTTGAAGTGTACGAAAGACCAAAAGTCAGTGTGATTCCAACAGGAACAGAAATAGTTCAGCCGGGACAACAACTCAAGCCAGGTCAAATCTATGATGTGAACTCTTTCACACTCGAAGCGATTCTTAAGAAGAACGGAGCCATTGTTCATAGGCAGCCAATCATATCTGATGATCCTCAGTTACTCAGACAGGGAATTGAGAAAGCTCTAGAGTCCGATATGGTGGTCCTCTCAGGAGGTAGTTCGGTAGGGGAGAAAGACCTACTTGCGGGAATCCTTGAAGAAATGGGTAAAGTTGTCTTTCATGGAGTCCAGATAAAACCAGGAAAACCGACCCTGTTCGGGACAATTCAAGGAAAACCCATCTTTGGAATGCCGGGATTCCCAACCTCATGTTTGAGTAATGCACATGTCTTCTTGGTACCTGCAATTAGGAAGATGGCCAGACTGCCAAGCGGCGCAGAACGGATTGTGAGAGCTAAGATGGGGAAACGCATAGTGTCGTCATCTGGGCGAAAACAATTCCTGACAGTACGGATTGAGGATGGAGTGGCAACGCCAGTCTTCAAACATTCAGGTGCTATCACAAGTATGGCTCAAGCAGATGGTTATGTTATGCTACCAGTCAATTTGGATGTCATTGAAGAAGGTGAGGATATAGAAGTAGTTCTACTGGATTGAGTGACGAGGTAACCTTTTTCAACCAAACATTTTGCCAATAGACCAATCACCGATGGGTTTGAGATTTCAACGAGGAAAGAAAGATGGTTACTAGAATCACTGTCATCGGGATGGGATACGTCGGAATCCCATGTGCAGCTCTTCTTGCAGACGTACCAGGGTTTCTTGTTACTGGCCTTCAAAGGCGGTCTAAGCGCTCTGGATGGAAAATAGAGCATCTCAATGCGGGAAAGTCACCTTTTGAGGGTGATGAACCGGGTCTGGATGAACTTATTGCAAAAGTTGTAGGACAGGGTTGTTTCAAAGTAACAGATGATATTGATGTCCTGAAGAACTCAGACGTGATCCTCATTGATGTTCAGACACCTACAGATGAAAACCACGTCCCACAATATGCCTCGCTGCGAGAAGTGAGCAAACAGATTGGAGAGCGAATAAAGAAAGGTGCCCTTGTCATTGTAGAGTCCACAGTTGCTCCAGGAACAACGCAGAACATTGTCCAGAAGATCATCGAGGAGCATTCAGGAATGAAAGGCGGAGTGGACTTCGACCTTGCCTTCGCATATGAACGAGTGATGCCTGGAAAGCTAATCCGAAACATTGTCCACCTACCTAGGATTGTCGGTGGAATAACTCCGGAGGGTGCCAAGAAAGCTGTAGACCTCTATTCGAAGATAGTGAAGGCTGAAGTACATCAGACAGATGTACTCACAGCAGAGGTTTCTAAGACTATTGAGAACGCTTACAGAGACGTGAACATAGCCTTTGCAAACGAGATGGCATTGGTATGTGAGAGTCTTGGTGTTAATGTCTATGAGATAATTGAGCTAGTGAATGAGCTACCCAGCAGGATGATGCACATACCTGGGGCTGGTGTTGGTGGTCACTGTCTGCCAAAGGACACATGGCTGCTGCGATACGGTCTCAATGAGTATGGTTCTCAGAAAGTGGAGCCACGATTCATCTCCCTGGCGAGGGAAATTAATAACTACATGCCAGTCCATATGACGTTCCTCATTGAGGATGCCCTTGAGAAGAAGGGCACTAAGATCCAAGACGCAACTGTGACGATACTTGGAATTGCGTACCTCGAGAATGCAGATGATACGAGGAATACACCAGCTCTGGCCCTCATTAACACACTAGAAGCAAAAGGAGCAAAGGTGGTTTTGCATGACCCCTATGTACAGGACTGGGACCTCGGACCGCATGAAATTGAGAGAGACATCTACAAGGCTGCAAAGGACTCTGACTGTCTAGCTCTGGTGACGAGGCATATAGACTACAAGGATATTGACTTTACGAAGATAGGAGAGGTTATGAGAACACGCACTCTAGTGGATGGTCGCAACTTGTTCGAAGAGGGCAAAGTAATTTCTCATGGGTTCGAATATCGAGCAGTGGGGAAGGCGGGACTCAGGAAATAGCCAGGTCTTACAACAGAACCTTGTTGCTACGCTCCAAACTTCTCAATATACCCGGAGTATCCAAGAAGCATTGGCATGACATCTATTCCTCTGATGGTGTGAAGTGCCCCCTGAGCAGCATCTATCTCAGAGAA
>JBHLRS010000034.1:0-31946 GCA_048882325.1 Candidatus Thorarchaeota archaeon | reverse complement strand
AGCCCACGGGCTGACATTGGAGGATTAGTCATTTGGTAGAGTACAACAAGGTCACCGATGAAGTGGTCAACAAACTCACTGCAGTATGTGGAGAGAAGTATGTTACTACAAGTGAACCACTTCGTCATAGCTATATGGCTCGAGGGATTATGGGTCTTGAGGCTGTCGTTCCAGAGGTCATTGTCAGACCAGGAAGCGCTGAGGAAGTATCAAAGATCCTCATCATAGCAAACGAGAACCTGAGCCCTGTAACCCCCGCAGCTGGAGGCCTCAGTGGAGGCTTCGCATTACCTGCCATCGAACCTGGTGGAATCTACATGGACATGACTCGGATGGACAAACTGGAAGTCGATACTGAGAACAGAGTCATGGTTGTAGAGCCCGGTGTCAGATCGGGTGATGCATGGAGAATTTTCAAGACTAAATACCCCGACTGGGCCCCGCCAATCCCTGACGGTGCACCCCCTGCAGCCACTGTGCTTGGTGACGCCATTGAGCGAGGATTCTCACTCGTGACTGGTGTCTACGGACCACAGGCGGACATGATCATGGGTCTGGAAGTTGTCCTTCCAACCGGTGAGATATTTCACACTGGTTCATGGGCACTACCTGGGTCAAAGCCCTTCTATCGCTGGGGCGTTGGTCCAAATCCTGATGGTCTGTTCATGGGCTCTCAGGGCTCTATGGGTATCATCACGAAGTGTGCTATCAAGATGGTTCCCCATCCACACTACAAGACCGTGGTAGCCTACGGAGGAGAGTCTTGGGACGACATAGTCCGGCCAGCATGGGAGATTTCAAAACATGAGATGGGCATTGCTGAGCGCACTGTTATGGTCCAGGGTGGAAACTACGAGCTCGTTATGACGCGCTGGCCCAAGGAGAATGTCCCACTAGATTATGAGTTTTATCGAAAAATCGGGATCGATCGTAAGTGGATGAATTACGAGTGCTGGGCATGGAGCAAGGAGGAGCTGGATGAGACCCTCGATGGTATCGACAAGATCTACAAAGACTACGAGGTCCGAGAGAAGAGGACCCTGCCAAAGCAGGACCTTCATCCCAAGCAGGTGGCATCCCGGCTCAAAAAACCAAACAAGATTGCCATACCGTACTCACTCTGGCAGGCTGGTTTCTTGTTCATCACCTGGTACTGTCCCTGGCTCGAGTCCAGTGCCATGATGGAGGAGTATTGCGCCGCCATGGCTGACCATGGCTTTCCTGAAACCATGTGGGTCGCATCCATAGACCACGCAAGGCAGGCAATCGTCATGCCAATTCTGTGTTTTGACTGGACTGAGCCTAACATCACGGACAAAATCAGAGAGTTCAACCTTGAGACCACTAGGAGCTTCCTGAAGAAGGGCTGGATCAACTATCGTCCTGACCCATTCGTCCACGCTCCAGAAACCTTCAAGGAGGCAAAGGAATACTACAGGATGCTGGTCAAATTCCGAAAGGTGTTAGACCCGAACTTAATACTGCACCCAGGTCGTCTCGCAATCCCATGGGAGAGCGTAACGGACCTTCCCAGTCCACTAAAGGATTGAAACCAAGGTGTGAAATATGTTACAAAACATAACACTAAATATACCTAAGATTACAAGGAGGATGGATTGAGATGACGAGTCTAGAAGAGCTCCGCAAGATCAACGCGCGCTGTATCCACTGCCGTGCTTGTCAGTATGCCTATTCTGGTGAACCAGATAGAGAGGGCAATGACGAGACATACACCGGGATGCTACAGGGGTGTCCAGCGGGACTTTACTTTGGTTGGGAAGGCTACTTCAACTCAGGAAAACAGTGGATGGCACGAGCTTTTCTGAATAATGAACTTCCTGCAAGCAAGGAGCTGTTAGAGGTGGCAGAAGCATGCACAACCTGTGGAATGTGTGAGACCCAGTGTCCAAACTACATAGACACAGTTCATGTGACCGAGGCACTCAGAGCAGCGGTGATCGATGCCGGAGTTGAACCACTTGACAAACACAAGGGTTTTGGGACCCGAGTCAGGAATGAAGAGCTTCGGAATCCCTACAACGAGCCCCGTGGAGACCGCACCAAGTGGTTCAGTGGAATCGTGGACAATAAGGACGCAAAGATCGCGTACTTTGTGGGCTGCACAGCCGCTTACAGGCAGCAACAGATTGCCACTCACACTGAGAGTATCCTGAACAAACTGGGAATCGAGTACACAGTCCTTTCAGATGAGGTCTGTTGTGGTTCACCAATCTTGAGGACTGGTCAACGAGATGTCTTCAACATGGTCATGAAGGAGAACCTGGAGATGTTCAAGGACTTTGACCTGGTTCTGTTCAGCTGCGCTGGGTGCTACAAGACGTTCAGAAACGACTACCCACACATGAGTGGCGAACCATTGCCATTCAAAACACGACATGCAGTGGAGTTCATCTATGACCTCCTTGAAGAGGGTAAGATCAAGATTGAGAAGCCCTACAACAGGAAGGTAACCTGGCATGACCCCTGTCACAGTATCAGGCACGTTGGAATAGCCATAGAGAAGGAGATTCTAGAAGGGTCCAAGAACTGGCTGCTTGACAGCAGGAACGCTGAGAAGGCGAAGCAGGCTCACTACGAGCTCCCACGAGTTGTTCTTGGCAACATACCTGGTCTAGAGCTCAGAGAGATGTATCGCATCAAGGGCGATAGTTTCTGCTGTGGTGCTGGTGGTGGAGTCAAGGCACAGTATCCAGACATGGCAATGTTCGCTGCAAAGGAGCGCTTGAAGGAGGCTGCATCCACTGGTGCTGACGAGATCATGACTTCATGCCCCTTCTGTGTGACAAACTTCAATGATGCAGTGAAGGCTCTGAAGGCTGAGGAGGAAGAAACCGGTAAGGACCTCTCGGATCAGGGCTCGAAGTTGAAAGTCGTTGAGTTACTTGAAGTAATTGATGATCTACTATAATCGGCGATTTGCTGCAGGGGATCAACCTCTGCGGCAAGCCTCTTCTTTTCTTAAACACTAATCTTCCCTAAGAACGATTGTAGGTACAATCATTATGAGAACTACTATTGTTAGCAGTAACAATGCTGGCATGAAACTACTTGTCAAGTCTGTAAGATATCCCACAATGATTGGTCCAATAAAGCCCATCGAAGCACCTATGGAGAAGAACAGACCACTAGCTATTCCCGTATTATCCGCTCCTACAGCAGGTAAATCCATCATGACTACAAGCATGAGTGGCATTATAGCACCACTAAAGATGCCATGCAAAATTAAAGAAACCAGAAGCAAGGCGTCCTCGGATATACCAACTAGGCAAATGGTGATTCCTACAATCGACAGTAATCCCACAATCACTGGTCGTCTCTTTCCAACCTTAGAGAGCCCTGGGATGGCTGCACTCCCTATGAGACCAGTCCAGGTCGGTATTGAAGCAAGATAGCCAGCATACACCGGATCCAATCCTTTTCTCTCTAGAAGAGTAGGAAGCCAGTTTCCAAAACCATAGAAGACAAGAAATGATGATGAACCAATCAGAGCTACCATCCAGATGTGTCTATTCCCTAGCAGGGATCGGGCTATCATTCCAACTGGAAACATTCTACTTATCTGTTCAGTTTTTTCTGATGGCTCTCGGGCTAGGATAATCCAACAAATTGCTATGACAAATCCAAAGAGTCCATAGAGTGAGAAAACATTTCGCCAAGTACCCACCAAAGGCAGGAATATGGAATTGGTCAAAGCAAATGCTGACGCAGATCCTACCACAGCTCCAGTCATATAAATTCCAGATGCGATACCCCGTTCTCTCCCATCAAAGAATGACGCTGCAACCTTCGCAAGACCAACGGATATTGTAGGACCACCAAATCCGAAAAGAAACACCATGAGAAAGAGGGATTCAAAATTGAAAACAAAAGAACGTAACACCGCCGATGACGATATGAATAAGAGCCCCAGTGCTATCATTTTCTTTAGCCCAATTCGATCAATGCCCACACCTATTGGAATCGCAAGTGGGATATACATCAAGATGACACTACCGAGAATAATGCCCATCTCTGAGTATGTCAGCGAAAGGTCTGCTGCTATGATGTTCACCAGGGGTGGTATTGAGGTAAGAATCAAGCCAAACGCGAAATAGACAAGCCAAGCAAGAACCAGGATGACCCATCTATATCCAGATTGGTCAGAAAGTTGTTCATTACTCGTCATCTATAAATCACCCTATAGGTTGAATGTGACATCATACTCAGAGTATTAGTTGTTCCTATTCATACGGCCGAAGCCTTTTCAGGTGAGTGTAGTTGGGTTTCAATATGCATCCGAAATTTGGTATTCATTTCGAACCACTCTTTGGTTTCGACTACAAGACAATAGAACGTATCACACTGTATGCAGAGAAGCTTGGATATCACTCGGTGTGGACCTGCGACCACTTCTTCAAAGATTCAGATGCAGTGGCAACAAACAGTCTTGAGGCTTGGACCCTCCTCACAGCACTTGCAACAAAGACTTCGAAGATGCAGCTTGGAGTTCTTGTCACAGGTAACTCCTACCGTCATCCAGCACTCCTTGCTAAGATTGCAGCGACCTTGGACATGATTTCTGATGGACGTCTTATTCTAGGTATTGGGGCTGGATGGAAAGAGGAAGAATACAGAGCGTATGGGTATCGATTCCCGCCTCTCAGAGAGAGGATGGACAGATTGGAGGAGGCACTCCAAGTCATTCTAGCATTATGGACGCAAGAGCGAGCATCCTTCGAGGGTGAGTACTATAAGCTGAATGACGCAGTCTTTGCACCGAAACCAATCCAGAAACCACATCCTCCGATTCTCATAGGTGGGCATGGGGAGAAACGAACCCTTAGAATGGTCGCAAAGTATGGGAATATGAGTAACTTTTCACCATGGGGGACTGATAGGCTGGAGCCCCTGTTAATGGCTCTGAAACAGCACTGCAAGGATGTTGGTCGAAACTATGATGAGATCACCAAGTCCTTCCTTGGCTACTGTTACATAACAGACGATGAGGATGAGATACTGAAGTTCAACCAGAAAAGAGCGAATGAACAGGACATCTCTATGGAGCAGTACCTTGCAAAGCAATCCTCATTGCCAGGTGCTTGGGCCGGATCACCTGAGGAAATAATCTTACAGTATGACCATCTCATCAAGATGGGCTTCACGCATTTTCAGATGCTCTTTCCATATGGGAAAGAACTGGAGATGAGTAAGAGGTTTGCAGAGCTAGTGATTGCCCAAATTACCAAGTAGCTGGAGCAAACTACTCATCCTCTGCTTTTTCCATCAGTATCTTCCATGGATCAATCTCTTCTTGCACAGGTAGAACATCTTCAGGTCTTGTTCGTCCTCTGATGAAATGGTCCCAGGCTATAGCACCAATCAGGAGCGTCGCTGCTCCTGTGATAACCAATGATTCAGGCCGTACAGTGAAGATTGGGACGCCTGAGAGTTCGTATGCTACAAGAGTATCTGCTGGATATGGATAGAATGGATTGGAGATGTAGTATGGGTAGGAGTACAGTGTACTGAATGCCACGTGCACTAGACCGTCGGTAGTCACTGCCAAATCTGACGCAATGGGTCTGCTATAGTACCAGTATTCTGTTAAATAGAAATGAATCGGATCACGTGCGAGAACTTGGCCAGTTCGTGACAATTTGGCGATGGTCATGATCGATTCGATGTGTGTATAATCTAGAACAGAATACAGGTATCCATTCGGTCCCACTTTCATCGTCTGAATAAGTGGATAGTCTTTCCAACCAAATCCATAATCAATATCCATGGTTCGACTCCATGCAATTGTACCAGCTGCAGTCCATTTTGCCAACTGAAATATCCCATCATTTTCAGTCTTGGCTGTGTAAAACCCTCCTGCAGGGTCACCGCAAAACTGCTGGAAATCATACGTTTTATGCCATACCATATTTCCACTAGAACCGTACCGATAGAGATTGCCACCAATACCGAGATAGATGTCGCTACCAGAACATCCAACTCCCAGTGTCAATCCATTAGTAAATACAGCATAGATATATTCCTCATAGCTTTGGACAAGTACTGTTTGGTTCCAGAGGAAATCACCTTGCGCATCAGTGCATATCAGGTTGTACAGGATTTCAAACGAATACAGGTTTCCAACACTAGGTTGTCTGGTAGACAAAGAGAGGATGTATATTCTTCCTGTTGGGGCCACATCAAAGTACAATGGGTAATCAAGCCCGTAGACCGAAAAGGAGCTAGTCCATAACTCCGTTCCTTGTGAACCCATCTTCATCAGCATTATGTCTCCGCCACCCACCGTCTGGTTTGACCCTAGAATGTACAAATTATTCCCTTCAACTTGCAGGTCAATTGCTGCAGTAGGTGCTACACCGAATGATGGCGTGTGATTCCATACTGAACTATGGTCGGATCGCAATTTACCAATGGTCACTGAATTGTAGGGATACGAGTACATGTCTTCGCTGAGATGAACTAGAGAATCCTGACCGAATGACTCTATCCCAAGTCCATGATATGATTCATTCCAAAGCGTAGTTGTGTTGTATCTTGGTGTAATCTTTTCCGGAACAATGGAATCAACCTCCAACAGGCCGTTAACTGAAATATCGAATATTGTTGCTGTGACTGAACCATCGAAGGCTTCATAGGCCGATAAGGCTCCGCCATAGGGTGCCGAGAAGAGGTATGTTGGAATTAGCCCTACATAAAGAATAAACGTACCTGGTACACCCGCACCGCCAAAAATGCCTTCAGCTTCATAGTTCGATATAAGAAACTCAATATGGTAGGTCTCGCCATCAACGAGGTCTGTGGTTGCTTTTATTCTGTACGGTGCCGATAACCAGGGGGATCCAAGCCAGAAGTCAACTGAATACATCTCACTTGCATGTTCATTTGTTGCAAATTCTCCGGTGCACTCTATCTTGAAAAATGCTGAAACCTTCATTGTCACTGGAGTCTGATTGTATTCCCAATCGAAATCCTGTCGTATGCGAGCAAATTCGTTACACTGTTGATATGGGACATAGGGGTCATAACTATAACTAAGCATGTAACCTGGAGTATGGGTCCAGATCAAATCGATACTATCATCTGGAATATTGTATGTGTAACTAAACTCTGGAGAACTATATCCTATCTCAACAATTGGCTCAGTTGTGAGATTGGGATCAGATAGCAGTTCACCTGTCACTCTGGGATTCCCTTGTGCAGAGATGAAGGTTGCATCCACGCCCTCAAAATTCATCATAAGAAGTGGTGTCAATAACACCAGCAAGACAATAACATCGAGCTTTCTCATTTCTAACCCCTCTGTATTTTCCACGAAATCTAATTTATCTTGGAACCTTTTGAACTATTAGAAATTCCGCTTTGAGCCGATGGAGCTTCATTAACCTAGTCAATTCTCCAAATGGGCCTGACATCTTCTTTCTCTCCATATCTATGTCGTTGCCTTCCTTTATCCCCTCCAACACAGATTCCACTTAGTAAGAGGAAAAAGCAACCAAAACCAAGAAAGAAGCGAAAGGTACTCCAATCAGTGATTTCACGAATGAAGATTGACTCGACTGGTTGATTGATGAGGAAACTTACCCACTCATTATCCTGAGGAGCATCATCAAGATAGTATGTACAGTTGATTGCCACATCATACAATCCTGGAGTTATACTGACACTTCGAGTCGCCCCTTGGTTCATGTCAAGGTCATTCTCTGTCAAACTCATGAACAATGAGTCTATTTCAGTTCCTGCTTGGGAAAAATTGACAAATACTTCCAAGCGCTCATTTGGAAGCAGACCTGTGGTGACTCGTACTTGGACACTGGCCTCATAGACACCAGGCTCATACACTCGGTATGTTCCCGAATATGGAGTGGTTCTGTGTATCTGATTGGTGCCATGGTATGCTGACATTGGGAGTGGGGCATAGAACGCAGCAATAATGATTGACATCGTAAAGACTATCGATGGCAGTAGAAGTGGTCTTTTCCAAATGACACTCTTCCTTAGATTGCCTGACAATATCCCTCTCCAGAGTGCTAACGCTGCAACAACGGCAGATGATGTCACTCCGATTGTCACTAAAAGAATCAGACTATCCAATGCTGCTCCGATTGTGGACACCCTCCACTATTTTCTTCTATGAGTTTGAATGAATATCAATGTATCAGGTTGAATGAGTGATGTTAAATGCTGGTTATGACCTTCATTTGATTGGTATTTGTGGTTTACTGGATGTGCAGAAATGACATCAGGTGTCTCTCGAATAAATGCACGTTCTGTTCTCAGTTTCTTTCTTCGTATATGTAGAGCTGTCCTGTTTGCATTTGGCATCTTTACAACCTTTTGGTTATTCTTCAGTTTCATTGGCATGCTAATAGGTATCGTGTATTTCTTTGCATTCAAAGCGTCCTCTTGGTCTCGGCATGGTCTAGTTCTTGCCTTCGCTTCAGCAACCGCGACACTCCTTGCTCATGTCGTGAGATCGGTTGCACCGCTCACTATGGCTGTAATGAGTTCTATAGCAATCCTAGTTGTATATGTGATGATCTCTACTACTCTCTGGATATTGACAAGAATTGGTAGAACTTTGCCCTCAGTGGTTTCAAAGGCCAATGCCTCATTCAAATCAGCACCGAGAAATCTACACAGACTCTTGATACTCGTTGTCATTCTTTCGCCAGTAATAATGTGGTCAAGTGTGAGTATAAACCTGGGAGTGATGTTTGATAACAGAACCCAACTGCTTTGGGTGCATGCTCCAACGACAGCCGCAGCGACAGACAGTTTTGACGTCCTAATCGAAGCTTGGGATCCATACGAACGGTTGAGTGCTACCTACAAGGGCACAGTGCAATTCTCGTTGGAGTCATACAATCTCTCAACATTCAACCAACTCAGTAATGTTACTGCAAGTCTTCCCTCGTCTTACACCTTCACGGGTCAGAACTTTGGTTCTGATATAGCATATGAGATTCGAGATGGAAAGGACAATGGACTTCATGTCTTCACTGTTTCAATCGATACCCCTGGAATTCACTACATTCTAGTGGATGACTCGGTCACTGAGAATACATACTACAGTAACCCAATTATCGTCAAGAGTGCAAGTGATCTTACCTCGATGATCTATTGGGGTGATTTTCATGGTCACTCTGAATTATCCGATGGAACAGGAACAGCTGCACACTCATTCTACTATGGACGCTATGTAGCTGGTCTCGACTTCATGGCAATCACGGACCATGGCGAGATCATGTTGTTTGGAGGCTCCCGCTCCTTCAATATCTTAGAGAGAACCACTAATCTTGCCAATGATCCCAATCAGTTTGTAACATTTCATGGCCTAGAGTGGACCAACACGAGAACCGGTCACTATACCTGCATCTTCAGTGGGGATGAGTTGTTGAAGAATCCTGTACTCTCCTATTTGACAATCCCGACAACCGATGAGCTCTGGAATATACTGGATGAGTTCACTTCAGCTGCAAGTTGCCACGCACTTGCCCTTCCGCATCACACCACACAGAAGCAGTACATTCAGGACTGGACTTATCTAAATCCAAAGTATGTGAAGATAGCTGAGGTCACCTCTGTACATGGGGAATGCCTATTCGAACAACGTCACTCATTGAACTATGTCGGAATGATTGCGCCGCCTCCAAAGTATCAGAACGGTTCATCAATCATTGATGCCTTCCGAATGGGATATCGAATGACACTTTATGCATCAAGTGACCAACACGATGGTCATCCTGGTCACTCAATTAGCCATACCCCTGCATTTGTCGGTCATCAGCGACCATATAGCCTCTGGCATACCCGGAATGAACATCCCTATCCGGGTGGTCTGACTGCAGTCTATGCTTCAGAGTTGACACGTGATTCTATCTTTTCAGCTCTTGAACAACAAGTGATCTTTGCGAGCTCTGACCATGGTCGACCATTCCTCAGCTTTATGATAAATGGTGTTGGAGTCGGAAACAATTCAACACTCACCGTAGCTGACGTGGCCACCCCACGAGAATTACGAATCATTCTAGCACAGGATGGCTCACCTGCTGGAACACTCCACCATGCTGCATCAGTAACTGAGAACTGGATCCCTGACTGGAATGCTCAGATTGAGATAATCAAGAACGGAGAACTACTCACGAGTATTGCTGTGGATCAGCCACTTGCAAATGTCACTTATCTTGATACTGACTCTATCACCGGTACCACTTATGGTCCAGAAAGTTGCATTATGAGAAATGGGGAATACTACATCAACAAGTATAGTGACAATCCAATCAATCCAAGTTCTCTGAATACTGCTGGGGTTGATTTTTACTTGATTCGAGTTGTTGGGGCAAACGGTCGTTTTGCCTATATTGGTCCAATATGGGTTGAGGTAACCTCTTGATTGAAATACTCCTTTGTGAATTATATGATTGGGAGATTCGAATTGAATTCAAAATACAAGATACCTGCGGCATGCGTCATTGCTGGCTGTATACTTGTTGTTAGTATAGTCATCATCCTTCCTAGGGAAAATCTCACATTCTCTTGGTCTGTAGCAATTGGTGATGAATTTGAATTCAACGTTAGTGCCTATGGGATGATTGAAGATCCGCCCGGTTATTTGGTCGAGTCAATCGAACTATCAATTATCGCGAATACAACAATAGTAGTTACGATTGATTCATTGCCTTCCATCGACATCAAATCTGAAGAAAAATTTCTTGATGCTGTTTTTGAGAATAAGGTGTCAACAAGATTCTCTAATGGTTCTGATATCCCCACCAATATTAGCTCAGCATTGAATGGACTTGTGTCAAGATTCTTTATGCCTGTAGGAAACTGGAATTTCCTTGATTCATTGTTCCCGGATTCACCTGAGGATGCTGGTCAGCTTGAGTTTGGTTGCAACACTTATCTCTCTCAGCTGAATAATGACTCCTTCTTCTTTGGCCACAGATACTACAATGTTGATGCTGGATCTTGGTGGCATGGGTACATATCTTGCTCGAATGGAGTTCCGCATGTTATAGTAACCGCTTCCTCTTCATATCATCCATCTTATGTCTTCTATAGCTGGACCTTCCGACTTGATCTGATTTCAGACTGAATCTTATAATGTGAACTCTTCTCCCTCTTTGAGAGGGACAAACTTCGTGTCTGTACCAGCAATACCATTCTTGAAGTCATCAATGCCTTTGTCCCATGTGTGCATTGGAATCACAACTTTGGGTTTGATCAATTTCGTTGCCTCTGCAGCATCCATGTTGTCCATTGTATATGTGTCTCCACATGGAAGCAGAGCAACATCAATTGGACCCAGTTCACTCATCTCGGGTATCACATCAGTGTCACCAGCAAAGTAGATAGTTTTTCCCTTAACTGTCACAAGGTACCCGACTCCATACCCTTTAGGATGAAAGGGATTTCCTGGTGATCGAAACCGCTTCACGTTGTAAGCATGAACCGCCTTGATCTTGATGTCATTGATTGTCTTCTCCTCTTCGGGCTGGAGTGATTCGAAGGGGTAGTTTAGTTTCTCTCCACAATTCCTGGGTGCGACCACCGTCGTACCATCCTCTCTAACCTCATTGATGGCTTCTGGAAAACAGTGGTCGTTGTGAGCATGAGTGACAAGGACAATAGTTGCAGGGTCAAGTTTGTCAGGAACTCTCTCTCTCAGCTGCTTTGAGCGGTAGAGGTCGAGATAAACAACGTCTTTGTCGGTCTTGATCTGAAAGCTTGAATGGCCCAACCATCGGATAGCGACTCCCATTCTGAAACACCATTACCCTGATACGAGAATTTACTCATAACTCATTTGATTAGATGAAATTTGCAAAGTTATAAATCGAAAATGCAGGATGGTCTTGATAGGTTAGGAGATTGATACTATGCGAAAGGGATACAGCAGTATGCACCGAGGTTCGATAGTGGTTCTTCTCTTTTTGTTGGGGACGACACTACTCTTCTCAGTGCCAGAAGTGACCAATGCACGTTCGCAAATTCAGATATCGGACATCAAGGATGAACGCATATCTGTACTCAATCTAGATCGTTTAAGAAATAGACTTTGGTCTCCTGCAGATTATGTAATGCCTAGAATCCAATGGAGATCTTGGCAAACCGAAATGCCAGCCTCCAGACAATTAATTGCAGCTGATATAGATCCATTCGGCACTCCTCATGCACCCGTAGTAATTGAAAATAACACTGACTTTGATACGCAAGGTTGGCCTGGTGAGGGAAGTGTCGAACAACCATACCTAATATCTGGTCTGAATATCAACTCTACAACTGTAGGTGTTCCAGCTATCAACATTACAAACACAGATGTTCACTTCTTCATCAAGGACTGTTGGTTAACAGCGAATGCAACAACTGTTGTCTATTTGGAATCGGTATCACATGCTCGAGTCAAGAACAGCACAATTCTGAACAGTGAGAGAGGTGTCGTTGCACTCCATTCAGATGACTTGACAGTCATCGACAACCTGTTCTATGACTTCAATTGGGCAGGTGTCTATTTTGAGGACTGTTCTAGTTCGACATTGGTAAACAACAACTGTACAGCTTGCTTTGTGGGAATACATATAGAACAATCCGTTTTCACGTCAATCGAAGACAACTATTGCGAGGGATGTGTAGGTGCAATCGAGGTCTACTTGAATTGCGAAGATGTCACGGTCAACAATAATACAGCACTTGGCTATAATTATGGAATTAGATTCAATTTTGATTGTAACAACAATATCATCAGCAACAACAACCTTTCGGTGGGTAGTATTGGAATTTTGTCAGAGGACTGTCACGATAATGAGGTCATCAACAACTTCTGCCGTGCCAATGATGTAGATATCATGCTTGGAGGTTGTTCTTCATACACGATAAGCCAGAACAATTGTGGATGGGGAATAGGGGACATGTTTGGGTCCATAGCGCTGGTCAACTCTAACAGCTCTTATATCTCTGGCAACTACGTGGAGAATAGTTTCATCTGTATTGAACTTAAAGATAACAGCTCATATAATGAGGTTTCAAGTAACACGTGTAAGATATATGCTGGGGGTGTTGTGAGTTGGTACGACGCTCATCATAACACCATCACGAACAACACTTGTCAAGGTCAAGGCATAGCTGATGTTGATATCTACTTGGATAACTCGCTATATTGCACCGTATCGAAAAACACTTGCAACCAATCGCTCTACAACATCCTTGGACTAAATAGTAACTATAGTGAGATTATAGACAATGATTGTAATCTTAGTGGGGATTTCAGTATCGGATTTGATTCTTCAGCGAACTGTCTAATCGAAGGCAACACAATCACAAATGGTTCAGTCGGCATTTTTGCCTATGCTTGTTCCTATTTCTCCGTGCTAGACAACAATGTTAGGAATTCTACTGGTAGCCTTACTGGTATCCACCTCAGTGATGTGCACGATTCAAAAGTCGAGGGAAACCACCTCACCAAATGCGGCGACGCTATCTATGTAGAGAACTCCTCAAAGAACAACATAACTGATAACACCTGCATCGAAAATCTAAACGGGATTGTTGTAGAGGCCTTTTCATATGACATCATCATTGAGGATAACTATTGCCATCTTCAGGCGGGTTATGCAATCGTTGTTTTTGAATCATTTAATTGTACTGTGATCAGGAATACCTGTACTAACACAAGCGGGATTGAAGGTGTTTCCCTATTGCTCGGGGACTGTGAGGCTGACGCTTTATGGAACTCATTTACTCTGAGTAGTGGAGGAATTTCTGTCATCGGTTGTGATGGAGTGGTTTCTCATAACATCGTCAAGGAGAACGAGCTCTTTGGTATCGAACTCAGCGGTATCATCGGACCCAATGTGACTTGGAACATCTTTGAGGATAATGGTGCTAATGCAATTGATGACAGCTCCACTACCGTCTTCATGTACAACTTCTGGTCGAACTATTCCGGTGTTGATGCCAACTCAGACGGATTCGGAGACACATGGCACCCAATTGTTGGTTTAGGAAATAACAACGACACGATGCCGCTAGTCTATCATCCCACTCTTCCATATTGGGATCCACCTGATGACTTCAATCTGTTTTCCGAGTTGGGGGATGAGTTTGAACGGATGTTCGGATATGCTGGATTGACAATCTATGCTCCAATTGTAGACTGGCGTGTGAACGACACTGACTTCACAATTGACGATGGAACAATCAGAAATGCAGTCTTTCTGAACCTTGGTGAGTATCACTTAGAGGTGACTGCAATCAACCTCTACGGGTTCGAGCTTGTAGGTTTCTTCACATTGACTGTGTCTGATACACTCGCACCAAGTGTTGGTGGTCCTGATGACTTCGACTATGTCGTAGGTCAGGTTGGGAGAAACATCACATGGATAGCAGAGGATTATGATCCTGCAAGTTACAGTGTTAATCTGGATGGAGTTGAGGTTATGTCCGGAATGTGGAATTCCACCTCTGAGAGCGTTACAATAACTGCTGACGGTCTCAGCATTGGAGATCATACATTTGTTGTGACCTTTATCGATGGTAGTGGGAACTCAGCGACCGACACCGTTGTGGTTACAGTTGTGCCTGACAACACACCAGTCATCCTGGCACTTGCAGCAGGAGGAGTGGCAGCTGCTGTTATAATTGTAATATTCTTGGTTCGAAAGAAGCAACCAGCAGAATGATTTGGAACGGGCTCAGCTTGAGGGCTGGGTCCCATCCACTTCCTAGTCTACTACTTTACTGAGTGATTATTGAGAGGTCACCCCTATCATATAGGAGCCAGATTAACCAGAGCCAGCCGATTCCTGTAAATGCCGTGGTGATTTCCGGAATGGCATTTCCACTCCAGAAGGGAAACACACCACCAAACCACGAAGTCCACATGTATATTGAGAAAAATGGCAGTATAATTGAGATCAAAGAGAACCACCAATAATTCCTAAATCTCAAAAACACAATACCCACAAACCACATGGAGAAGGGGAAACTACCAAAGAATCCAACTGATACATAGAAGTGAATCTCTCCAGCATTCTCTGAGAACACACCGATGGCAATGAGGAAGCACAGGGCGATGAAGAAGGGTATCAATCCTATTTTTGTGGGTAGGTCTGTGATTGCTCTTGTAAAACAGAAGGTGAATGCTAAGAGTAGTAAACCCGCTAGCACCAGTCCTACATTGAATACAATGGCCGCAGTAATACCATTGTTGTAGTTCCCAAGATCACTGAGCGCATTACCATCCCATGTGAACCAAGAGAGAGATAGGAGGATTGCAACTGCAATTGCTCCTAGTGCGAAAATAGGCCCTATAATACCCAAGACTCCGGGAAAACTTCTAGTAGGGCACTTCTTGCTCTCTGACATACTCTGGGCTGAAGCACTCCTCCTTTTTAGTACTAGGTAAGACATCATGACGGATGAAGTTTAAAACCAATCGCTCACTTGTATCACTCGGAGATAACTCACCAGAGGAACAACAATGTCTGAAAAAGCAGATTGCCCTTATTGCGGAAATGAAGTGCTTATCGACCGCGTGGTTGATTATGACAGCAAGATAAAGCTCCGATGCAGAAACTGTAATGGTGTCTTCGAATATATGCCCGGATTTGGAGCATTCACACTTCCAGAACAGGAACGAACCGGGCCTATTCGTCAGGAGGGATCTATGCCAAGATATCACTATGAGGCAGACTCATCCTGGGACACTCAGGAACCACCTACTCCGCAGGGTGGATGTTGTGGGTGTTGTGGTGCGTTTTTCTGCTTTTGCATCCTCCTAGTAATATTGTCCATATTTCTTGGGTTTAGTTTATTCTGGTGGTTATGGTAGAGCGAGGAGAGAACGGAGTGTCATGATGTCTGAATATCCAGAATGTCCATTCTGTGGTCATCGTCTGACTGAACCGGTCTCTCAATCGATTGAAGGTTCAATCAAAATTCGTTGCCCGTCATGTGAACAACGGTATGAGTATATCTCTGGTACAGGATCGTTTCCCATGGATGATGACCTCGGAATCCGGGTTGCAAAAGGGCTCCTTGGTCCTCATGTGGTTGATGGTGAAGCAGCATCTACGGGTGACATCTCACTCTCACGCGCACTCTGTGTAGGTGGTTTATGCTGCTGCACAATAGTGGTCATTATTCCGGTCCTCGTAGCCCTGTTATTGGCTTTTTTGGGTTGAGAATTTTTCTAACTCATGGTCAAAGATAAAAGGCATTTTGCATCTGACCCGCCTGAATAAGCGGATATCAAAGTCGGGTGAGCACATTTGACAGAGGCTGAAGTAGAAGACAAACGCATCACACTTGCAGAAGCAGCGAAGAAGGTGTCAGATGGAGATGGTTTGTTCTGGGGTGGTTTTGGATATCAGAGACCTCCCATTGCATTCTCCCACGAGCTAGTCAGACAGAAGAAGAGGAATCTTACTGTGTACACTTGCGGGTCCGAGGTGGATTTGGAAATCATGGCGGGAGCACGAGTAGTAAACAGATATGAGATTGCTTTCTCAGCAATTGAAGCCTTGGGTCTCTCAAACAACATCCGACGTCGAGTTTCCGAGGGCGTTCTGGAAGTTGAGGACTATACCAACCTTGCAATGGCGATGCGTTTTCTTGGAGGGGCTCTAAATGTACCATTTATGCCACTACGGAGTATGATGGGCACTGATATGGTTCGACTCTCTCGCTATCGGGGAGATGACAAACTCAAGGTCATTGACTGTCCCTTCACTGGTCAGAAACTCACAGTTGTTCCATCTCTACAGCCAGACTTCAGCATTGTTCATGTTCAGCGTGTCGATAAGACTGGCAACGCTCAAATTGATGGCATCGTCGGAGAAGACATTGAGGGGTCTCGATGTGGAAAGAAGCTCATAGTGCTGGCTGAAGAGATCATTGATGAAGAGGAAGTCCGTTCTCGACCTGACCAGACAAAGATACCCGCAATGTATGTTGACCATGTTGTGGTCCTACCATATGCCGCTCATCCCATGATGTGTCATGATTACTACGATTATGATCTGGAACACCTCATGATGTTCCACAAGCTTACCAGTACTGAGGAGGGCTGGGAGGAATATCTTAATGGCTACATCCTCGGGGTTGAAGATCATTACGGTTATCTCGACCTAGTTGGTTGGCCACGTTTGCATCAGCTGAAGGCAAGAAAGCCATGGGGGTACTAAGAATGGTTGAGTACAGTAAAACTGAGTTTTTGATTGCTTGTGCCTCAAGCCACGTTCGTGACGGCGAGAATGTCTTTGGCGGAACCGGGATGCCGCTGCTAGCTGCACTGCTCGCAAAGGAAACCCATGCACCTCGCTCCAACCTCATCTCTGAGGCTGGTTTTATTGACGCACGTCCAAGAGAGGTCCCCCTATCTGTAGCTGACACTCGATACTACTATGGTTCCTCTGCTTCTATTGGGCTAATAGAAACTCTGGGATTCTTACTTCAAGGTGGTCGAATCGATGTTGGTTTTCTCGGTGCGGCTCAGATTGACGAATATGGGAACTTGAACACAAGCTACATCGGACCTTATAACAAGCCTAAGGTGAAGCTCCCGGGGAGTGGTGGTGGCAACGACATTGCATCCTCAGCGAAGCGGCTTATTGTGATGATGGCCCATGACAAGCGGAAGTTTGTGAAAGAGCTGGACTACATGACCTCTCCTGGGCATCTCGAAGGCCCTGGGTCGCGTGAGAAATGGTCCATGGTTGGAAACGGTCCAGAAATTGTCATCACAGATATGTGCCAGATGGATTTCGACCCTGGAACACTGAAGATTCGGCTGAAGTCCGTTCATCCAGGATACACAGTTCAAGACATATTAGACAATGTGATGTTTGATTTGTTGGTGCCCGATGAAGTTTCTACGACAAGTGAGCCAACCAAAGAACAACTTGATATCATGCACAAGCTCGATCCGAAAGGAATCTATCTTGGAAAAGGTGGATAGCAGTCTGGAGATTTGACTGTCTTGAATGAATTTGACATAACCCTATTTGAGGCGGTCATCTTTGATATGGACTCGACACTTACTAACACCCATAACTATCCAGTTGTTGCCAGTGATTGGTTGCTCACCAAATCTGGTGTAGACTCTGAGGAAATCAAAGGGTCTTTCCTTCGAAATCTATTCATCAGGTATACAACAGCAATTCAGACCATTGTTGAAGGTGCACCCTATCGTTCTGCATCTGAAATTGTCCACACTGCAATGAAAAACAGCATGGAGGATATTGACCATCTGTATAATCCCAAACTCATAGATGAGGCAACAGAACGATTCAAGACCCTGCATCTTGAGCTGTCGGTAGCTCACGATGGCGTGGCTGAAATGCTCGAGAAGCTAAAAGCGCAAGAAATCAAGCTTGGGGTGATATCCAACTCCTTTAGTGGACATGCAAAAATCATCCTCAATAAACTGGAACTTGCTGATTTCTTCTCTTCCATTGTTGATTGTGGAGATGTCCGAGCATTCAAACCAATGAAGGCCATATTCGAGAGGGCTTTGCATGACTTAAACACAGAGGGTTCTAGAGCACTCTATGTTGGCGATGAGTATTACGCCGACATGGTGGGTGCTAAATCAGTAGGTATGACTACAGTTTGGATAAATCATCGAGGGAGGTCTCTTGAAGACCTGATTGCCAAGTATGGCGTTCCTACAACTCCTGATTTTGTACTAAAGTCAATCATTGAATTTGCTGAGTTGCTCTAGATTATTAGATTGCAGATACCAACGAAACAAACATATTAACCACCAGAAAGAGTCCCTTTCAGCACACAATCTTTGCAGAGAAAGGAGTATGAGAACTTTGAGTGATGACAAAGACCCCAGTGGCCCAGCACAAGCCCGTTCGGACCTTATTGACATTCTGAGCCACGACCCTGACAACACGGAGGCCATTGTCACAATCATTAGGAATGAACTTGCTGAACTTAAGGATGGAAACGCTGTTTCTAATGCGATCAGTGAGGCTGCAAAATCATCTAATGTTGATAAAGGAGCGAGAGACAACGTGCTCTACTGGTTGACTGAAACCACCCCTGATATTCGTCAGATGATTCTTGTTCAGACCATAGAAGAGCTCCTGGGTATGCCCCAATGCAAAGAAACCACTATCAAAGCATTGACTCAAATCTCATCTGAGGACAATGTGAAGATGGTCATGGAGTGGGTGGAACGAAACATCCTGACCTTGAATCAGGCTATCTACGTTTTGCTATATCCAGACTCGTCCACTGCCCTCCAATAATTTACAAGTCAGGCATATACTTCTTTACATATTTCTCCCAATCAGGTTCAAGCTCAAGGACTCTCTTTATGCATTCCTTTGCCTCTGCTTTCTGCTTCAACCTATAGTGGAGTTTTGCTTTGTAGAACCAAGCCTTGGCGTAGTTGCCATCAAGCCTGATAGACTCTTCATATGCCCTCAGAGCTTCCTCATATTCACCCCTTGTTTCGTGTATACGTGCTATGCTGAACCAATCGAACTGAGTTCTTTCGTGTATTTCTGCAGCCATGCTTAGTTTACGCCCCTTTATCACGTGCACTTTCACTTGAAGCCTAATAACCTTGAACTGCGTCTGTACTAACCAACAGAAAAATGTACTCCTCTTTGGGAACGAAACAAAGCCTTGCAAGCATCCATAAAGCTTCAAAATCTCAAAACGCGCCCCATTTACCTTCTTTCATCATGAATTTTCTTTCGTCACGAAATGGTCATTATAAATACATATTTTGCAGGGGACACTGGGTGACAAACCTGAATACACTACAAAGAACGCTACTTGGATTTTTCATTGTGGTCGCCATGATTGGGACCATGACCACCACCGCAACCGCTATGTACGGCATGGACCGGCCAATGGACCGATCCATGCCTGGTATGCCTGATCATATGCATGGAAGTGATGGGTCCATCTGGATTGATACTGACATCATCACTATCAAGGCTAATGATGACATACCACTGTTTCATTTCTGGTATACTGTCGATGAGGATGGTTCACGTGCTCGCTTCTCTACAAGCTATGTTATGCTCGCTGAGTTTGAGGACCTGAATGATGATGGTGCATATCAGAGAAATGAAACCCTGTACTTTGCTCCTCTTGCAGCGTATGAGTGGACAGTCACAACCGGGGATGTTAGAGACGGTGATGTTATCACAGAGGTTTGGTTGAAGTACACCAAATCCGGTGTTAAGAGTTCGATGATGCCTGGTATGCCACTCGCCTCGATGGAGGGTATGGGTGACATTCAGAGATTCTCTGACGTGACAATCCAAATCTGGGCTCACATCTACCTCGAGGATTACACAGGCGAGGTTACTGATGATCATGGGGTCCATTTCAACTACACCGTTACAGGTCGTTCAGAATTGAAGATGGATATTGAGATCGGCAATTTTCCATTCAGTAGTGAGAACTCAAAAGTGGCAGTCGAAACTCTCCAGCGGGAAAATGAGGCAACAGCCAACCAGAACATGCACCATCACAGGATGGAAACTCGCGAGAGCTTCAGAAATGTCAGTATTGATTCTGCTATGAATTGGACAACTACCTGGGGCAATGAAAGTCGTTTCGAATGCATGAACGGTACTGAGTTACAGAAAATGGATTTCATTGATTACGAATCAGAGATTACTCAAGGATACTTTAGTTGGCTTGATACAGCAGTCATTACTTGGCCTGGTGGTGAAACAGAAGCTGTGGATGTAAATGCGTCATATGTCCCACGAGGCGATGGTCTTGCAGTCTATCTTGCTTATCCCTACTTTGACGATGGCAGCATCTTGCACGATCCATCAATAGGTCTGTATCCAGAAGGTGTTCCAATAGTTAGCACACCAATTGACACAGTCTTAATTGCTGGTATCGGTGGAGTCGCGCTAATCGCAATACTCGTCGTATTGGTCCGGAAAAAATAGCTCTCTCGTAAACACGTAAACCTAGGGTAGTGGTTCCTAGCCACTACCCACCATATTCCTACAAGAAGTCTTATGAATAGATGAAATGCGACTCATACAATAGTAGAAACATGATATCATCTAAGTGTGGTGTGACACAGTGCGACGAATAGTATTGGTGATTGCTTCATTTGTTCTTGCATCCATGCTATTCCTTCCAGTTCAGGGTGATGTGCAACTTGCCCAATTCGAGGATGTCATTCTTGATCCCATGGAAATTACAGCCACAATGAGATATGATGGTATAACAACACTAAACCTACGTGCCCAGGCTACTAATCTAGGATCCTCCAGTATAACATCACTCTCTTTCAGAATCGATTCGCTTGATGTGGAGATAATTGACGTTCAGGTGGATGACACGGATGCAAGTTCGTCATCATTGCTCCAGCAAAGATATACAGAAGTGATTGTTTCTCTTCCTGCTTCACTCGAAGAAAACGAATCGGTTTGGGTGGAGCTGGACCTTGAATTGTCAGACCTCCAATCAAATCCTGAAATAAGCTTGGACTCTACAAAATACTATGTTGATTTCAGTTTCTATGTTCGGCCTTTGACAGAGATTGCGAATTTCACATTCACAGCTGTACTCCCCCAAGATGCTGTCCTGTCCAGGGAATCAGTTGTGCCGCTTTTCCCGGCTGCTCAATCAAACTACACTGATGGAGATTCTCTTGCTTTTCTCTGGTTCACAGACTCACTCCAGATTGGTCAGGAACGGGTCTTCATCGTCAAGTATCAATACTTTAACACGCAATCTGGTCCTCTTGGCACTTCTCTTCTACTATTTGTTGCAATAGCAGTTCTTGGTGTCATTGGTGGTGTTGTACTCACTATCGGAGGTCCAAAGGTCTATCACCGAATCAAAAGAATTGGTCAGGTCAAGTTTGTTGGTGTCACCTCTGAGGAGGAAGAGGTGCTAGAGGTGATACGTCAGAAGGGTGGTTCATGCCCACAAAAGGACCTCTACACTGAATTCGATATGTCACAGGCTAAGGTAAGTCTAATTCTCAATAACTTGGAAGAACGAGGTCTTGTTCGAAGATTCCGTGAGGGTCGCGAGAATGTTGTGCATATAATGGAAGACTAAGCGCACACAATCAACGCCTTTATATCACTACCAAGTTCATCACCAGACGAACTATCAACCTGAGGTGGGTTCTTGAGTTCGTCCAAGAAGATTCGCGTACTTGTTGCAAAACCAGGCCTTGACGGTCATGACCGCGGCGCAAAGATTGTCGCCCGTGCTCTTCGTGATGCAGGAATGGAGGTCATCTACACTGGTCTGAGACAGACACCAGAAATGGTGGTCCGTGCAGCACTCGATGAAGGAGTGCACTGCATTGGATTAAGCATTCTGAGCGGAGCTCACAATGCATTATTTCCAAAGATCATGGAGCTCCTGAAGAAAGAAGGCATCGATGACATCCTAGTAGTGGGTGGTGGCATCATCCCTGAAGATGACATTCCTGAACTGAAGAAGGCTGGAGTTTCAGCCATTTTTGGTCCGGGGACTCCGCTTGATGAGATTGTAGAGTACATCAAGGCTAATGTTAAGCTCTGATTCTTGAATGTGAGGAACTAGCATTGTCCGTTGCTGACCTTGTCAAAGGCGTATTGAGTGGAAAACGGAGGGAATTAGCCCGACTCATCTCTCTTATTGAAGATGAGGACCGTGATGCGACAGAAGCACTCATCCAACTCTACAAACACACTGGCAATGCCCACATTATTGGTGTGACTGGACCTCCAGGATCCGGAAAGAGTTCACTGGTCACTAAACTAACAGCTGAGTACCGAGAGCGCCAGAATACAATTGGTATCGTCTGCGTTGATCCTTCAAGTCCCTTCACTGGAGGTGCGCTACTCGGTGACAGGATTAGGATGCAAGAGCATAGTCTTGATGAGGATGTCTATGTCCGGAGCATGGGAACTCGTGGTCACCTGGGAGGTTTGGCTCGAGCAACCTCTGATGCAGTCCGTGCTATTGATGCATTTGGCAAAGACATCATCTTCGTTGAGACTGTTGGTGCAGGCCAATCTGAAGTCGAGGTCATTGACATTGCACATACTGTCATTGTCACTGACATGCCTGGGAGTGGTGACGATATCCAAGCTATCAAGGCTGGCATCATGGAGATTGCAGACATCTTCGTTGTGAACAAGATGGACCTTCCTGGAGCTGAGAGAAAGGTTACAGAAATCAATGCGATGTTGGACATAGATCCTCGAGAAAGAGATTGGCGTCCTCCAGTCTTGCTTACAAATTCTAGATCCGGTGAAGGAGTTCCAGAGCTTGCGGACAAAATTCTAGAACATCTTCAATTCCTGAAAGATAGTGGACAGCTTGAGCAAAAGGGACTAAAACGAAGTCGCGACGAATTGCAGGAAATAATGAAGTACAAGCTAACGCAGGAGTTATGGCAGAAACTGGAAGGACAGCCCGAATATGAAGCCGCCATCAAGAAGATTGCATCTAGAAAAGACGATCCATATAGTGTTGCTGAAAGGTTGATTGCTGATTTCCTGTTTAGTGAGAGTAGGTGAGTGTTATGGGAGACAACTCAAAGCTCCGTGACTCTACAAAGAAGTGGGAGGATGAGACTGTTGCAAAGACTGTCAAAAGATTCCCCGAGCGCGAAGAGAATTTCAATACTATCTCTGGTCTACAAGTGAAACGTCTTTACACACCGCTAGACCTAGAAGACTTGAACTACGAGAATGACTTGGGATTTCCTGGTCAGTATCCCTTCACGCGTGGAGTTCAACCAACTGGATATCGTGGTCGTTTCTGGACAATGAGGCAGTATAGTGGTTTTGCTACTGCCAGAGAGACCAACAAACGATTCCACTTCCTCCTGGAACAAGGACAGACAGGTCTCTCAATAGCTTTTGACCTCCCTACCCAGATCGGTTATGACTCTGATGACATATTAGCTCAGGGAGAAGTGGGGAAAGTGGGAGTTGCCATTGATTCACTTGCAGACATGGAAGTGTTGTTCGAGGGAATTCCTCTAGACAAGGTAAGCACATCCATGACCATTAATGCACCTGCCTCTGTCCTCCTAGCCATGTACATCACTGTGGCTGAAAAGCAGGAAGTTCCCATGGATAAGCTGCGGGGTACAATCCAGAATGATATACTGAAGGAGTATGTTGCTAGAGGTACATACATATTTCCACCAAAACCTTCAATGCGGCTCATCACTGACATATTCAAGTTCTGCAGCGAGAAGATGCCACTCTGGAACACAATCTCGATCTCCGGGTATCATATCCGGGAGGCAGGTTCTACAGCGGTACAAGAGGTCGCATTCACTCTGGCGGATGGCATCGCCTATGTGCAGGCTGCAATAGATGCAGGACTGGATGTTGATGACTTTGCATCGCGTCTCTCATTCTTCTTTGGTTCTCACAGTGATTTCCTCGAGGAGGTATCCAAATTCCGAGCCGCTCGGAGGCTCTGGGCCAGAATCATGCGGGAACGGTTCAAGGCAATGAGTGACAGTTCTTGTAGAATGCGCTTTCACACTCAAACAGCTGGTTGTACCTTAACTGCGCAACAACCTGACAACAATGTTGTTCGTGTGACACTTCAAGCACTGCAAGCAGTCCTAGGGGGAACACAGTCACTTCACACGAATTCTCGAGATGAAGCGCTCTCTCTGCCCACCGAAGAGTCAGTACAAATAGCACTGCGCACACAACAGATCATTGCTCATGAATCCGGAGTCGGTGACACCATTGACCCACTTGCAGGGTCGTACTATATAGAGAACCTAACAAATGAGATTGAATCAAAAGCCATGGAATACATCGAAAAAATCGACAGCATGGGTGGGGCTCCGGTTGCGATTGAGAAGGGATACATTCAACGTGAGATTCACGAAGCTGCATACCAGTTCCAACGAAGGGTTGATGAATCAAAGAGAATCGTGGTGGGTGTGAACAAGTTCACTGTGGACGAAGAACCTCAGTTTGACTACCTCCGGATTAATCCAGAAGCAGAACGAGAGCAGCTTAAGGATCTCAAAAATGTTAGAGCACAAAGGGATGATAAGCTGGTTAAGCAGGCATTAGAAGGTCTACGTGATGCTGCAGAAAAAGATACGAACCTAATGCTCCCAATTATCGATGCAGTGAAAGTTTACGCAACATTGGGCGAAATATGCGGCGTTTTAAGAGAGGTGTTTGGGGAATACAAAGCACCTGACATACTTTGAGGAGTGACATTAAATGTCTGTAGAGAAGATTTCCCACATCGGAATTGCGGTTGAGAGTATAGAGAAATGGTTGGGATTCTATAAGGATGTACTCGGTCTTGAATTCGGAGGTTCGGAAAAGGTGAAAGAACAGAAGGTTCGTGTAGCTTTTCTCAAGATTGGGGAAAGTCAGATTGAGCTTCTTGAGCCAACATCAGATGACAGCCCGATAGCCAAGTTCCTGAAAAAACGTGGAGGCGGCATCCATCATATTGCTGTCGAGGTGGATGACATTGAAGTGGCACTAGCAAGACACCGCAAGGCTGGAGCACAGCTTATTGACAATGAGCCTAGAATTGGTGCCCATAATATGCGCATGGCCTTCGTCCATCCCAAAGCCTCAGGTGGTGTACTTCTCGAGCTATGTGAAAGCCACCCATGATTTAATTAAATCTCTATTTGAAATATGCAAACCTTATCTGAGTTTTTTCCTACTAGTATTGCACTTAGGAGGTGCGTGGAAAGTGTCCAAGAAGAGTCCAGAGACACGCTATGGTTATTATAGAAAAGCCAGGAGTTACGAGGAAAATGGTCAGTTTGATAACGCCCTAGAGGCTTATGACAAGGCAATTGAGATGAGTGAAACATACGCTCATGCGTGGTTCTACAAGAGTCGACTCCTGTATCGTATGGAAAAATATGGTGAATGTATCGGGTGTGCTGAGAAAGCCCGCCAGTTGGAACCAACATGGAGTGATCATATCACAAAGATGATTGAAGACGCAAAAAGCAGGTTATAGAGGACTTTACTTCAACAACCGTTCAAGAGCTGTTGATATCCTATCAACGTCTTCACGGTCTACCATTCTGTTCATTACCATTCTAGTCCTTACACCATATCCTCCATAGACCTTGATGTTTTCTTTTGCTAGTTCCTCTGACAGATCCATCTGACTAATCGTAAGGTCTTGGAGGCCAAGAAACAGTATGTTTGTTTCAGGCTCTTCGATATGCAGGCTAGGAATGTCCTTGATTTTGCTGTAGAGCAGTTTTGCATTGTCATGGTCATCCTTGAGTCTGTTGACCATCTTCTCAAGTGCCACAATTCCTGGAGCCGCTATGATACCTGCCTGCCTCATTCCCCCACCCAGCTTCTTCCGCGTCCGGTGAGACTCGTGGATGAACTCCTCTGTTCCTGCGATTATGGAACCAACTGGCGCTGAGAGCCCCTTGCTCAGGCAGATTTGAACAGAATCCGCTTCCTCAACTAGTTCCTTAGCTGGAATGTCCAGTGCGACAGCTGCGTTGAACAATCTTGCTCCATCGCAATGAACTCTGAGACCATTGTCGTGTGCCACTGCTGCGAGTGCTTTAACCTGCTCAGGTCGGATTATTGCACCTCCCGCATAGTTGTGGGTATTCTCAACCACCACAAGTGCTGTCTTTGCATAATGGGCATTATCCGGACTGATAACAGATTCGAGGGTTTCTGGGAGAATATATCCTCGCTCACCCTTCACAGGTTTCGGATAGAGTCCTCCCATTGAAGCCATTGCACCTCCTTCAAAGACAAAGGTGTGTGATCTGTCCTCTACAACCACCTCGTCACCCCTCTTTGTCTGAGCCAAAAGAGAGATGAGATTCCCTTGAGTACCAGAGGTGACAAGAAGTGCTGCCTCTTTGCCGAGAATCTTTGCAGCTTTCTCCTGTAACTCATTCACCACTTCATCTTCACCAATAACATCATCCCCGAATCTTCCAGCTTTGTGTGCAGTAACTATCGCCTCAATCATCTCATCAGTTGGTTGGGTGATTGTGTCGCTCCGTAGGTCAATGGTCTTCATAACTCTGAAATCCTCAGTACTCCGATTTAGCCTTAGTGCTTGTGCTCAATTGACAATGCATATAGGGAAGTCACGAGGCCTCCGACATCTGAAGATTCATTCTGGAGATCATTTCATGACCGAAGGGGAGAGGCTTAGCTACATTGGTAAGCTGCAACTCTTTGGAAGAGATGCAAAACTGTACATCACGATCTCCTTTCTGATCACATTTTCCTGGGGTATAAGTGGTGTAATCTTCAATCTCTATCTTCAAGAAGCCGGTCGTATGGAGGACTTTATTGGTTTCTTCCTTTCAATTTCGATGTTCGCGTCTGCTGGTATTGCATTCATTGCTGGTATTATGACGGACAGGGCGAGTAGGAAGAAGATAATTCTCATCGCAAACATTGTCACCTTTGGTGTGCTAGTTGTCCAATATACAACTCTCGATCCGGTTGGCCTTCTTGTATCTCAGGTCTTTCTTGGGATCTCCGTTGCCTTTCGTGATGTTGCATTGTCTCCCTATGTTTCAGATATCTCAACAGACCAAGAGCGTGCTCATCTCTTTGCAGTGGGTGGAGGTGTATCGCTGTTGGGTGTGTTTGCAGGAAGCTTGGTCGGAGGTATCATGCCCCAGATTTTTGTGGACTGGCTTAGTTTCTCTCCCACACAATCCTTTGTGATTCCCTATCGTTATACTCTTTGGCTTAGTCTAATTCCGACAGCGTTTGCAATTCTCCTCATCACTCAAATGACAACAGATACACCTACTCCCTCAAATGACCGGTTAGCAATCCGAAATGTGAAGAACTGGGGATTCATTGGCAAGTACACACTAACTATAGCCAGTGTCGGACTAGGTGCAGGTATGATTGTGATGTTCTTCAATCTGTTCTTCACACACGAGTTTCCTATCGATTCCCAAATTGTAGGTCTCATATTTGGTGCTAATACATTGATCCTCTCAGCTGGTAATTTTCTAGCCCCAGCTTTGGCTGATAAAATCGGGAAAGTACGAACTGTAGTACTCACGGAAGCGCTTTCGGTACCCTTCTTGCTAACTTTAGCTTACGCCGACACACTACAACTAGCAATCATTGGATATGTGACACGAAATGTATTGATGAATATGGCTGGACCCATCTCCAATGCTTTCTTCATGGAGGGACTCACGAAGGAGGAGCGAGCAACAGCTGTTGGCGTCGTTCGATCAGCTGACTCGTTTGTGAGAGCCATTGCAGCCATTATCGGTGGCTGGTTGCTAGCACTTGGACTCTACCGGCTCCCCTATGTGCTAGTTTCAGGTCTATACGTGCTTGGAATCACGCTATTCTACGGATTCTTCAGAAACAAAGAGCGTGATATCGAGTGGAGGAAAGAAGTTTCACTCTCACTTGAGGAAGAGCCCGAAAGTGCAATCGATGTTACTTGATTATCGTCGCCTTAAGATCGCAACAATAACTCCTACAATTCCAATGGCCACAACTGCAATCGCAATGTATAGTGTTGTAGGTGCACCGGGAGGTGGAGTTGTGGTACCAGTATCTGTAGTTGTAGTGGTGGTAGTCAATGTTATCTCACCTGACTTTATCCCTGCCTGAGTGCAACGGGCTGTAGCCTTGAGAACATCACCATCAACAGCTGACACAGAAAACGTATCAGTCAAGCCAGAAACTGTGTTGTTTTCGCTGACATAATCCCTCGATACCACTTGAACTGAGTTCTTTTCGACCACGACATTGTAGATGTAATGACTCGGTAGACTACCTGCTGGTACACCATGATTTACTACCACAGTCAATATTTCAGTTCCAGAATCATATTCGAGTGTTACCGATGTTGGGTTATGTGCTGAAACCTTTGTAGGCTGACATATTAATATCAACGCGAATATCATGAAAGTGATGAAACAGACTTTCCTTGGTTTCACTGAGATTTCCTCCAAAGGCTATATCGAGTCATTCCCATGTTAATAGTCTTTTCACACCCTTTTTCATGTCCATTTTACCACCGTTTTCTTCTTATGGCAAAATTGTATTCCGACAGTGAGATGATTAGAGAGATATTTCTGATTGACAGAGGTGTAATGCAGTTCCACTATAGCAGTGATCAATCAACTAGTGATGATGATAAAGCAGTCCTTTCATCTGGATTCTTCTCAGCAATACAGGACTTCAGTACTCACGCACGTTCAGATGCTCTCGATTCATTTTCTACAGAAACTGAGTACTTCCTATACCTACGTCTTCCCAACTCAGAAAAAATACTGGTGGGTGTTTTTGATCGGAAAGCTCCTGAAAATCTTGCTCGAGATGGTATGGAGAGAATCATGAACCATCTTCTCAGAGTTAAGTTTCCTGAGGTTGATGGAATGCAACTCCCACCAGATGAGAAAGAGAAGATTAGGGATCAGATTGACCGAATCAACACTCAGTTATTCAGTAACGAAAAACTATCATCAATTGTCATCCAGACACTTGAGAACCGACATGATATTCCTCTAGCATTCGTTGTGGATGCAACAAATAATTCACTCATCGCTAGTTTCTCAAGACCCAAACCGTTGTTCAAAAAGAATCAAATTCGTGAGTTCTTATTGGTTCATTCGACGCTACAAAAGACCTTTGAGAGTCTAGGGATTGGTCATGATTACTCATACTTTGTAGTCGAGTCAGATGACTATACTGTTGTTGCTTGTAATGGAGGTCGTCTTCTTAGCCTTGCTAGCGGAGCTATGAGAATTCCAAAAGAGAATGTATACGAAGCTGCGACGACAATCTGCTATGCTGAGGGGTTTGCAACAGAGATTGCACTGACATCTGATGACACCATGGTTGGAAAGGTCATCTTTGCAACGAATGGTCGTGTAAGTGAGAAGATCGGAAAGGAGATTTCGCAGAAAGCAGTGATTTTTATCTCTTCACTCATCAAGAACATTGATTCCATGTTCAAGTCACTCACGCGGAGACCTTACACCCGTTTCTTTGCAAAAACTTCAGGTCCTGGAACTTCTAGTATTACTCTGAAGAGTACAAGTGAATTGACTATGTTCCAGTTACACGAGATGTCGTCATAGACGAGAATTATAAGCAACGATGACCTATGCAGGCTGGTTCTATCATGAGCACAGAAATGCAATCTC
Organism: Candidatus Thorarchaeota archaeon; assembly: GCA_048882325.1. GTDB lineage: Archaea > Asgardarchaeota > Thorarchaeia > Thorarchaeales > Thorarchaeaceae > SMTZ1-45. The sequence continues at coordinate 1,786 of JBHLRS010000034.1, read as the reverse complement.
AAGATGGTCAGCAGCTCGAGGCAGTGTTTCTCTACATGGGGATTCTCGATGCCTACGAAGCTGTGGGAACTGAACTCATTGGTCCCAATGTTCTGGATGAACATGTTTTGCCTCGGATGGTTTACTATGTTCAAGAGTTCCTACCTGAGATTTTTTCTGAGCAACAATCCTCAGACGCACTTGTTGTTGAGCTCAAGGAATTCCTGACTGAGTTCCATGAGAAAGTCGATGAAGCGCAAGCCACTGGGTCAACGAAGGGCTTGACAATGGAGGAAATCTGGAAACTTCGTGCCGCAATCTTTGGGTATGAGAGTGTTTTCATAGATATTTTGGGTGATGCGGCTATCAAAGACTACGTGTTTATTCGAATATCAGACATTTTAGCTGCTTACCTGCCTGAATACCTGCTCGACCCGAAAGTGTCACTTGCCGAGAAGCTCAAGGGATATGCCGATTACATTCATGATCATGGATTTGTGAGATTCGCCAGTGCTAAGGCAAAGGACGGTCAGATTACTGTAGCCGCTAATGGATGCGCGTTCTCGCGAATTCATGACTCCGATGCTTACCAAAATCTGAATGTTCGATTCTGCCCTTGGGGCATGATTGGGTCTGCCATCGTTTCTGCTCATGAAGGTAGAGGAACGACTCTCAAGTCTAGTCTATTCACCACCAGAGGGAGTGTGAGTGAGATAGAAACCCAATGAAAGGAGATGAAAATAATGCAAGAAATACTGGGTATTCCAATTCCTTATCTGGTACTTATCTTAGAGATAATAGTCCTAATTACTCTGCTAATTGGTTGGCGATATGGCGCAAGCAGGATGAATTTTAGACTCCATCATCAAGCTGTCTATCTTGTGGTATTGATTCATATTCTTACAGTCGGCTTCTGGATGATACCTAGTGCGATAGGACGACTTTCTCTTATGCTAAACAATCCAGTTGTGTTCTGGTATCAAATTGCTCATGATATCGTGGGTATTTTAGCAATTGTACTTGGTGCAATATTAGTAACTCTATTCTTGATTCGTCGTGGTATGCCACTGAAGCTTCTGAAGAGGACCCGTCCTCTCATGTTTCTCACAATCGGAGTATGGATAATTGCATTCGTTCTCGGGTTCTACTGGTTCCTCCGAGCATGGATCCTGCTCTAGCCTTTCGGATAGAGCTGAATGGCACGATTCATAATGTCTTCATCAGCTGGGAATAGAATCGGAATTGCAGTGAACTCAGATTGACATGGGTTTCCCTTTGCAACATGAAAAACGATCCTTGGTTTTCCTGAATCTGTACTGTGGTCTATTTCGATTAGGTAGCTCATGAATGTTGCATAACCACCTTCTTTCACAGCATGACAGCAGAGACTCTCTTGACCTGCTGTTTCATTGTGATCCCTCAATAATGCGAAGACATCCTTTAATGATGATGCCTGACGAATGAGATCATATCCTCGTTCAACACGTTTGACAGAACTATCATATCCACTTTCTTCAGCGCGCAAAGTCGGTTCTGTATCTAACATTATATGATGACCTGTTCGAAGTGCCCTGCGCTCCGACCACTCTATAGAATGGTCATTACCCGCGATTTCGATGACCAGCATGCTGTCTTCATCAGCAAGCACGAGGTTCCCCCATTGATAGCTTCTACCTCTCTTGAGTTGATCAACTGTCAAACTGAGACCATCTTCAGCATCTTTGGCAAATAGGAGGAGTTGTTCAGTGAGCACTGTATAGGATGGGTCCGGTGTCCTCAAAACATTCGTGTTTGCGATTGCCAAACC
>JBHLRS010000033.1:0-32152 GCA_048882325.1 Candidatus Thorarchaeota archaeon | reverse complement strand
CTCTCAAGAAATCCTGTGCCAGCAAAGGGCATTGACCCAATCAATGACATCATGACTATCAACATCATGAAGAGGTCATTGAACTGAACATACTCGATATCCATGGACATCATGATGATAGGCATTATTATCGCTAAGATCAAGCCATAACCAATCTTTGACAGGTTCTGAGCCTTCCGTAGAAAGTCCTTGAAGTTAGTGACTACGAGTGACCCGAAGGGTCCGGAGTTGACTCGCCTGATACCTCTGAGGAACATGTTTTCTTTGCCAACTGTAGTCACGACTTCAGTCCGAACACCAGCCTCTATTGTGAATACCCTATCGGCCATTCCTAAAGCCAACCCAACTGACCCGAGTGTAAAGCCTATCGTTAAGACTCCTGTCAGAAGCAGGTCCAACTGAAGCACAGAAGAGAAGCCCAATATCTGGGAGCTTGTCAACCCAATGCCATTGAATGTTATTGCAATCCAACTAATGAGATCTGCAAACCAGGTAGATGGGAGAATCAGAAATGCATTCAGCCCCATCATCTCAGACAAAGTTGGAAGGAAGAACATTAGTCCATACATAGGAAGGATGACTACTATGGCTACAACCATGGCCAAAGCCTTCGCTATGTCGTTGCCACGTGATGAATCTCCAAGTCTGGATTGGATCATACTTGATAGGAAGTTTGAGAGCCATATGCTACCCATTGCCAACATTGTGACAACACCATAGACCAATAGTTGGCCAATGATATTGACCTCGAATGCCAACATGAATGGAGTAATCAAAATGGGAGCAAGGAATATTATTATCAGTCCATATAGACCGAGCTTCCCTAGGAAAGTTCCGGTCATGATGTCCCTTGTTCGAACATTGTTTGACAGGAATATCTCCCACTGTCCAATCTTAATCTCCTGCAGCGCATATGATAGAGGGAACAGTAGTAGGATAAGCCACAGGAATAAGGCTACCGTACGCATGAGTCCAGGGAATATCACCATAAGCATGGGTCGAAGATATTCCATCGGAAACAGAGCACTTAGAATAGCATTGTAGATTATCGGGGTTATGACTGTCGCCCAGACCAGAGCGAGTGCATAAAGTATACCCATGAAGAGCTTCCTGTTTCTCCTCATACTGGAGGACAGTACCTGGAACTCAGCCTTTGCAATCGCCAACCAGGTTCTTACCATTAGCATTACCTCCATGCGAGCAGGGTCTTCTTGTCTACATGACCACCCACTATCTTCAGATATGCGTCCTCTAGATCCTTCGCCACAGTTGTTTCGATGATCTCCTGAGGAGAGCCATGTGTGACAAGCGCACCATCATTGAGGATGCCAACCACATCACAGACGTCCTCGACGAATGAGGTCTGATGGCTGCATATGAAGAAGGATGTTTCTGTCTCCTGAGCCAAGATGAGAATGAGGTCCTTCACCAGAGCACTTGCAGCTGGATCCAGCCTTGAAGTAGGTTCGTCAAGGAACACAAGTTTCGGCTCACTGAGCAATGTTGATGCAACCAGAACTTTCTGTTTCATCCCAGAGGAGTATGACTCCAGTAGATCGTTCTGACGACCCTCGAGTCCAAGCATACCAAGCATAATATCGATTCGTCGATTCAGGGCAGCTCCGTTTCGTCCATTCAATGCTCCTATGAACTCTAGAAATTCCACAGCTGACAGCTTTGAGTACAGTCCAGGAGACTCGGGAAGCAGACCAGTCACAGCCTTGATGTTATCTCGTTGTGTACTGACGTCATAGCCACATACTGTGGCAGAGCCGCTGGTCTGTTTCATGAGTCCAGATAATATACGGACTGTGGTAGTCTTCCCAGCTCCATTTGGACCAAGGAATCCAAACCTGCTACCTGACCGAACCTCTAGGTCCAGATCTCTTACGGCGTGAACTGTATCGAATCTCTTGTTCAGGCCGTCTGTTCGTATAACAATCCCGTTGTTTGCCATTTTTACCACCGACAGTAAACAAAATTTGTTTACCAAATCTAGGTAAACATTCAACAACTTTATATATAAACTTTCCCAAGAGTGTAACAAGGAATTACCACGGAAGCTTAAAATATGTGGTGATACCAAGAACGCGGTGATTCAAGAATGCCCCAACTCTCAACGCATGAAGCAATGGTCTGGGAGCAGTTCCAGAAAGGACTGAGTACCACAGAGATTGCTGAAAATAACAAGCAAGAGGATTGGAGCCCTGCCTATGTATCGCGAGTGCTCAACAGAGCGCGAAAGAAAATCGCAAAGGTGCTGAATGAACATGCAAGTAGTCACAGGCTTGATGTTGAGAGCCTGCTTGATTACAAAGGGATTCTCATTGGATTCGACTATCAGGCTAATGCCCAAGTATACATCATCTTCACGATGAAGCTTGGTGTCATCGTCTGGTACAAACATGACTCCTACGCGGGAAAGCTCTGCCCTGAATGTCCAAAGGAGGCAGAGTGCAGGGAAACCCTTGATACAATAATGGATGAGTACGACATTACTCTTCGTCCCGATGAGGAACAACTCCCGATGACTCAGCAATCAATTGCTATTTTCAACAAGCTCGCGGCAAAGGAGATCCCGCGTTACAAACGAAAGGAGTCGTGATAGATAATTGGTTGTAGCAAACGGACTACAAGGTGTTTTGGAATCCCCTAAGGAAACGTCCTTTGGAAAAACGTTCAAGCCCTTAGGTGCATTAAGGAACAAGTGGTGGTTCATGGCCATCAGCTTTGCGACTGTGACCTGGGCACTAGTTGTCTGTTCTTTGTGGGGCACAGCCTGGTTGATAGGATACTTTGACAGCTGGACAGCGTACGAGCGCCTGTGGATCCTTCAGTGGTTGCCCACAATATCTCTGTGGACCTGGATATTTCACTTGATCTGGCTCTTGCCTGCGTTAGCTGGTATTGTAGTTTATGTCAGGTCTATTGAGTATGCCGTCATTTCTGAGACGGGTAAAGCAAGTCCAGAGATTTACGTGAAAAAGGGAATTCTCAATATTACAAGAAAACATGTGCCATTTCGAACAGTGACAAACATCGCAAGCCGTGCTGGAGTTTTTGACAGATTGTTCAAAATAGGTACAGTTGAGATACAGACTGCAGGTTACTCTGGCGGACCTACTGGTCAAGGAGGACCAGAGGAGAAACTGGAAGGCATAAAGTTCTATCAGGAACTTGCGCAATTCATCTTGCGTGAACTGAGACGCTTTAGAGACCCATATGTGACAGGTACTGAAGTGGTCACACCACGGGATGAACCAGTTCAGCGAAGTGACAGCACTCTCGATGACGAGATTCTTGTCGCACTTCAAGACATCAGGGAGATACTCAAGACAAAGCTTTAGCGGAGGAACAATGAGAATGAAGCGTGAAGACATGAGTTACAAAAAACCTTGGAGGGAGCAATTTTGGTGAGTGCAGCCCGACTAGCGGTCAAAGTAGTGATTTTGGTTATAACCCTCATTCTCTTCTTCCTACTATTAATAGCGTATATGGGGTTGATATGAATTGTCAGAGAGAAAGAAAGCCATTGGAACTGTCCTCATGTCAGTGGGCGGCTTCATTATGCTGCTTGAGATTCTAGGAATTCTTACGGGCACTCTTGGAGGACCAGAGCTCCTTTACTTTCTGGGTGGAGTTCTCGATGGTGTTGGTTTCGTCCTCTTCCTTGGTGGCTTTGCAATCAGAGAAGAATCCATACAGAACAGGGAGATGATGTGAATGGATAGAGACAGTCGGGGAGTAGTGATCAAACCTCCAATGGAAGATGTTACAGCAGGTCGTGTTTTCAAACCAGACAAGAGATTCTATTACAAAGAATGGGTGGGAGTGACCTGTGGCTGGGTGTTCCTCTGGTTCTGTGCACTCGGTTGTCTGGCACTTGGAGCATGGATTAGTGCAGCTGATTCGGGGGTATCAAACTGGGCACCAATCTTTTGGACCATCTTCTATGACTGGTTCCCTGCTGTTAACTTCTGGTATTGGATTGTTACTGCATTCTTTTTTGTTCCAGCCTATGTAGGAGTTCCATTATACATTCGCAGTTTCGAGTACAGCGTCATCTCAAAGGTTGGAACCACAATGCCAGAAATCTATGTCAAGAAAGGATTGGTCAACGTGACCAAGAAACACGTGCCATTCAGGACAATCACCAATATCTCTAGCCGAGCAGGTCCAATTGACCGGTTGTTTGGCATTGGAACTGTTGAGATTCAGACTGCAGGGTTCTCTGGCGGAGCTCAGGGTGGTCGGTCTCCTGAGGAAAAACTGGAGGGAATCACCTTCTATGAACAGGTGAGAGACTTTGTTCTACAAGAGCTCAGGAAGTTTAGAGATCCATATGTCACAGGGACCGAGGTTGTGCATCCTGTAGATGAACAAGTTCCAAGACTAAGCGATAGTCTGGACGACGAGATGCTCATTACCCTCCGTGAGATAAGGGATGTGCTTGAAAAGATTGACAAAAAACTCGAGAAGGAGTGAAATGATGATGTCAGGTAGAGGAAAGGTGATTAAACCCCCAATGGAGGAGATTGCCAGAGGGAAGGTCTTCAAACCATCAAAGTACTTCCGGAACAAGAACTGGTTCCTTGGCGTCTTCAGCGCAGTAATGCTATGGATAATTGTGATCGGCTCGATGATTCTTGTTCTCGGGTTAGTTGAAGCAGTAAGTGAAATAGGGATTATGGCTGCCGTGTTCAACCAGTTCTGGATTCCTCTAAACTTCTGGTTCTGGCTGCTTACCCTCAGCGTCTTGATACCTTATCTAATAGTCTACCCAATCTATATCCGGTCTTTCGAGTATTCTGTGATTGGAAAATCAGGAGAAACAATGCCAGAGATATACGTGAAAAAGGGACTCATCAATATAACAAGAAAACATGTACCGTTCAGGACAATAACGAACATTCAGAGTGTGGCAGGACCATTCGACCGATTGTTTGGGATTGGCTCAATTGAGGTTGAAACAGCAGGCGGATCTGGGAGCTCATTTCAATCATCAGAGGAGAAGCTGGAAGGACTGACCTTCTACGAGGAACTCCGAGACTTTATTCTCATGGAATTGAGGAGATTCAAGGATCCATATGTAACTGGGACCGAGGTGGTGTATCCCGAAGAAGCGCCTTTGCCAAGCATTGAGGGTAGTCTAGAGGAAGAAATCCTCTTGGTCCTAAGAGAGATCCGTGATTTGTTAAGAGAAGACAAAGAGTGAGGAATATACTTAATGGCTCAAGGAGAAGGGCGGATTGTTAAACCGCCCATAGAACCAGTTGTCAGCGGCAGAGTGTTCCATCCAGATAATGCATTTCTCTATAAGAAATGGTTTCGTGTACTCATTATCCTAGTTCTCTTTTGGTCAGCCTTTTTTGTATTCTATGCATTTGCAAATGACCCTGTTTTCGTCACAGATATCATAGAGGTAGCATTGTGGACTGAGATTCTGTTTTCCATTGGATGGATTAGATTCAACTTCTATTATTGGTTTGCAACAGGAGTTGTCTTTGCACTGTGGATCGTGTATTCATTCATCTATGTCAAACGTATAGACTACTCACTGGCCAGTTGGGAGGGTGATGTTAGCCCGGAAATTTATGTGAAGAAAGGAATCATTCAGATTACACAAAGACATGTACCTTTCCGAACTATTACTCACGTCAAAACCAGAAGAGGCATATTTGATAGGCTGTTTGGTATTGGTACGATTCAGATTGAAACTGCAGCCAAATCAGCAGCAACGCAAGGAGGAGGCCTGATTGCATTAATCATTCAAAGGCTAACGAGAGGCGGCGCAGCAGAGGAAAACATAGAGGGTGTGAAGTTTCATGAAGAGTTGCGCGACTTCATACTACGAGAGCTCCGAGGATTCGGTAGAGCACCTGTAGCTAGGGCAACAGACGGAAGATCTAGAGTGAGAAAGAGAATTTTCAATCGTGACACATTAGATGCATTTCGAGAGATTCGAGATGCGCTCGTACTAAAACAGCAGGAGAGAGAATGATTTGGAATTAAGAAGACTGATTGCATTCGTAGCAGGTATAATTCTGTTTGTTGCAGCCCTAATCCTGTACATCATATTTTACACTCAAATGTAGTTTGAACTAGAGGTCCAGTTTGAGTATCTCTAAAAGCCTTCCAACGTTTGTGAGACTCTCGTTGGCTGCTTCGCGAGGGCGAACCTCGAAGACATACTGAGGTTTTGATCGTAGCTCACTTAGAAACCGCAAGTATCGCTCAAAGTCCACTACTCCCTCGCCTACTACCTGGTGCGAACCAAGCTTAGGGTCGATGTCGTGAATATGGACTACTTCGATGAAGCCCTTGTGTTCCTGAATAAAATTCCAATCTTCTTCAATGAGTTTGAATCCCGGAGCATAGAGTTTTGGGATATCCAAGCATATCTTTAACCCGGTAGGGAGAAGTTGTCTGACCACATCGCGGATCAATGGTGTCCATCCGGTGTTTTCGATGGCAATTTTAATGTGAGGGAAAGCATGCTCGATAAGTTCTGTAAGATTCTCACGGAAAGTCTGGGCATAGATTTCTCTATGAATCTCACCGAAGTTATTTGGTTGATTTCTAGCTTTTTTGAACTTTGGAGGTGCCCCTGCATGGATTACAACATTCGTCGGTCCAGTACTGATTTCACGAGCAAGGTTGATAGTCTGCTTGAAGTATTGAATGATTCCCGTTCTTATAGGAGGATATGTTGAGAAAAGACTGACATTGTCACCGGCTGCATGAAACCCCCAACTAATGGAAAGGTTGCGTGATGCCTCTCGTAATTGTAAACGTTCCTCAGATGATATTCTATCAGGTGAGAAAGCTGGTACTCCGATGTCTGGAACAACGCTAGTCCAGTTGTTCTCTGATGCAAACTTGACAGCATCCATCAATGATTCATCGTAGATCACGTGGTACGCGCGGTTGTTGGGAAATCGCATGGCTCTTGATTATAGGTGATGGCTTATGAGGTTGACGAGATAGCAGTTTAGATTGTTCCATAGGGCTTTCGTTTCAGAAAACGACCACGACCAACTTCGCCTACGAATTTTCCATCCTCAGCTACAATCTTACCTCGCGAAATGGTCGTGGATGGATATCCTTCTAGTTTCCAGCCCTCATATGGATTCCAGTCACAATTGGTCTGAAGATTCTCAGACTTTATTGTGACCTTCTTCTTTGGATCAAAGACGACAAGATCTGCATCACTACCAACAGCAATTGTTCCCTTTTCCGGATACATTCCAAACAGCTTTGCCGGGTTGGTACTGACCAGCGACACAAGATGGTTCACGGTGAAACCACGTTTTCCAACGCCCTCAGTGTACATGAGTGGAACCATGGTTTCGACACCAGGCATTCCAAAAGGAATCTTCCTGAAATCGCCATTCCAGGCTGCCTTCTGTTTGGTATCGAATGTACAGGTGTCAGTGGCAACAATCTGTATTTCACCATTTGCAAGACCCTTCCATAGACGTTCATTATCATGTGGTTTCTTGATTTGGGGACATGTAGCGTAGAGATGTCCATTCTCTCCCTTAAACACCTCATCATCTAGCAGTAAATATTGAGGACAGGTTTCAGCATAGACATTAACGCCTTTCTTCCTTGCAGCAAGGACTGCATCGGCACCCTCCCCTGTTGACATATGTACGATGTAGAGCTTTCCACCAGTAGCCTCTGCCCATTTGATCGCTCTGACAATTGCCTCTTCTTCGGTATAGCATGGTCTCGAGAGGGAATGTCCGTATGCTCCCCACTTCTCCTTCTCTTTAGCATATCTCTCAATAAGCATGTCTAATACGTCGACGCTTTCAGCATGTACACCAATGTGTCCGCCGAGCTTCGCGGTTTCCTCTAGGGCACTGAAAAGCATGCCATCATCAGCCATCCAGCCTTCGTTCTTGTAGATCATGAACATCTTGAAAGTCGGAATTCCGTAGTCAATGATTTTCTTTATCTCATCCTGCGTCTGAGGGTTCCAGTCAGTGATTGCTGCATGAAGCCCATAATCAATGCAGACATTTGGATCTGCCTCTGCTCTACGTGCTTCCACTGCCTCCATTATTGGATGACCCTTTGTTTGAATGGCAAAATCAAGAACAGTGGTCACTCCACCGCATGCTGCGGCTTTCGTACCATTCTCGAAATCATCAGCAGAAACAGTTCCCGAGAATGGGAGCTGAAAGTGAACGTGGACGTCAATACCGCCTGGAAAGACGTACTTCCCCTTTGCATCGACCACCTTCGTGTCAGAACCTGGACGTAAATCTGACCCGAGGAGCGTAATCTTTTCATCCTTGACTCCAACATCAGCCTCGAAGGTGTCAGCTGCAGTCACAACACTACCGTTCTTGACAATGAGATCTAGTTCGGACATGGTAAGTCCTCCGCAAACTATTGCAAATCACAACATAAATCGGTTTGGGAAATGCCTATTAGACAAGAGAATAATTGTTCAGTTCCTCAAGTTAATGGAGAGATGACATTGAGAAATGTTCGTGTAGGTCTAGTACAGGCAACTTGGGAAGGAGATGTTTCTGAAGAAGCTGACATCGAAGAGAACATCGAGAAAATGATCCGGAAACATGAAGGATTTGCAACCATCGCAAGACAGCAAGAGGTACAGATTCTCTGTTTCCAAGAGCTGTTCTATGGACCATACTTCTGTGCGGAACAGGATAGGAAGTGGTACAAATATGCTCAACCAATTCCAGGACCTCTTTCCGAGCGTATGCAGAAACTAGCAAAGGACAACAAACTTGTGTTAATTGCTCCTATGTACGAGGAAGAGTCGGTGGGAGTCTATTATAACACAGCAATAGTAATTGACTCAGACGGTACACTGTTGGGCAAGTTCAGGAAGATGCACATTCCTCATTTGGATCCCGGATTCTGGGAGAAGTTCTATTTCAGACCAGGAAACCTTGGATATCCAGTCTTCGACACGTCAGTAGCGAAGATTGGTGTCTATATCTGCTATGATAGACACTTCCCTGAAGGCGCTAGAGCACTTGGATTAAACGGAGCAGAAATTGTCTTCAATCCTTCAGCAACTGTCGCAGGTCTCTCAGAACATCTGTGGAGTATTGAACAGCCAGCACATGCTGTCGCCAATGGGTATTTCATGGCAGCTATAAACAGGGTGGGTGAAGAGCCCTGGAAGACAGGAACGTTCTATGGCAGCTCCTATATTGCAGACCCTCGTGGTCAGTTAATCGTAAAGGGATCTCGTGATAAGGAAGAGCTAATCGTCGGGGATGTTGATCTTGACATGATTAGGGAAGTCCGAAACGTCTGGCAGTTCTTCAGAGACCGTAGACCAGACAGCTATGGGGATCTCACAAGACTCTGATGCGGGTTTCAAAGATTCTTCTCAGCCTCGGTAAAAGCCTCATCCAGGATGGCAGTAGCTTGGTCAACTAGGTCATCAGTGAGTGCAAGAGGTGGTTGGATTCTCAGTACATTGTTGTCAAGACCACCTTTCCCAATTAGTAGACCTTTCTCTCTACAGACCTCCATGACAGTGAGGATTTCTTGAGTAGCAGGTTCTTTCGTGACTTGGTCGCGAACAAGTTCCACTCCAAGCATTAGTCCTTGACCACGAACCTCTCCAATGATCTTATGGCGTTGCTGGAGTTCTTTCAGGTTCTTCTTTAGTTTACCACCTAGCTTTGATGCCTTGTCTAAGTAGTTCTCTTCCTTGATTATTTCGATTACTGCTACGGAAGCCGCACATGATAGAGGATTCCCTCCGAATGTAGCAAATGCATCGGTCACCATGTAGTCCTCAGCTATCTCTGGTCGTGAAATGAACCCACCAATTGGAATTCCACTGCCGAACCCCTTTGCCATAGTAATAATGTCAGGTTCCACTCCTACCTGCTGGATCCCCCACCATTTTCCACCAGTTCGTCCGAAACCTGTCTGAACCTCATCTGAGATGTAGATTCCTCCATACTCTTTGACAATCTCATACATAACCTCGAAGTACTCAGAGGGCGGTTGTACTATGCCGCCTACACCCTGAATGGGCTCAGCGATGAACGCGGCGATTGCATTGTTGGTCTGAGTGCGAATCACTTCTCTCAGGTAGTGAGCACACTCCAAGTCACAGTCAGGATGCGTCTTGCCAAATGGACAGCGATAGCAATATCCATAGGGAGTGAACCGAACTCCAGATGGATGTGCTTCAGGGAGAGTTCTCCATCCAGCAGTAGAGAGCTCCCGAGCAAGTGTTGTTCTACCATGATAACCTCGTTGACAGGCTATGATGTATGGATTTCCTGTGTACTTTCGGGCCATGGTGAGTGCGGCTTCATTTGCTTCTGAGCCACTATTTACAATGTAAGAACATGTCAGTCCCTTTGGAGCAATCTCAGCAAGCTGTTTTACTAGCACTGCATATGGTATGGTAGAATAGAGAGAGCTTGTGTATACAAGTCGCTCGGCCTGCCACTGAATTGTGGAAATATATTTCGGATGATTGTATCCGGTGATTGTCGTACATATTCCAGCAAAAAGGTCGATGTACTCCTTTCCATCAGCGTCTCTCAGAACAGCACCTTCTCCATCAACAAAGAGTACCGGGTTCTCATAATAATGAGCGACAGCAGGTGCCATGAATTTCTTCTCGAGTTCATTGACCTCCTTCTGTGTGTATTTCCTTGTAAGTTCCTCAGGGACTAGTTCTTCTTTCACTGAAATCACCACTTCTAAATTCGCACCCGGTGCAAAGAATCACTTCCCTAAAGGCCTTTAGGGACGTAGTATTACTACCGTAAAGCTGGAGGAAGATTGCTATGGCCTCAAAATCACTGGAAATCGAGTTCGCGGGTATCACTTTCAAGAACCCGTTTATGTTGTCCTCTGCACCCCCAACGATGGATCCACGTCATATCCTTCGGGCCGCAAAACTAGGATGGGGAGGAGCAGTGATGAAGACTGTCACAGAAGAGCCCACAGTAGATCCAAGAACAAGGCTTGGTGTGCTTCGCAAGAATGGTAGACCAATTGGAATGAACAATATTGAGCTCTTGTCTCGTGAACCGTTAAAGACTTGGACTGATGAATGGATTCCAAGGATAAAGAAAGAGGCTCCTGACGACTTCATCTTTGTAGCAAGTATGATGAGTGGACCAGAACCAGAGGGTTGGACTAAGCTTGCAGAAACAATGTCTGAAACCGGAGCAGATGCAATTGAACTGAATGTTTCGTGTCCTCATGGTTCGCCTGAGAAACATATGGGTGCATTCATTGGTCAGGATCCCACCTTGGTAGAACGTGTGACCAAAGCAGCGAAGAAGGGAACCGATCTCCCAATACTTGTGAAACTAACACCAAATGTTACCGATATTGTTCCTATCGCGGAGGCAGCTGTCAGGGGTGGAGCTGATGCAATATCTGCCATCAATACAGTGGAATCGCTTATTGGAATAGATATTGAAACTGCAACGCCACTTCCTATTGCTTATGGTGTAGATAAGAAAGAGCAACTTAGCACATATGGCGGGTTCTGTGGACCTGCGGTTAAGCCAATCGGGCTCCGATTCGTTTCTCAGATAGCCAAAGCTTTTCCAGATATTCCAATATCCGGGATTGGCGGTATCGGAAACTGGAGCACAGCAATAGAGTATCTCATGGTTGGAGCTCGAACCCTTCAGATATGCACTGCTGCAATGTGGCACGGCTTCAGTATCATCAAGGGACTGAATGAAGGAATTGAAAAGTTCATGACCAGAAAAGGCTATGATACACTCGAAGCGATGGTTGGAGAGGCATTGCCTAAAATCACGACTTGGACAGCTCTGAGTAAACTACCTCCACTCGTGGCTCGTGTTGTTGAGGACAAGTGTACAGGTTGCAAGGACTGCGTTGTTGCTTGTGCAGATGGAGGATATCTGGCGATTCAGATGAGAAAGGAATTCGCAGTCATAAACCCGGAGAAATGTGACGGGTGTGGTCTCTGCTATGTTGTGTGCAGAGATGATGCAATAGAGTTCGTGCATACAAACTGAGCGTACACAAGAATCAAATAGACATCAAAGGAACTATTAAGTTCCGAACTGGAAGTGACCGTCTTGGTAGAAGTTGTAAAGAACTACATCAATGGAAAGTGGGTGGAATCTAAGGCAAAGGAAACACGTGATGTGTTTAATCCAGCCACTGGTGAGCTAATAGCTAAGACCCCAATGAGTACAAGAGAGGAAGCTCTTGAGGCAATTGCAGCTGCAAAAGCGGCATTCGATCGTTGGAGAGCAACACCTGTTTTCACGAGGGTCAGACATCTAAATAGAATCAGAGATGCGTTTGAGGAAAACTTCGAAGAGCTCTCAAAAATTCTAACAACGGAACAAGGAAAGGCCATTGATGAAGCGCGAGGAGAGTATCGTCGAACAATCGAGAATATAGAGTGTGCTACGAGCATCCCATCCCTCCAAATGGGCTATAACACAGAAGACATTGCTGCAGGAATAGATGAGATGGTCATTAAGCAACCTCTCGGTGTTTTCTTCTGTGTGGCACCATTCAACTTTCCAGGTATGGTTCCGACATGGTTCTGGCCGTTTGCGATTGGGGTTGGAAACACATACATCGTCAAACCATCTGAGCAAGTACCTTTGAGTCAGGTCAGGCAGTTCGAAATCATCCATGGACTTGGTCTTCCAAGGGGAGTTTTGAACATGGTACACGGTGGAGCTGAGGCAGTCAATGCACTCATTGAGAGCCCTGACACGGTGGGCATGTCTTTTGTAGGTTCAACACTTGTTGGTAAACTACTCTATAAGAAAATCGGAGAATTTGGGAAGCGAGCTCAGGTTCAGGCAGGTGCCAAGAACTTCCTAACGATAATGCCTGATGCGGATCTTGAACGAACCGTTCCAGCACTCATCACATCGTTCTATGGTTGCGCGGGACAGCGTTGTCTTGCCGGAGGCGTCCTTCTAGCTGTAGGTGATATCTATGAACCTCTCAAAGAAGCTCTTTTGGATGCTGCCAAAAAGTACAGTGTAGGTAATGGATTGGAGGAGGGTGTCCAGATGGGTCCATTGGCTTCGAAGAAGGGAATGGAGAATGTTCTTGGATATATAGAGAAGGGAGTAAAGGAAGGTGCGGAACTCATCCTAGACGGTCGTGGAATAGAGGTGACAGGGCATCCTAAAGGGTACTACATTGGACCTACCATCTTCGACAGGGTGACACCGGAGATGACCATCGCCAAAGAAGAGATCTTCGGACCGGTCATCCCGATTATTCAAGTGAAGAGCCTTGATGAGGCTATTGACATAATTCATGCAAATCCCTATGGAAATGCATCTTCAATATTCACTTCAAGTGGAAAGACTGCTAGGGACTATCAATACAGGGTGAAGGCTGGAAACATCGGTATCAACATAGGAGTCGTAGCACCCATAGCAACATTCCCATTCTCAGGAATGAATGACTCATTCTTCGGAGACCTTCATGGACAAGGCAAAGATGCAGTTGATTTCTTCACCGAGAATAAAGTAGTCATAACTCGTTGGTTCTAGTTGGGGTGTGAGTGATCGGATGGATCTCGGAACTTTCGGTGCGATAATGAAGTTTGCACTTGAAGTAGAAAATGATGTGGCGAGATTCTATGAAAATGCGAAAGAGTTGACCAAAGGCAAAATGCTGACAGACTTGTTTGAAAGGTTGGCCAACAGAGGACAGAAACGAGTAAAGACTGTTGAACGAATCCGGCGTGAGAATGTGACCGAGATGATTCTTGAGCCAATAACTGGACTTGACTCAGATACCTATCAACCCAATACCATGATTCCAAAGAATCCTGATGATGGAATCTTGCAGGAGATTGCTGGAGAGATAGAAAAGACACTGTTTGCATTTTATGACCAAGCATCTAGAAAACTCGATTTCTTGAGCGAGGTTGCATACTCCTTTGAGCAGCTTGCAGAAGCCAATGAGGAAGCTAGTCAACAGCTAGCCTAAACTCTCCTAAGGTTGATTGTCAGCCGAAGGTTCTAGTTGAGTTTCTGGTTTCTCCTCCTCCCACCATGGTATTGGGTCAGTCATTCCTTCCCAAGGAACCGTCGGTTCATGTCGAGGGAATCTCCACAAGAGAAAAAGACCTACAATCATCACTGTGGGTATCGGGAAATTGAGTCCAATTCCGCCAAAGATGCCACCTATTACTACGACAAAGGAGTACAGGACAAGAATAGGAGCGTCACTGAGGAGAGCACCTGCTCTGGCTCTTCCGATTGTTGTTCGTCCTTGATAATATCGAGTTATCAGATATATCGGACCAACTCGAATTAATAGAAAAGGCATCATGTAAAATAGTACATAAGGATTTAGAAATTCGAAGTGGACACCATATCCTCCTTCTATGTATAGCATCCAGGTTGGCGAAGTAATCACGAGATAGAACCCGGGTCCAGAGTATCCTGATGTGGCAAACGGAGAGAAAATAGCAATCAGTATCATCAGAACTGTAATCAGAATTGCCCTATCGGATGTAGTTTGATTATTCTGATTCCGCTCTGACTCCGTATCTGAAAATCCCAATCTAACCACTCACCATTGACTATTGATGAGCTATTATGAACTCTCTGGTTCTGCTATTTCGGAGACAGCTTCGTGGATTTGAAGTCGGTTCGGACCTCATTGAGCTGGGATGTCAACCGCAAGTATTGTTGATCGTCGTGAAGCGCTCTTGTCTTATTCTGATAGTCATCATCACTCTCATATTGGA
This sequence comes from Candidatus Thorarchaeota archaeon, assembly GCA_048882325.1. GTDB lineage: Archaea > Asgardarchaeota > Thorarchaeia > Thorarchaeales > Thorarchaeaceae > SMTZ1-45. The sequence continues at coordinate 17,409 of JBHLRS010000033.1, read as the reverse complement.
CCATGTAGAAACTCTCATTGGGGTGTTCGATACTTTTCCAATAACCAATCACATTAATGCCATGCTTCTCATAGAGCACCTTGAATCCTTCTCGAATTTCATCCATAGTGTCTATAGCATCAGGCTTCACTGTGGTTTGATATAGCATTACAACAACCATCGTTCCCACACTGAACAATTGTTAACTCATTGCTAATTAATCTGTAGGTCTGTGTCTTTAATATAAGCGAATTGCTTACCGTATACATTGAAATGTACGATGTATTCACCTATAATGCGCCTCATGGTAGGAAAGGATTATGAAACCAGTCGAACTGATAATCGCAGGAGCTGGAGACCGTGGGTTTGTGTATGCGTCTTATGCTAAAACCTATCCCAAGAGAGCCAAGGTCGTTGGTGTTGCGGAGCCCAGAGATTTCTATCGAGAGAAGATGGTGAAGGAGCACAATATCCCCGAAGAGAATGTGTTCACAGACTGGAAGGATATGGCAAAGAAACAGAAATTCGCAGACGCGGTCATCATATCAACACAGGACCATATGCATCGGGACCCGGCCATCGCCTTTGCCAAGAAGAAATACAATATGCTGTTGGAGAAACCGATGGCACCTGATGAACGAGATTGCCGGGCGATCACAAAAGCAGTTCTTTCAAATGACATCATCTTTGCGTTAGGTCACGTCCTACGATACACGAGGTATACACAGAAGCTCAAGTCTATTATTGACTCAGGACTAATAGGAGAGGTCATCAGTCTTCAGAGGCTTGAGCCTGTTGGGTACTGGCATCAGGCTCATTCATTTGTTAGGGGTAACTGGAGAAATGAGAAGGAGTCGTCCTTCATGTTGCTGGCCAAATCCTGTCATGATCTCGATTGGATACGATACATTATGGGAAAAAGCTGCACGACCGTTTCATCGTTTGGATCACTTTCCCACTTTCGGAGTGAGAATAAGCCTGAAACTGCAGGCAGCAATTGTCTGGAGTGCGATTATGAACCAGAGTGTCCGTATTCTGCAAAGCGATTCTATCTGAAGCTCTTCGAGCGGGGAAGAACAGGATGGCCATTGAGTACAATCAGTTCGGAGATGACAAAGGGGGCTATCATTCGAGAGCTCAGGTACGGCCCCTATGGTCGATGCGTCTATGAATGTGATAATGATGTTGTTGACCATCAGGTTGTTAATATGGAGTTTGAGGGAGGAGAGACTGCATCGTTCACAATGACTGCTTTCACTAGAGCTAGACAGAGGGAGACACGAATTTTCGGGACTCGTGGCGAGATATATGGCAATGGAACAAAGATACAGATTCACGAGTTCCTGAGAGGGAAGACAGAGATAATCGACACGTCTGAAGATGCACCTAATGTGCCATCATCACTTGCAGATCACAGCGGTGGTGATTATGCACTCATAGACACATTTGTTACAGCTGTGTCGCAAAATGATCCAAGTCTGATTCTTTCAGGACCTGAGGAAACTTTGGAAACCCACCTGATGACTTTTGCTGCAGAGAGAAGCAGGAGAGAGGGGAAGATAGTCAAACTGTAGGCTAATCAGGTCAGAGAACCAAACCAATTACTAATAGTAGGATGAAGATTAAGAGTTCAACAATCACTCTTGGATGTGTGATGTCTATTCCTAGCTGTTCTAGATGCGTTATTGTGTAGAGGAGAAATAGCAAACGAACTATACTAATGCCAATCATTGTTAGACCAACAGTTGTTGTCTGAAGCATGGGTTTTGCGGCCAGAAAGATACTTCAAACTATCTAGTAAAATCATTCGCCTTTTTATGATGTGTTCTGGTTCATTCACTTGACAGCGCGATGAATTGCCACAGCTCCAAAGGTCATTGTGACGTAGTTCACTCTAGAAAAACCAGACTCGTAGAGAATCTCTGAGAGTTCGTCTGCATTGAAGAATCGGGAAACTGTGTGTGCCAAGTATGCATAACCAGTTTTTGATCCTGATATGATTCTGCCAACTAACTTGACCACCTGCTTTGCATACAGACGAAAAGCAATCCTGATTGGTGTGGAGGATGGTTGGCTAGTTTCTAGATTGATGAAACGACCACCGGGTTTCAAAACTCGTAGAAACTCTCTAAGAAATTCCACCAGTCGTTTTCTTGTTGGTGTTATATTTCGTGTCGCAAATGAAATCACAACTAGATCGAAGGTATCGTCAGGGAATGGTAGACGCTTTGAGTCAGCCAATGAAATAGCTGCTGCAATGAGTTCTCCCTTTTCACGAACTCTCGTAATCATTGGCAATGAAAAATCCGAAACTACAATCTTTGTTTCTGGACCAGCGAGTTTCCGAAGATTCGCTGCCATCTCCCCAGTCCCGCTACAGACTTCTAACCAAAGAGTCCCTCCGCCTGAAGCTGCTACTTGTGAAGCTCTCTTTCGCCAAGGGATATCCAGACCCATGGTCAGAACGTGGTTCACTACTTCATAGAGATGAGCAACCTCTGAGAATACCTTGAGAACTCCTTTGCTCATCGATGCACACCCCACCACTTGTTATTCATCAGTATCAGTTTCGATTTTCTTTCTAGTGAGGTAGTAACCAGGAATGAGGGCAATTATGAGAAAAACCCAGAGTAGTTGCCAGCTTGCCTGATAAGTACCAGTATAGCTCTCCAATCCAGCGACAGCAAGTGCACCGATACCTATCAAACCAACATTTGCTATGCTATTGTAGAGATTGAATATAGTCCCGGATGCGATAGAGGGAGTGTTGTCCATGTTTATTCTAAGCTGTGTTGTTTGATAGCCCCCAGCAGTCAATCCAATCACGAAAAAGAAAATCATTGAGTCTTCTAGGATTTGCAGGTTGGTGAAGAGTGCTAATAGGATGACTACTGCATACACAGCTGAGGTCGCTGGTAATGTTGTTCGTACAGAGATTCGGTCGCCAAGAAGACCGAATATTAGAGAACCGATAAACAATCCCACTGAGAATATCGAAAACAAAAGACCAACTGTCACAAGGTCTAGTCCAAGATCAACCTCAAGAAACGTCTGAATGGTGGGAAGTATTGAGATTGCTGATGCTGCAAAGAGATTGAAGATGAAGGTTTGCTGCACGTTTGTGTTGGCGAAAGCCTTCCTATACTCGCGACCGCTTACTCTCTTGAAATCCTCAGGTAATGGATTCTCTTTGAATAGTAGGACTAAGAAACAAGACAGGCTCACAAGTGTTCCTGGAACAGAAAAGAGAACAAACCATGCATTTGCATCAGCTAACACACCAGCAAGAAATGCTGTCAATCCTAGCCCCAAACCCCTAAAGCCCCATGATAGACCTTGCAGTACTCCTCGTCGTTTTTGTGGAGTGATTTCAACCGCAAACGCGTCTATCGTTGCATCACTCATTCCGGTTCCAAATGATGCAAGGATACCAGATACAAGCAGGAGCATTGAGAACTCTGTATAGAGCGGGATTGTGATCCATCCAATTATCCCGATGATTCCTGCTATCAGCATGTAGGGTTTACGTCTTCCGTATCCTCTGACTGGCACATTGTCTGAAAGAATGCCAAAGAATACTTTGAGATACCAAGGCAACCAAATCACAGATTGGAAGAGAATCCTCCCAAATTCATCCACATGCAAGTAGCCAAAGAATGAAGGAAGAAAGAGTAGTGCACCCATTGCAACGCCCTGTGCCAAATAAAAGAGGCTCTGGACTCCTAGATAGTGGTTTCTCCATAAACTCTCTCGCTCGCTGTCCGCTACAAGCATAAAATACCACATTCATACTGATACTTAAGGTGTTTGAACAACTATGTGCTTGATAAGTAATATTTATGCATAGTGAAAGAAAGTTGATTGGTTCAAATTCATAACCATTGATACTGACGTAGGGTGATTTGAGTGTCCAAAGAGAGAAATGAAAGGATTGGTAAACGGTGGTATAATGAGATGTGGAGTATGCCAGATCTGGATGTTGCTGATGAAATTGTTGACAAAGATTATGATCCAGAGTGGATACAAATCGACGCTGTCGGTCCGGATCAGGTAAAACATGAGATCAGATATTTCCGATCTGTGTTTCCGGATCTAAAGTATGACATTGTCGAAATCAATGGGGAGGAAGATAAGGTCTGGATACGATACAGAGCCAGGGGTACACAGAAGGGTAGTGCATGGGGATTCGAACCGACTGGCAAGGAAGTAAAGTTCGAGGGAGCAACAATCCTCTACATTAACTCTGAAGGAAAAGTCATTGATAGGTGGGGTGCTTTTTGCTTCTACGACGTCTTGACTGAACTGGGTTTGGTCCCGTCACTTTGGGAACTGAGTAAACACCTCGGAGATACTTCAATATGAAACGTCGAGATTTTATGATGGTCATTTTTATCCTAGCCAAGCATCTTCCCAACAGAGTATGCGTCAGCCACAACATCACCTAATTTCCAATATTGGAGAGCAGGATTTGTGAAGATGAGTAGATTCAGTTTCTTTTGATCTAGAACACCATCGGTCATGTATCGTTCCTCAGAGTAAAGGTGTTTTACTTCACCAAGGAGAAGATAATGAGTTGATATATCAATGAGTTCAGTTAATGTGCATTCTGCAGTGATTGGGCAATCCTTTATCATCGGAGCAGTATCAAGTTCTCCGTAGAAGATATCGAAAAGTCGTGATTTGTCGACATCCTTGCCTGAGCGAATGCCACAGTAATCTGTTTCTTTCACTAGGTCAATGCTTGGAAAGTTGACACTGAAAGTTCCATTTTGTTGAATGCCTTTGAGTGTGTATTTGGTCTTACCCACACATGCCCCCCATATGTTTGGCGTTCTACTCATCCTATTGAACCATGCCACTGTGATGAAATTTGGTCGACCATCAATTACAGAACCAATAAGAACAATTGGTTTGGGAAAGGGGGACCCATCTGAATTGAGCTCTATCTTTGTCATGATTGCTTCACAACAGATGGACCTAGAATTGGTTCGGTCTTTAAATTACTCATGTAAGCAAGTGATTGGATTAGGTAAGGAGATACACTTGTATTGCTGCAAAGATTGCAGTGGCAATAACTACGAAACCTATTAGGATTCTCAACTTCACCTCGGGAATATGCTGTGCCCTTGTGACTGCGATGTAACTGCTCAACACTCCACCAAAGGTATAGAGAAGCACAATTGGTATAGTGGATATGCTGAAGGAAAGAAGTATGAGATACGAAACAACGGTCATCGAAAGCATTACTGTTGTGGCGACCATTGCTGTTCCAACAGCTCGAAATGTTGGATACCCTAGCAGAAATACCAAAACAAGGACAAAGTTCATCGCACCACCTATAGCAATGGCACCTGTGAGGAACCCAATTAACACACAAATGATATAGGATATCTTCTGTTTCAGTACATCAGAGTTTGGTGCAGCCCCAAGTTCATACTGCAAAGTGTCGCTTCCCTCGCCTTTTGTTCTCAATCTAATACCCTGAACAAGAAAGATCACTCCTAGTGCAAGAGTGATGAAAGGAGACCCACCTCTAAATGCGTTGGAGTATTGCTCCAATAGTGGAAATGCAATCAATACAGTGACCAGGGCAGTTACACCAGCGATCAGACCCAACCGTGACCCAAGTTGCATGTTCACTCCGGAATCAGGACTTCGAACATAGAACAATGACAACGTCACAGCTATGGCGAGGTCCACTAGAAGACTTGACAATAGAGACTCGTGAAGTGGTACCCCTCCAATGACAAAGAGCAGTGGTACTATGATTGGCCATGCAGTTAGTCCAACTATTCCTGCACCAAGACCAATCAGAAGTCCAATGGGAATTGCAAGGAACATGATTAGTGGGTCCATATCATGGTGCGAATTAGTTGCTTGTTTTATCTATTTCTCAAAAGAATAGGAAACATCAATAATGCAGATTTCATCACTGATAGGGACCTGTCTGAAAACTCCAGAATCCATCTTTAGAGAAACCTTCTGGAAGTAGAATTGCTATTAATCCAGCAAGGATGAGAAGGATACCAAAAATGAGAATTGGACCTGCTATGACATTGTGTATCTGCACTAGTTCAACTGAACTACCGTCTGCAGAAACTAGGGGTATAAGCATTCCAAAGACAATCACAAAAGCAATGAAACTCAGTCCAATCCCTACAGCAACACTTCCCAGAAATTTTCTTCGTCGCTTTTTCTGACCTTCAGTTTGCGACTCTTTCATGACCCCACTGTGTCAATTACTCGAGGATTCTGATAAACATTGAGCTGTTTTCGTAGGGCACTAAGTCTTTCTGATTTTGACCAGAAATACGATAGACATCAGACCAATTACTGCTATAGTTCCAGCGATGACGTAAGGGGATATTCGTAGTCCATTTTGACTAGGTAGAGGCGTGGTCGTAGATTCATCAACAAGCCATCGCGATACTTTCAACATGAGATTCCATTCTGTATCCGGATCGTTCAAGTAATCAGAGAAAATGGTACCGTCCCTAGAATCACCCTCTTCGTATTCAGGATGGGGGCTGGAAAGAAAGACTGTGCCCGCTCCTGAAGAAAATGCAATCATCCCTGGTCTATCATTCAAGGAGTACGAACAGATAGGAATGATATTGTCCATCTCACCATAGAAATATGAGGACCCCCAATACATGGTCCAGTATGATTCTGGTTCATCCGATAGATCGGGACCTGTTGAGTTCTGATTCACATACATCTCTGTAAGAAATATGCCTGTACCATTGATTGAGTTGCTGTAAGAACCATTGAACAGACCAAGGACAGCATTTGTCGCAAATAGAGAGCCTCCGCATATTCCAAAGTATGAACCACCATTCCTCACGAATTCGCGGATGACATCGAGTCCTTCAGTTCCTAACCCTTGAGAATAGGATACAGCTGAGCCTCCGGGAAATACCACGATATCATATGAGTCCAATGTTCCATTAAGAATCTGAAATGCATATACTATATCAACTGAAGCGTTCGCCCAGAGAAACATACTTTCAAGTGCATCCTTGGAACTGTCCAGTACTCCTACCCCACCGAATATAGCTACTTTAGTGTCACTTAGATCAGAAAGAGTTGATGGAAGCTCTTGAGATGCAGAATATGCATTTGGTATCGATGTTAGAATGAAGAATAGTAGTATACAAGTTGCGAGTATTGCTCTACGACTGCGAATAGATTTCTTCAGAGAACTCACCTCAATGGTGACAGAACTCCAGTGAGATGCTAATAATATGCTAGTTCAAAGCAACCATTTTGACGAATTACGAACAAAGGATGGTAATCACTACATTGAGTGTTCGAAAATTTTACGTATTCTGAAGTATATTATCGAATGAAATTGCAAAATATTCGCTTTTCAAAGGAATTTCTTTTAATCCTGTTTGACACTCTATAGAGTATGAAAAATGAAAAGACAGCTGCAGCATTAAATGTGCAAAGTGTTGCCTTGAAATCAATTAGAGAAACCTTTCGCAAGAATGGACTGATTGAGATTTTACCGGTAATCCTGACCACTGTGAGTGATCCACTAGGACCCGATCCAGGAAGTAGGATAATTGGTATGCCAGCTGTTGAGTATCAAGGTCAGAAACTCGTTCTGACTACAAGCATGATTCTGCAAAAACAAATAATGGTTTCATCTGGTATTGAGAAATTCTTTGCTGTATCACCAAACATACGGCTCGAGAATGTTCAAAGTCGAGAAACCGGATGTCATTTGTTTGAGTTTTCCCAGGTGGATTTCGAGCTAGCTCATGCAGACATGTACGCAGTTTTCACGCTGATACAAGACACTATTACCGCAACTATAAACCAGGTAAGAAAAGATTGTAGTGATGAATTAGCTCTTTGGGATAGGGAAGTCAAAATCCCTAGAAAGTTCGAAATTTTTTCTACTGATGAACTCAACGAGAAATATGGAGCCAAGTGGGAAAAATTAGCAAGTGAGGAGGCGGAAGATCCTTTTTGGGTGCTGAATCACAAGCGCGAGTTCTATGATGCAGAGGATCCAGAGAGACCTGGTGTTTATCGCAACTATGATTTGGTATATCCAGAAGGATTTGGTGAGGCACTCAGTGGTGGAGAGCGAGAATGGACATATGACAGAATTGTCATGAGGATTGAGAGAGATGGACTCAGCAAAGAGGATTACAAACCGTATCTAGAGTTTGCCCGAAATGGTTTTGTTCCAAGTGCTGGTGCTGGTTTAGGTGTTGAAAGACTGACTCGATTTCTCGTTGGAGCTTCTCATGTAGGAGATGTGCAGGCATTTAGAAGAATCCCTGGCGAGAGAGTGGTAATCTAACAGTAGTGCTCAATTCCATCATCAGGATATAGCAAAAATTAACAACAAAAGATGGAGATACTTGTTCTATTACTACAAGTATTTCAGAACAGCAGCCTTGCTATGTTGGAGTCCCTATCTTCTGGAGTTAAGTCATCTTCAAATGGAGACTGGGCAACTCCTTCCAAACCAATCATATAGGAGTCCGATATGAAAGCAGTCATTGGAAAGAAGATTCTAAGGGTTGAATTCGCTACCTCTACATCAAAACCATACTGATCCACGACTCCATTTTGATATGCACAAGAATAGATATGTGCAGCTCGATTTATTCCTCTGGCTACCACGTTTATTCGGTATATGAAGTCAGAATAGGATGACCAGGTATCTGGTGTTTGAATCGTTCCTGCGACAGTCAGTTCAAGAATAATATTCTGAAACCGGATATACGACCTGATTTCGATGACATCAAAGTCTGGATCTGATACATCTCCAAGAGGGTCTGAATACTGTATGTTGGTTCTATGGATTGGTAGATGTCCAATAGTTGGAATACCAATCAAGAGGACAATCAAAAAAGACGCTAGTAAAGCAGATTGCTTTCTGTTAAGTAATTGAACCAATTATCAAATTCACGCCCCTACGAAAATAAATAATGACGCAAATTCATATTGAGTTATTGTTGCAGCCATAGATTCCCAATATTGTGGTCATAGTGAGTCTATTGTTCTATGAGTGTACAATCTCTATATGTTCGATATCAAGAAGACAAGGAAGATGATGCCTAGAAGAATATACCATGGGCTTACTAGCAAGACCCTCCTATCAGTTAGATGTGAGTTTCGGAAAAATATGATTCCCACAAGAATGAAGGTCACCATTGAAGCTTGAAGGAATGGTTCAGGATACATGCTCATTGATATAATGAAGATCATAATTGAGGCACAGAAAAGGAACGGAGCTTTTACGATAGATTCACCAATGGTCAGATATTCTTTGTAGCCTCTGAATAGTATGATATAGACAACAGAAAATCCGATAGCAAAAAGAGCAGGAAAATGCAGTATTTCAGGGATGGTGGTCCAAGGAAGGAGTATCTTCAGGAATTGCATCAGGAAAACCAAAGGCAGTCCAACAATTGTGTGCTTCAGACTTTGGGAGCCTATCTCTTCTGAGCTCCGGTTCTTAGTTCCTACCAACGGAAGGGAGTAAATCAGGTTGATAAAAACTAGTAGACAAACTACAAAGAAGAACAATGGATTCAGAAGAATAGAGAGCAGAAGACCTGGTATCAAAAACGATACGAAAATCGCCTTAGTTTCGTTCCTATTGACGACTCCCTGCGCTAAGGGTTTTCTTGGGACTTTCCGTTCGTCTTTCTTGTCGTCTTCAGCATCATATAGATCGTTTAGTACATAAATCGAGGAGTAGGAAACCAAGAAAGCGAGTAACCCTAACAGCATTGATAATAGGTTGATTGAGATTCGAAGTAGAAGAAGAAGCATGACTCCCACTGAATAGAGTCCTATGTTTTTTGGTATGTTGTCTATCAAATTCCGGAATAACAAGACTCTCTGAGGCATCTTCTAATTCTCAGTTTCAATTGGGTCAATCAATATATGCTAATTAGACGGAAAAATCATCCGCACTACAGGAGAAACAATAAGAATCAACAACAAAGGATGGAGATACTTGTTTTACTACAATATCCTTGAGCAACTCTAAGTACTATGCGAAGCGCACTTTTAATATGTTGATTGGCCACTCTGTAAGTTTCATGCAAGCTGTCGGTCATTTCTGAATGAATTTGATTTATCATGATAGAGAGGTTAGAAAAGCAATGGGTGGACTTTCAAGTTTTCTAAAGAAAATTGGTGGAAGAATCAAAGGTTTCTTCTCAAAATCTAGAACGAGATCAAAAGGCTACGGTAAAGGAATGTCAGATAAAGGAAGGGGATTCTCAGCTTCGCAGAAAGACAAAACGCAGGGGTTTTGGAGAAGAGGAAGAGGTCGCTTCTCAAAATCTAGAGCGAGATCAAAAGGCTACGGTAAAATGGTGTCGGACAAAGGAAGGGGATTCTCAGCTTCGCAGAAAGACAAAACGCAGGGGTTTTGGAGAAGGGGAAGAGGATATTTCTTAAAATCCAGAGGGAGAGCACTAGGTTTTCTGGGCCTAACCACAATCTCTGTTCTTTTCATTGGTTTCATTATTCTACCTACACTCAATGATAACCAAGGAATCCAGAATCATCCTCCAGAGATCACCGAGTATTATCCAACTCATGCAGTCCAACTGTCAACTGGAACTTTTCAGGTATTCAATATCACTGTTATTGATTTGGATAATGATACATTAGCAATATCATGGAAATTAAACAATATACTTGCGGATTATAATACAACGAGCTTCATTCTTTTTGCAGCTCAATTCCAAACAGGATCTTATGATTTGAATGTTTCAGTAAGTGATGGAGAGTTCCTTGATTCTGTGGTTTGGGATGTCACAATTGGTTGATTCAGCTTCAAGCATACTGAATTTTCTCGGAGATGATTTAACCAAAAAAAAATAAACAACAAAGAATGGAGGTATCGTTCCTACAACACAACAGTTCCTTGAACAACTCTAGGTAATACACGAGTCGTTGTTTCGTTTCGGGTGTCTTGTGTAACGAACACAATGCGGTTATTGGAAACTGGATTTGATGAAACGGATTGTAGAAACTATAATCTCTCGAGATCGAATATTGTCATCGAGCACATCGAATGCATGATGTCCATGTGCATGGTTGACAAAATCAAGTTGGATGTTTGACTTTGTAGCCTCCTTTACAAAGCAATCGATTGTCTTGTTGAGCTTGGGGTCGTCCAAGCCAGAACGGGCAATGAAAATGGGAATATCCTCAAAATGCCTTAATCGGAGATGTGTTTCCAATGCAGTCTTTTCTAATACCTCGGAACTTAACACATTAACTGCTTCCTGAATATGGCGCAAATCAAGGATGGTGTAATATGCAACAATGCATTGAATAGAACTAGCAAATTCATGAAGGATTAAACTCAGCTGCGGGCCGCCTCCGGAAATTGCCCAGAGGCAAATCTGATCTGGGTCAAGCTTGAACGAAGATGCATTTTCACGCGCGTATTGAATAGCAGCACCAATGTCTCTAGAGGACTGTTCGAGTTGAGAATATTCGTGATAACGGTGATTGAATGTAAAACCAACCAGACCAGAGTTGGCTATCAATTTACCAAAAGAAATGTATTGTCCCCAATTCTTCAGCTGAGGTCGAAATTCGGAGGGGAGTGGACCGCCATGGATGAATAAGACCCCAGGGACACGTTCTCCTTCCGAGAGTTTACCAGGAATGTATACGTCCATCTTGAGAGGACCGTCCTTGGTTTGCCGATATGTCAAATCAAGCTTGGTATCGAAGTTGTCTTTACCCGGATGCTTGAACACTACTTGTTTTTCATGCAATGGGATTTCCTTAGCCAATGAGAATCCTCCTTAATCTAGCTTTGAAGGATAGACGTAGAAAACGTCCTAACATAAAAGATGATACTACTGGTAGAAAATAAAAAGACATCAAAGGATGGAGGTCATGTTTCTACAATACACTCCTAGACAACTCTAGGTACTGTGCGAAGCACACTTTTGATCTGCACGCCTCGGACATTAGTAGCGGTGAGCTGAATACCTCGCCGGAGCTTGGTGCTCTGAAGGCACACTGTCAAATGCGCAGAGGTGAGAGAGGCTTTGTTCCGCAAGGAGAATGGGAACCAGAAGCAAACTGGTTTGGAAAGCCTACTGGAGAAATAATCTGAAAGTTACCATGAAGAAACCCATATTTTACTCAGCGTTGACTAATCTTAAAAGAATTAGAAATGAGAATGAAAACAGGTAGGCGCATGAGAGTGCAGTTCAGAAAGACAGGCTCAATAAAGAAGAGAGGAAGAGAGTTTCAGTACTCAGAGGAGGAAAAAGAGGAGGCGGAAAGATATCGTATTCTACTTCCATTCAATTGGGAGCTTGACACAGGCGACATCAAACATTACCTCGCACATGAGAATGAGCCTGGCGTCGAACACATTGAAATCAGTGGTAAGTTCGGACCAGAGTTAGACTTCTCTCTTTTAGTTGAGGTTGAAAATCTATGTGAACTCACGCTCAGACCTGCCTATAGTCCGAATTATGAGTCGTTACCATCCCTTGAGAGTTTTAAGTCGCTCAAGGACCATTTGGTAGAATTCAGAATCATGTATGAAGATGAATGCTCACAAAAAATCGACCTCGGGGGAATAGAATATCTTTCAAAGCTGACGTATCTCAATCTTGATTGGAACGAGAATCCTCCCTATCGCGATTATAGTTTTGATCCTGACCTCACACCAGTCTCGAAACTCCAGAATCTAGAAGAAATTACCCTCTGGGGTCATTTCAATGACCTTGACCTCAGTCCACTCTCAGGATGTGCCTCCCTGAAAGATATAAATCTTGGCAACTCCAGACCATACAGATCAATAAATTTTCCGACCAATGAGAGTCTGGAGTATATAGGATTCCATAGAACCTCCTTAACCGATGATGACATCCAATTCGACCTTGACCTAGAACCCCTTCGAAACTGTACAAGTCTGAAGAGTCTTCATATCAGACCCCTCAATGTGAAATGTATTGATGTCACACCACTCCTCGGTCACCCAAGCCTTCAAGAATTGGACCTGGGCCCCATTGAGAAATGGGACACACTAAATGTTGTGGCTGATGCTTCAAGACTGGAAGACATGGCCAAGATCTCATGGGGACCATGGGGTCACAATGGTGGAGAAACAGGAAGACAACGTGTCGAGATTCATTCAATTTAGATGGAAAGAAAAGGCGACTAGGTAAGACCAGAGGATGGAGATACTTCATTACTACAGCAGACTCTTCTTGACAACCCTAGGTACTGTGCGAAGCACGCTTTGGATCTGCACGCCTCGGACATTAGTAGCTCTGGCCAGCTGTTGTAGTGACCGCATTTCAGGTTGAGCGGAGTACAGTTCCGGATTAACTCACACCATAAGCCCAATATTCACCCTTGTTCTCTACAATCCACCAGATACACTCTTTCAGTTCTTTACTCATTGATACACCAGATACTGGTGAATCTCCAATCTTCAACTCAAGACCCAACTTAGAAAGAGCTTTTTTGACGGGTTTAATCTTGCTGATACTAAGTGATTCAGGTTGCTTTGGAATTGAACTCAAAATCTGGTGACCATATGCAGTGACCCAGAGCTCCCGCAAATCAAACTCATTCCCACGCTTTGGAATGGTGAGTCTCTCTATCTCCTTTGCTCTTAATTCAATGATCTTCGGGGCTAATGTTGCTATTTCACTGTGTTTGCCGGATAATATCTCAACATTTAGACCAGTGGTTGAACCACCACTATTCACTGCTGCAACAATCTCTGTCACGAGGGTCTTGGTCAAGATCTCCCGTGCATCTTCAGTGGCAGTTTCTGGTGGTATCGATTTGAACGCCTCGGTGAAGTCGTAATCGATGAATCCGTAATCTTTCAGACCAAGTGCGATACGGCAATCATATTGAACTCGATAATTTTTGAATGGATAGACCATGTTGGATAAACCATGGATAAATGACCACGGGTAGAGATGAGTTGGGGGAGAATAGACGACAGGAGTATCCTTCCAGGAGACATCAAGCCAAGAAGATAGCTCATATTCCCCTCCCCAGTATCCAATATATCTTTGATAGAGTGGCGTTACATCAACAGTCTTCCCATCATGCGTATAATGGCTATAGATTTGAACCCTAGAGAGTTTTGGTAAATCACAGACTGGAGTTAGATCCAAACTCTGAAGGGGGTTATTCCCTAAATTGATATCTTCGATATTCTTCAAGGAGCTGAGTTGGGTTAGATCAATGTATTGAAGCAGATTGTCATTCAAATATAACCTCAGAAGATTATCGCAGGAACCTAATGGACTAAGATCAATTCTCTGGAGCTGATTTTCATCGATATATAAAAGCAAGATTCCCGCACAAGAAGTTAGGGGAGTAAGGTCAATAGACTTCAGTTTGTTTTTCGACAGGATGAGCTGCTGTAGATTAGCACAAGAGCTTAAAGGAATGAGGTCTATGCTTTGGAGCTGGTTACTATCTAGATGGAGATTGCAAAAATTGATACAAGAACTGAGCGGAGTGAGGTCAATACTCTGTAGATAGTTCTCACTCAAAAATAACTCTCGAAGATTGGTACATGACTTGAGTGGAGTTAGGTCAATATTATCAATATCATTCTGTCTAAGGTCAATGCGTTCTACGTCTTTTTCGTAATCCCTAAACCACTTCCCTGTTCTTCTCGTTGTGTATTCGAGTTTAATACTCATGCTCCCTGCTCCAATTTGGCTGATTTAGAGAAGCGGGATAATAATGTTTCTTGATATCAGCGAGATTAGAAATTAAAGAAAGGATAGATGAAGAAGGAAAAATAACTAACAAAGGATGGAGATACTTGATTACTACAATACGCTCCTAGACAACTCTAGGTACTGTGCGAAGCACACTTTTGATCTGCACGCCTCGGACATTAGTAGCGGTGAGCTGAATACCTCGCCGGAGCTCCTGTTATTCGAGTTTGGTAAATAGTCTCAAAGTTGGGTTGTACTGTACGAATACAGGGGTGAATCCCTCTTGTTCGAATTCAGGCTGTTCATCACTGTACCTGAATAAGGTGTGATCAAATGAACAGCAATGTTCGACAGCAGCCAGTTGAATGTATTCATTCTGTCCAAGGTTCTTCTATTTTTATGACAATTCTATGAGAAAATAGTAGAGCGATAAGACCGGTTGTTGGTGTGGGAACACATAATGATACATCCATAGGACATGGGATTATCATAGCTAAAATGGTTTGAAGAATGACTATCAATAGAAGTCTCTCAAAGTATCTTCCTCTTGTCATATTCTCATCTCTCGACCACTTCCATACATACCATGCAACAGCCAGACCAGGAGCATAGAAAGGCAATAAAGATGCCGTAAAATACAATGAAACAATAAATGGTGAATCAGAGAATGGATTGCCTCGAGGGAGATATGACCACAGTCCAGCATACATGATTGAATAATCTAGTCTTGGAAGGTACACATTGATCTTGAACGGAATAACAACAGCCCAGATGGTGAGAAGAGTGACGATACGTTGTGTTGACCATATCTCCATGACTAGTTCACTCCGTTGAATATCAAACAGCATCTTTTTGGTTTGCCTTTCTTTCGATTTGAGTATCTTCTCAAATTCTTCTTGGACCTTTGAGCTCGATATATGCTGACATACAGAACAAAGAAGACCACTAGAGCTCCAACGCCCGCGATGGCTGGGATGTCTGATACTGGAAGTCGGACTGGATCACCAAGATTGAAATTCGTATCAGCCAATGTGAGATCACCAACAACGTAGGATATGTTGCCCAGACCAAGAAGAACATGGTCAGAAATCCCTCCAGAGGCTCTCACTAGAATGTGATTGTCTTTATCGTAACTCCTGTGATGAGTGACCAAACCATCAACAACGTGGGATGTGCTACAGTAATATTGGATACATTCTTGCTGTTGTCCCATAACGACTTCTTGATAGTTGTAGTCCACAATCTCTCCTACGATGACAAGATTGAAGAACTGAGAGATTGTGAGATATTCTGGTTTCTCGTCCAAATGGAGTCGGAGCGTTCCAGTTCTGTTTGATAGATTCCCACTTTCGATTTGACATGTTCCAGCTTCTGCCGAGTAGGTAAGAAAGACCGAGTGATTAGCGAAGTACCCTGTTGAAGTATTTGCATCATATTCAATTGATATTGACAATAAATCAGAATCAAGAACTTGGAGGAAACTCACTTGGATACGAATCTCATTACTTCCTTGCACCACACTTCCATCATCGTAGAGCACCTCTCCTGGATGAGTTATGATATCATAATCTTCTAATGTATAGTTCCAAAGTACAATGATGTGAGTGTTCAGGACGTACTCTAGAAAGACTCCAGGTTGGAGATCCTCTATTAAAGTTGAGTGAAGCTCTAGAGCGTTTGAACAAGGGAGTAATCCCTGTAAGAGGATCATTAAACAAAGGAATACGGAAAGTCCAGTATATCTTCCGTACAGTTGAAAAAATGGATTCAATGGATAAGGGGATACTTGCCCATACAGATTTTCACTTCTCACTTGCTCCTGCTCCTGAACACTCGTTCAAGATTCTAGTCATAATAGTAATCAGTGAAATCGAATCCTCCACCGCCAAGATACTCAACATGTGTGTTCAAGATTGGTGTTTCTTCACGGATAACAAAAATCCACCACCATTCACGACATGTGAATTCTGCCCAGGCGATTCTCTCGTAGTCATTGAGGGTTGTTGTGCCTGAATCAGTCTTAGCAATTGTGTATGTCGAGGTAGTACCACCATAATCTGTCGAGTATTCGATAGCATCAAGTTTTTGGCCATTACTATATGCTGTTGTTGTGATCTCAATCCATCCAGGATGAGACCAGTCTGTATAGATTATATCTACATCTTCATTGTAATCGTGCGGTCCCCCTTGATGCAAGTATGCGTCTGCGACAGGGAGATATGCCACGCCTACAAAGAATGATGCAAATGCAAGGCTAAGTAGAAGTGCATTTCGGTGTGCTTGTAATCTACTTGGCTTCTTGTGTTCTTCGTTCATCTCCTCACTCCTTAGCTTTCTTTTGGTTCCAGTCTCTGATTGAGGTTGGTCCCAAAAGGAATTTTACAAAATGAATTATAAGACCATTGAAGAAGTGCATACGTCCATAAAGAAATCCATACTTGCGAAACTGTTCTTTTTATGGAGGTCGAATCCATCATATTCAACTTCCGTGAGGCTGCTTATGGTAACGAACTCATCAACTAGTGAGTAGTGCCTTTCTGTATTGAGGGGCAATCCTGAGAGGGTTGTCTTTTCCCTTTCAATCTGTTTTTTTTTCTGTTCGGTCCTGGTTTACAATTCCTGTTTGATTATTGGTGAAAGAAATAGAAGTGGCGATTAGGTAAGACTAGAGGATGGAGATACTACTTCGCTACTACAATGAACTCTTCTTGACAAC
>JBHLRS010000032.1:0-33061 GCA_048882325.1 Candidatus Thorarchaeota archaeon | reverse complement strand
TATGAAAATACATCTGGAATGTTCCCGAATCAGTCATAATGGGTCCATCAAAATCTAACAGAGCATGAATTCCCTCTGACAACGCTTTGGTTCTGAACCGTTCATGGGAATTGATGATGTAGGAATTCGTGATTACCATCTGATACCCAAACACATCAACAAGTGCTTGTGATGGGATGACTGATTTACCAGGATGAACAACCGGCATGAGCAAAGGCGTCTTGACGGTGCCATGTTTGGTTGTGAACCGACCTACACGTGCCAAACCATCCTTTGCTCGAATCTCAAACTGTGCCATCTGTGTTCAACTCGGTGTCATATACAATCAGCCAAGAATCTTTCCTTCTGATTAAAATCAAATCGTTTAAGACTAGACCACTTCCTGAAACTATCGATGGTCGAAGCTACAGCCTTACTCGTGCAACGAAGGTCATTTCGAGACCCTGACCTTCTTAGTGAGTTTCAGGCTCTTGCAACAACAGCTGACTATGATGTGATAGGATCTTTTGACATAGTAAGCGCTCCTGCGGCTAAGTATGGAATTCGAACCGGGAAAGCTGATGAGATTAAGACTTGGATAGAGGTAAATGAACCAGAGTTTGTGTTGTTTTCACCTCATCTCTCCTCTGGTCAGGTATACAGACTGATGGAACTCTGGGAAATCGAAGTCCGGGACAGGACACAAGTCATACTTGAGATTTTCGACAGACATGCAAGGACACCACAAGCCCGTTTGCAGATCGAGCAGGCACGTCTAAGATATGAGCTTCCTTTTGAACGGCATCAAATCCGAATGCGCCTGCAGAAGGAACACACTGGAGATCGACCCATTGCTGAACAGATTGGTGCCGGCGAAGATCTACTCAATCTACGAATGCAGCAGATTCGGCGTCGCCTTGCGACCATCAATGACAAGCTAAAGAAAATCAAACACGAGCAAGAACTCAAGAAGAAGAAGCGTGTTCATGAGGGATTCATAGAGCTCACCCTGGCCGGATATACAAATGCCGGAAAGAGCACTCTACATAGAGCTCTCACCGGCTCTACAGTTGAGGTTGCAGATGAACTATTCACAACCCTTGCTACTAAAGCAAGCGACCTGAAGATGCCTGGCCGTCGGGTTGTCCTCACAGACTCTGTGGGATTTATCAGTGATCTCCCTGATCCTCTTCTTCAAGCATTTAACACTACTCTTATGGAAGTGGCTGATGCTGACGTCATTATTCTGGTTGTTGATGCTTCTGATGAAACTACCGAGATGGAACGTAAAGTAACCGCATGCCTTGAAACTTTCAATGAGATTGAAGCAAATGGGATTACCATGATCACAGCTCTCAACAAGATTGACCTCTTGCAAGAGGCAGAAATTGCAGAGCGAATGGAACATCTGTCTGGTGTATGTTCAGTAGTTATTCCAATTTCTGCAGAAAAACGGACTAATCTGGACCAGTTGATGTCTGCAGTTGAGGAAAAACTACCTCGATTGCAAAGATTTCGTATTGTTCTCTCATACGGGAATGAGGGAATGTCAGCGCTCTCTTGGTTATATAATAACGGTGATGTAGAATCTGAGGAGTACGTTGGCACAAATATCGAAATTACCGCAAGTCTTAGCACCGAGGTAGCTGAGAAATTCATCCGAACTCATCCTGATGGTGAGATGTCAAGGATAGATATCTGATTTCAGCAAAACCAATTTAGGGTAGCAACTGTCACACACGATAAGAACATTGGGAGATCTGAAAACTGACTGAAACCCGGCTCAAACGTCTGCTCAACAATGGAGAGTTTGTCGTCACTGCTGAAATAGGAGCTCCACATGGAGCAGACTCTACTCTCTTAGTAGAACGAACCGAGATGGTGAGAGATTACTGTGATGCAATCAATGTACCCGATAATGCTCGTGGTGTGCCAACAATGAGTAGTACCGTATGTGCACACTACGTCTTGCAAACTGGTGCAGAACCTATAATGCATCTGACAACAAGAGACAGAAATCGACTCTCAATCCAAAGTGAACTCTATGGAGCATTTGCACTTGGTATCAGAAACGTCTTGTTCATTGCAGGTGATCACGCTCAATTTGGAACACACCCTGACGCTAAGGTCGTCTATGATCTAGATACAATAAGTGCGCTTCAGCTTACTGCCAATCTTCGAGAAGGATTTGATTTTGCAGGCGAGGAGCTTCAAGGAGTTCCAGAGTTTTTCATTGGGGCTACTTTCAATCCTAGTGCCAGTTCTTTTGATGAACAAATACAACTAACAGAAAAGAAGCTAAATGCTGGAGCTCAGTTCTTTCAGACCCAAGCTATCTTTGAAACTGAGAACTTGAAGGATTTTATGAGGCAAACCTCTGATTTGGACTTAAAAGTACTAGCTGGAATAATTCCACTGAAAGATTCCGAAATGGCGAACTTCATGCACACTCAGATTCCAGAGATCTCAATCCCTAGCGAGATAATAAAAAGGATTGAAAATGCTGGGAAGGGTCTTGATGAGGAGGAGAGTCTAGCATCAATGCAACGTGAAGGGATTAGAATCGCATTGGAAACAATAGAAAATGTCAGAAAAATCAATGGAATCAATGGTGTTCATTTGATGGGTGTTGGATGGACTGAAAGTATCGTCGAACTTGTTAGGGGTGCCAAGCTGTTTCCAAGACCTAAATGAGGTGAAGTATCATGTTTGTATTCAAGAGAGAACAACAAGCATTTGATTTCGGAGGAGTGACAATCGGTGGACATCCTGGAGAGAACCCTACCGTTCTAATTGGTGGCCTATTCTTCAAAGGTCAACCAATAATGAAGGATACTAGAGAGGGTGTATTTGATAAGAAGACCACGAAGATGTGGATAGACACAGGCATATCCATGGTGGAGAAGACTGGTCATCCTCTTGTCATACAAGCCTATGGCAGAACCCCAGCTGCGATGGTAAAGCATCTCTCTTGGTTAGCTGACAATTTCGAGGGTCCTTTCATGTTCGAGTCAACAAATGCCAAAGCGCGAATCAGAGCCATTGAGTATTGTGAAGAAACCGGACTCGTTGAGAGAGTGATATATAATTCTATCAATCTCTCTATGAAAGAGGAAGAGAAACGAGTCCTGAAGGATAGCTCAATAAACATGGCAGTTATTTTGGGATGGTCGCCTCGAGCAACTTCACTACCTGATAGAATGGAAACAATACGTGATTCGCTCACATTTGCTGAGTCATTAAAGATTAACAAGATTCTAATCGATCCCGCAACAATGCCAGTCGGAGCTGGTCACGGTCTTGAATACAGGACGACAATGGCCATTAAATCTGAGCTGGGCCTACCAACATGTCTAGGACCCCACAATGCTCCCTCCGCTTGGAAATTCATAAAGCGCCCTGGTTTAGACGATGAATCCACCAAGGTTGCTGCTCTTGTTGCCTCCATAGTTGCAGCTCAGCTTTTCGCTGCAGACTCTGTAATGTATGGATCCATGATTCATACGAAGGAAGTATTTACAGCTGTAGCTCTGACAGCAAATGCTATGGCTACAGCCATAGCTGAGGCAAATAGTGCTCTGGATATTGACAGAAGGCTATTTGATCCTCCAACTCACGAATAGGGGTGTGAAAGAGAATATGAGTGGAAATCGCGAATGGCCCCCAATCTCAGGAGACTTCGAGGTCGGTAATCCTTCTCATTGCGTTGCGATTTGTACTCTTGGAAAGAAGATTCACGTCGACACAGAGTATGCCATCATTGGAACTTGCAAGACTGAGAACATCGGAATCGAACGTATCATTATCAATGTCATTTCTAATCCATACATTCGATATCTAATTCTGTCAGGACCAGAAGTTCCTGGTCACCTTACAGGTCGATCATTGAAAGCACTCTATCAAAATGGAGTAGATCCTGAAACAAGGAAGATACTCGATGCCGAAGGTGCTATTCCATACATCGAGAACATCCCACTTGAAGGAATAGAACAGTTCAGAAAGCAGGTTGAGTTAATTGATATGATTAACACAAATGATTCTACGAAAATCGGAGCCAAAGCGCATGAGTTGAGTTTCAAAAATCCTGGTGAATTCTCTGAAGGCGCAATGTGGGTTGAGTTTAAGGTAACCACAAAGAAATCGTCAAGGCGATCTATGGGAGCTGATGTGATAATCCTTCCAGAATATGGAGTTATACTAGATGCCTTCAGTTTTCTAGTGATGCACCAGCGAGCAAATGCTATGGTGTCCGAGACCCCCTCGAAAACAGTCATCGAGGTGCTAGTTGACGAGGCTGGTACAGTTCTCTTTGGAAGGGAGGTTTAGGATACATGTTTGTATTTGAAAAAGAGCAGTTGATACACAACATTGGAGGTGTCAGAATCGGAGGGAACCCTGGAGAAACTCCGACGGTCCTTGCCGGGACAATCTTTTACAGTGGTCATAAATTAGTTACTGATCCAAAAAAAGGTCTTTTTGACAAGAAGAATGCCTCTCAGCTTATTCATAGGCAGGATGAGATGTCTGAGATTACCGGGAATCCCGCACTAGTTCAAATATTCTCTGAGTCGGAAGTAGCCTTAAGGACCTACATTGATTTTGTCACCGACTTGACCGACGCACCTTTTCTTGTTGACTCTACAGAGCCAATGGTCCGAATTGCTGGTTTGCAACACGCTGAAGAGGTTGGACTTCTCGATCGTGCAATATACAACTCACTTAATGTATCTGCAACAGCTGAAGAGATCGAAGCACTTCGAGAGATACAACATGACTGTGCACTGCTTCTTGCCTTCAACCCTCAGGACCCCTCTATTGCTGGAAGGAGAGCGGTCTTGGAAGATGGTGTATTAACCCTGGATAAGGGACTTCTCGAAATCGCTAGAGAGCTGGGTGTAACCAAGCCTTTGATTGATACTGCAGTGACTGCAATTGGGGCTGGAGCTGGGTCTGCTGCTGCTTTCACTTTCGTTTCAAAAACAGTATACGGCCATCCTACTGGGTCAGGTGTTCATAATGCACCATCGTCATGGTCTTGGCTCCGCAAGTACAAGAAGTCCAATCGGGACGGATTCCTAACTGTGGACGCCGCTTCAAATCTCATTGTACAGATGATGGGTGCTGATTTTGTTCTCTATGGCCCAATTGAGAACGCAGAACGAGTCTTTCCTGTCATTGCACTGGGAGATGTTTTCATAGCTGAGTCATCAGAGCGTGAGTTTGGTGTAAGTCCCCCTGATGGTCATCCATTCAAAAAGCTAGTCTAAAACGGAGTTGGTGTTATTGAAGAAAGACCGGGTTGTTAAACCTCGTTCAATTGGGGTGTCATCAATCCGTAAAGGTCCCTTCTACACTGTTGCATCAATAGAGCTCGGGAATACTACCACGAAGTGCATTCTAACTACAACGAATCTTGAAACAGCAGAAATCTATGAGATAGAAAAGGATGTTCGGATGACGAGGAATGTCCGACCTCCAAAGCCTAACGAGTATGTGTTTGGGAGAACCATCTTTGGTGTTGGTTTAACTCGAGAATCTGTGTCTGAAATGATCACCAATGTGCTTACAACTGTCATGACGCGTGCGAGACTTGACATTGACAAAGATCTGCATTTTGTTGTTAGGTCAACCGGAGTCTCCGCAGGATTCAGTAAACCAGAAGAGGTTGGAATGATTGTACAAGCACTTGCGGATGGTTGTCTGAACGCTGGGGTTCCGCCAAGAAAGATGACAGCATCGCTTGTCCCAGAAAATCTTCCTCCTGGACTGCAAGACTTCACTTGGCTCAAAAAGGTCTATTTCGATGGTGCAGTGGCAAGTTCTCTTCCACCATCAGACACCTCGATTGTGGCCAATGAAATGGAGGGCGAGCTCGTAACAGCAGGTATCAAGGGTGCTGCCAAGAGCACCACTATCGACTTTAGGAATCCAGTATTGACACTTGATTTTGGCACTACTCTAGCGGGAAGAATCACAGACGATGGGTTTCCATATGCAAAGACAATTGGGTCTTTTGTAGGATTGGCTGGAGCAATTCCTGACGCATTAGTGCGAAAAACTGGATTGGTTCCCGAGGAAAATGGATCAGTCTTGGACATACCTCAATCAATACGACCAAGTAAAACCAAGATTGTGAATGAGTGGTTCGATGATCTAATTCGTATAGAAAGAGTTCAAGAAACCGACAAGCGCTTTGGCACTGTTCCAGTAAATGGCAAAGCTGCAAAAGAGTCTGGGATAGTCTTGGTAGGAGTAGACGTCGGTTCAAACGGGTCACGGCTTAAGGAATTAGAGCAACTGGGCAAAGATACCGTTGATGAACTAGGAGCAAATATGCTTCTTGGTGTTATTGACCATGTAATGGCTGAAATTGTACAAAGTCTACTCAAAATTGTTGAGATTGAAGGTCTCATATTGGACAATACATCATTGGGTCTAACAGGGCGGTCAATCATAACTGGTCAGAAACCCAACCTGATTGTTGGAAACCTTAGACAGACCAATGGTGAATTATGGGTGGATTCGCATGACATTCTCTTCGTTGAGGATGGACTAGCAATGGGAGCTGCAGTTGCTGCAAGATGCATGAACTCAATGGGTACAATCCGAAATCCCATGGGGGGTCGAAAAGGCGACAAATGCATCATGGATGAGAGAATGAAACTTCAGCACAAGGGACGTGGATGACTTTATCTATCAACCGTTGACAACCCACTCTGGGTCAACAGAATGCAGATTATTCCTATTAATACGCGAATCATAACATCTGAGGATTCCTTCGTTGATGTACTTTTCAGAGGAATGAGGGATGCGAGTGTAGAACTGAGAGAGAATGACATTTTGGGTGTAGCTGAAACCCCTCTTGGTACAACTGAAGGTCAAGTCGTTGATCTGTCTGAAGTTGAACCATCAGATGACGCTAGAGTCTTAGCTGATAAATATGAATTGCTACCTGAGGTGGCTGAGCTTATCATCCAAGAAGCTGACGAAATCCTAGGTGGGATTCCCCATGTCGTACTTACAATCAAGAGCAACACGCTGATGGCAAATGCAGGTGTTGACAAATCAAATGTGCCTCCGGGTTATGCTTCATTGTTACCCAAGGATCCTCGTGCCAGTGCTACCAGGCTTCGAAATGAGATTAAAGACAGACTTGGAATCGCAATTGGTGTGCTTGTTATCGATAGTCGCACACAACCTCTAAGGCTAGGCAATATTGGAATGGCACTTGGAGTAGCAGGATTTTACCCTGTGGCTGATGACAGGGGACGAAAGGATCTATTTGGGAATGAATTGAGAATAACACGACGTGCCATCGCAGATAATCTTGCATCCGCATGCACTGCTGTTATGGGGGAATCTAATGAGTCGATTCCTGCATCGATTATTCGAAATGCTCCCGTTGAGTTTGTTGATCAATCATTTGACTCAGCAGAAATGTGGATTCCACCCGCCGAATGTATGTACATGGCAATATTCGAACAATGGAGAGCAAGCATTCCTAGTGATATAACAGTTGATTGATACAAGCTGACAATCTTATTTAGGTTGGTCCGAAAGAGAGTTTAGTATCAGATTACAGGTCCATTGTCGGAATAATGAAAATTTCGCATTCAACTAATAGCGAATCAGGCGGAGGAATGCTGTTTGGTTAAGAAGACAGTACTCATTGATGTGTCAACTGCTGGAGCCTCAGGTGACATGTTCCTCTCAGCATTGATGGACTTGATTGGAGAGGATAATGCTCTACTTCCAGTAGCAGCGAGTTTGTTAATCTACGACCCCTCTTTTCGTATAAACATGGTTACCCACACGCATTCTGGTATAACTGGACGCCAGATTCAAGTGACCCAAAATTCCGGTATTCGTTTCACTCCCATCTCAATCATGGAAGTTCTTCATTCAGTTGCAGAAGAGGTTGAACTTTCAGATGCTGGAAAGAAAATTGCAGTGAAAGCTCTAAACGAAATTCTCGAAGCTGAAAGCAGGGCTCATGACAAACCTATCGATGAACTTCATCTCCACGAAACAGGGACTGTTGATACAATCCTAGATATTGTAGGGACTGCTTATCTTCTTGAGAAGACTGGCCTTCTAGGTGAGGCTGAGTTTCTATCAACTCGTGTAGCAGTTGGTAGTGGGACAATAGAGACCGAACATGGCCTCCTTGAGGTTCCTGTTCCAGCTGTAGCTGAGATGTTGGTTGCCAATGATGTTCCATATCACAATGGAAAAGCTAAGACCGAAGTATTGACTCCAACAGGAGCTGCTATCCTTATTGCGATCACAGACAAGTTTGTTGAATCCCACGAGGATTTCGTTGCCCAGAGTCAGGGATTTGGTTTTGGTATTCGAGACCTCGGAAAGACACCCAACATGTTGTCGATTGTTATTGGTGAGACAGTTATTTCTGAAGAAGAGGAAAGCAAACCAGTCAAAGAAGCACCGAAGAAGAAAGAGACCAAACCTCCAAAAGAGACTAAACCTAAACCTGAGGAGAAGCCCAAAGTGATTGATAGTTGGAATGAAGATGAAGTTATAGTCATCGAAACCAATGTTGATGATGTTGATGGTGAAACTCTTGCCACATTGTTTGACACTCTTCTGGAGGAGGGTCTCGCATATGATGTGACAATT
Organism: Candidatus Thorarchaeota archaeon; assembly: GCA_048882325.1. Lineage (GTDB taxonomy): Archaea > Asgardarchaeota > Thorarchaeia > Thorarchaeales > Thorarchaeaceae > SMTZ1-45. Next base: position 24,445 of record JBHLRS010000032.1, on the reverse strand, counting down.
ATACCTGCCATAGGCAAGAAGAATCGACCTTGTTACGTCGTCAAGGTGATTGCAGCCAAAGCTGGTCTAAAGAGTATCGCTGATGTGATGGTCAAGAATCTTGGTACAATTGGGATTCGTTATACGAATTGGCAACGACTCAAGGCCACACGTGAAACCATTGTCTGCAGTTTCGAGATTGATGGTAAGGAATACATGATTCGGGTGAAGGTTTCACGAACTGTGGATGGAAGTATCTTGAACATCAAACCAGAGGCTGATGATGTTCTCCGTGTGTCAAAAGAAACTGGAATTCCTGTGCGAGAACTCAAACCACGGATTACAATGCAAGCTCATGCTGTGACAGAATAACCAATCATCAATTTGTAATAAGGAGTTCCTGTCCTTGATCCATTTCTATTCTTGAACTGAGATACTGCACAGGAATGAGGTTCTCGAACGCACGTTTACAGAGTTTTGCGTACGCTTCAGGGTCGTACCTCGTCGACTCATCGAACAACTCCAATGCACAAACCCTGCGCAGTGGATTCTGTGAATCTGCTGATGTCATCACATACCGGACCTTTTGACCAGCGTTGAGCTCGCGACCTGCCTTGACCAACTGCTGAGCCACCACTGCAGCCCTTGAAGTGGCTCGATACTCGTGGGGGTTTCGCGTGAGCGTGGAGTTTAGAACAAGGTCTCTGATGTCAACATCATCATCATGAAGTCTGTTGATGAACTCCTGACACACTGCCCGTGCACTAGATATCTGCTCGATAAACCCTGCCTTATCACGACCCTGGGCAAGGGTCTTGATCATCTCTTTCTGGCAGTCCCCGACATAGAGACATGTGTCACGCCGGCGGATTTCAATCCCTCGTGTCTTGATTCCACCATGCTTGTATACCCCATAGTATCGATTCAAGGGCGCTACTGAAGGATGCAATCGGGAGGATGGAATCACCATCCATCTATAGACGCCCTTGGGTGACATCTGAATCTTTGTTTCCTTTGTCACAAGTTCACAGAACTTTGCCACATTGTCATACTCAATCTCTCCATCGGCCTGTAGCCAGACAGAATCCACAATGCCATGAATCATCTGGAGGCCCATCTCCTCTCCAATCTCTTGGGTCCTGAGCATGACATCTCTCGCAAATGCAGTGACAGCAGTATGCGCCTCCACTCGTCCGAATTTCGCATTCTTGAAGCCAAGGTAGCCAAAACACGAAACAAGCACTCCCTTCAGTGTATTCTGAACAAACTCGTACTTCTTTGCATCCTCGCCCTCTTCTATCAGGTCTTTGAACTTCATCCTTCTGTTGACAAGCAGTTTCAACGACTCTGACACAATTCCCCGCTTTCGGGTACAGATCTTGAAGCTCAGCTCGGGAACTGGTAGACAGAACGCCTCACCGTATGGACAGTCAGTCCGTGTGCAGATAGTTTCAGGACTGATGTTCTTGTCTACCATGAGGGTGGGGTACATTGATGAGAAGTCACATTCTGCGACATTCTCATAGATGTCCGGACGTGGTTGAAGAATTAGTCCACCCCTGTCAATAGCCGCCAGCTCGTTGAGCGACTTGAGAAACTCAGGGTTCCGTTTGACCGGTGGGATGAGGATGTCCATCTCGAAGGCATTGTAGAACTGCACGGCAGCGTTCACCCCACCAATGGTCATCCGTGAAACCCTCTGCGGTCTGCCTAGTGCGAGCCTGCAACTCTCCACAACGCCCTCTAACCCTATGGGTGAGAAGAAATGCATGCCAGTCTTTCCCCGGTCAATGTGGATTCTCCCGTTCAACGTGACCTGCGTTCCTGATCTGTACACAATCCTGTTGTACTGCCAAAATGACTGTGGCTCTCTATAGGTGACATGCAGTGGTGTATCATCCCGTGAGAGTCGTAGCTCCACTCCATTGACCTTCGATCGTAGGCTGAGATATCTGAAGAGACTCTCATCTCCCCTTCTCGTGGTTATCACATCTGGGTCAATCTTGTCGATGACGCTCTGAAACCTGTAGAGGATGTTTCTCTCATCATAGTCCTCAATGCGGATGATTTCCTCATTATAGTAGACCTCGATGTGGTGAATTCTGTCTTCCATCCTTGGGAAAATCTGTTCGGTGTCAACGAAGACCTCGAAGCCCAGTTCTTCAAGCTCAGGAATCTCGTACTTCGGGTCCTCTCGTTCGTCAAGGCGCTTGACACTGACGACCTCGTTCCCTTTCAACTCAAACTCGACGCGTCCAAAGGCGAACATGGTCTTTGCAATGAAGAACTGTTGGACCGGATCAATGTCTGCGTGGTACACAGTGGCTCCGGGCAATTTCTCAAGGTCCTTGGCAACCTCCCGCAGGGCATCCGGAGTGGTGAACACCCGCAGGACTGGAGACTTCTCAGTATCATATACACTAGCGAATTTCTGTTCAATTTCAGTCCGAGTCACTCTGGGGTGTTCCAAGACTGCACGTAAGATGTCACTTTCGCTCCAGTCCATACTTCTCATCAGGTTTGTACTGACATACACAGATGGCTGAAATCCTCGATAGGTGTAGCCTTTGGTCTTTCCCTCGCTCTTTATCCATAAGGTCAGTGCCTGTTCCTCTCTGTTCACACTACAGTCCAACAACCATCCAGTCTTCTTCATCAGGGGGTGTTCTCCTCGATTTTCTTCTCCAAGACCTGAACCCTCCCCTTGATGTCATCAATCTCTCCTAGCATCTCTAGGATTGCAGAAAGCAGGATGACCTCAATGATGCGAGGTGTCACCATCATAGTGCCTGCATCCGCAAAGCCCCTTGCATAGTCAAAAATCCGATCAAAACGGTCTCTCTGGGACGGTCTTAGAGTTCGTCTGAAGTCTTTCCATCTTGCTTCCTCAATCCTAACCGCATCTCTATAGGTGCGGACTGTTCGTCCCACAGGTCTTCATCCTCTTATTGGCGCTACCCACAGTACTAGAGGGCGGTCTCCAGACTGTTGGGCCAGTATACTATGTCCTCGCTGATTGTGGGTTTTATGGGGCTCTTCAGTCCGTCCTAATGTATGACTCTGAGGGGGACAGTCTCCCGAAAGTAAACTGCGCCTCAAGTCCAGTAGATTGCGTCTGGAACCACGATAGTTCCGGCTATAATCAGTGCCTTGAGGGCTTCTATCTCGGTTATGATTGCCGGATCCAGCGTTAGTAGGTCTGTATTGACCTCATAGTCAAGTCCGCCATTTGCAAGGTTAAAGAAATGAAGAAGGTCGAGATCAGTTTTCCAAATTCCATCAACAACCCACTCCTGGATAATCGCGTACACTGCGACATCAACACGTTTCACCATTGAAGTAAGACAAAATGTTGGTGCAACAGGGTTTTCCGGATATAATGTGCCGAGGTACATCTGAGGTGAACCTGACCCGATGCACCAGAGAGGTATATCGGATGTGAGGTTCTTGTCTTTGACACTTTCAAACACACCTAGACCTGCGCGACCTGCAAATGCATAGATAACATCAGTTCCTGTGTCGTACATTCCATCAGCTAGTGCTTTGCCTGCAATACTGTCAACCCAATCGTTAGTGTATGCATAGCTGATGTTACCCACGCCTATCATCGGGTTAGTGTAGTTTGCTCCGAAAAAGTATCCTGCACAATATTTGTTTACCAAAGGAATATCTATACCACCGATGAAACCGATTTTGTCGGATGTGGTCGTCAGACCTGCAATAGCACCGACCAATGCTGATCCTTCATGCTCCTCAAACAAAACAGAAGCTACGTTGGGATATGTCGTAGGGTCGATGATCATATCGATGATCGCGAACCTTTGGTTTGGATAATCTTCAGCAACAGTCATCAGAGCATCAGTTTGGTCAAATCCCACCGAAATAATGAGCTCATATTGATCGATGTATCCGTCGTGAACTGCGAAATATCTGAGATATGTTTCATACTCAGAGATTTGCATTGGTTCTCTATATGTGAAATTAATATTGTAATCAAATTTCGATTCGAGTGCTCCACTATATGTTGCATCGTTGAAACTATGATCTCCTAACCCCCCTGTTGCAAACACGATCGCCACCTGATATGGATTTGGAACGTCGACTGGTGCTGTCGTTGTCGGACTTGTTGTTGTTGGTGTTGTTGATGTTGTTGGAGTGGTAGTCTGCCCTGGTCCGGGCGGGTACACAAAGAGATAGACACCAGTACCAATCAACACTATTCCAATCACTATTATCGTGGCAACTATCACATATCCACTTCTAGTTCCTCCACTCACACCGTAACCTCATATGCTCATTGAATTTCCTTCGATAGATATCTTTCGTTTCTCCAAATGTCCAGTTAATTCAATCCACATAGACTCAAATAGCGGAAAAATCAAATAACGCCCTAGTGTCCACAAGACACTCTGCCATACAGGTGACAGAAAATGGTCACTGCACTGTTTAAGGTTGTATTGATGGGAGATGGAAGTGTCGGAAAGACCAGTCTCCGAAGGACCTACATGGGAGAAGGCTTTAGAGCTAACTATATGATCACCATCGGCGCAGACTTTGCTGTCAAAAAGATGGCCCTTGAGGGCGGTCATGATGTGAGTATACAAATTTGGGATCTAGCTGGACAAGAGCACTTCAAGAGCGTGCGTTCTACCTTCTACAAGGGAGCTCAGGGTGCACTGGCTGTCTACTCCACTGTGGAGAGAAAGTCCTTTGACAACCTCATGAACTGGGTGGATGAGTGTTGGACCAATGCTGGGAAGAAAATCCCCATCGTTCTAATTGCTAACAAAACCGACCTACGTGACCAGTTCAAGGATAACCCTGTGATGGCTCAGACATTAGTCACAACTGAAGAAGGACAGGCACTTGCAAACAAAATAGCTGGACACGGTGTCATCACTTCATTTTTGGAAACCTCTGCAAAAACAGGACTTAATGTCGAAGCGGCTTTTCTGGAATTAGCCATCAAGATTCTCGAGGCTGGAGGACTAGCATAGATCTAGAAATCCATCTCGATTACACCAAGCTCTCTCTGGATTGTTTCAAAAAGTACACTAGCAACAGTGTGTAGAACCTCTGAATCTTCAGACAGCACATCAATTCGTAATTTTGAGAGGTCATCGTTGAGTCTTCCAACTACTGTCAGGGTGACTGCAAGCTTTTCTCCATGGATTCTTCCTTTGGCCATTCCCGAAACAACACCCATGAACACATCTTCTCGTTCGGTCTGCTCTGATTGTACTACGTGGAGATTCCATGTCTGAAAGAGCTCGTTGACAATCTTGAAGAGTTCTTTTCCCTCCACAGCCAGGGAGTGCTCTCTGTTCCACTCTTTCATCTCGGATTTAAGACTGAGAAGTTCTTCTGGAGTTGATTCAAGAGGAATGACCTGTTCAAATAGAGACCTCACAAATATGTTCCCAGATATTGCAGCTATATCTTCACCCTTTTCGTCAATAAACTGAACTGATGTGACAAACTCGCCTTCGACAACTTCCTTCGTAACCTTGAATCCGAAGATTAGTGCCTCAACTCCTCCCGGCTCGATTGTTACAATGAGCTGACTCAGTGGATCTAGTGGCTTGAGACTCTCTTTTGGATACATCAAGACTTTGATTGAAACCTCATGAATTGGCTCGAGTGTCTTGTTTTCCACAGTCATCCCAAACTCGAGACTCTCTGGCAGTGCTGTGTACGTACTAACAACCTCCACCTCTTCTGAGGTTTTTAGTGGGATGGCATCTGTGTCAAGAAGAATCTCAGCAGGATTTTCCCACTTGTCAGGAATTCGTGTACCATGTTCTTTTTCACAGGCGAACTCTTCAAGCCACCCAAGAGCGAACTCGACTGCATCTCTCACAGTTTCGTTATTGTCACTGAGATATGGTTTCAATATCTCTACTGCTTCTTCATCCTCGGTGTATGCCAGCATTCCTGCTGCAACAGTTCGAACGAGTGGACTCTCATCGTTAAGTGAGATATCAAGAGCTTCAAAGGCTGAAGCACCAAACTCCCCTAGTCGACACACAGCAAGAAGACGAAGGTCATCATCTCCAGTAAGAGCAGCATCCTTGCAAGCTTGAATACTTGTTAGATTCTCCAGCATCTTCCCAACAAAATCATTGGGTTTCCTGATTATTCCCTTCACTGCCTTCTTAAGCCGACCGACTGATTCTCCTCCACCCAATGCTGAAAGGATTCGTCGCTCGTCTTTCTCGGCCAAGGGTCACCCTCCTGTTGATGGCCTGCTTCAGAGTAGATAATGGTTGCTGTGATGTGACATTAATTCACTGGTGTTACTCGGTGCACATCAGTCCAATTCACAAAGCATGGAATGACGTATCAACAAGACTTTTACGCTATCTCCGGCCTCGGGCTCTTAGAACGGTTCTGTGTGTGACATCAATGGAGCGTCAAGAGACCTCAATTTTCCTCAAACCAGTGATTCTGAAAGACCAAGCTGAGCATGGTTCCGAAATTACTCGAAGGTTTGCCATGAACAAAGTTGGTCGCATGTTCGCAGCAGCATTACAGGACCGTAGTATTCGATTATATTTCGCAGACACCGGAGAAGAGATACAACGGATGCAAGATGATTTCTTGTGTACTTCAATTGCTTTCAGTCCGCGAGGTGATATTTTAGCATCAGGTAGTGTTGAACGTGTTGTGAAGCTTTGGGACATCAAAAGTGGTGAACTCCTAGCAACATTGACCGGCCATGAGTATCCAATACTTTCACTTGCCTTCTCACCTGATGGTGACAAACTCGTTTCTGGAAGTGGTGACACAACCTTGATGATCTGGGACATTGATAATAATGCTCGTGAACCTGTCCATCACTTGAAAGGACACGGCTTTTACGTTGTTACCTGTGACTGGGACCCTAATGGGAATAGAATTGTTTCTGGTTCTGTTGATGCTAACATTTGCGAGTGGGACTCAAACTCAGGTGAGATGATTCAGCGTCATAATGAGCACCGTGCAGCAGTCCATCAGGTTCGGTTCACATCAGATGGATCAAGACTAGCTTCTGGATCATCTGATCTCCATATGATACTCTGGGATTCATCAAGTACCCCAATGAAGGTGGAACACATTCTTCAGGGTCACAGCACTGAGGTTCGTGCACTGTCTTTCAGTGAGGATGGCAAGTATTTAGCTTCTGGTTCTAGTGACAAGACTGTTTATCTGTGGGATACTGAGAAACTAGCGATTAACGGTGAAGCATCAACAATGGGTGAAATTGATGGTATCGAGTGGTATCCAAAGACCCAATCCTTCCTCACCTCCGATGGTACTGGTGCTATCATTCGTTGGGAAGTGACCGACTTGGCGGCTACAATGGCACCATTTGAGGCACTACTTAGTGAAATCAAATCCACGATCAGTCCAGAAACACGTGATGGCTTGGTTCAGAAGTTCGAAGACCTGTGCAGCAACTATGATGAGGAAACCTTAGCGACCAAGAAGATCTTCTATCTAGTGTGGCAATGTAAGCGTGAACTAGGTCTACTAAAAGGAACTACTCGGAAGTAAGAGACATTATCCCATGACTCTTGTCTGAGTGGAATTTTTGGAATCCTTAATCATCTTCTTGCATAGATTAGCATATGCTTCCTCGACATTCTCCCCTGTCAAAGCACTAGACTCGACATAGAAGAACTGATTTTTCTTCGCGAAATCCTCACCCTCTTCTGTTGTAACAACACGGCTTTCTTTGAGGTCAACCTTGTTCGCGACAAGGACTAGCGGAATCTCATTCTGTAGGTTCTTGAAGGCCTCATTCTTCCAGTTCTCAACATTTATGAAAGTTCTTCGACGAGTCACATCATACAGAAGTAGTCCTCCTCTGGCTCCCCTATAGAAACCCTGACGGACAGACTCAAACCTTGGTTGCCCGGCGAGATCCCATACTTGGAGCGTCACTTGGACTTCTGTGTCCTCATCTTTGAGTTTGAGTCTCTTGATGGCGAAATCTGACCCGATTGTTCGCTTATAATCTGAATCAAAGAAATTCTGAGTGAAACGAGTAGTCATGGCAGTCTTTCCTACGGCACCGTCCCCTAACATGACGATCTTGTACCGATATTCAGCTGACATGTCGCTCATACTCGTACTCCTCAACAAAGTGTTAGGCCATTTAAATCTCTACTGTAGCCACTTCAATCTCACATTGTTTATTAGGGAAACGACCAACTCGAGTGTAGACCCTTGGAAAATGGAGAGAGTAATGATGAGTCGTCCTGACTATGGAGTACTTCCGAAGATCCTAGAGCAAATGAACAAGGAGGGTGGATTCACAATCTCCTCACTGGTCAGAGATGACGGATTCTCTATTGCCTCTGCAATTGCCCCTGGGACAGACAGAGATGTTGTAGCTGCAGTTTCTGGTTTTATCTCGGACTCCGCAGAACGAGTTCGGAAGGAATTGAAGCTCGGTGACATTCGTGATATCAGTATCCGATGCACTCAGGGTAAGGCAGTCTTCAAAAAGATTGGAACAAGTGGAAAGCAATCACTCATTTTAGCAGCTGTGATGCCCCGTAATGTCCGGTATCACTCACGACCCGTGGGCAAGGCCGCGACAAAGATTAAGCGTCTGTTGAAGTATTGATATTATCCCTGTAATAGCCAATGACCTCAGCTGACACCCTCAAAACATTCAAGTGACAAACATGGATTGAAACCTTGCCGTTTCTCAAACCTAGGAGTGCTACCATTTGGCGGACAAGAAAAAACGCAAAGCATCGACAAAGAAGAGCGATGCAGAGAAGATAGAGGTTGTCTTCTTCAAGTCTGACACTTGTGCGTTCTGTCCACGTGCGGAAGAGGTTATTCGAGAAACGATTGAAGACTTTGGCTCTGAAGTGTTCACTCTCAAAGTGATCAATGTCAGTGAGAACCCCGAGGCTGCTGAACAATTTGGTATCTTTGCGCTGCCAACTGTGATGATCGGAGGTGTATCAGTGACTGGTATCCCTGAACCAGACATGCTGATGAAAATGGTTCTCGGTGCCAAAGTGATGACGAAAAAGAAGGATGGGTCAAAATGAGCGACCTTATAATAGACCGAGTAAAGACTGGTATTCCTGGTCTCGATGAACTCATCGAGGGCGGCTTTCCTAGAGGTGATACTATTCTCATTGCTGGAAAGGCTGGAACGGGAAAAAGCATACTTGCTACCCAGTTCATCTACAAGGGTGCCACTGAATATAATGAACCTGGAGTGTTTGTTACTCTTGAAGAACCACCACATTTGATTAAGAGAAACATGCTCCGGTTTGGTATGGACCTAGAGAAGTTGGAGAAGGAGAAGAAGATCACGATAGTAGATCTTTCGCCTTCAAAAGAAGTCACTCCTGTAACAATTGGAGAATATCCCAGTTTTGACCTCTCAGGACTTGAAGCAATTATTCTAAATCACGTGAAGAAACTGAAGGCGAAACGAGTCGTTCTTGACACACTCTCGATTATGGCATACAAGTTTAGGAGTAGAGACATTCTTCGAGAGGAGTTCTTCAAGCTCACTGCAAATATCACAAGAACTGGATGCACACTTCTCTTGACAAGCGAGATACCCGCTCAAGATCAGGGATTGGGCGTTTTTGATATCGAAGCCTTCTTAGCGTCGGGTGTAATTGTACTCTATAACGAGAAAATTAGTGACACTTCACGGTCTCGTTCAATTGAGGTTCTCAAACTGAGAGGCTCAAAACATAGTTCAAGAATTCACTCAATGAGAATCACAGAAGAAGGAATCCGAGTCTGGCCCGGAGAGATAAGTCCCGGCGTTTAATCAGAAAATTGTGGGGCCCATAAAGTGGTCGAGAATCAGGACGCGCAAAGGGTGGTACCGCCCGCAGCAAAAGCATCTCCAATGATCAGCGATCTTGTGAAGTTTGGTCAGCTTACTCAAGTATCGTATATGCTGGTCGGTCCACTTGGATCTGGAAAGACAACTTATGCTGAAGCGTTTCTTGCTGAAGGAGTCGCCTTAGGATTCCCCGCAGTCTTTGTAACTACTGATGTTTCTCCGAGGGTCATTCGTAATGATATGAGTCGGTACGGATGGACCATCGAAGAGCAGGAGGCATCCGGTCAGTTTGTCTTCATTGATGGCTATTCCGAACGGATGGGAGCTCCAAGTTCCGGGGGTGCGAGGTCTCTGGCAAAAGTAGATGACATCAGTGAACTTGGGATAGTCCTATCGGAGGTTTTAGAGGAGCTTGTTGTAGCTAGGGTTGTAATAGACAGTCTCTCCACTTTGATTTTACACTCGAGCCCTACTACGATGCCCAGAGCAGTTCAGCGGCTGAGTGGTCGAATAAAGCAGGGCTCACATAGCATCATGTACATTCTTGAAGAAGGTGTTCATGAGGAAAAGACCTATGCTACATTTTCATACCTGGCTGATGCAGTTCTTCGTTTCAGGATCGATGATAGTGGTCCCATACCAACTCATCAGCTTCGGATGGAACGTATGAGGGGCACAGACACCTCTCGTGAGTGGCATGAATTCGTAATTGAAAGATGATTGTTTTACTGTGAAACCTTTAAAGCCGGATTCAGGGCCATCCTTTGATAGGAGAGGCTCCATTGCAGGCACAGTTGATAGCAACATTGAGAGACATACTTTGTGCAAACATGTCTCTAGATGATGGCTTATCCGCTGTCCAAAATATCCCATTCAATAATTCTGATGAATCCAATACCTTGTTCGATATTGCTCGTGCGATTGAGGAGATAATTCTAAGACGACCTGGACTTGCTAGTGCTAAACTTACTGAACTGTCAATTCGGCTGTCCTTCCACAAGAATCAATCTATCCCTGAGCTGCTCATGCTTCTGGATACAAGGTACACGAATAGTCATCGACGATCTGAATGTGAGATAGATCCGGATATTGAAGCCATTCCTAAATTACTTGATATATTGGGTGAACTGTCTCAAGCTCTAAACTCCTCCATTCGTCTTAACCTTAGACCCCTTCTCCCCTTCTTGGCCGACGAGGTCCTAATGACATTGAACGCAATATATGACAGGCGGCATGATGGAACAACACATCTTGCACTGTTTGAGGTTCATAGCCTCGCTTGGATTCTCATAGAGGAAGGATTCTTTGAAGGCGCAGAACTCCTTCTCAACAGACTGATCGAGATAAGCAAGGAAGTTGGAATGCAGGACTTCGAATTTGAAGTAACATATGATTATGCTTGTGTCTTGACCGAACTTTATCTTTTCAGTGATGCCCGAGAGTATCTGAATGATCTTGAAAAGGTTGCACGAGCTAATAATGATAGCGCGGGGCTTGCTGCAGTAAATCTTCAACTTGGAGTGAATGAAACACGGGATGACTCTGTACCACACACAGTAGCCCGTAGTATTTCTGATAAAGCGGCAGAACTCTATGACATCGCCTTGAAAGCTGGCGAGGTTAGTGTAGAAGAAGTTGGATTGGCTCATGTTGTGATTGGTTCGAGTATCTTGGCGAATGGGTGGCGAGAAGGTGTTCCACAAGCTATTGATAGACTTGAAGTTGGACTCCGGATATTCGACAACATCAATGACAAGACACCCGAACAGAATGTACATGTGTTCAAAACATTAGCATGTCTTGGATTCGCTCATGGTCTCCTTGGCGACCATGAAAACATGACAAAGGCAATAGACTATTTCAATGGTGCAAAGGAAATCCTTCACGAGTTAGAAAATCTCTATCCGGATATAGACCTTGAACTCACCAGAACTGAGAATGCAATTGGTTGGCTTTGTCTAAGCACAGAATGTGACGAATTTTGGCCTATCGGACAGGCGTCCTTTGAGAGAGCAGTTTCCTTGCGAGAGGAGCAATTTGCAGCAGGTCGTATTGCTGAGCTGGATCTAATAGGCAGTCGAATGGGACTTGCGCTGTCAGATTTACGAACCACTGAGAGAACCAATGTAGATATCCAAGATCCGCTCCGGGAGATACTCGTGCAGTATGTGCCTTTGTTTCCCACAGATAAACGTGCCTTCGTGGAGGTTGCTATTGCAACATACAATGTAGTCTGGTTACTAACTCGTCACAGTGGAGATATTCCTCCCAGACTCAGGAGGCTTCTTGATGACATTGATAGAATGCTTAGTGATGTTAGGGTAGACGCAGAGTCTATGTTCATTCACGGTGTGGGTCTGGTAGTCCCATTCCTCGAATGTTCATGGAACTCACTTCTTGAACGATCAAAGGCAATGAGTCAAAGTACTTCTCCTCTTGCTGGAGTCGCTGGTCTTATTGCAGCACTTTCAACAGCCAAAATAAACCTGAATGCATTGAATCAGGAGTTTGGCGTGCGAATTCAGCCACCAGTTGATGATGCGGTTCAAGAGAACGATCCATTACTTGCACAATATTGGCTGGGTCAGACTTACCTCGTCCAGACAATCAAAGCATTCTATGACAACAAGGACTACTCCGAGTTAGCCACTGGTTTTTATGGGGCCGCTATCGCATTCGGAGAAGTCACCTCAATTGAACCAGCATTTCAAGAGTCTGCAGAGTTCATTAAAGCAACCTCCTCTTCATTGTCACAAGTTCTCCGGCGCTTTGCATTTGCTTTGGAGAATCAGTATGCCGCATACATTGACAGAGGAAGATTCGAGGGCAGTCCTGTATCCATAGATGGATCACAGTATAACTATCTTCTAGCTGAGGATTGGCTTGGACTGATTAAGATAGCTAATGCATATCTTCAGATGGTTGAGCAATCCGAGATTGTGGAGGCACAACCATACCTGAATGCAGTCTTTTCAAACCTAACCCGTGCCTTGAGAATGATCGATGGTATCTCTCTTGTGGATCGACGGGTCCTCTCACTGTTAGGAAATTTGATGAATAGACGTTTCTATCTTCGCCGCTAGCTCTCTCAGTCATAGCGAACTTCGGAATTCTTCACGTCCCGATAACCTCCTGCTCGAGCTCCCCAGGTTGCCCAGCCTGATGTAGAGGTTCTTATTTCATTGGCAAGTCCGAATGACTCTCTCACAGGTATCTCAGCATCTATTCTGTAGAGTGTTCGATCTGAGTTGATCTCAAACACCTGTCCCTTTCGCTTAGATAAAATTGCACTCAAAGTCCCTACGTATTCCTCTGGAGTACTAATTTCGAGATGAATCCAAGGCTCAAGAACGACTGGCTTCCCTGACTTTACGCTCTCTCTTGCTGCTTCTACAAGAGGTTGAGTGATATCTCTCCATGACGTTTCAGGCGTTTCTGACCTCAGAGTCGCTCCCTCAATCACTAGACCAACTCTTCGCATCCTCTCTCCACTTGATGGTCCATTATGAATGATTATCTGAAATGCTTCTTTAATCCACTCTGCTTCATCGCCATATGGGTTGACTTTGTTTGAAGTATCCACAATCCAACTAGCTGATCCATGATCTTGGTCAATCACTGTTCCAATTGACTCGGGCGGATTATCGTCTGATGTAATTATTGCACGAATGGTGAATGAGCTTATTTTGTCACTTTCACTTGAACATGAGTTTCCATCGGAGGTGAGCTGTTCTTTCAACAGTACCATTGGCTTTCCTAGGGTGACATCAATTCCTAGACGAGTCAGTTTCTCGACGGTAATCTCAATGTGTAACTCTCCTGCGCCTGAGATTAACATCTCACCGGTTTCAGAGTTGACTTCGAATTCGAGCGCTGGGTCAGTACTAACATAAGCTTCGATGGGTTCTTGAATTGTGCCCAAGTTTGCTAGGCTCTTTGGTTCTATTGTGTAAGTCACCACAGGTTCTGTAGGATATTGGAGGGCACTGATTGGATTGATTGGTTCCTGTGATCGCTTAAATGCTGCAACATCGACAAGAGTATCTCCGACTGCTACATCTCTAAGTCCTGTTATGAAAGCTAAATTTCCAGCAGGAACTTTAGGTAGGTCCACCCTTGTCTTTGACATCTGCATACCAATCTGCAGTGATTTACGCTGTTCTCTTGTACGTAGATTCATCAGAGGTTTAGCTCGTTCAAGTGTTCCTGAGAATATCCTAACTGCAGTGACAGTTGACGCGTGCCGGTCTGGTTGAACTTCGCCAACCATACAAATGCATGGTCCATCTGCATTGCATTCTATCAGGTTCTTTCCGATCTTTGACTCAGTATTGCCTTCCCAAAATAGAGGGATTCTGTAAGATTGTGCCACCTTTGGATTAGGAACAATTCTTACTATGGAATCCAACACAACTCGAGCTACAGGATACTTTGAAGCCAAATCCTTTCGTTTCTCTTCTTTATAGATTAGTTCTATCTCCTCAAGGATTTCAAGAAACGCATTCGCTAAGTCTGTTGGTTCTGTTTTTCCGTTTGTTCGTTCTTTGAGAGTTTTTATGTCAATTCCCCATTTGTCAATCGCAGAACCGACACTGAGAGATCCATTGCTAAGTGAAACCTCCCAATCCTCCAGCCTCTCATCGTCTAGGTATTTTCCAAGCATGGCGTTGAATTCTCGCACTACCCGGTTGATCTCCTCTGCAGTCTTTCGACCACTCAATCTTCGCTCTCGAATTAGTCTGTCAACTTTGTTTACAAATAGAACCGGCCTAACAAGTTCCTGCATTGCTTGTCTTGTCACTGTTTCTGTTTGGACCATAATTCCTTCAATTGCATCTACCACAATCACAGCACCATCAGTTAGTCTAAGCCCTCGAGTTACATGACTTGAGAAATCAATGTGACCAGGAGTGTCTACAAGATTGATCAAGTAGTCTTCTTCACTAAATGTATGTACTAACGAAATCCCTGAGGCCTTGATGGTGATACCCCGCTCTTGTTCAATTAGGTCGTAGTCAAGAAGTCTAGCTGATGCCGCCACCTCTTTTGAGAGAAGACCCGAAGCAGCAATCAAGGAATCACTAAGCGTTGTTTTCCCGTGATCAATGTGAGCGATGATTGTCACGTTACGAATGTTCTTTTGCTGACTAACTAGGTCTGTCACACTCTCCTTTACGAACTTCTTGTATAGATGAGACAACGGAGGCGAGTCACTCCTTTCACTTAGTCTTCAGGTATTTCAATCTCTGAGTTGCATTTAGAACATCGCATTGTTACGGACTTTTCGTTTCTCTCGATAACCTCTGTTAGTGGTTTTCCACACACACAAACGTATCCAACAAGTCTTGCTGGATTGCCAACAACTAGTCCATGGGCTGGTACATCTCTGGTTACAACAGCTCCACTACCAATCATACAATACTCCCCTAGAGTTGTATTGCAAACGATAGTAGCGTGTGCTCCGATTGAGGCTCCCTTCTTGACATGGGTCTTGATAATCTCCCAGGACTCTCCAAACGCCCTGGGGTAGAGATCATTTGTGAAGGTCATATGTGGTCCACAGAACACATCATCCTCTATGGTGACTCCATTATATACTGAAACCCCGTTCTGAATCTTCACATTATTGCCTATCACAACATTTGCATCGATGTAGACATCCTTCCCGATGTTACAGTCTTTGCCAATTGTGGCAGTTCCTCTGACGTGTGCGAAGTGCCAGATTCGTGTTCCTTCGCCAATCTTTGCTCCATCATCGACAACCGCAAGTGGGTGAATGAAGACACCATTCATTTGGTTCAC
Source organism: Candidatus Thorarchaeota archaeon (assembly GCA_048882325.1). Classification (GTDB taxonomy): domain Archaea; phylum Asgardarchaeota; class Thorarchaeia; order Thorarchaeales; family Thorarchaeaceae; genus SMTZ1-45. The sequence continues at coordinate 8,850 of JBHLRS010000032.1, read as the reverse complement.
TGAATTATCGAGGGTCTACTACGAGTTAACCTTTGCTCTTTCTAGTTTTCTTCTTGGGTCTGGTTGGACTGGCCCATAGACTCCCGCGATAGACTTGCGTTGGAGGACATCCCACGCACTTGTCGGCCTTGTAGCGTTTGCACAAAGCACAGTCTCTGCCGCATGGTGATACTGAGCCACCTAAGGTGCCAGGAGCTAAATCTACAGGCAGATATTTTGGTGCCACTGGAGCATTACCAAACCAGCTCTCTGATCTCCTTACACCTGGCTCTGTTCTCATGCTACAGGTTCCAATGATTGATTCCAGGCTCCACGTGTCCTCTGCAACCATGACTGCAAACACATTGTATCTTCCTGTTACTGGAGCAAACATTACAAGTCTCGGGCAGACCATATACTTCTGCTGAATCTTCTCTGCAACATCCATGTCCTCTGTTTCAAGTGCCATGAAGAGAAGCTTGGCATCGAGATACTCTGTATTAATCCCTGCAGTGACTTTTACAAGGTCAGACTGAACCAGTTTGTCAAGTCTCTTGCTCACTGCTACGTGGGACATCCCCAACTCCTTACCAATCTCCGAAAGACTTGTTCTTCCGTTCTTCTGTAGAAGCGATACCAGTTTTTTATCAACATCATCCAAATTAGTTTCACTCCATTATAGTTACCACATTCGTATGATTAAGTATTGAAACCCGGAATGGCTTTCTGGTTAAAGGTCTATATGAATTGCTCGGATTTAGTAACAACCTATATTTCCGAGGCTTTTTCATAGTCGTGTCTGTAGATGTGCGCATTGACAGAGTGTGTTGTGATTGTACCGGGCTTAATATCCGTCTTCTTGGATAAATGAGTCAAGAGCTCGCCCAGTGCATACACATTCGCAGGCCAAGCCCCGTACATATCATTCGAACGTATCATGACTGAGATGTCGAGTTGCTCCTCTCTAACCATGAAGACAAAATGATTGAGACAAGGGACCTCATCAACGATAGTGTCCTTACGAGGGTCCCATGTGGTCGCAACCACTCTTCTGCTATGAGGACTTTCCTTCAGCTTGTTTATGACGAATTCAATCTGATTGATTCTCTCTTCTCCCCAGGCATTGAGTCGCTCACCATATGTGTAATCAAAGTCCATCCGATCAGGATTGAGAAGTTGTGTTGCGTACTTGTCACGGAGTACTTGTTCACTGAAGGGATACTTGTCACTCACTCTATCGGTGTACGGATCAAGAATGTGGATGATTACGTTCTCATGCCAACGTGTTTCACTATCCCTTTCATCAACACGGACCATACCTGATTCCATTATTTTTCTAATTATCCGTATCCAACCATCGAGTGGTGTCCTTGCTTTGATGTATGTTGGCACAGTGTGTTCTCCTCCTTTCAGTAACATGCCTGACCACTTATTCTAGATTGTGCTTGTCTGTTTGCTAGTGACAATTAGTAACTATTACAATCAATTAAACGCGCCAATCAATTTTCAATACACGTTTCATTTCTTGGTACCTTTCACTAGAGAAATGTGCTGCTTCCTTAACTCAGGACTGTAAAAACCGGATTTTATCGGGGACGAATTGATTGTATTTCATCGGACCTTAAGTGGGATTGTCAGTTTCTCATTTGTGTGAATATGTTTGGATTCCCAACTCCCCCGGTTGGCTTAGAGCAAGGCCAGACGCCGACTCCACCGGCGGTAATGCTTTTATTATCAGAAGCTCAATCTTCGTTTTACCTCTACGACTGTGGAGGTGAGTGTTGAGCAATGACGCCGGGAGGACAAGATACAGCACCGACTATCTACCTTTTTACGCAGGACGGTTGCGTTAACTGCCCTGCAGCGAAAGCTGTAATTCAAGAGGCTTTTGATGGTTCAAATGTCAACTACGAGACCATTGACATTCAAGCAATGGATCCGGATTTTGAGTTCAAGTTGCTGGAACATCAAGTGTTCATTGCCAGTACTCCTTCGATTTTAATTGAGAATGGTGGAAATCTACGCCTACTATATAGTGGGGAAGTTCCAACAGTGGAAGAGATACGAAAGGAGGTGCTTGATGCCGCATGACTGACATTCATGACGCACTTGCTACAACTGAGGAACTACGTCTTCGCGAAAAGAAGATGCCCAAAGTCCGAACCACCAGTTCCACAATGGAGGCATTCGACTCTACAAAAATCATTGATAGCCTTGTTCTAGAGGCGGGTCTTCTTCATGCTGATGCTCAACTCGTAGCTGTAAGAGTTATGGACAGAATTGTTGCATCTGGCATCCAATTCCTCTCTGGTCCCCTAATCCGTGAGATGTGTAACAGTATCCTCGCTGAAATGGGATTCGAAAAGGAACGCATTCTTTACACAAGAGTCGGTATCCCAATGCATGACCTAGGACTCCTCATTAACAATCCTGGTGATCACACATCGAATGCTAATCTCATGCGTAACCCTGAAACAATCGCAAAGCTCGTGCACGACCAAGTGATGGAGCAGCACACTTACCTTTCAATACCCTCTCACCTTGCAGATGCCCATCTGAGTGGTGACATCTACATCAAAGATCGAGAGTACTTCAGTACTCGCGACTATTGTGCAACCTGGGACTTGAGACAGGTTCTCAAATTGGGCATTGCTCCTGATGGTCTCGGTGGAATGCATTCTAGTGCCGCTGGTCCAGCTCAGCATCTATCGGTGGCTGTAAACCATTCTGCCATTTGGTTGGCTGCCGCCCAGAGCTCTTTTGCAGGTGGTCAGGGGTATTTCTACTTCAACACGTTTCTTGCTCCTTTCATGAAAGGGCAACCCTACAGGAAGATCAAGCAGGCTGCACAACAATTAGTCTTCACGCTTACTCAACAGTATGTTGCGCGTGGAGGCCAGGTGATCTTTTCCAGTGTCGATCTCACTCCAGGAATCCCTAAGATAATGAGGGATGTTCCAGCAGTCTTACCGGGAGGGAAAGAGACAGAGGTCACCTATGGAGACTTCGAAGAAGAAGCGCGTCTGTTCTTCAATGCCTTTATGGAGGTCATGCTGAGAGGTGACGCTAAAGGAAAGGGCTTTGGCTTTCCAAAACCGAACATCGTACTCCGGAAGGAATTCATGGGTTCGGAGTATGACGCATCCTGGGGGCTTGTCGCAGAACTCACCGCCAAGCATGGGTCTCCCTATTTTGAGAACTATCTGAACTGGCGATCAAAGATTGAGGCCGGTTGTAGCAGTTGCTGTTCTCACCTCTGGACAGCAAGCAGTGATGAGGAACTGGAGGAGTTCCTGAGTGGCAACATGGTGTTTGGAGCCTCACAGATGGTGACTCCTAACTTTGGTCGCGCAGCATGGTTAGGTCGTGCTGATGAGGACAAGTTCTTCGAGAAGGTTGACGAGTATGTTGAACTCTCGAAGGAGGTCATCCTCGAGAAAAAGCGGCTCATGGACAAACTGATTGCCAGCGGCAGTGTCCCGTTCTACACTCAACCCAAACCAAATGGTGATCCACTCATTGACATGAACAAGCGAGAGTTCCTACTTGGGACTGTTGGGTTTGACGAGATGGCATCAGTAATGGTCGGTGAACAACTCCATGAGCGAGAGGGAACCCGTTTTGGAATCAAAGTCCTCAAACACCTTAAAGGAAAGGCTGCTGAGTTCCAAGAAGAGACCGGTTTCCATTTCGGTGTGACAAGGACTCCCGCGGAGAGCGCAGCAGGTCGACTCGCTATCAAGGACTACAAAGCGTATCCAGGAATGCGGAAGTACCTCAAAGGTCAAGCACCAAATGTATACTATACAAACAGCACGACGCTTGACGTCAATGCTAATCTCCCGCTCACTCAACGTATCAAAAAGGAAGGGATGTTCCACCCATACCTGGATGGAGGAGCACTCACTCACATCTATCTTGGAGAAGCAAATCCTGATCCTGAAGCGCTTTGGGAACTTACCAAGAAAATTGCCACGTCCACGTTAAACTCATACTGGAGCTTCACTAAAGACGTGTGTCGTTGCGGTACTTGTAATTACCAAACAGGAATCGATTGGAGGATTACAAAATTCCAGACCATTGAGGACCTCTCAAGAATAGTATGTCCAAAATGTGGGACAGTTGGAATGGAAGTATTCAGTAGGATAACCGGGTACCTCCAGGCTTTGTCGAGTTTCAATCCTTCGAAGAAACAGGAGTTCTTGGACAGGCATCGATACGCCCTATAGCTTCTACTCGCTCAAAGGAAAAATATACGAAACAGTAATAGCACTTTCCGATTCAATCAGGACTATGCGAAAGGAGCATCAACGTGCTGCTCTAAGGTACATTCAAGAGAGAGGAGTTTCCTTAGATGATACAGTTACTGTTGCAGAGGAGATGATACATGACACAGTACGCTCTATTGAAAAACAGATTCACGAAGCGCAGAGTGGTCAGAAGAAGATCGAGTATAAGAAATGGTATCCCTACAATATAGACAGTAACTATATGGTGGCGATTGAGAATGAGATCGTTCGTCATTTCTTCTGTGATGATGATTGTGACCCCTCCAGCGAGGAGTATAAAGAGAAGTGTAGAACTGTGGGCCCACTCGTCACAATAATATTATACGAGATAAAGCAGACCCATGAAGTGAGCATCGAGATAGAAGGCAGAGAACCCTATCAAATCGTCGTTCACTATCAACAAGAGCTCGAGAGGTTCTATACGTCACATGTGATTGACAGGATCTATGGTCTTGGTTGTTGGCTCGTCCCAGTTGAGGAAGCTGGTAGTAAACGCGAACGCTGGTTACAGAAGAGCCTTTTTGAAACAATCGGAAGAGGAGTGAAGGTGACCAAGGCAATAGCAGCCATTGATGATCCCGATGTGCACGAGGTCACAGACTGGCTGAACAGTGACGAAGGTAAACCTACACTGAAAGCAATGAAGAAATGGCAGAATGGTGGTGAAACTGTTTTGAGAGCTTCGAATGGAAGAGAAATTCATGTATACAAGACTAAGGACGTTGCTCTTGTGTATAATAGATAGTATCTACAACTACATATTTTTGAAAAGCATAAACAAGTTTCCCAACAGAATTCAGGCAGATTTCGACAGTCTATTTGCATGAATTCTTCCAGTCACTTTCGTCATTCAATCCCGCAAAGAAACAGGAATTTCTGGATAGGCACCGATATACACTCTGATACCAAACAATTCGGTTCAATTCCGTTTCACACTGTCTTCCGAAACGCTATGTCCAAGCTGAAAGATCCTTTGGGCAATTAGGAGGAACCATGTCATCCAAAGCACATACCCCACAGCTATGAACATAGCAACTATGCTAGAAGAAGTGAAGATAGCTGTAGCTATATCACCAGTGAAGAATAGAAGTGAGCTTGCCACTATTCCAATGTAGGATGTTACTTTGCTAAAGATGTTACTCCGCAGCATGATTACTGATATTATTAATCCTCCAATCAACAGGTTGCTACGACCAGCTGTAGCTGTTACAAGAAAGATAGGTATCCCTACAAACGGTAGCAATGCAGCAATTAACGACCAGATTCTACTAGTGTTTCTGAGTACTGCATAAAGGGGGATAAACACAATACCCACGAGAATCATGATGACAATATCCAATAGATCGATTGTCATAAGCAAGTCCTGCTGAACTCCGCTAAACCCAGCATTCAGTTTGAAAAGTACAACGAGCCAGTTATTTTGAATCTGTGCGAACCAGTCATTATTGGTGGTTGATTGTAAACTTGAGGAAATGATTCCGATAATCCCTATAAGTAATAATGCTACTATACTTAGAGCTGCTACTACACCAATTCTGTAGAACCTTTTCCACACAATTTCAGCAGTTTCGGCATCAGAAACTTGATTCATTGATCCCATCTAAGCCAATGGTCTACAATTCACCTTCTTAATATTTCTTGAATTGCATATTTTCATATTTGCAGTTTATTAGTTCCATTTCTCTTGTAAAAGAACATCAATTTCACAAGAAGCGTGTGATAACGTTCAAGGAGTTTCCTCTTTCAATCCTGCGAAGAAACAGGAGTTCCTTGATAGACATAGATATTCTCTATGAAAGTGCAAGAGGGCTAAGACTTCAAAGTGAGCTCAAGTTCGATTGGACCATACATGTGATCATACGACCAAGATAACATGGTAGGAAATCCATTGTCGAGTGATACTGTCCCTGTCCATATCTCCGTATCATCCATTCCCCACCAGAAATGACCAAATTTGAAGTTGTCGTCAAGCAGGTCTGAAAAATAGGTTTCATCCCAGAGGGGGTCCTCCCATACTTGTTCGAAAGTCAGATGATATGCATCGAGAATGGACCAATCACCAACAGGAATGATACATCCTGATATTGATGTAGATATCACATTTAACCAGGTGGGAGGTAACTCAGTCTCATTACTAAAAATGCATGCGACTTTTCCGACTTCAACAATGTCGTTCTCAAATGTTGTCCTATTGATTATAAAGTCAAGAGTTGGGAGATACGTTATTGTGACATTTATCACAGTTCCATTTAAGCCCACCAACTGATCAATTTCAGAATTATCATAATTGCCATAAATGTACGCACCCCATGACTCAATCTCAAACTGGTATATTTCGCCTACACTCACCATCCATTCCCCCTGAAACTCAACCTGTTCCGGATTTGATGCTGGAGGAATGAGTAGAAACCCTACGAGAATACCCGCTGAAACTAACATCACAACGAGGATCGTTTTATTGCGGTTCATATGAGAAACCCCCTCTAAATCAATAGTCAAGGATAGACTCCTCTTAGATTTTTCTACCAAAGAAACAGGAATTTCTGGACAGGTTTCTTTATGGGATATGATTGGTTCGCTCTTGTTTGCGATTCTGAAATTAGTCCACAAGAGTCAATTCAATTATATCAGTTGTGAATCCATAGTCATGATAGTTGTCATGATTTTCTATTCTGTAAGGAATGCCTGATGTCAACTCTATCTGCGCGCTCCATCCTCTGGAAAAATGCCATGATTCTCCCAGATATCCAAAGAAGAAGCGATCCCCTTCAAAACCTGCTACCCACGAATAGTTTGGCTCATACATCTCCCATTGCCCACTGAAATGATCCGGGAACATGGAATCGAAGTTTTTCCATGAAGAAACTGGCAATAAGGCCCTGGAAATAAGTGTACTAACAAATGAGTCTGATTCAGAAAGGGAAGTTCCATTCTCAAAACAGCAAACCACTTTTTGAACGTCAACCACATCCAGAATGAAATTTTCTGAGGTATAGAACTCAACAAGATTTGGGAGATATGTCACATTTACAATGATTCTTGTATTATTGAGATGTACCCATTGATATGAGTACAACCCGTTCAATTCATCTCGGTCCCCTGTCACGTTTATTTCGTATGTAAGGAGACTTCCTTTTATCACATTCCATTCAGGTTCATAAATGATGACCGGTGACTCAGATGTGGAAATTGACACTAACTGAACCACAAGTACAAAAACAACTATACATGCAACAATCCGCAATAGAACTGATTTTCCTACACAACCGTCCACCAATTACGCCTGTCTGATATTGGCCTTGCTTCCTTATGGACTATTTCATCATTGCATGACTTCTTGATGAAACATGGACTTTGCCCTTTAACTGATGAACACATGAGACAAAGCGCACAGTTCTTTCAACCTTGCGAAGAAGCAAGAGTTCCCTGACAGACACCGGTATAGCTTTTGATTCGCTCCTAATTGAAATCTTCCATCTGTATTGATTAATAAGCACACAGAGTCATAATAGCAGTAGCTCTGCGAAGGAAACAGAAAGCAGCTACACCACATTAATTCTAAACTTATGGATTGACATGAACAGACCTCAATAGTGTTCGTCGCAGCGATGGAGAGAAAAATCATGTGCAGTAAGATAGGGGTCTTTTGGATTGCAGTTTGTTTAATGCTCATCCTGTTGCTGGGAAACATGATACCAGTCGCTGACTCTGAGAGTAGATTCATTGGGGCAAATGAAGCAATTGATGTGCCAGAAACAAGGAATCTGTACCTCGCAGGTGTGCCTCATGCTCCCATTGTCATCGATGGTGATGCTAACTTCTCAGATACTGCACTGATTGAGGGATGGTCTGGTAATGGTTCATATGGAAATCCATACATCATTGATGGTCTAAACATTGACCTAGATAGTAACACTGGTCACTGTATTAGCATCTCCAACACGATGGTCTATTTCACCATCAGCAACTGCTATCTAGTGGGTGCAAACGTCGATTCTGGTTCAGGAATATACCTTGAAAATGTCCAGAACGGAAGAATAGTCGATAACTTCTGTCAACTTAATACTCACGGCATTTTCATACTAGGAAGAGGAAGCAGGAATTGTGTCTTGGAAAATAACACATTTACACAGAACGCAATCAGTGGAATTCAGCTGGTTGCATCACTAAATATCACAATCAAACAAAACAACTGCAGCAACAACTATTATGGTATCAATGTCATCGATCTAACTGGTCAAAGTGGGCATAGTGGAGAACATATTATTGCGAGTAATCTTTGTTATAATAACAGCTATGGCATAACACTCGGAGACTTCAATCCTGAAAGTATTGCCCCCGTGCTGTGTATGGTGACTGATAATAACTGCAGTGCCAATTACAATGACGGTATCCGAATCGTGAATCCCGGTTATAACATAATCTCAAAAAACAACTGTAATAGAAATGGCGCCTCAGGCATACTACTAAGAATTGACACTTCTAACAACACATTGGTTGAAAACAACTGCAATGATAATAACCAGTCTGGAATATACATATACCAAAGTTCCTTTTACAACAACTTGACTGCCAACACTTG
>JBHLRS010000031.1:0-33177 GCA_048882325.1 Candidatus Thorarchaeota archaeon | reverse complement strand
CCACTTGACATCTATTGGGGCGATTACTTTGGAACGAATCAGGTCATAGTGAATGACTATCTCACCGATGGAACCGGAGGATTCACAATCAATTTTGAAGTTCCAGATGACATCGGACTGCTTACGTATGTTCAGCATGTCTGGGGCTATATTGACCCCTCTGGATTCGCTACATTTGGAGAGTCTCCTGTAATTTCAGTCACGGTCGATATCTATAGAGCTTCTATTACAACAGGTGTTGATACCACTCTGACATATTTGGGTGGCACCGTGACCTTCTCGGGTACACTTCAGTTCATTAATGGCACACCAATGGTGGGGTACGATATTCAAATCTGGTGGGGCGGAACTCATCTTACAACAATCACAATCACCGATCCCGCGTTGGGTGCATTCAGCTACGTTCACAACGTGCCCTACAGTGTTGACCCAGGGATATTCTCGGGATATGCATTATTCGAACCTCCAACCATTGCATGGGGTACGGCGGACACATCCGAGCTATTCAATTCAGTCACAGTCCTTGAACGAGTCGATATCTTCATGGACGCAGAGCCAGTGGACAATCGTGTTAGCCGTGGTGAAACATTGATCATCACAGGTGATGTCCTAAATGATGGTGGATTTGGTGTCGACAGCCTGATGCTCGAGGCGACTCTGGATGGTGGAGGAACTGGAGCGACTGCTTTCACTGCTGGAGATGGTAGTTATACAATCTCTCTTACTATTGCTGACAATCAACCTCGAGGCTCAATCATAATTAGTGTTCGATTCTCATCGTCTTATCATGAATTGAGGAATGGCCCAACAACATGGTTGATATTGGTCTATATTGACTCTGATGTTTATGTTTCCACTAATCTTCAATCACTCATGCCAGGAGAAACATTCTCCGTTGATGTGCGGCTAGCAGATGATGATGGCTTCTACCTCAATGCAGAAACGGTTTCACTATACCTTGGTTCGACACACCTGGGTGATGTCTTACTGAGTGTTGGCAGTGGAATGTCATTCCAATACACAGTCCCACTATCGTGGGATGAGGGTGATGGCATCTTCAACATAACTGCAGATTATGATGGAGCATTGTATATCAACCCCAGTTCATACTTTTCAGATGAAGGAATTCATGTCTTTACAGATGTAATATTTGCGTCAACTCCGAGAAGAGTTGATCCCAATCAACCGTTCATCATAGAGGTTTCACTACAGGACCCGGATGGACGGCCAATCATGTTTCGGACCGCCCGACTGAACTATAATGGCACAGCTGTGTATCCCTACTTTGTTGATGAAACTGGAACATTTCAGCATCAAGTGGCTGGTCAGTCTGACGGATCGATAATTAGATTCACTGTCACGCTTGTGTCATTTGATATCGCAAGTGTACAATCCAATCCTTTCACAATCAATATACAAACAACAGGTGGTAATCCATTGCAAGGAACAGATTTACTCATAGCAAGTATCTTGCTCGTTGGTGCAGTCATCGCTGTTCTGGCGTATCTGTACATTGTAAGAGGAATGTTCCGCAGTCCAATTATAACAAGAGGAATTGATATTCCAACTAAACTCAGGAACATCAAAAAGCTCGCAGATGCTGGTAAATACGGTGCCTCTATCACTCTGGCATATCGTACTTTCGAGCAGATGTGTGGCCACAAGATGGGTTCTGAGAGGACTCATTCGGAGACAGCTCGAGAATATCTGGAGCGTGTCCTACAAACAATCCCTCTTGATGGAGCGACTGTTGAACAATTCGTACAGACATACGAAGAGGCTCGCTTCTCGCATCATGAAATGACCCGTGAGAGGTATGAAGAAGCAGTCCGCATCTTCACAGACCTCTATCCCAGAATCGATTCGACAAGTGCTCCAGCTGTAGCAGAGTAGAAATATGGAGAGATGCGAATGGGCTGGAAAGAGATCCTGCAAGTAACCCTCTTTATTCTAGCTTGGGTTCCAGTGGGGATTCTAGCCACGAGTACATTAGTCGGAGCCCAGTCTAGCTATGGCTATGACTTCTCCATATACAATGAGGATTTTGACGGACTCAGCCAATTCGCAAATAACATTGAGAGCAACGGTCGAAATGTGATGTCAATTCAGGCAAGCATGAGTGTTGCCAGTAGGTACAATGGGTCTGCTGTGATTATCATCATGGGTCCGGTTCGAGACTTCACCATTGATGCTGCATTAGTTGTATTCACTCACCTAATGAACGGTGGTGGTGTACTCATAGCAGACGATTTTGGGTCAGCAAACAGATCACTGGCTCTCTTGAACTTCCTGATGAACTCGTTTATACCTGACAATCAGACTAAGGGCCTTTTGTCATTTGTTGATGGTGTACTTCTTGATTTGGACTCATATGACACGACCAAAGAGCCAAGACTACCCATCATCCGGGACTTCAGAGTAGGCGTCGATGGTGGAGCCCTCACCGCTGGAGTGTCTGAACTTCATCTCAACTGGGCTTCAGCAATCAGTCCCTATAGTCTTTTAGGGAGAGGAGGCATTGCTTGGACAACCGCTAGGTCCTGGTGTGAAACAAACATCACAGACCCGACACCAGATCCAGATCCGTATGAACTAAGTGGATCTCTCCCAGTGGTAGGCGCAATCGATCTTTCCACACCAGAATTTCCCAATGGTGGAAGAATCGTTGCTGTCAGTGACCCAAGCTTGTTCAATAATGATATGTGGGGTAGATTCTCTGGTAATCGACAATTTGGCGATAACGTAATCGAATGGCTCTCTCATGGAGATTCTTCCCAACCCATTCTATTCTGTGAACAGCTTCTTGAGATTCCCTGGTGGGAAAGTGAGTTCTTTTTCGGGCTTTATCTTGGTCGAGTCCTATGGCTCTCATCACTTCCCTATCTATCTGCTGCATATCCACTCATCACGGTTTTGGGCATCAGGAAATACCTACCAGACATAAAGAAACCAGAAGTCAAGAGTGTTTCAGATGTCTTCCTGCGAAGGGGCCAGACATACTTCAGTGAACGAATGGCGTATTATCGAACCGAGGGAAACTATGCAAGAGTAGTGAAGATGTTATATCGTCGGTTAAGACGTGGGTTGCGAAAGACACAGCAATGGACAGATTATAACCCCAGAAAAGTCTGGGACATCATGCGTTATAAGGACCCGAATTTGAAAGAGAGTGAATTCTTTAGGTTCATAGCTAGGATCGAGGAGATTTCCGCTGATCCTAATATCGAAATTAAGGAGAGCGAGATGATGGAGCTCTTCTTCTTTATGCGAAACATCCAATCACATATGATAGACACACGAAAGAGGTAGAAAATATGACAACAGAAGAAACGAACGACACCGTGGCCATGGACACCTCCGCGACCATGTCGTTAGATGAGGTGCATAAGACCACGGATGATATTATTCGAGAATGCAGTCGCATTATCGTGGGAAAGGAGGACATCCTAAGAGATGTCCTTGTTGCATTTCTTTCCAACGGTCATGTTGTACTTGAAGGAGTACCTGGGATTGCAAAGACATACATGGCTCGAACATTTGCTTCAATTCTTGGCTGTGCATTCAAAAGAATCCAGCTAACAGTGGACACACTACCTGCTGACCTGCTGGGCAGCAATGTGTTCAATCAGCGAACAGGTGAGTTCTGGTTCCGAAAGGGTCCAGTCTTTTCGAACCTTGTACTGGCTGACGAGATCAATAGATGTCCTCCTAAGTCACAGAGTGCATTACTCGAGGTAATGGAAGAACGACAGGTATCAATCGAGGGTGTGACCAGGAAACTCCCTAAGCCATTCCTCATCATTGCTACCCAGAACCCGGTTGAACAAGAGGGTACCTATCCTCTACCAGAGGCACAACTTGACAGATTCATGTTCCGTTTAGTACTCGACTATCCCACTGACCAAGAGGAGGCTGAGATTGTCCGCAGGAAACACCTTGGTGAAGCAACAGACCTGAATGTTCTCGCAGATCCAGCAGCTATGGTTCGGATGCAGAACACATGCAGGACTGTATTCATCGAAGAGGATGTCATTAACTACATCCGTGACATCGTTGTCCGTACACGGAACGACCCGCAAATCCTACTCGGGGGATCTCCAAGAGCATCACTGGTGCTCATGAATGCTTCAAAGACCCGTGCAGCGATGCAAGGTAGGGATTACGTGGTTCCTGAGGATGTACGTAAGCTCTCAGTGCAAACCTTGAATCACAGACTCATCCTCAAGCCTGAAGCTGAGTTGGAAGGTTTGACAGTGAGTCGTGTTGTATCAAAGATTCTCGGAGAAGTTGATTGTCCAAAGTAATTGCTAACGACACAATTTAGATGGGGAAGATATGAATTGATTACGCAAAGAGGCTTTGTGGTAGTATTCTCGGGAGTTCTACTATTGACTAGTGGATTTTCCTTCATCAACACCTACCTCGTTCTCTTAGGAGTCTATTGTGTGATTGGTCTAGTTGTCACGTTGCCTCTCTTTGCACTGACCGCCAATTTAGCGGGAATTGAAGTTGATCGGGAGATTGACAAGGTAAAAGTCTTCTCAGGTGACTTCATTCGTGTTCGTGTAACAATTCGTAATGTTTCCCGTCGTCATTTTGACTTCATTGAGGTTCATGACCAGTATCCGGAGACTTGGATTCTTGCCATTGGAGAGAATTTCATTGCCTCTAGGATTGAACCCGGTAGCAGCATGACATTCTCCTACATTCTCCAAGCACGCATGAGGGGTCGATACTATCTTGGACCAACAGAAGTAATCATGCGCGACCGACTTGGTCTACACTATTACAAAAGAACCTTGAAGGAACAGACTGAGGTTCTTGTGTATCCCACTTGGAAAGATGTCCGTCGACTTGAGTCCTTTGCCAAGCAGAGACAGCTTGGTCTGATGTTCGGTGCCCATCGAACCAAGACAGTTGGGATGGGTACGGACTTTGCTGGATTCAGAGAGTATGTTCCCGGTGACGAATTCAGGCTCATCGACTGGAAATCAAGTGCTAAACGTGGTGACATGGTGATCAAGCAGTGGGAACAAGAAAAGAACGTGCAGATCATCTGTATGGTTGACACAAGTGGTAGCATGGGTAATGGATATCCTGAGAATACCAAGCTTGAATATGCAATCAGAGCGGCTGTTCTTCTCACATACCTGGGAAAAGAGAGGAAAGACCTAGTGGGTACATGTGTTTTCAGTGATATTGTTCATGGATATGTTCCACCCGGTTCTCGGCCTAGTCACATGTATGATGTCCTTGAGGTTCTTGCAATGGCTGAGCCCAAGGGATGGAGTGACTATGAGACCGCTATCGCTCATGTTGTTACACAGACTAAGAAACGCTCGCTCATCATATGGATGACCGATCTCGAAGAGAGCCCAGCACCCCTTCTCAATGCAATGAAGACCTTGGTAGCTAATGGCCACAAGGCTCTTGTTATCAGCCCATTTGGCCCATGGTTCGAGGCTCCAGTTGGTCAGTTTGGACCTGTGGAGAAAGTTCTCTCCGAGGCAGTATCAGAGGAACTTTGGGAGCGTCGGAACAAGATCGCCAGAGCCCTGTCACGTTTTGGAATCAATGTTATCAATGTCGGTCCAGAAGACTTTCTACCAACAATCATGCGAACCTATGAACAAGCAAAGCAAAGGGGGGTGGCAATGTTTTGAAGGTCGTCACATGGATACTGAGGCTCGCGTCCATCGCCACATTCTCATACATGGCATATCTTGTTTATTCAATTCTCGACCCTAACGACATTTGGCATTGGAATGCACCCTACACATTTGTAGTGACAGTTTTTCGTCTGTTGTCATTGATAGTCTTCTTCTTGGCTACAACGATGGTTAGTGGTCTAGCCAGTGCATTTGCAGGTGGTGCACTCCCTGAGAACATTATAGTAGGCTTTTACAATACGCTTGTTCTCAGAACATGGTACATGCAGCCCTATGGCGTATCTGATCCACTGACAAATATCCAAGAAGTCTGGGCGAATTTCTATGTCAACCTCAGTGAGGTGTTATTGGCTCTCTGGAATAACACATTCCTGTTCCTCTATTTCCTCTGCGCTGGAGTTGGTATTGCACTCTTCTTGCAGTCTCTCGTTAGGATGGACCACAAATTTGTCGGTGGTGCCTTCCTATCAATTCAAGCAATCGTTATCCTTGCAGCTTTTCGCACCCTAATCGTTCCAGATATTAGTCCGTTACCAGCTGACTTCCTCGAGTTCCTCACAACACAGGGTCAAATTCTTGCACTTGTTTCCTTTGCGTATCTTGAAGTAAGCTATCAGATGATCTACAGCCATTCTGTAGGAAAACCTGTAGAGGACAGAGAGGAAACCCTCAAGAAGCAGCTTCTTGCTCTCCGTCAAGCCACTCGAAAACAGGATGCAATTGAACGTGGAGAGAAGGTTAGCACAACTGGAATGAGTCGTTCAACTGGTGCCACCGCGTTCTCCTTCTTCAGAGAAGCGATGGAACGGAAGGTTATGGGTGGCCAATCTGCACTTGAGAGTCTGGACGCAGTTTCAGATGTCAGACGTCTTCAAATCTATGTGGATGATCTGCTTCACACTGACTCAAGAGCACGTGATGAACTGACCGCCAAAGCTGCAGCTCCCTCCTCTTCCTATGTCATTGGGTCTACTATCACAGGTTCTGCAATTCGCTTTCTCACAGTTATGGCAGTATCATTCATCTTGATCAGTCCCAATGTGGTTCAGATGCTCCTCAATCTTCCAATTGGTATTCAAGATAGTGTTGAACTGATCCAACCTGAGATTGTCGTGCTTTTCCTTGTTCCGGTAGTTGGTATATTCCCATTCACTGCAGCTGTCATTAGTTGGATATCACGCCGTGAGGTTGTAGAGAAAGAGAAGCTCACGAAAGAGGAGATAGAAGCTGAGAAGAAACGCAAAAGGGACCTGGCTAGGAAGAGAAGAGAAACCGAAAAAGCCCGTAAAGCTCGTGCAAAAGCCCGGAAGAAACGAAAGGGCGATGAAACGGGAGTAGATGAATGGGACAAGGCTCTTGAAGAGGCATTCAAATAATACAGCCAATGGTGGGATACTCCATGTCGAAGAGTGTTGTCCTGACTCATGGCGATCTTGATGGAATTGTTTCTGGCGCAATTGCTCTACTAGTCTTTCCCGGTTCTGACTTCTACTTCACACGACCATCACAGGTACACCAAGATCTATATCGTGTTGCAAAGGACAAACCTGACATTGTACATGTCAGTGACATTGCTATCAACTCAAAGAAGTTCGAAGAACTCCTCCGTGCTCTCGACAGATTCCCTGAGTCTACAGTGATTCACTGGATAGACCATCATCCAATGTTTCCAAAGGAACAAAGAGAACTTGACAAGCGAGTCAATCTGTTCCATGAAACAGGTCCATGCGCAGCTGAGCTGGTCTATCGAAAGTTCAATCAACCTCTTCCTGAATATGCACGTCGATTAGCCCTCTATGGCGCGATTGGTGATTATTGTGATGACACACCCTTTGCAAGGAAACATTTTGATGATGTTGACAAACGAACACTGTATCTTGAGGCGGGTCTTCTGGTTCAAGCTCTTCAGGAGATTGATTATCGAAAAGAGTCAAAGGACTTGGTGCATCAACTAGCCATGGGAATTAAACCCAGCTCCATGGATGACATAGTATCGCTTGCACTCAAAGCAACAAGAATCGAACATGAAGTCTTCAGATACGTACAGCAAAACGCAAGAAAGCTGGGCCCAGTTGGCTATGTCTTAGACATGCCCATTAACGGGTATAGAGGTAAGAGCGCAAAGTTCTCAGCGTATGTTACGGACTCAAAAATCGGTATAAGTGCAAGGTCCTCTGACGATGAAATCGACATGAGCATACGTCGACGTGGAACGAATGTAGACCTCAATAAGACTCTCAATATCATTCTGAAAGGATTAGAGGGTAGCTCCGGTGGTGGGCATCCCGCGGCTGCAGGCGCTAGTTTGGACATCAATGACTTTCCAAAGTTCCTTCAACTTCTCGCTGATCATGTTGACAGCACAGCTAGATAAAGAGGAATACACTCAATAGAACCCATATCACAGTCACAACTGCCTCACCTGCTACTATACCACTAAGAATTCTGCTTGTCCTGCTATACCCTGCATCACAGACTTCGACTTGTTGTGGCAAATGATCTGTGAGAGGCGCTGGTTCTTGAATCTGTTTTGCTCTATAACTGATATATCCGCCAATCAGAATCGTGACAGAAGTGGCTGGTGGGATGAGGACACCAACAACGAGACTGATTGGACTCAATCCTCTCTTATTCAGCTCCCTCCCGGTCAGGAATCCAGCAACTCCCCAGGACAAGAGATAGAGAAAACCAAGTATAGAAAACTCAGGGAGGCCAGGTAGTTGCATCTCACCTATTCCCTGAAGACTTTGTACAAGGAATCCGAAGAGCTGCGCAGCTGGACTCGGAAACTCAACAGTCCCGAAACCGTAAGTGCTGAATATTTCGAACGTTATTAGCGAACCAACAGTCGTGCCTAACACGGTTCCGATGAATACCGCTTTCAGTATGTCTCTCCCACGAACACCTGTCAACGAACCAAGTTTGAGATGGACCAGTAATGCTATAGCCGCATCCTGAATCGCCCCAAGCATGCCCATGAATGTGGTTATGGCAGCAAACGTCACTCGAAAGAAAAGAATCGCTGGAATTGCTATTATGTCAGAGATATATCCTGCAAGCATTCCTGTTTCACTGATTGCCCTTGCTGTAAAGTACGCAGAAACAAGCGACAAGGGAGTACCTAAGATGATCAAGAGCCAGTGAATTCGAAGAGGTCTTGATCCAGCTTCGATGAATGGTGCAATGAACCAGAATACTACAAGTCCCACAATAATGAAGAGTCCCATTGACACAAATGCGATCCAGACTGGGACCTTTCCTCTCCTCGACCTCAAAAACTCCCTCGGATTTTCCACAATCTGCCTAACGTCCTCCTTGAAGGCCTCTATGGAGAACAATTCCTGCTTGACCCTCAGAATCGTAGATAATTCATCAGTTTTGTGAGGATTTTCAACAATTACGGAGTCCTCATCTTTAGGGGTCATCTTCTCTTGCACTTCATCAGGTGTCAGATTCCTCTCCCCTCTTGTTCCCATCATATCCGCTAAGATTACAGTAACAAAAACTCCGAGAACAAGATACAAAATCTCCGGTCGTTTCAGGTGTGCAGTATAGAGTATACTCCCATCAGCGCCCTCCAAGACAATCCAGATTACCATTGAGATTATGCTTCCTAAGAGCATAACAAGTGATCGTTTCCATCCAACAAAGAATCCTATACCCGCAATCATCGGCGAGTTGCTGATACCAATCCAGTCCGGAATTGCAGCCACTGCAGGAGCTACAGGTGTTAGAGCATAGGGCAGTGTACTCAATGAAATCCTGGAAACACTCTCAGCTATCTTTGTTGCTCCGACCCATGCTCCGGATGCTGCCAATCCAATTCCCACGGCTTTTTTGGATTCTGCATCACTTCCAATGGAGTTAATGCACTCCACCTGGGGTTGTACACGAGGCCAGGGTTCATGCTCGAATCGTTTTCTGAATGGCGCTAGGAGCACAATTCCAAATACCGCGCTGATGCCGGTAGTGAACATTATGAAGAGGAGAGTCATTACTGGGTCATAGGCTATGTGATTGGTGTTAAAGAGAGGATTTCCTGTAATGGGATCTCCTGAATCGAAGATTGCTATTGCAGGATATGTGAGTAGAACACCAATTGCCACCATGGATGAAGTGTTCGATATAGTAACTGCAATCGCGTTCTCTTCTCGGGTGTATCCTCCCCTCATCCCGAGGAAAATAGCACCCAACATCTCAGCTCCCACAAGAAAAACGATACCAATCTTTAGAGCGAGATAGATGCCCATGAATGTCATTACTACTCCAACAATCAGACCAGTGCCCATTGCTCGTTTAGTCAAGGGGAACTTAGGTTCTGCTCTGATGAGTCCATAGAATGTGAGACTTCCAAGTGACCAAATGACAACAAACGAGAGAAATCCAAACGTTACACTGAGGGCCAAACATGTAAAGATTAGCGCACTAATTGCAGCTAACTCAGTCTTGTCCGGTGGACGTTTGCTGAGAGACATGTACAGCAGCATTGTATGTATGACTAAAGCCATCACTACATCTGGTTGGGCCACTCCTCTCTGGACCATCAGATATAATGCAAAGAAGATTCCTGCTGAGAATAGACCTGCGAGCAAGGCTTTTGTCGGATGTAGCTCGACTCTAACTGTCATTGCCACGTATATAGCTACTCCTCCAACAGTAACCACTACCATGTCCGAGAATATGCCAAATATCACACTAAGTGGGTAGTATGCTGTTGCAAAGAGAACCATTGCAATGATTTCATTTCTCTTGAGAGGGGGTTTAAACACTGAGATATAGAGCAGGAATAATTCCACCCCAAGTGTGATTAGGACATCCGGGTGGGTAAATCGACCAGAAAGTATTGCCAATGTGACAAGAGTAAGACCGACAGCGTAAGTGATGCTAAGGAATGTGGTTCGGTCTATTCTCAACACTAGTATTAACTCCGGGCATTAGTAATCCTAGATGTAGCTCTTCGGAAATGAAGACTCTCAAGCACTATTTAACTGCCTATGTCACATTCATCAGTTTGTTTGTGAGTTCCTCTGCGCTCATACCTACAATTAACATGGTCTTCTCCTTGGTCTTGTGTCCTGCGACTAGACTTATTTCAGATGTAGAAACCTTCAACATCTTTGAGAGTTTTTTTATTAGCTCAGAATTAGCCTTTCCTTCTCGCGCTGGACTCTGTAGATTGACGAGAATCGCTTCAGGCGTGATATATGCAACAAAATTCTTCTCCTTTGAGTTGGGTCTCACAATGACTCGAAGTAGAGTTCCCCTTGCAGTTTCCCATATTGCATTTACCATGGGTTCCAAATTGTATACACACATAAGAGTCTGTTTAAAGTCTTACAACAGGGGCCGTCAAGGATTTGTTTATTTGGGGAAGCAGCTCCGAGAAGTCATAGACCGTAGATTGTACGGGGTGAATTACGATGAGCGATCCAGTAATGGATGCATATACGCAAGCATACAATAGTTCAGGAAATATGGTCCAAGCCTTTGGTGTGATCTCAGAGTCCGGACAAGTTCTCTGGCAGAGTAATAATTGGGACTTGACAGCCGATGCTGCAAACTTGATGTCTGCAGTGAAGTCTCGTGCAGCCAGTGTTGTCCAGAATCAAGTGAAGTATTCAACAATGCGCTCTACTCCTGAGAGCTTGGTTGCCCGCAATGTGCAGGGCAATGGAATTCTGATTCTTACTAAGGTCGATGCTGCTAGTGACAGATGGGTTGTAGCATGGGCTGACGCTCAGGCACAGCCAGATGGTGTCTACGTTGATGTAGACAGAGCCGCAAAGACCCTACGAGGCAAAATCTAGTATTTTCTGATCATGTGAGCATTAGGGGAAAACTTCAAAGTTCTCCCCTCATACACATCACAGTAAATGTGGGGGTCTTTGGTTTGGCACTAGTGATAGGACATGAATGGAATATTCTCTTTTCCAACAATCCGAAGATTCATGCATTTGCAGTTGCTACAAGTGGTACAGTTGTCTGGCAGACAGATAATTGGAATCTTGTGGAGGACATAGAAACAATCCTCAAGGCAGCCGACAAGGACTCGTCAAATCTGACCTGTGGAGGGGTGACCTACAAACGAGTGTTCTCTTCTGATGACTCATATATTGCAACCGCAGATGATAACATGGGTCATCTCATCCTAGTACTAATTGACGAGAATAGCTGGGCTATTGCATTTGCTGCACCATCAGCAGTACCTGAACTCGCACTCATTGATGTCAAAAAGACAGCAATCCAACTGCGTGGACATATCTAGATGACTTATTATTTCTCAGGGAAGAGAATCTCACGTATTCGATAAATGGTGTCCATGTACTCCTTTGAACCAACAGAGTAGTAGTCCAACATCATCTCGTACATTGAGAGGGTTTCTTTAGTGGCAATGTCCAGGTTGACCATTTCAGCTATCTTGGTCCTCCACTCATATTGCATCTGTGCTCTTTTGACACTCAGCTCAACGAGCTCTTCGCGCTGTTCCTTGGATAAATCCAGATTGAATGTTTCGAGCATCTTGTCTGTGAAACCTTCCAGTTTCTCTCTCACCCTTTTCTCTTCAGTGCCCCAAGTTCCTGTGGTCAGCATGAATCCCTTGGCTGTTCTTCTGTAGTAGTCAGTACTTCGTTTTCCTTTGGTCACAGTACCATACTTTATGACATAGCCATATTCGATTAGCTTTGGAAGGTGGTGATACACTTGATTCTTGGTGATTTCTTCACCCTCGATGCAACACTGTGGCGAGAGTTTGACCATCTCCACTACTGAAAGCACATCTCGGACAACAACCTTTTGTCGTATTATAGTGTCTCCAGTTTCCTTATCCACAGTCTTTGTGGTCAATGTGTCCTCTATACCCTTTCGTAGGACTTGCAATATGTTGTATCTAACCAGTTCGTCTAGAACATCAGCGGCCTCTTGATTTGTTACAAATACGATCTCTTTCTGAGGCTCTTTACCCTCTTTCGTTAAGACAATTCCCTCAAGGCTGTCCGTGATTTCCGTTGTGATGTTATCGTCACCCATGTTTGTGTTCACCAATGCATTTTCGATCCGTCGATTCTTCAAGCGACTCGGATGGCCCGGGAATCGTTCGTTCTGGAATTTGTTCGCGGGTTTTTATTTTAAACTCGCCAAGAGCGTGTTTTAACGCCCCCATTCTATGATATTCTGGACAAACTAATTATTTAAGTTTGCTGGTGATGGCGAACCATTCAATATTGAAGAGTTTGTATTTTACATATTTTCAACCTATTTCAATATAAATAGTGTAATCAATCAACAACAAAAACAGAAATGGTTGGTGACGCAAACCTTATATGCAAATTTGGTGTGTCATATGTTGTGATAAACAATGTATCGCATGAAACTAACTAACGACAAGAGAGAGAAGTTGGACAACAAGATTGCGAAGGTTTACACAACTGACGCTATCGGGTACGCATACGCCTATCGGAGGTAAAGTATCATGGCACTTGCAAAGACACAGAAGAGGAAATTCACGCCCAGGCCGAAGATCTCAACTGATGCTATAACTCACTCTTACATGTACAGGTAGATTACAATGTACTACCACAGTAAGACCCTCGACTTTGAGCGAAGGGATAAAAGCCAATCAGAGAGCGCTTCTAAGCAGCGTGATGTTACAGTTGAAGAGGTGCTCCTGTGGGAAGCCACTTGAGCACATCCATTCTTTTTGCGACGATATAGTCGAAACAATCACTTGGTGTTTAACCACCAAAAACGCATCTATTTCCTGAAGACGATTTGATAGAAGGTTTCATTCATAACATAGGTGACTTCTACATCCCTTGCTTCGTCAGGGATGTGCTCTAAAGGGGGTTTGATTGCAAACAGTGTGTTTGCTTTCATGATGGCTTCTCCTTCCTCGGTTTTCCTCTTTTGAGGGGATAGTCCCTCATCCACCACTATAATCTGACCGTTGGGTTTTGCAATCCGCAGCAGCTCCTTCAATGCTCCTGGGATGTCTGAAAATGTGTTGAGGCCTCCAGAGTGAATAACGATGTCAAAGAGGTTTCTCTGGTATGGGATGTTGAACACACTGCCATGTGTAAGACTGACTGAAAGACCACTTTGGGTGAACTTTCCACTAGCCACCTTGAGCATACCTGTAGACAGATCTAACCCATGAAGATTGAACCTACCCATCTGGTCTTTGTGTGTGTTGTATAAGGCCATGAAGTTCGCACCTGTACCAACACTGACATCAATTATACTCAGAGGTCCTTCGATGGGAATGATGGCGTGGAAATTCTCACGCTCTTTCATCATGTCAATTCCTAGCCACTCATCATACTGTTTGACAAGCTCATCATAATTCTCCGCCATCTCATCATAATCTTTGATCCACTTTGCGTCTTCTTCGGATATTGGGGGATAGACAAGCGAAGGGATACCATTAGTAATGGGCCAGACATGTCCCTTCTGGCAAACAATCTCTCCATCTCTCACATCCTCGGATGGATCGAAACTTCCATTGAAGACGAGTTTCTTTCCGCACTGTGGGCATTTTAAAGCAACAAGATGAGGTTTATTCACAATCATCCTACTCCAATTTCTAGGCACTTGATTTGACTAAAATATGAATCGAAATGGATTTTTAAAAGCGGTAGGATATGTTGACCTAAGACATTTCATTTTGAACTATGGCCTCCACACCTGACAGAACAGTCTTGACCACCTGCCATTGGATCAATACCACTAGCCGGCTTCGTATGTGCAATGCCCAGGGTTGTGAGGAGTCATCCTCCGGAAGGAACACTCCTACGCTCTCACGACCGTCAATATTCACAATCAACATACGTGTAGGCTCCCACTCATCTGCGGACAAAGATGGTGATTGAAAGACCTCAACGAAGCTCTCCTTCAGCAGTTCTGTACTAGGCATAGCAATCGACACTTTTAGGTAATGCTCAAGACCTGGGACTTCCTGTGAGCCTGGAGTGGTCGTGAAGAGTTCTATCTTGACGTTCCTACTCTTTGCTGTACTGAAGGCTCCTCTGAGATGTCCTAGCAGACCCGGTGATGCAGATGCTATGTATACGTAATCCTCTGCGCTTTCAATGGATGTCCGCAGACCCATAATGACCTGTTCCATTCCCTGCACTGCCCAGGCAAACTCCTTAGCCTCAGTTCCCCTGAGAGACTGCAGTCCCTTCAACTTCTTTCTTGCACTTGTGGCAGAGCTTTTCACCTTCTCTTCAAGGTGGTCCAACGCTGCGTCTACAGGAGCTGGATCAAAGAGTGTTGGATCACTCCCTGCAACCTTCTTGATGATCCCTCTCTTTTCCAGAAGATTGAGTGTCTCATACACTTTGCTCCTCGGGATGCCTGAGTCCTCAGCAATGACCCTGGCTGAGGACCTCCCAAGTCTAACAAGTGAGTGGTATGCTTTGGCCTCATTCTTGGTAAGGCCCAGACTTGTGAGGTCTCCGACAATTGTGTCTTGAGCCATTCTTATCCCTAATCACATCTATGAGCTTCAGAATATTAAACCTCTTGTCACTTTAGGAGTGACAGCATATCCCTATTCTGAGTCGACATCCTCGCCTTCAAGAATTCGTTCAATCTCAAAGAGCCTATGCACAATGGCGACTCCCTTGTCTGTCAAAGATAAGTATGGAGTTTTGTTCTCTCCCTTTAGCTTGTAGACAATCTCACTTTCTATAAGCTTCTCCCTAATCTCAATAAACATTGCATCTAAGGATGTCTTTGTCATAAGGTCTCTCTCAAAACGGTCTCCCCACATCAGCTCGAACAAAACCTCCCGCACATCCAACCTTGCCAAGAACTCCAGCGACATAATTACCACAAGAGTCACTGCATCATAAAGAAGTATGCTATGTTACTCCATTCGTGACACTACACCCATATGTCCTGAGGTCCTTACGTAATCAGGTGATTCATCTGACCTTGATGGTTGAAGTATCAAATCTTACTCATATCTACAAGGGTAGTCACAAAGCACTCCAAGAACTCTCGTTCTCGGTTGAGAAGGGTGAAATCATAGGTCTCTTGGGTCCCAATGGGGCTGGAAAGTCCACCACTGTAAAGCTGATTACTGGAATTCTAAAGCCCACATCTGGAAGTGTAAGGGTATCTGGACTTGAGGTGACTGCGAATCTTGACTCTATTCGCAAGCTCATAGGGTTCATGCCACAGGAAACTGCTCTCTATCAGGACTTGACTGCTTATGAAGCCCTCGAGTATCATGCTGAGCTCTACGGTGTACCTAAAGAAGAGGTGAATGAGCGTATTTTGAAGATGCTCGAATTGGCGGGTCTCACTCATCGCAAGGATGACCTGGTGAAAACATATTCCGGAGGGATGAAGCGTCGACTCGCCCTTGTTCGCTCGATACTCCATGATTCAGAACTTCTGATTCTGGATGAAATGTCGTTAGGTGTCGATGTTCAAAGTAGGAACCTGATCTGGAACCAGGTACGGAAGTTGAAAGACGAGGGACGTACTATCATCTTCTGTACAAATTATATGGATGAAGCTGAAGCACTTGCTGACCGTGTGATTGTGATTGATAATGGAGCTCTGGTTGCTTCTGGTACTCCTAGTGACCTAAAGCGTAAATATGTTGGAGAATACCTGATTGAGGTGCTTATTGATGGCATGGAGTCTTCATCCGGTCCTGAGTGGCTAACAGAGAGGTTAAAGTTAAACGTGGAGAAGGTTTCGGACCCACTCAATGGAGGTCCACGCACAGCATGGATCCGAAGTCAGGCTGGTCACTCTGATTTACCCCTGGTCATTAGTCGACTTACTGAAGCTGGCCTTGCGGTGAAACAGGCATCAATGAGAGAGCCCTCCCTTGGTGATGTGTTTCTCACAATCACTGGCTCAACTCTGAGGGATTGACATGTTCCGTGCCATTGTCGCCATAGTGAAGAAAGACCTGAAACAGGCTAAACGAGACCCCAAGTTTCTAGGTCCCAGTCTAATCATCCCTTTTGTCTTCCTCCTTGTCTATGCAATCATGTGGACATCAGTCGGAGGAGGCGAGTCCTTTGCATGTGGTCTTGTTGTTGAAGATATGTCTCCAGAAGCAGATGACATGGCCAATATTCTTGATAACATGGTTTCTACCACTAATCACACATGGTTTAGTATTGAGCGTTATGATCTTGAAACTGCAGAGGAATTGTATAGAAACGGGGAACTGATTGCATACATACTGATTCCAGAAGGATTTGGGAACAACATCACGTCCGGTCAAAACGCGACAGCTGTGATGTATATCAACAATGTGAACGACGATGTTGTCAAGAACTATGTCCATCGTTTTGAGGTCGCGGTCCTCTTGTTCAACCAAGGAGCAGTCTATCCTGATTTTGACCAGTCCGGCGCTCCTATAGCACTTGAGGAGTCCTTTAGTCTTGATGCAACACCATCAAACCTCGAGTACATGGCTGCAGTAGCAATCCTTCTCTCACTCATAGCCTGCTCGCTGGCAAGTCAAGCCATGCTGACCGCCACTGAGTTTGAAACAGGGGCTCTACAAGATACCCTGAATTCTCCAACGCCAAGGATTGCACTGGTCATTGGTAGAACAATAGCTGCAATTCCCAGATCATTCTCCTCGGTGCTGCTTGCCGCTCCTGTCATCTGTATCAGTATGAATGTATTACCGGTTGGCAATGTTCTGATTTTAGTCAGCATACTTCTCCTCACAATTCTCGCATTGGTACCAATCGGTGAACTGATTGGAATGAAGATACGAAATAGGGAACAGTCCCTGTTGGCCGCTGTCCTTCTCACGGTAGCAGGATTCATTTTGGGAGGAGGAATGGCTCCTGTAGGTCTGTCTCCTTTTTCAATCCGGATGATTATGCTGATTCTTCCTACTACGCATTCCCTATCATTGTGGTCCCGTGTTTTCTTCCTTGACACTGTATTGGGTCTCATGACAGGTGTCCTGTACCTACTGGGAACATGGATAGTGATGACTACCGTGGTCATGCAACTGATGAAGAAGGAGGTTGAACAGTCGTGAACCTCTCATTCAGAGTTGTCAAGACCAGTTTTATCAAAGAGCTCAGAGTATGGAAGCGAAACCCACAGAAGCTTGTACTGGTAGTTCTCCTACCTCTCATGTTCTTCGTTGGATTCAGCATGCTCATGGGTGGTGTATACTTCGGGAGTGGGGTTGAAACTGCGGTTGTATTTAATGAGCAGAATCCTGGTGTTTACACAGAAGGACTACTCGAGATTTTGGGTGAGAACGACCCAATCCCTCCCCGACTCGATCCAATCTTGATGGACGCAGAAACTGCGAACCACCTCTTCCAGAATGGTGAGATTCTTCTCGTCATCACAATACCAGATGGATTTGAGAATGCAGTGACCAATAACGAGTCAATATCAATTCATGTTCAAGTGGCTAACATACATGAAGATCTCACAAAGAACCTGCGGATGCCAGTGATTAGAAAGCTGGATATCTTCTACCAGACTTACTTCCTGAACGACTCACTTGTTGATTTTGAAACGGTAGATTTGAGACCATTCACTCCTCCGCGATTAGCGTACATGGCATGGACGGTATCTATCTACTCAGTGATGTTTGGAGCCATTTTTGCAGCTGGATCGGCAATGACCCAAGAGTTCGAACAAGAAACTATGGATGAACTAATTCTCTCAAATCAATCACCTCACGCCATCTACATGGGAAAGATGTTCAGTGGGGTTGTGATCAGTTATGCAGCGGTCCCGTTTCTTTTCCTCCTTAGTTTCATCCTGTTTCGCGTCTGGCCTGATGGAGATGTCCTTACATTCTTCTCTCTCACATTCCTACTAGCTCTATTCAGCTCAGGGTTTGGAATAATTGCTGGAGCTGTCTTCAGGAATTCAGTATTCGTTGTTCCAGTAGCTGCTCTTGGAGCCATATTCTACTGGATTGTAGGGGGTGGAATAGCACCTTTGAGTCTTGTCGGAGCGACATTCGGAACCTTTGATGAATATTTGCCAGTGTCCAATGTCTATAGGTCACTAATCAGAATGTTCGTGGAAGGTACCTATGATTCTCTGTTAGTAGACCTGAGCGTCATCGGTGTCTTTGCTGTCCTTTTCCTCATCATCTCACCAATCATTACAAATAGGTTGACAGAGGTGGATTTTGGAAAGAAACTAGAGGACCTGAAGAAGCGTCGCGCTAGACAACCTTAATGAGTTCTTCATCAATCATAGCTACCCCGTCATTACGATTAGTAAGCCAGAACAATCCATAAGCGATGAGCGACATAACTCCAGCGTATATCATAGTAGGCACATAGCCCGGCCAGATCAGATATATCGCTGCGGCAAGAATTGGTCCAACAACTCCCGAAAGTGACATCGTAGATGTTAGAAGTCCTGATGCAGTTGATCGCTCATTGTTGTTTTCGGTCACATACTTCAACGCACCCACGTATAGAGTTGCCCACGTAAAGCCCAGTAAAATCTGTGTTGGGATGATTTCAATGATGTTATGGGCAAACGGAAACCAGAAGAATGTGATTGCTGATGTGACCAATCCAATGGAAACCAATCGCTTGCTCTCAATCCGATCGACTACAGTCGCCATGAATAATACTTGAGCAAGAGCATTAGTAGACTGAACTATGGCAATTGTGAAATTGTCCCCACCGATACTGACTAGGAACAATGGCCACAGTGTCCAGATGGCAAAGGCACTGCTGTGTCTGAGAAAGAATGCTATGTAGATTGGAGCATTTCGCTTGAAGGTTTCAATTGGGAACCAAGGGACCTTTACAACCTCCTGTGTTAACAAGGGTAAGGTCAGGGCTGACGCAAAGGCTATGGCAAAGAATATCGTTGACATTAGGAAGGCATAGTACACATTGAAAGTGGCAGCGTATCCTGCAAAGAGTGTTCCAACGCCCCACCCAGCAGCCCCCCAGGTAGCATACCGCCCCATCTTCATCTTTGATTCATATGCAAAAGCAGCTAGAGCGCCTGGGTATATTCCAACACAGAAACCATTTAGCACCCGGACAAGAAACAGGTTTTCAAGGTTTGTCGTAAATAGTAGTAGACCAAATGTGACCATAGATACCAATAGACCTAGCCGGATGACAATCCTTCGACCGTAGATGTCCCCAGCCCTTCCAAATATGTATGAAGAAAAGAACGAAGCAGTGGCATATCCTCCAACTATGACAGTTACGAGAAGTTCGGAGATACCAAGCTCGCTCGCGAGAATTGGAACATATGTGAAAGCGGAGATCATGGCGGCTCCTGCCATTATTTGGATTATTTCAGTCTTCAAGTATGAGTCACTGCATGGCGGCTTTATGTCCTCCTTTTCAATAGTACTGTCTGGCTAATATTGCTGATTGGTCCTGTTTGGTTGCAAACCTTTTTCTCCTGTCAGACGAAAATTAGCTCAAAAGAAGGATGTATACTAAAGTGGTAGACTTTTCGCCTCGAGCCAAATTCATTGCAATTACTGTCGATGAGTTAATCTTGGTACCGATTGCTCTATGGATTGTATATGCATTAAGACCTGACTGGTTTTGGCCAATGACGATCCTCCTAATCATTGGTGCAGCAGTATTCGTAGCTGCTAAGTACTACCTTGTGTATCCCTCTCTACTAGAAGTGTCCAGACCTTTCTATGAGCTTAAAGGAATGAAAGGTATGACCATAAACGATGTCACGCAAGTTTCAGGAAAGGTGCGCGTCGGTGCGGAGATTTGGGATGCTCGATGTGATGTTGGAGTGATCAAATCCGGCACAGAGGTAATAGTAGTGTCTCGTGAGAGTATGAAGGTTCGCGTTGAACCAGTCACAAATACTACTGCTCAGAACCAGTAAGCCACTTCATCAACAGATGTATAGTCATATCGACATCTAAGAGGTTTACAGTTTCGAAACTTGAATGTGAATATCTACAGGGTATTGCTAGAACTGCCACGACCTGACCATGTGTAGCGAACTGTAGTCCATCTGTCAGATAGGAATGGAATACTGCTCTTTGGATTGGAATCTTTTCTCTCTCAGCAGTCTTCACAATACTCTGAATAAGGTCATGTGAATAGTGTAGTGCCATGTCCTTGATTACGACGACTGGACCTTTTCCGAGCGAAATTCCAACCTCTCCGTTGGTTCCTGGGTGGTCATCTGCAAGGCCAATGTCAAGCACGATCACTGCATCTAGGTCTAGGTCTTTTGCTACTACAGCTGCGCCTTTTGCTCCCATCTCTTCCATCACTGTAGAAACAAAGGTGATCGTGGGTCGTTTCGCCTTTGGAACCTTGGCTACGTGTGCTAAGACCCTTAGCATAGCAACCAGTCCAACTCTATCATCCATTGACTTTCCAGCAACATGATTATTCAGCAGTTTCTCAACTGGTGCGGCATAAATCACAGGGTCTCCAATGTTGATTCCTAACTCGTGAATGTCCTCGAGGTTCTTAGCCCCAATATCCAGGAAGACCTCCTCATAGGTGGGAATTCTCCCTTTCCCTTCAGCCCCGGCCAAATGAGCTGTCTTTACACAGAAGACTCCTGGAATCAGGCCTTTCTCAGTCATGATGAGAACCCATTGCCCAGGGAGAAGTCGAAGATCAGGCATGTGTCCCTGTGTGTTCCATTTGACTCTGATGAATCCCTTCTCATCCATACTACTCACAAGAAATCCAACTTCATCTGCATGAGCCACTATTGCGTAGTGTTGTTTGATTCCTCCTTCCAAAGTTCCAATCACATTGCCAAGTCGATCCTGTGTGAAACTATCACAGTGATCCTTGAAGTGTTCCTTCACGATGTCTTGGACTAGTGTTTCTCTACCAACGGGTCCTGGAGTTGCTGACAGAGTCTTCAAGAGATCTAATGTTTCTTCAGACATTCTACCTCACTATTTTCCATTTTGTGGAACTCACACTTAAGGGTCCGGTTTGAGCAATCTCGGAACATTATCACTCTATAACGAGAATATCTGTGAATCAGATGGGTTTGACAACAATGAATTATCATAAGCTCTTACAGAGAATCGTACGGTGTATTCATCACTGATTGGACCAAACACACTAATCCATCTGCCACCCGCAGCACAGAGACAGCTGACAAAATTCATGTCCAGCCAGTTCCAAGTTGTCCCGTCAATTGTGTATCTCAACTGGACATGGGAAACTCCTGACGAATCAATTACAAACACTGTCACACTGATATTATCTCTTGGACCTGGATCTATTGGGAGAACATCAACCTGGTATATCACTGGTCCTTCATGGTCTCCGTATGCAGCCAAAAGGATGACACTGGAAGCAAGAACCATGACTACCACACCAATGAAAATGAGCTTGGTCTGGTTCTTCATGATTCTTCACTGCAGCCATATGCAAAGTCGCGTGAATAAACTTTCAGATAGCCCTGTCCTTCTCTTAGTTTCAGAAACTTTGACATGTAATCTCCAGCGAATACCCCCTGATTACTTGAGAATATATGGAGTCACGACCAAGTCTTTGTATGACACTCGCAGATATCCTGATTGGGTTGTCAGTTGGTTTGATACTAACCGCATCTGTCTACTTGATAATGAAGATGCAACTCCGCCACAGAATCGCGATGGTGGAAAAGGAATTTCGCCAGACCTGGGCTGAGCAGGAATCCTCGATTAGAAAAGATGCAGCTGACAGGAGTCGTTATGTCTTGAAGGGGAAAATCGCTGAACACTTGATCCCTATGTACAAGGATGTCTTTAGATATGACCCATCAGATGCTAGATTTCTCGGAGCACCAATAGACTATGTCATATTCGATGGTTATACAGCAGTTAAAGATAGAAACTCAAACGGGCCGATCACTATAGTCTTGGCTGACATCAAGACTGGAAATGCCAAACTGAATCGCACAGAACGAAAGATCAAAGAAGCAGTGGAGCAGGGAATGGTGCGTTGGGAGACAATTCAGCTTGATTTCTGACTCTACTCACAGAAGCAGTCTTTCATAATCGCCTGCATGACAGCATCCTGCATAGACTGCTCCTCTGGCAGTCCTGTGATATGCTTGTCACAGACCTTGATCGTGGGCAACATTGTCACGTCATCAGTTCTGCAACCACACTCATCTTCGGTTTCAACATCGACCTCTCGAATGACAGTCTTGGCAACACCGAAGTTAGTCAAAGCCTCTATGAGTATCTCCTCTGCAGCATCACAAAACACGCAGAACTCGGATGTGTATAATATTATGCAGCTGCACTGGCCGCATGCTGTCTTTGTTTTTGTTCCGGACACAGGTATTGCCTCAGACTTCATGTTTCTATCTCACGGATGTTATCTTGGATGATCAGTCGACATCTGCCAATGTACTGATACCTAGTGTAGTCAGAACTGGTGGAGCAGCTCTTGCAACTATTATAACTTATTATGTTATAACTGTTATTATTATTGTTTTTATTCCTCATCCCTGTCTTCGGATACCTGCTGGTGCGTGTCAAACCCAGAAGTAGACGACTCCGTTTCCCCTTCAGCTTCCAATGCGTCACCTTCCATTTCAGGAGTAACTTCCTCCTCTGGAACATCCGCCGGTGGTGGTTCATGAGAAATAGACGGACCTTCCGCTGCGAAATCTTGTTTCTTCTCTCTCTCAGGTGTCGTTTCCGAGAATCTAGAATAGATTGCCTTTCCACCTAATCCACCTATTGGACCAAGAATGAGGGCAAATAAGAACACAAACGGAGTGATGATAATCAACACCAAGAGGCTAACTAATCCCTCAATCAAAGGCATTGGTTCAGTTGCTAGTCTTGTGCCGTACGCTACTGATATCAACATGATGACAAACATGCGAACAAGTATGTTGTCAGAAGCGAATTCATACCCTGGCATCAAGATTTGTGGGACAGCAGCCAAGAGAAAGACTCCTAGAAACTCTGTCAATAGACCTGCCACAAACCCAGAAACACCATCACCAGCTATGATTCCCACGATAAATACTATGATAAAAACAGCAGGAAACCCAAGTGTAAGACCCATCCATCCTGTTACGACATCAGTGATGAACAGGAACAAACCTACAATTGTAGCGATCAAAACCTTCAGTCTATGCATATAACAAACCTCCTAAGCTAGGAAAATCCATTATCACCTGCACGTTTTCGCTTATGAATTGTTAGTCCAACCAAGAATGATACCTATTCTACCAGTTTCTTTGCGAACTGAGTACCAAAATCCAGTGCTCTCGACACTTCATCGTCTGCGAGAGGTCCCTTACGACCAGTGACTTTGGCAGATAGTCTCTCGGACAATTCAATACCTGGCAACTTCTCCTTTATCTCCGCCTCAAGTTTTACAACTGCAACATCCTTGTTGCCTCCGGTATAGGTATCAAAAGCAGCTCCTACCTTTGCCTTTAGATGAACGATTGACGCTCTTTCTATAAACTTGACCAGATTACGTGCTGGTTCCTGATCATGGTTTGGACACCCAAGCAAGATGGCATCATAATCACAGAGATCATCGGTGTGCAGTTCTCCAGTCTTTCTAGTAATGCATTCAACACCCTCTACTTTGTTGATGCCCTCACAGATTGTTTCTGCAATCTTCTTCGTGTTTCCATAAAGGCTCTCATAGACAATGATCGCTTTCTTCATGAACTGTCGCCGATTGTACCTTTGTTCTTTCCCTCTTATGTACATTGTTTCGTTGACAAAAGACCAAGACTTACTTTGATTCCCACCCGTGTAAATCATAGTACTCGTCGACCATTCTTTGAATGTCAACAGTCGAGTCCTTTGTGGCCCCTCTGGGAAGCGGTTCACTAGTGAAACGTTCAGGAAGAGTGTCATCCATACGTGTTAGTCCAAACTTGCGATTGAGTTTGAACTGCAGATCAACCGAGTCACCCATTATCTTCTGAATATAGTCTGGTGTGTACTCTATACCAGTGGCTGCGTTCAGAAGAATAGATGCACTCTCAAAGTTCAGGATGTCCATACAGAGACCTATGTTCTTACACATCGTGAGCGAGTCAGTGAGTAAGGCAATCTTCTCTGAATATGTCACAAGTGCAGCCTTTCCCTCCTCCTCAAGTCGCAGTGCTGCTTTCTCGGTCCCAAATCGTTTCTTTGCCTCTTCAGTCCGATTTGTCAGTTCAAAATAGGGTTCTGCTCGAAGATGATCTCCACCTCTAGAAGCTATGGCATAAGTTAGACCGTATGCCTTGATTCCTCTAGGATCACCACAGATGATGTCGAGTCCCTTGACCTGCATCACCAGCTTCTTAGCCTCTAGACTGAATTCTTTGGAGAATCTAGTCGCTCCCATGGCTAACTTATCACCGATACCTTCTCTGTAGGTGATTTTCTCCACAAGTTCCTGTATCCTTTCTGTATCGCCCCAGGAGATTCTGACACCACCCACATCCTTCGGGTCTATCAATCCCTTCTCTTGGCATTCTATCAGCCATCCAATCACCTCCGATGTGGAGATGCAGTCAAGTCCCATTTGATTGAGCCATGTGTTCATGTCAAGTGCAAATGAGAGGTCTGAGCTTCCTAAACGTGAACTGAAGCTGCAGAGAGTTTCAAACTCAGGACCTTCAGCTTCTGAACTACCAGTGATGTAGTACCTCGAACAATGAAGATTACAGTTGAAGCAACCCTTGTTCTTCACCTTGAACTCTTCAGCGAGCCTCTCTCCAGAAATCTTGTCAACATAGTCGCAGACACCATCCTGAAAATGTTTAGTGGGAAGAATACCAATGCTGTTGAGATCATTCATGAGCATTGTCGTACCCATGTGGTATCGTTTGTCGTACTCGTTGTGGGTCAAGATATTCTGTCTGATTCTCTCTGACTCGGAAATGAGTGCAAGTGTGTCTGCATACTCGGTCACACTAGTCCCTTTCAGTGCAATTGCTTTCAAGTTCTTGGAGCCCATGACTGCACCCATGCCACATCGACCATTCACTCTGTTCCCACTGGAAACAATCGTTGAGAACGCAACTCTGTTCTCCCCAGCCAGACCAATCGCAGCAACCTGCAGTCCATGATCTCTGGTTCGTTTACGGATCTGAGCGGTGCTTTGAACAATGTTCTTTCCAGCAAGCTCAGGTGCCCCTACAAAATCCACTCCCTCATCATCCACAACCAGATAGCAAAGGTTCTCACTAGCTCCTGTTATGACAATCTGGTCAAATCCCGTGAGTTTCATCTCAGCGGCAAATTGTCCTCCAGCAGCTGAGTCACCAAGGATGCCTGTCATTGGAGACTTTGCACTGACCGTGAAGTATGCTGATGCTGGGAGAACCGAGCCTGTTAGAGGTCCAACACCAAATACAAGCATGTTCTCTGGACTCATTGGGTCGCAATCAAAATTCAATTCTTCATAGAGTCGTTTTGTATTAGCTGCTCGACCGCCAATGACCGGTTTAATCCATGATGAGTTCAGAGGCTCTATCTTGAAGCTTTTGCTGGAGAGGTCGATACGAAGGACCTTCCCTCCATATCCATAGTTAGTCATGATGATTCCTCCAGTTCTCCCTTAGGATCTCTCCAAGAGTCACAATATACTGGTGTCTCTTCTCGCTTGGGTTCATACCCTTTGAGTGCTCCATGAATTCTTCAAGTGGCCTACTACCAGCTTCGTTTGGTTTGAATAGAATTGCACCTTCTGTACAAGCTTCTATGCACTTTGGTTTCCCCCCGCACAAATCACACACGTAGATGATGTCATTGTACAAATCGATTGCTCCAATCGGACATTTTCTGACACACACTTTACATCTTGTGCAGATTGTAGGTGATACTATTACTTGACCTAGGTTTCCAAGCATCAGAGCATCCTCAGGGCACGACAAGCAATATCGCTCATCGCACTGAACACAAGTAACAGGTCCATCAATGCCTGTTTCGTAGATGTGCATCACCTTGATTCTTGATAGATGCCTACTGACTTTGCCTGACCTGTAGAAAGAGCAAGCAGTCTCACAGCTACGACAACCTGTACACTTGCTCAAATCAACCTGTATCATCCACTATTACACCTAACTACTCAATAGTTTCAAGTCGATACAAAACACGACCATCAGGATCTGGGCAAATAAAGTGCCTGACACTCTTGACCCAGTGCTCATTTGGCAATGTTTCCTTAACATCATAGATTGGAAAGACCGGCATCATGCTCTGGAGTGCCCAAATACATACATGTTGCCCCTCAGGAACAGTCAGCTTTGAACCCTCCACAAAGAAATAATCACCAACCTGCATTGGAAGGTTGCAATGTCCATCAATCTTCTCGACTGTGACCTTTATCTTAGTCATTCTAATCCCGACTCGCAGGTCATTGCATTAATGTCTTATAGGCAGTTCGATTCTCAATCAATAATCGCATCACTTCGAGAGTCCAATACGGTCCATGATGTTCCAGCTTTTCTTGAGTGATTTAGCATCTACAATTCCGCGAGGTATTACGTGAAACTAAACGGCTATTATAGG
Source organism: Candidatus Thorarchaeota archaeon (assembly GCA_048882325.1). GTDB lineage: Archaea > Asgardarchaeota > Thorarchaeia > Thorarchaeales > Thorarchaeaceae > SMTZ1-45. Next base: position 6,033 of record JBHLRS010000031.1, on the reverse strand, counting down.
GACTGCGAGTATTCTGAAAGTCTGCAAATAGGTCCCAGGCTGGAGATTGTCAGGAGGTTTGGCTGGGAACCATCAAACTAACATAAAATATGAGGTGAACTGATATCACACATACCAAATCTAGGATTCTTCTCTTCTCCCTCATTCTAACGCTGACAATAGCCCCACTTCAGGTGATGGCTTCCCAACCAATAGGAGATACACCTTTGATTGAGAAAGTTATTACTGATTCAGTAACACGAAGCTGGAGTACAATCAACCTGGTCTATGATGGAGTGTTCCATGACCCTATTGAATTGAATGAAGAGCTAGAGAATATACATAGTCTTGTACCTGAACTCGTAGATCTAGAAATAATAGGTCAGAGCTATCAAGGACGTAATCTGACATGCGTGCGCGTAACCAACGAGTTAAACACAGTTCAGAAGGCCAAAACACTGGTTGTTGCCCAGCATCATGGAAGAGAACAAATCACAGTGGAGATTGCACTTAGGTTTATACTGTATCTCCTAAACAACTATGGAGTCAATGAAACCATCACAGAATATGTCGACACTCAAGAGATCTATATCATTCCTACTCTAAATCCAGATGCTCTTGAGATCGTCATCAACCAAGGAAATCATTGGTTACGGAAGAACCTGAGGCCGTTTGACAATGACGGTGATGGCGAGTTCTCTGAGGATGATGTTGAGGATGTAAATGGTGATGGTAGCATCTCGAATTACCTTGTGTACGAAAAGGACTTTCCAACACAGAATCCTCCAATAAACAGCTACGACTGGGAGTATTGGGAGGGGATTGACAATGATAATGACTCACTGGTCAACGAAGATGAAGTTGGTCTTGTTGATCTCAATCGCAACTATGCAAAATACTGGTCGCTTGGTGGGGGCGATTTGCTTAACCCAATAACTCAGGTTTATTGTGGAACTGAACCCTTCTCAGAGCCTGAAACTCAAGCGTTTCGTGATTTTGCCCTGAAACATCGGTTTGCAATGGCTTACTCACTGCACTCAGGAATCAACGCGACCTACTTTCCGACTGATACCCTTGAGCACTGGCCAGAAGTTGTCTATGGAGACATCGCATCAGATTATGCAGATTTGTTGCCAGATGGTTTCAATGAATTTCTAGGTTATACTACAACAGTAACGTCGAGAAGATCACTTGAAGCTGGTCTAAGTGGTGGTTGGAAGGAATGGATGTATTTTGAGCAGGGCACAACTGTGCCAATCACATTCGAGATATACCACAATGGTTCCGTAGATGCAGAAGAAGCCCATGTAATCATAGAAGAGAACAGTACGCATATCATTCGAGAGTGGAAAGGCATCTATGGCTACTTTAATCCAGTAGAAGAGGGTATCAATTCACTCTGGGAAGACCTGCGTGCAGCATTTGTGTATCTTCTTCAGATGACACCCAGGCTTGACGTTTCAATCACTACTGTGTCTGGAGGAGTAGCTGCTGGTGAGAGTGTTTCCTTCTCATCCAGAACAACATGCCTTAGTCCGCGGCTTGGGAGTAAGAATAGTGTGTTAATCCTTGATTCCTCAGGTTCAGAGCTGGATACACTGATTGCGGTCGGTGGTGGACAGTCACTGACTGACCAAGCCTCGATACTTCTTCCAGAGGACCTGAATAGTACCGGGTTGAGCATCTATATTGGGAACAACTACACTGGGTTCACAGAGTTCCTGCTGTTAGTTGGAGTTCCTTCAGCACCCTTCAACCCACTCTTCATAGGAGCAGTTGCAGGAGTTGCCATTATTGCCATAGTTGTTGTGGTCTATTTTGTAAAGAACCGTTAGTATCATAGACATTATGGGGGGTCATCAGATCCCCCTCCTGTTCTGTTTTGACCTGTATACGCGACTGAATCTAAAAGTCACTGGAGTTATATCTTGGATAATCGGGCGATACTCGGTGAAAAACTTTGGATAGAGAACGATATCATCGATTTATGTTCCTTGTCGCTGCCATGTGGAACTGGATTCTTGCAATTGGCTTTCTTGTTCTCCCAAGGATTAACATGAACTATTTCTTGGCTGTTGACCTTGTGATTCCCAACACAATGCTCTGGTTTGACTGTTTTATGGGACTGATCTTTGCATTTGGAATCGGTTTTTATTTAGTCAGTAAGAAAATGAGTGAGAACCATGGACTAATTCAGGTCGCAGCATTTGAGAAGTCATGGGTCTTTGTTATTGGACTAGCTTGGTTTATACTAGGACAAGCATCAATCTGGGTTGTCGGTTTTGTTATTGTTGATCTTTTCTTTGGCCTGCTCTTCATCGAAGACCTGAGAGCAATTCGCAAAATCATATAGTCCTCAGATACTATCAGCCATCCTACACAGCTGACGTGTCTATTGAAACCTCAAGACTGGCAGAGTGTCTGAAGAAGACCCTCGTTGTACGACTACTCACCCGCCTCACAACCCGCTGGCTCTCTAGACTTTCAATCAAGATTCTGAAAAGTAACTCATCAAATCGTGACATTAGGACTATCTCAATTTCACCAGTTCGAGGTTCAGCTGTGGGAGTATCCCAAATAATCTCGTAGTATGAAATGGCATCACCCGTAGTCCTGTTCATTAGGCTCTGCAGTTTCACATCAATTGGTTCCAATACTGTCTTGATGTAGCCCTTCTTATCGCGAAGTGGACCTTTCAGACTCAATAAACCAACTCCGCAAGTCAAGTCTGAATAAAGTACTTCCACCAAATAACTCCAGCTGAATTGGTTGTGCTTTTGTATTCACTATCCATACCAGATTATAAGTGAGGAATGTATTCGATGTCCTTGGATGAATCGGAAATGGAAGACATAACCATCTGGAGCGAGACTAAAAAGGGTGGAAAAGTGGTCGAACGGTTTCCTCCTAATGCAACGAGTATTGATCTCAGTGACAGAAGGATTGGTTCGACCGATCTCTCTGTTCTTAATCAGTTCTCCAATGTAGAGGCACTTACACTCTCTGGGAATGAGATACAGAGCATTGACCTTACTCCGCTAAGGGATTGCGATGCTCTTCTCGAACTATCACTAGGTGGGAATGAGATAGAGCAGATTGACTTGGCTCCCCTTGAGGGATGTACGAGTCTTATACATCTAGACCTCTCGTTCAACAGAATTCGTTCAATCAATCTTACTCCTTTGGTTCATTGCAAGGGTCTGAAAGCACTCCACCTCTATGAGAATCAAATTGAAGACATCGACCTCTCAATCTTAAGCAAGTCTAAGAAGTTACGAAACCTTACACTTGAAAATAACCGGCTGGAAGCAATTGATGTTTCACCTTTACTCCTTTGTCCTAACCTTGTCAAGGTAGGTATCGATCAAACTGTATCTCTGGTAGCGTCGTCCAAACTCAAGACTCAGGCAAAAGTGCCTATTGGATTGAAACCCTACCTTAGTAGAATTTCGTGGGATTGAGCCTCCTACTATGTCAGCTCGGTACTACCGAGATACATGATTATCTCGCTCCACGTGAACTGTAACATAGGAAAATGTGTAGGGACAATGCCACGCCAACACCACCCGACACTGAGGGCCTGCTTTTTGTTAACAAGACCCTAACCGTCTGGGAGGACATAAGGAATGCTCTAGCAATCGTGGAAGAGCTGCGCAAAGGGCCATCACACAATAATGCGAGAGTAGAGGTGTATCAACATGGTGCGAATAAGGTGAGTCTAAAAGTCACATTCAGATCAGTTCGAGAGTTGGATGAGTACCTGAATTCCAGGTTCAGAAGGATGCTTCTCGATGGTGTTGGTGAATCTCTCAGGATAGATGATCTTGAGCGGATATCATCAGAGGTCTACAACCGGTTTAATGAACTGAACGATATTCATGGACACATGATTCTCGACTAACTGAGACCAAAGGCGAGCACACAGACTTGTTTTTTCGTAACAATGCCCTCATACGAAAACTCCCCCCTCCTACCACGACTTTCTGTGTGTTCGCCACCCTCTAATCTTGGACATTTCACATAGCTTGATGATGGAAGCTCACAAACAGCAACCTCTATAATCAGGTTTGTAAAAGCGTGGCTCGAAGCGACAATGTCCATGATACTTTTTCTCTCAGGTGGGCTCTTTTCTGGCCTACTTGCTGTTTTCATCGCTCTTTACATATATAGAGATGTGATGAAGGCTGACCAAGGTAGTGACAAAATGAGAGAGGTTAGTGCTTTAGTGGAAGAAGGTGCTTACTCATTCATAAAGGTCCAATATCGAATTCTAGCAATATTTACACTCATTCTAGCAATTATAATTGCACTTGTGTTCGGATCTTTTGGTCTACCAATAGCAATCTCTTACATTTTAGGGTCTCTTGCTAGTATGGCAGCTGGATACACTGGGATTGTTGTAGCCACCAAAGCAAACCGTCGCACTGCTTCAGCTGCAGAATCAGGAGGACTGAATCCTGCATTCAGGGTGGCATTCCGTGCAGGGTCTGTAATGGGTCTCATGATTGCAGGAATTGCACTTATAGGACTTTCATCACTATATTGGCTCTGGGACTTTGTCATTCCCGATTCACTATTCGTAGTTTTTGGAGTACAAAAACAAGCAGAGCTCTGGGAAATCATCACCGGCTTTTCATTTGGAGCCAGCACAGTCGCATTATTCGCCAAGGCGGGTGGTGGAATTTATACAAAAACAGCTGACCTGTCGGCTGACCTCGTTGGCAAGATTGAACATCATATCCCTGAGGATGATCCAAGAAATCCAGCTGCAATTGCAGATGCTGTTGGAGATAACGTTGGAGATGTTGCTGGGACTGGCGCAGATATATACGACAGTAATGTGGCTGCCATTCTCGCCTCGGCTATCCTCGGTGCAGGAATTGATCTCAGTATTCCCTCTGCTGATCCATTCTTTGCACTGCTACCTCTGATGATTGCCGCACTTGGTACAATAGCTTCAGTATTGGGTGTGTTTTTAGTTAGGCCAAAAGAAGACCAAGACCCAGGTCCGATTCTAAATCGTGGAACGTATATCACGACTATATTGTTCGCAATCTTTACCGTTGCTTTAATCTTGCTTCTCAATCAGAACATTATCATTGCTATCGTTGCAATAGTTGGTCTACTGGCTGGTGTGTTTATTGGTTTCACAAGCGATGTATTCACCAATGATCGAGGATTGGGTGGTTTCAGACCAGTTTCTAGGATGGTTGATTCTGCAGATAAGAGTACAGCAAATCTGATTCTGTCTGGATATTCATATGGTCTACTCAGTGTCATACCCTCTGTTGTTGGTATAGCAATAGCAATGGTGGTTTCATTCTTACTTGGTGGATTTCTTAGATTTGACCCGTGGGAGGGTGGTATCTATTGTGTAGCAATCGCTGCTGTCGGTCTTCTATCCACAAATGGTATGATAATGAGTTCCGATGCATATGGTCCCATTGTTGACAATGCGAGAGGATTGATTGAACAGGCAGACGCTGGTGAAGAAGCAATTGTAGCTTGTGACAAACTAGATGCAAGTGGAAACACAGCAAAGGCAATCACCAAGGGTTTTGCCATCGGGGCGTCAACAATCTCGGTTCTAGCCCTCTTTGCTGCATTCATAGAGTCGACTGAAACCTTAGACATACCAGGAATTGACGAACTCCTAATGGTGAATATTGCCGACCCTGCTGTCTTAGCTGGTGCACTTATTGGTGCTCTTGTTCCAGTAGCGTTCTCGGCAATTCTAATCCTTGGGGTTGAAAGTAACTCTGAACGTATGATAGTCGAAATCCGAAGACAGTTTGACGAAGATCCTGGCATACTTGAGGGGACATCAATGCCTGACTATGACCGGTGTATAGCCATTGCGACTTCTGGAGCAATTCGAGAACTCATGCCTGGAACATTGATTGCAATTATAGTGACCATCATCACAGGAGCGGTATTTGGTCTTGAGGCTCTTGCAGGCTATCTGGGTGGTGCTGTCATGGCGGGTCTTATCCTTGCTCTCCTCATGGACAATGCTGGAGGGGCATGGGACAATACAAAGAAAATAATCGAATC
>JBHLRS010000030.1:16641-37529 GCA_048882325.1 Candidatus Thorarchaeota archaeon | reverse complement strand
GAACAAGGGATGACATAATCGTGACCAGAAAAAGCAAGGATGTCTACTTTGCAGAGATTGCAGACTTGGTTTCTTCACGAAGTACCTGTATTAGGAACCAAGTAGGTGCGGTCATTGTTAAGGACTCCCAGATATTGAGCACTGGATATAATGGGGCTCCAAAGAAACTACCACACTGTGAAGATGTAGGTTGTCTTCGTGAGGAATTGGGTGTTAAGCCCGGAACACGCCACGAACTATGCAGGGGATTGCATGCTGAACAGAACGCCATCATTCAGGCTGCATTTCATGGCGTCAGTGTGAATGGCGCCAAGATCTACTGCACAACTCGACCATGTAGTATCTGTACTAAGATGCTCATCAACGCAGGTATTCACGAAGTCATCTATATTGAGGAGTATGACGACGAATTGGCTGCACAGCTCATTGAAGAGTCAGAACTAGACCTTCGTCAAGTGAAGATATCTAGAAAATACGGAAGAAACTCATCTTGACATTCGCGCATCTGGAAAGGTTAAAGAACAACATCGTTTTGTTCCAGTTTGAGTGGGTGTCCTTCAATGGGAAAGCTTCAGAACCTAATCAGTATTCACGACCTAGATAGGAATACGATAGACCATATTCTTGACACTGCAGCAAAGATGGAAGATGTGGCAATCAAGAGAAGCAAAGATCTGGACTCAAAAATAATGGCAGTCCTATTCTTTGAACCTTCCACACGCACACGTCTATCTTTTGAAAGCGCTATGCTTCGACTTGGAGGTAGCGTTCTTGGATTCGCTGAAGCAGGTGTGTCAAGCGCAGGTGGCAAAGGGGAAACTCTTGCCGACACAGTAAGGACTGTTGAGAGATATGCAGACATCATTGTTATTCGACACCCACTAGACGGATCCGCAAGAGTAGCTGCAGAGTTCTCTAATATCCCCGTTGTCAATGCTGGAAGTGGTTCTGAGGAGCACCCAACCCAAGCGCTGCTTGATTTGTACTCTATTCGGAAAATGAAGGGAAAAATAGATGGTCTCTCAATCTCGCTCTGTGGAGACCTCAAGTACGGAAGGACCGTTCACTCCTTGGGTATGGGACTCAGTCACTATGATGTCAAGATCAAGCTTGCCGCACCAGAGTCACTCAGAATGAAACCTGCCATCATTGAGCAGATGAAAAAGTCTGGGGCTGACGTTGTTGAGTGTGAGAGTGTTGAGGAGGCTGTGAAGGACGTCGATGTGATTTACACAACTCGAATCCAAAAGGAACGTTTTCCGGATATTCGGGAATATGACAAGGTGAAGGACAGGTTCCGCATCACGATAGACGATGTAGGTCTGATGCGAGAGGATGCAATCATTCTACATCCACTCCCTAGAGTTGACGAACTTGACGCGGCAATAGATAATACACCTCATGCAAAATACTTTGACCAAGTCTACAATGGAGTAATTTTGCGCATGGCTGTGTTGAAGCTAATTCTTGGCTAGGTTGGTTCGATACCCCTCAACTCACGGGTTAGGGTTTCAATGGAGCCCGCTTTGCTTACAGCAAGCGGGATTCTCATCTGTTCAGACAGCTCCAGAGCAAGGCGGTCTACTTCTACAACACCATGGAGTACCACAAGGGATGGTTTGAACTCTTGGGATTTGATGGCAATCATTGGAGCTCGTCCAGTATTGACATTTGTAAATATCAAGCATCGCTCGGTTGTTGCTCCGAAGAGCTTCAGAAACGCATCACTGCTCAGCTCCTTGACTGCCCGTTCGACATCAACCAAGGTATAACCAAATATCTCTCTATCTAGAAGCTTTTCACCACTCTTGACTGAACATTTCAGACGTTGACAGAACTCTTTGGCAGTCATTGGAGATGGAAAATCACTCATTGCTAGAACAATATTCAGGTCTACAAGACTGACATCCATCAGACGGACAAACGCAGCCACAACTTGCCCACCTTGCCGTTCATCTAGTGTAAGTAAAGCCATGACAAAACGTCGTATTGTTGACGTGCCTGGTGATTTTCTACGCCCGGACTCATAATCACTGATAACACTAGGACTAATGCCAAGATGGTCAGCTAAGACTATCTGTGGGAGTCTGAAACGCTCCCTCCAAATCCGCATCGTCTGTCCAGGGTGATCCGATAACGCAATCTCACCAGCAATGCGACGAGCTAGCCGCTCACGAACAGACGACTGATACGACATTGAACGAAGTTCGAGGCATTTTCAACATAAGGATTTCGACTATTGACGAAGTTCGTTGATTGTGCAGAAACATGGTGGGCCGGCCCGGATTTGAACCGGGGATCCCCTGGAGTCTTGCTAGCGAACATGAGTCCGCAAGACCCAAACCAGGAATCATAGCCAAGCTAGACCACCGACCCTTGCTAGACCCGCAGTCTTCCAACTCTGGTTATAAGAATAACGGAGCTGCAATGAAAAGTCAGTCATGAATAAGGTCTTAACTGCTGGTCATTACATGATGCTGAGTACGATGAGTCTACTTGGCCCAGACGATTTCGATCTAGACAGAAAAGGTCGCAAGAAGAAGCTGGCAAAGGACCTTGCTCCTTCAGTAGCAAAAGAGATTGAAAAGTGGCTGGACAGAGAAGATGATCCTGAAGCATTCAAAAGAGTGTCAGAGCTTGTTGGTCCAGAGGAGGCTGCAAGACTATTTGCTAGACGTCGCAGACATGGTAGGAAATTGAGACCTGAAGACCCTCTACTCGAAGACTGATGGATGGACCACATTGACTACAAAAGAATACGAGATTGACGAAAGTACGGAACAGAGTAACATCAGAACATCATTAGCTTTCATCCGTACAATTGATGCAGAGAAGAGGACTCATCTTGCTGAGCTTAGAACAGGAATTGGAATTCTGACCATCCCTATGTCCCTGTTGACAATTCTTATTGCAACGTCAAATAGTTACTCGATAGCTGAAGTTCTAGGATACATGATAACTCTCATCGTGAGCATTGTGGTATTATTCTTGATTGGAGGATATCTTGTGTTTTCATCACTGCGAAAGATACGCAGTGATGACGTTCTTAGAAGCAAGTGTGACGATCTATCTTGCCTCGTGTCAGAGTTTAACAATCACGAGGATGATTAGAAAAAGTGGAGCCCCAGGCGGGATTCGAATTCGCGCTTCATGGCGCAGACGTCCATGAAGTCCCGCGGCCTCCTCCTTACCAAGGAGGCGATCTAACCAGTCTGAGCTACTGAGGCTTCCGTGTGACAACCATAGGCTGTCATTTCGTTTTTCGCATGAAAATTAGTGATAAAGATTTCTACAGGGTTCTCAATCCTAGATGAACACAAAGCCAAAATGCACTGATTTCCTCTAGAAGACCATGACAGGGGAGATTGAACTCCTAAATCACGTCATGTTCTGTGAAGAAGGAAACAGAGAATCCTTCATAGAGATTGTTTCAAGACTCAACCTCAAACCACCAGTTGTGATTAAACCCAATTGGTCGACATCAAAGATTTACACTGAAGCAAAGATATTGGACTGGACTCTATCTGCAATAGACTCTGAGAAGATGGTTGTAGAGAGCTTTGCCCACTACCGAAGCCCGATCTTCAGGAAACACAGTGGACCATTCAGTCCAGAGCTTGAGAGGAAACTGGAAGCTCAGACGAGGGACGACTTACGGGAAAATGACAAGTGGTTTCTCGACTTCACTGGAATCGATGAGGTTCTGAAGAAACATGATGTAGAGTATCTCAATCTCTCAGAGGAATTATGGTCCAATCAAGTGTGTGAACCAGATCAAATCCAATCACTTGTAGAAACACGTTTCAAACCCCTGACAAATGAGATAATGTATTCAATAATACCATCAAGACTTTACGAGCTTCGAGGGGGTACGTTACTTAGTCTGGCCAAGCCAAAACTTGCACATGGAACAATAGGTGTCACGATGTCAGTCAAGAATCTGTTTGGAATGATTTCGACACCGTACAGAGGGAAATTCCATGGTGTAAATGACTCCAAGCTGAATGACAGTATAATGGATATCAATAAGGTCTGTCACTCGCTCTTTGATGTTCGAGGTGTTGTCGAGGCAGTCTTCTCAACCTCGGCCTCGGATGAGTTTCTCGCAGAGTCTACACAGTATACAAACTTGGGACTTGTCTGGGGATCAAATGATCTTCTAGAACTAGATGCTGTGGTGACAACACAACTAGGACTTGATGTACGGGAGGTTGGGCACTTAGATATAGCAGCTCAAACATTTGGGAAATGGCCTCAGCAAGCAATTGATTTGGCAGGGAAACACCCAGTCGGACTACAATAATGCAGAAAAATTCATCATCGAAGAAGTGATAATCTCAAGAGTCCAATATCGTGGTGGAGTTTGGAGTAATTGTTTGGTTTTGAGGATGAAACTTCCAAAAAGAAAGTTCTTCCAGTTCAAATCTATGGTGTGTCGGGAGGGTCTATCAAGAAAGAGATTGAGGCAATCACTGGTGTCAATCCAGGGAACAATGCTGTCTACACTAGAGAAACCGGTCGTGTGGCGGTGACACCGGAGATATTCATCACAGGTGGAGACTGTGTAGGGTGTGATGGTGGTGGAGGCGGAGCTGGGGATGGGGACGCAGCCCTGTTCTGTATTCTGGTAGTCATAGCACTATTCGTAGTGTTTGCCACAGTTTGGGTAGTGGTGATGATAGCGTTCTCCATCATGACCTTTGGTGGATTCATCAGGAAACGATATCGGACAGTGGTCCTCATCGAGAAAGAGAATCTAGAGTTCATCGGAAAGCTTGCTATATTCTCAGTCAGAAAAGGGGGTGTGCTAAGATACCCCTTAGGACAACCTGATTATGATGACTGGGTTGAAGAAGCCTTTAGAAAATTCAATCTTCTGAAAATCATCAGACAGGTAAGTCTTTTGCTTGGTTTTCTGTGGGGATTTACAGAAGTGGCGTTCAAGCTCTATGAGCTGATTTTAGCAGAACCTGGCTTCAGCTATAATCTATGGCCACTACGCTATGTGATGGTAGTAATCTTTGTCCCACTTCTTCTCTTCAGTCCAATCCTAGAGTTTCAGATTAGAAACGCCTTCGAAGTTGGGGAAGATATGATTGAGAGGCTCATCAACCGAGAACCAATGTTCAACCCAGATCAGCCAATGATGTTTGAGGAAGAGCCGCTAGAAGTGGGAAAGATATCAACTGATGGTGTCAAGTCAGATCTGAAATAATGTGAAAGAGGACTATTTGAACAGATCATGTAGTTTGATCTGATACTCTCCGAGTTTCCCCCCATAGTTGCCTGCGGTCATTTTTGTGATACCAGGATGTTTACAGACCTCTTCTATGGCCACTTTCATGGCTTCTGCAACCGAGGATTCAGTCAGGCCATTGATGACGATCTCTTGCACAAACTCACTACCCTTTGGAATCATTGTATTCGGGACAATGGCACGGAGAGTAGGGCAGAACTTCTCGTTAGTAGATGCAAACAGGACTTTGTATTTTGAAGAGGGTTTAGAGCCTGAACCCACGAGACCACCTGGGAACGGAGTATATGCGCCTTCTACCTTCTCAATGGCTTTGACCGCAGCCATTCCGCTGTTCATTCCGCTTTCTACATCCTCACAGCAATAGATTATGTTTCCACCTGCGACTCCCTTCACTCGTCCAAACATATTCTGAATGACACAGGTCCCACTCATTCTTGGGATCAACCATAGAATTCTTCCATCAATTGGACCCTTCTTTGTCTGAAAGCCATCTCCGAACATAGCCACTTTCTTGCCTATCTCATACAGGTCCTTTGGTTTAGGAGTGTCATCAAACGCAGATGCAGTTGGACTTGTTAGGACACACTGGCCAAGTCTTGCAAGTAGTTGTGGTTCGAGTTTCTTCTTTGATCCTACAGCGAAAATTACTCTAACACCTGGACGCCCATCTGGCGTTTCGTCAGGCGACATGATGTATTCAATCCCTGCTTCTGCTGGAGCCATGATTACTGAAGTCCCGAAACCGGTCGTTTCTGTGGCAGTAATCCGTGCCCACTCCTCAGTATACGCAGTGATAATTGTTCGATTCATGTGCATGCCAAAGGCTTCAGCGAATGTGTCTTCGATTGGAACTCCGTTTATCTCCATTTAACGCCACCAGCTGAGTGAAATTTCTGGAACAAGGGCACCTTTTCTTTTTTCCGTCTACCTTTAGAACTGCAGTAGGTTTTATCAGGGGGATGTCATCACGAAAAACAAAAGGTGGTTGGGCTCATGACCGTGATTTTGTCACTTAGAAAGGCTCCCGCTATACCTCTCGAGGCGGATACAATAACACCCACGCACTTTGCTGGAAAGAGTGTGAAGGAGATCGGGGAGATACCCGTTCAACAAGGCAATGAAGTTCTCAAACTCAAAGACTTCTTTGACCTTAGTGGCGAAAGTGGTCCGACTCCAGATGAAACCGAGATTTTGGTCAAGGGTGACCTCAAGAATGTGAAGATGATTGGAAAAGGTATGAACGGAGGGAGGATTACCGTTGAGGGGGATGCGGGGATGTATCTTGGAGCAGAGATGATAGCGGGTCGCATTCATGTCAAAGGATCAGTAGGACCTTGGGCTGCAGCAGAGATGGAAGGAGGCAATATCCAGATTGAAGGTGATGCAGGAGACTATCTCTGTTCTGGATACCGCGGGACTCCCGAAGGTATGAAGGGAGGGCGCGTCTATGTGGCAGGCAATGCGGGACGCGAGATGGCAGCGCATATGAGGAAAGGGTTCATTGCAGTGAAAGGCAATGTAGGACCCCAATCTGCAATTCGCATGATGGGTGGCACTATAATCGTTGTCGGCGACATGGCTGAACGTGTTGGCGTGCAGGCGACAAAAGGAATGATTTTCTGTCTTGGAAAAATGGACTCCCTGTTCCCAACCTACAAATTCAGTGGAAGTTCTGAGAGAGAATTCATCAACTACTATCTGCGATATTTGAAAGACCGCAGACCGGATTTCTTGTCCGAGGATATTGAGGCTTCAGAGAAATGGGTCAAATACATGGGAGACTTCGCTGAGGCAACACCAGGCGAGGAGATATTCATTCGGGCGTCGAAAAATCAGCACTTAGTGTGAGGAAGAGGACATGAAAATTAGTGTAAATGAAGGAGCATACGAGATTGCGAAGGAAATCATGGATAACAAAGAGGAGTTGGATTGTACTGTCAGTGAACTGAAGAATGGTACAACAGTCATCGATACTGGCATCGAGGTTGCTGGTACTAATGAGCTCGGAAGATTGGTGAGTGAGATATGTCTCGGAGGGCATGGCGTCGTTAGGCATACCAAGATGCACATTGGAGACATGGATCTACCTGCCGTTGTTGTGAGTTCGGACCATCCAAAGATTGCATGTATGGGGTCCCAGTATGCAGGTTGGGTAATCAACGAGGAGGGTTACTTTGCAATGGGTTCAGGTCCAGCAAGAGCTCTTGCGCGTGTTGAGAAGAAGCTGTACAAGCATCTCGACTATGCGGATGACGCCAAAGTTGGTGTGATTCTACTTGAAACCAGAGACGCTCCTCCAGATAGTGTTGCTCAATATATCGCAGACAAATGCAATATAGCAACATCAGACCTCTACTGTCTTCTTGCCCCAACAGCCTGTCTTGTGGGTTCGATCCAGGTTTCAGCCCGAGTTGTAGAAGTAGGAATGCACAAATTGCATGAAATTGGTTTTGACCTTGATAGAGTGAGATCAGGATATGGTGTAGCTCCTGTGGCACCGGTGGCTAAGAAGGACGCCAGGGCAATGGGCGTCACTAACGACTGTATCCTCTATGGTGGTAGGACCTTCTACTTTGTCCGTGATGATGACAAAGACCTGAACGAAGTCATTAGGAAAGTCCCATCGTCTTCATCGGAACAGTATGGTCAGCCATTCTATGACCTGTTCAAGAGTGTTGGGAACGACTTCTATAAAGTGGACCCACTCCTATTCAGTCCAGCAGAGATAACATTCAATCACATAGAGAGTGGAAAGGTATTCCATGCTGGCGAGCTGAACGCGGACGTTCTCAAGCAGTCTATTGAAACTACTAAGAAGAAATAGAGGTCCTACGTTACTTCCATCTCTTGAACCTCTTCCTGCTCCTTATCGGTAGCAGGTACCAGCTCATCGGCCTTCGGTATCGGGTTATTGAAGGCCTCGCGAATCATCAGTACAGCCAGTAGAGATATTGCCGCACATATCAAAAATGTGTGAAAGAAACCTCCTGTGAAGGGGATGAACCAACCAAAGAATGCTATAAGTGGCATCGAAACCAGCATGACAAGTGTAGGTTGTAGGGAGTACATCGAGTTTCTGATACGATTCGGGATGACGTCCAGCATCACACGCTGAGTCAGGATTCCAGCAATCGCACCGAACACATTAAGCGCAACGAATAGGATGAACAGTAGAAGAACCGGAATCACTGTCTGTTTGGGAATCTCAATCAATGGGAGATTCGTAAAAGGAATCAATATTTTATGATACTCAAGTGTTTCGGGGTTCGTTCCTACCGGGACACCAGGGAACAGATACACTATCACGGATAGTACGAGATAGAAGATGACTCCTGTAAATTGTAGAAACCTAAATCGTGGTATCCATTTCTTTGGTTCGAACCTCTTGGCTAGTACACCACTCCTTTCATTCGCTAGAGCTTGTGGAACGAAGACCAGAGTCCGAAAGGCTGAAACAGCCACGAACGTGACTAGGAAACTGTAGTAGAGAGGAAATAGGATGAGGTTCCACCAGACCGGTCCAATACTCCACATCACGACCTCCCCAAAGATGATGAGCGTAACAAACCGACTAGACCATAGAAATCTAAAACCATCCTTGAGGAGTGAAGCATACTCTCCAAGTGATGGTCGTTCCTCTTTCTCATCTCTGACTCCAGGGAGGTCTCTAACCGTTCTGAAGACTATGATGGCCAAAATGACAGCAAAGATAGCCTGTAAATTGAAGACCCATGTTTCTCCATAGACCAGTGCAAGCCACGATCCTGGAAGCAGCACCAGGGTTGACGATATCTGCCACACCATACCAAGTCGACCTTGAAACACTCCATACTGCTTTCGGTCCGTATCATGTGGCATAGCGACGCGATAGTTGTTATCGAACCAAGCATTGAAAGCACCACTCTCCTGCGAGGACCCAAGACCGAACAAGGCATAGATAGAAACATAGATCCAAATTGGTGCCGGGGTGTCCTTCACAATCTGTGAGGTAAGAGCAAAGGCGACTGCATAACAGAGAAGTGCTGAGGTGATGACATACCGCTGTCCTATCCAATCCCCAATGGCTCCTGTGGGATAGTCCAGTGCAGTCTGAATTGCCATCTGGATGACAACAAGAATACCGACAAAGGTGAGACCAGCTATCTCGTCACCATTGCCAAGGGATCTAGCAATGTAAATCATCCAGAAGGTCGTACTAATTTGAAAACTTGCTGCGAAAGCAGGAAGTAGAACGGAAATAATCTGGATAAAACGAACAACTTGCTCAGTTGGCTCTGCGATACCAAATATGCGAGCATACCTGCTTCTAACTATCTCAGGTTTCTCCTGCTCGCTTTCCGCAGCCATGACAACGCCTCAAATCAATTACATATAGAGCTTCATACTTGAGCATAAAGCACGCACTTTATCAAGCATTCACTCACCCACAACGAGTGGCAACACATCATGAGAGTCACACTTCAAATCAGAGGTCCATTGGCAAAGCAGTTCACCGAGGGAACTCTAGTAGTCGAAGTGAAAAACAATGCGAGTCTCTCGGATTTGTTAAAAACTGTGATTGAGAGCCAAGATATCATCAAGGATGCGTGGATAAATCCTGAAGTGGTTGATCGTGATTCATTGATATTGTGCAACGGTGCAGACATCGGTCTCAGTGGGGGACTTGACACAAAGATGAACGAGAATGATGTTGTAGTGGTCCTGCCGTTGATACACGGAGGCTAGACGAGTTCCGCCCCGGCTTTTATTGCTTTGACATCTAATTCGAGCGTCTTCGCACCAATCAAATCTACGGCGGCCTTCTCAAGGGTCTCTAGCGGGAACAGACCTGACTTCTTCACAAGGGCGCCTAGCATGACCATGTTGGAAACAAGCCTGAGCCCCAATTCGTCTGCAGTCTTCATAGCTGGGACCTCAACAATTTCAAACCCTTTGATACTTTTAGTGTTTACAAGGTCAGGATCTATGATGAGAACGCTGTCCTTTTTGGCACCGTCAATGTACTTTTCGAGAGCTTTCTGGGACATCACAATGAAATAGTCTGATTCCCGGACTTTGGGATATTTGATTGGTTGATCGCTTATGATAATCTCACTTTTTGCTGCGGTACCTCTTGCCTCTGAACCATAGCTCTGACTCTGTACAGCCTCAAGACCCCCATAGACAACAGCAGCATGTCCCAGAATCACTCCAGCTAGAACAACACCCATTCCACCTGTACCAGCGATTCTGATCTCGGTCCTCATTGACCTCTACTCTCCTAAACCACTATACATGTCACTCAGAAGTTCAGTGAAAGGTTTCTCATGCCGGTCAGCAAAAACCCCGAGGTCCATTCCTTCTTTTGTTGGTATCCTCTGGTCAATGGGTTCACCTTTCTTTCGAACAGGGAACTTTTTGAACCACTTCAGCATCTCTGGAGGGCTTCCGGCTTTTGTTCTTCTGCCGTATGCTGTTGGACACTGTGATATCATCTCGATGAATGAGAAACCCTCACGTTCAAGCGCCGTCCGGATTGCTCGTGCGGCTTGTACTGGGTGAGCTGTTGTCCATCGTGCGACATAGTTTGCTCCTGCTGCGGCCACAAGTCTGGCTAGATCAAATGGACGTTCTGGATTACCATATGGCGATGTGGTTGTACGGTCTCCAGTGAAAGTCGTTGGTCCTACTTGTCCACCGGTCATCCCATAGATGTAGTTGTTAACACAGATCACGGTCATGTCCATGTTCCGTCTGGCAGCATGAATGAGATGGTTCCCTCCAATAGCAGCAAGGTCCCCATCACCACTAATCACAACCACCCTCAGCTTAGGTTGTGCTAATTTGAGGCCCGTTGCAAAAGCAATTGCGCGACCATGCGTTGTATGTAACGTGTCTGCTTGGAAATGAGGAGAAGGAATCCATGCACTGCATCCAATACCAGAAACGAATGCTAACTTGCTCAGGTCCTCATGACCTAGATCTCCAACTGCTTTCAGAAATGCAGAGCTGACTTCTCCAGCTCCACAGCCTGGACAGAAAGGAGTACCGAGAGTTTCCTCTCTCAAATATTGTCTGGCGAAATGCTTCTGGCGGACCATAGGACCTACACCTAGTTCCGGTGCAGATTGAGAGACTAATAACACATTCTCTAGGGGCTTCAATACGGGGAAGTCCATTTCTGTCCTTCAAAAGTATCCCGCGAAGATGGTAACAGCAGAAGGATTGCTGCACAGAGATTGATGCCGATAACACCAATGTAGATTTGAGGCGAAGAGGCCAGGGTATCAGTCATTATTGAGGAAACAAGACTCGCGACATACAACGCGAAAGCAAGAAGGTCTGAAATGACTGAGATTGTTACTGTGTTCGGGATTTTCTTGAAGAGGCGATAGCCCATATAGAGTTGCACTATCGAGATGGGAATCAGCAGTAGTAGACTGTAGAATCCAACGGGATTTACAGGACCTTCTGGCATCAATGAGAATAATGGCAGGAGAATAATCAACGCAGGTCCGAACATGAGAATTGTGATAGCTCCAGCAGCGATTTGAAGTATCATTGCAAACAACGCACTCGATTCAAACTGCATGAGCGGAGAACTGTGATAAGCCTGTGGTTTCGGGGTTGGGTCTGGTTCATCAATTGCCATCGATAACTCCTCCACTCTTCTATCTGCATATACTAGATTTTAATCTACTCATTTTGCGACAAAGTGGTACAGCAAGGACCAGAGATCTCTGGACCTGCTGTAGTTCTCTTAACTATCAACCAGATACGGCAACCATGTGTGGAGATTCTTCTGCTCGTGGCGTGATTTCTCTGTTATACCATGGATTGGCAAACGCAAGTGCTGTTAGAAGCATTGAGATTGCTAGCAATATATCCGGGACATAGAACAGAGATGTAGTAAGTAACGGGACTCGAAGAACTTGACTGGCCATACCAAATAGCACTGATATGACCATGAGTTCGCTACGAACCTCTTTCAGACGACCAGTTCTCCAAGTTATGATGAATGTGAACATCATCATGATTCCCAAGATAACCAAGACTGGAATGAGCAGCATCATGATTAGGGTTTCACTTGCCACAAGGAAGTCTATAGCCAACCAATAGAGGGTGAGCAGATAGACCAACCGGTTATGATATTTCTGGATAGAGGGTGTCCAAATCTGAAGGATAGCACCAAATATCGGGATGATTGAACCACCAATCCCTATTGTGCGAATCCGGAAGAATATCATTGCGTCTGGCAATATTCCAATGTGTTGTAGTGTGACTATCGTGATATTGAAGGCTTGGCTCACGAAGGCGATTCCAAAGACCAAAGGCAGGTCTGTGATGAGCCGAGCCTTCTGAGACAACCACTTTCGACCCAGGTAACCTCCGAGGGAAAGGGCGACGATTACCGTTGCCATGCTCGACATCAGGACTAAATCTGTACCAATTTGCATTGTCTAAACCTCACTATCATTTTTACTTGTCAGTATTTCATCATCAGAGTGTGTCTGTTCTCCGTCGCTTTCTTTGCCAACCAATCGGTACCATATGACCGAAGCCTGTTCGATTTTAAATTTCCATAGAATTATACCAAGTGGAATGAATATCAAGAAGAACATTAGAAGTGTAGTAGCCATGAGTCCAGGGTTTGAAAAAATAAGATCTGGACCCTGAATTACTGGCTCAGGACCAATCTTGAAGCATTCACTGACATAATTGAACATCGTGTGAATGAAGATAGGACCAACAAGAGACCGACTAGAATTGAACCGTTCGTAGTAAATGCCAAGGAATATCCCTAGAATCGTTGTGAAAAAAACCATTGAGACAACTTGGTTCATTACTTCACTATCAGCAAACCCATTTACTAGGGGCCAGCCTGCATGCCAAACACCAAAAATAATGGCAGACAGTAGTATTGCTCGGGTGGAACTTTGACTGGTTTTGAAAGCGTTAATCAATAGACCTCGGAACAGGGTTTCTTCGAGAAATGCGTTAGTCACAAAGAAGACCAACATGTATCCTAGTAATTCAGGATTCAAAATATGGAATTGCAAAGGATATGTTGAATCTACAAAAAGTCCGTATACAATTGTCCCACCAAAATCAATACCAAAGGAAATTGCTATCCCAATCAACAGTCCAACGGCAAGTTGTGCTTGAAAGTTCTCTCTTGTCAAACCAAGTACCGAGTCGATTTCGTGGGGTCGATATCTCCAGAAAAAGCCGATTATAAGCAGGAATGGGAAAAGCTTTGAGGGCATGATATTCAACCATGTATCACCAAGACCGAGTACAAATTGATCCACTACTCGCCAGGCTGCAGCAATCGCTAGCATGATTCCGCCTACTTTGAGGAGACTGAATGATGACCACGCGGATGGTTCTACTTGTTCGGATTCGATTATCTCTTGAACTTGTGTTGTTGCCATATATCTGGCCTCTACTCTGTTATGAACTGTCATGACGTGATGTTAGTACAATTTAAGCACCGAGAGACTGCAAACCGTGCTAGCATCAATTTTAAAACGGCATGACTGCGCCCTCCACTCTGATTTCAATCACATTAGTGGTGAAACTAGATGTCAGATGTCGCAGCAATGAGAGCCTTCAACCGCGAGCTTGCAGCAGTTGTTGGCGCAACAGTAGAAGTTGTAATCAACACGGGCAAGACCTATGCAGGCACCCTGAAGGGGATTGATCAGAATACCCTGAGTATTGTCCTCGCAGATGTTGTTGCTGATGGTGAAACAAATATTCCAAAGATATTTCTCTACGGTAATAGTATTGTTTCATTCTCAGTTGCTGAGCGAGAGATTAGTCTTGAAGGGCTTGCAAAGGAGCTAGAGAAGACATTTCCGCCTGGCGGAGTGCAGTTCTATCCTGATACAGGAATAATACTCGTCATGAATAAGATCCGTATCTCAAAGGACGGAATCGAGGGCAGTGGCCCACTCTATGAGCGAGTCGCAGTCATTGCAGATGACTGGTTGAAAGAACACGGTCTAGCATAAACAGTCACTATGAACAAATGAGCATGTGACCAAAATACATCTCTGAGTCAATACTAGGCAAAGTCAGCATTATTGCTGCGAATAAGGCGTCTGATTCAGTTCGGGACTAGAGAAGTTTTCGAAGTCCAAGCTCCTCAAGGTCTCTCTTCTTTACCTCTTTCTCCTTTGGTTTTCGTGACAGAGTGCGTTCTAATGGTTTGAGGCGGTCTTCCCAAGACCTACCAGTTGATTCAGGGATTTTTCCGAATGCTCGTTCACGAGCCTCTCGAGACCCTATTGAAGTCTGGGAACTGATGATCCCATATTCAGCAAGACGTCTTGTTGTTGAGGATAGAGTGCCTTCTTCTTTGGACCGTGCTAGTAGTTGAGGACTCTTGACACCAGTAAGAATCAACATCACACGGAGGACTCCACTGAGCCGAGGGTCTACACGAGCACCCCAGATGACATTGGCATCAGAGCTCATCTTCTCGGATACGAGTTCACCGACCTTGTTTGATTCAGCCAGACTCATATCAGGACCTCCAGTGATATGTATCAGAGCCCCAGTGGCTCCACTCCATTCAACCTCTAGGAGGGGACTATTGAGAGCGTTGCGGATTGCTTCATTGGCTCGATCGCTCCCCGTTGCTTCTCCAAGCCCTACCAGAGCAACTCCACCATTGCAGATTATTGAACGAACATCAGCGTAGTCTAGATTGATCAGGCTAGGCATGGTTATGGTTTCTGTGATGCCCTTCACCATATTTGCAAGGACTTCATCTGCAACTCCAAAGGCCTCCTCTAAGGGTAGGTCGGGAACTAGCTCCATTAGTTTCTGGTTATCAATCACTACAGCTGTGTCAACATTCTCCTGTAGACGAGCCAGGCCAGCCTTTGCTTTGTCAATACGGGTTCTCTCAAGACTGAAGGGCATTGTAATGACACCGACGACAATCGCATCACTGTTCTTTGCAATCTCAGCTACTACAGGCGCACTTCCGGTACCAGTTCCTCCACCCATACCTGCAGCGATGAAAACAAGGTCCGCATCACGTAGGAGCTCGGTCAATTGTCCTGTTGATTCCTCAGCAGCAGCCCGTCCGACATGAGGGTATCCACCAGCGCCCAGTCCTCGGGTGATTCGTTCACCAATCAGGAGTTTCCTGTGTGCTGTTGTGACAGCCAGATGTTGACGATCTGTGTTAATTGCGATACATTCTGCACCCTGAATACCAATAGTCATGAGCCGTTTCACGGTGTTATTCCCTGCACCGCCGCATCCCACCACCACTATCCGGGCTTGGCCCATATCACGGACTGTAGACGTACATCGTTCTCCTCGGCTATGTTCACGTGCAGAATCAATCAACGACTTCATTGTCCCACTACCTCACTCAATCTACCACCTGTGTTCATGGTACCATCCCATAACTCTCGTTTCAACAAATCACGAATAGCGTTCCGAATTGCTTCAGACCTGTTAGGATAGAGACCTTTGTCTACAAGGCGTTGAATGTCTTCAACAATCTTCTCAGGCAAATGCACAGCTATGAGACGCATGTCTAGTTCTTCCTCTATAGCACAGGCGTCATAGAGAGATATGGTTGTATGTAATACTGAGAGCCTATACGAGTAGATAGGATTGCATTCGAGTCCGCTTCACAGAAACAAGTATGATTGTTGTCGGAGTTCTAATTGGCTTAGAAATTATATAGAATATTGGATGAATGAAGATGTATGAATATGTTGAGCTTGTAGCATTGTTGAAAAAGTTAGTCTATTAAAGGAATAATACCACAGTATTTCTGGGAGTTTCGACATGCCAGATTGGTCTTTGCGAAGGAAATCTATTCTCGGCATAGTAATAGGCGTTCTACTTAGTACAACCATTCTTGGTCTTGCTGATTACGTTATTGTCTTCGACGCGCCTGAGGGTGTTACTATAGATAATACAATTTTTTCGAACCTACAAGAATCAGGAACATATCCTCTATTCGATATGAGCGAGATGACAGTATCAACACCGTCATACTACATTGATTCCAATCTTTGGAACCAACCTCTACTCACTCGGGTACAAGCGCAGACAGCGGTATTCGCATTTCTTAGATTGAATCTGAATGAAAGTTCATTGGAAGATGTAACAGTCTGGGCCGATCTTGTGGACACTCAACCTACATGGGCATTCATTGTGGAAGGTCCGAATGTGCATACTCAAATCCGAGTCAATGCAATTACTGGCGAAATCATAGGATGGAATCTTTCATCTCATTCAAGCTCGAAATCGAACAGGGTTTTGGTGAATTCTACTGAGGATGTCGAGATGCTTGCATATCAGTTCCTCAGACTGAACAACTATTCAATTCCTACAACTGCTCGATTTATGGGTGTTAATCAGTATCCATCAGATCTTGACGGCTTTTATGTCGAGTTCCATCACTACGAAGGATCCTTCAAGGTGGGCAATCAATTTCTCAATGAGGATATACATCCAGCATACACATCGGAAGGAATCACTGTACGTGTTTCTAACTCAACTGGAATCGTCACTCAATTTGGGTATCGCTGGACAAAGATAGGTGAAATACCTGTTTTTGATGTAAAGTCCAAGGATTATGCAGAAACTATAGCACTACGAAACAGTTCGGCCGTGGATTTAGCAATAGTTGCTAGTCGACTCTCACTCATTGAGATACACTCTCTTACATCTCAAGATGGTTCACCACAACTACATCTCACATGGACAATCGCATCCAATGTTTCAAACAAGCTATGGTGGTTATTCGTGGATGCTGTTTCCGGTGAGTTCTTAGAAGAAAGACAGACAAATGGACCAGTTGATATCCCTGTTGAAACCAGAGAACGTCAGCCACTACCAGTCTCAATCATTCCAGTTGCCTTAGTTTCTTCTGTAATGGTAGCAATTATTGCAGGTTATGCTCAAAAACGGAGAATCTATCAAGGATAAGAGACTCTGGAACAACTGGAAGCGTGGTTGAATGGGGTCTATTACTGAAGATGAACAGGATATGGAGTTCCAGCTCACCGGCCGAACTCTCAAGGTCTATTGGTTTCTACTTAAAGAAAGAAAACCAGTTGACAGAAAAGTTGTTCAGAAAGGAACAGGTCTGTCAGCTCCAAGTCTTGCTGAATATCATCTTCGAAAGCTAATGGATCTAGGACTTGTTGACAAACTTGCACATGGAGATTATGTTGTGACAAAAACAGTTCGTGTTGGAATAACGAGATTCTACTTCAAGTTCAGAAATAGTTTAGTTCCTCGTTTTGCTTTATACTCTTCATTCTACCTCATACTATTGACATATACAGTAATTATTCTCAACAGAGTGACGAATGATGTTGCATTTCTTTTTCTCAGTATTCTTCTATTTGGAGTCGTGACTTCCCTCTTTGAATTAATGACACTCATTCGGTCAAGCCCATGATATTTAGATAGCCGAATGTTTTTTTATTAGTATAGGATAGGTTTTGAATAGAATCGTGGAGGGTTCGTATGAATGCATAGGGATCATAGGTCACGTAAGAGAAAACTGTTAGCTCTAGGGATCATGCTTAGTCTGTGTTTGTTGTTCATTACATTACCACGACCAAGTTCAACAGCGGAAAATGAGAACTCCCAAGTATATTCTGCAGCATCCAAGATAATCGGAGATACTTCTGGACTGTTTCTAGAAACTTGTAGCATTGTTTCAGATCCTGGTACGGGGAAGCTTCAATGGGTTGTTGCTTGGACTAGCGATGGTTCGGACATGATTCGAGTGGAATTTGAGCCAGACACTCTGGAACTAGTACATATTGTGGACACACGTACGAAATTACCCAAGCTTCAGGTAGATTTGACTAAAGTTGAGGCGGAAAGGGTTGTCATGGATTTCGTTGGAAGACTAGGGGATGAAGGAATATTCGATCTACCTCTAGAATCTGAGTTTCAAGGACTAATGACATCAGAATCTGATTGGACTTTCCAATGGCTTCATAGTATCAAAGGAATTCCTGTATGGGATGAGTTCATTCGTATTCGAGTTGATCCTCAGTCAGGCATAATTAGGTCATTTGGATTGAAATGGTCTGAGGTTCATGTAACAAGTTTTGATGACATGCTCCTGTCTCAAGCTGAACCCCGACCTCACCAGCATCAAGACATCACGGTACGAACGCACTATCAAGGTGCATTTCTATTTCCCAAATTAGACGAACCAAGCCTTCACGAACCAATCTGGATGTTTGACATTATTGGGGACGGAACTGTCATAGGTCGAGATTTTGTTTCTATCCACTCTGGAGAGATACTTCACCATGAGAAAACGAACTATAATGGAATAGCAAAACTAGCCCAAGGAAGGGATAGCGAAGACAATCTTGATCCTGCTCACACAGAGGAGCGCACCGTTGTTAGTAATGCGCTACAGAGTAATAATTACTCTGCTACTTCGGACACTACAGTTTGGGTTGCTGACCTCGTGAATGACTGGGATACTGCTGAAATTGCGTTCTTTACAGGACATGGTCACGGTAGTTCTGGGGTAGGAAGCTGGATCACATGTAAGAACAACGAAGATTTCGGATATGATTCCGACACAGAAACTACAGATGTGCCTTCGAATATGTCTCAGGCAATAATCGTCTACACATCTTCCTGTGGCGGTGGTTGGACAACCTCTGCTCCCTCAATGATTGACCGATATCTTTCTTCTGCAGCTCTGGATGCTGGTGCAAAAGCATTCTTTGGATATCAGGGCAGTCCATATACAATACAAGCTGCCAATTATTCAAAATACTTCTGGGCCGCAGCAATGTGTGGAAAGACTTTCGCTTCTTGTCAAGCCTACGCTGGGTCATACTATTCAAATTCCAGTCTTGGAGGTGCATTAGCATCATTGTGGGGAAATAGGTCTATATCATTAGTGAATGAAGATGTTGCTTACAACTACTTTCTAGGTGAAGGGGCATCAGGTGAAGATATTCACTTCGAATTTGATGATGAGCCTTGTTGGGCTGATGACGCCGATTGGCT
This sequence comes from Candidatus Thorarchaeota archaeon, assembly GCA_048882325.1. Lineage (GTDB taxonomy): Archaea > Asgardarchaeota > Thorarchaeia > Thorarchaeales > Thorarchaeaceae > SMTZ1-45. Next base: position 18,259 of record JBHLRS010000030.1, on the reverse strand, counting down.
AAGATACTATTCCTATGGCGATGATAGGTATATGATAATCTCTGTCGCGCCTGGACGTTCCGATTTCGATGTTGCCTTCAAGATATATGATGCTTACAGTCAGCTAATTGCGACAGTTGATGACTATGGAGCTGGTTCGACAGAATCCTATGACTGGACTGACGATCAAGGATACTATAGAATACGTGTCAGTGTCGGGAACGGTTATGGCGGAGTATATGATGTCGATGTTTGGCTAATGTCTTGAAGCAGTAATGGATTTTAAAACAGATGATATCAAACGTCTCTCAACAGATAATCGTTTTTTTAACTATCAGTCATCAAGAATAAGACAACATTGCAAGAATGGTCCACATCGTATGAGATTTTGTAACATCCAAATTAGGGGGCAACAAGAAGCTATAGACCCCCATTTACTAGAAATGGTTGCTTTGATGCAGGTGAAATCCAGCGCTACTGATATGATATCTGTACCTGATCCAAGCTATGAGGAAAAAAGTGGTAGTCGATTGTTGGATGCCTTAAATGTTTCAAGAAATATGCTTGATCAATTGGGTTTAGATAGCACTCGGATTGTGCCACATTTGGACCTTGGCACTGAACCACTTTCAATGGAACAACGTTTGTTGCACCTAAAAGATAGCGGGTATGATGTTATTGCCATTCGGTATAGGGCTGGAAAAATCCCAAGTGCTATGCAGGTGACACGTACTCTTTCTAAATCAGATATCTGGATTCATCTTACTGGAGCTCCAAAAAAAGTAGAGCTAATTCTATGGTTGCATCTTTGCATCTAATGCCATTATTCACTTTCGATAGCATTTCGAGCTACAAGTATCCCTCGGGTCCTCGTAAGAAGGAAACAGAGCAATTACGACTTGATATAGTGCCTGAAGGTAGTGATCCAGATTTCACCGAACCTAGAATTACACAAATAAGAAGTGGGCCCTCAGAATCAAAACCTGAAACCAGATTTGATACAACTACACTTGGTTTCCTAACTAGAAACCAACACAACGATATGGTTGGAGAAGACTTGAATTGTAGCTGCTTTGTCTGCCGAAACCTTGACATCAATCAATTCTATGAGATGTATGGAAAGCAGTCTGAAAAACCATCGCGGAAAAGATTGAGGACATACCTGTCAATCCATGAGGTTATTGCTAGTTGTCGAGAATTTGAATATGCTCAGAATCAAATCATAGAAGATGGCTACGTAAAATATCTCTTAACAAAAGAAGTCATTAGAAGGTTTGAGGAGAGAATTCCAGAAATGTCAATCCAAACAAGTATTGATGACTTTTGAAAGTAAATGGATTGTGCTGAGGAACTAGGGGGATATGGCTCCTTGTAATACTCACATACCTGTGTAGTATTCATGAAAACAAAAAGAAAGGAGAGAGGAAAAAACCTCTCGTCACATTCTACTTCTTACGACCAGTTCGTCTGGCTGCTATGTTACCAACCTTGCGACCCGGTGGAGCGTGTCTACTGACGGTTGTCGGTCGACCGGGTGATTGGTGTGACCCACCACCATGGGGGTGTGATGCGGCATTCATTGCAGCACCTCTGACAACAGGCCACTTCCTTGCCTTTCCACGGGTATGATGCCAGACTG
>JBHLRS010000030.1:0-16541 GCA_048882325.1 Candidatus Thorarchaeota archaeon | reverse complement strand
TTGACTTTCTCGACTACAACCTCATAGAGAGTTTCAACAGCCCACTTGATCGTGTTCTTGTTTGCAGTTCGAACTACATAGAAGATGAGCTTGTTCTCTTCATCCACTGCCTCAAGACTGGCTTCTGTCACGACAGGGCGAATAATGATTTCATTTGGATCTCTCATTCGCTCACCTCAAACAAACAGTTTCTCCTTTTCGAGCCTGTCAATGGCGGACTTTGTCCAGACCACAAGGCGTCCCGGATGTGTTCCGGGAGCAAGGAGTTCAGCATTTAGCCCATGGACCTCAGTGATGTCAACCCCAGGAAGATTTCGTGCAGCTTTTGAGATACCCGAATCTTCACCTACAACAATGAGTAGTGACTTGGGAGCCTTCATCTTACGACCGCGCATCTTGCCCTTCCCAGCTCTAATACTACGACCATCTCTGGCTCTATCTAGGTCATCACCCAGACCTAGGAAGATCAATGCTTCAAATGCATCCTTTGTAGTGGAGAGTGATTCCAACTTGTCACTTACGACCAAAGGTATCTGAGGAACATTGTCTATCTTGTGCCCTCTGGCCTTGACAAAATCAGGGTTTGCAGAGGCTGCAATGGCTGAACGAATCGCCAAACGGTTCTCCTTAGTGTTTATGCGCTCAACGAGGACCTTTCTTGCCTCTGGAGGATGTGCGACGCGACCGCCAACTGTGCCCGGAGCAAAAGCAGCTTTGTTAGCTGCCCCAGTGCCGCTTCCCTTCACACGCGGCATTCTTGACCTGCCATGTCCGGTCTGCCAGCTTTGAGCGGTGTTCCGTTTGCCAGCCAGCTCATCAACACCATGGGGTTGATATCGTCGTGATTGAACTGCCAATACTGCTCTCTTAATCACATCTGGACGATAGGGAGTTTCAAACTGTGAGGGCAGCGAAACAGAGTCCTTGGTAGGCTTGCCCTTCAAATTGTATTTCCTTACGCTTGCCAAAACTATCAACCTCCTATTGCTTCGATGCTGTGCTGATGTAGCTCACCTGAGTAGGAGCATCCACGTGTCCCTTCTTGGGACGAATAGCGAATCTGAATCGTACTGGTCTCTTTACTGTACCAGGGATAGATCCATGAAGCATTATGTAGTCGCCGCGAATTACGCCGTAGTTCACAAAACCTCCGGAAGGTGTAATTTCCTCACCACGCTCGCCCATCTTCAGAACCTTATTGTTGAAACTGGTGCGAGTGTGGAAACCGGTCTGTCCTGGGCGTGGTACAGAGTACCTGATATTGGTCGGAGTCCATGGACCAATGCAACCCACTCCACGTTTTGTCTTTCGTGACTTGTGTTGAAGTATCCGAATACCCCAACGACGAACAGGACCCTGAAAACCATGACCCTTAGTCACAGCAATGCTATCGACTAGAATTCCTTCATCGAGTATATCTGCAACTCTGACATCAGTGCCAAGGATACTTTGAGCGTACTCAAATGCCTCTCTGACGCTCGGAGCGCCTACTTTGTACTCTGTTATATCGGGCTTCTTCTTTGGCACTCCTGCAAGTCGTGGCTGAGTGTGGATTAACATCCGAATCTCTGCAAGCGAGTCTAGTTTTTCCTCAAACTCTTTCATCTTGGCATTGTGATCATAGTCCTTTGGAAATGTCATTGCTTTCCGTAGATCCTCAGTGAGGGTTTCTGCGAGGACCTCAGAGACCAGTTTCAGCCCATAGGGTGTTGCCTCATAACCACGGATTGAGAAGGGTCTGATTGGTGGTGTGTCAATGACTGTGACAGGAACCACTGTTTCTTGCCCTTTGAAAGGGCTATTAGGATTCTCAATCGTCATGACTGCATGGGTCATTCCAGCCTTGTAGCCAACAAAACCAAGTAACTTTGCAGAATCACCATCATAGGAGGGCCAGTTCTTGATTCTTGGCAGAAACTTGGATGCCCTTCCTCTGGGTAGGTAAGCAAGACTACCTCTTCTTGGAGCATTCTTCTTTCTATGCGCCATTAATTTTCACCTGTAGTTTTGCAGCCAAAGTGATATCAAAATCATCACAAATTCGAATAGTCACATCACTCGGGCTATTCTTACTACATCGCGAGCCGTGACGGAGTGTGTTTTTAAAATTTGCCCACTGACCAAAAGTGGTCTATAAGATGTTTCTAGTGGAATCAGGCCTGTGTTACTGAGCGTTGTGATGACTATATTTGAGCGAGTGTGTCCTGAAAAGGGACTTGGGACTTCACGAGTAGTAAATGAATAGATTGGTCTACGAGCGACTTGACCAGACTGACTCAGAATCGTTTCTGTTCAGTGCGGGCAATGATCTCGTTCTGCAGGTCCTTGCCGATGTTGATGAAGTAGTCACTGTAGCCAGCAACCCTGACTATCAGATCTTGATAGAGTTCAGGACTCTTCTGAGCAGATTTGAGAGTATCAGCGTGAACCACGTTGAACTGAATATGATGACCGCCCAGTTTGAAATAGGTCCGCACGAGGTTTCCAAGCTTCATTCTTCCTTCTTCATCAGCTAGCACCTCAGGCATGAACTTCTGGTTTAGAAGAGTTCCTCCAGTCTTCCAGTGGTCAATCTTGGCCACCGACTTGATGACTGCTGTAGGACCTTTCGTGTCAGCACCATGGCTGGGAGATATCCCATCTGATAACGGCGCACCAGCATTTCGACCGTCCGGGGTGGCACCAGTCACCTGCCCAAAATAGACATGGACCGTGGTTGGGAGAAGATTGACTCGATACTCACCGCCCTTCGTGTTCGGACGACCATCAATCAAATCGAAGTAGGTGTTGAACACATCCCTAGCAAGTGCATCAACAAAATCGTCATCATTGCCATATTTAGGAGTCCTGTTGAGAAGGGTCATTCTCATGACCTCATTTTCCTCAAAGTCTGTAACGAGTCCATCAAGTAGCTCCTTCATGGTGAATCGTTTCTTCTCGAATACATGGAACTTGATAGCTGATAGTGAGTCTGTGATTGTTCCCATCCCTACTCCCTGGATGTAAGTGGAGTTGTATCTGGGACCTCCATCATGATAGTCCTTCCCTCGTGCAATACAGTCATCGAACAAGAGGGACATGAAAGGCGCAGGCATGTGTTCTGCGTATAGACGCTCAATGATATTATTGCCCTTGATTTTCAAATCAATAAAATACTCAAGCTGTTTCTTGTAGGCAGAGAACAGTTCATCAAACGATTTGAACCCAGTTGGATCACCGGTCTTAATACCCACTTTCTCACCTGTTCGAGGGTCAGAGCCATTGTGAAGTGTGATTTCTAATATCTTGGGCCAGTTGCAGTAACCTGTAAGAATACAGCTCTCTTTCCCAAATGCACTGATTGTTACACATCCACTTGGCCCGCCTTTACGTGCATCTTCGATGGATTTTCCAGCACGAACAAACTCTTTGATTATCACATCGGTGTTGAACATGGATGGCTGTCCAAATCCCTCCTTGACAACATCAACTGCACTCTCAAGGAATCTCCCCGGGTTCTCTGTACTCAGCTGAATGCAGACACTTGGTTGAATGAGTCGCATCTCATTGCAGACCTCTAGAATGAGATATGACAGCTCATTAACACCATCCTTCCCGTCAACCGTTAGTCCTCCGGTGTTAATCAGTGCAAAGTCTTGGTATGTTCCGCTCTGTTGTTCAGTAATGGACACCTTCAGAGGTGCAGGTTGATTGTTGAACTTCACCCAGAAGCATTGAAGGAGTTCTTTCGCAAAATCTCGTGTGAGGGTTCCTGTGCCAACCTCCCGTTCATAGAAAGGATGGAGGTTCAGATCCAGTCTTCCTGGATTGAAACTGTCCCAGACATTCAGCTCGATAATCACTCCCAAGTGAATAAACCAGTAGGATTGTAATGCCTCCCAGAAGTTACGGGGTGCATGTGCTGGAACATGTTGACAAACCTCAGCAATGCGTAGGAGTTCCTTCTTTCGGACTTCATCAGACTCTTCCTCAGCAAGCTCTCGGGCCTTCTCAGCATGTCGCTCAGCAAAGATAATCACTGCGTTCGCAGCTATCTCCATTGCCTTCAACTCTTGCTCCTTGTTATAGGCTTCTGAATCATTGAAGTAGTCGAGTGATGACAAATGATTTTGGATGTCCTGAATGAAGTCCAAGAGACCTCGCTGGTATATCTTATCATCAAGGATTGCATGTCCGGGAGCACGTTGCTCCATGAACTCTGTAAAGACACCAGCATTGAATGCTTTCATCCACTCATCAGACATGGATTCAAACACGCGTTCACGCATGGTCCGACCCGTCCAGAATGGAATGATCTCATCACGGTATGTGTTTCTCGTGTCCTCAGTAGACAGAAAAGGAGTTCGTTCACGTGAGTTGGCAATCTCGAGGTCCTCAAGAGTATGGCAACACAATTCAGGATACGTTGGCGCAGCTCGCGGAGCTGGGCCTCTTTCACCAACAATAAGCTCTCCATCATTGATGCAGATTGTCTTATTCTCCAAAATGTGTTTGAATGTCAATGCCCGAGCTACAGGTGTGGAAACTAGGTCTGCACCACCACTCTGATAGAAATCTGTCAGAAGCTCAGCCCTCTCAGTAGATATGTAGGGTTTCGTACCCACACTCTGTTTTCGAAGGCGTTTCACTCTCTCGGACTGCATCGTTATTTGTCGTCTACGAAGTTTCTTCTATAAAGGTCACGCATGCATGCACTAGTCATTCATGATAGCCGGGTTTTGTAATCAATCTACCCAATGATGCGTTCAGTAGACCGAGACTCACAAACAAAGCCTCTTCAAGTCGAACAGTTTCAGTCCCCTGGTCTGGAATAGTGTTCACCCAGAAATCAATGTGGGACTTCACGGTCTCACGATCCTTGCCAAAGAATTCGAGGATGCCATGACCGGGACCACCAAAGACTGCGAGAACTGACTGTGTGCTCGCGACAGTTGATTTCAAATCACTCTCAAGTTGGTGGAACAATGGCGCCTTTCTAGAGAATCCAATTCGAGTTGTTTCTTCAGACTCCTCAAGGAACTCAGCTAGGTTAGTGACACGCTCGATGTCAAAGCCCCAGTAGTCGCTGACATCATCTCTGTCGATTATCTCCAGGCTGATTTGTGGCTTAGTCTTTGTTAATCTGAAAAGGGTAGGATCGCGTTCACTCACCGCCTTCGGATAGTTGACCAACTTCTCAAGCCCAAGATCAATTTTTCCAGGTCGGACCTGTAGACCCCACCTCACTGTTCCCTCTTGAATGTCATCAAGTGTGCTTTCTAGTGGATGACTCTTGGTTCTAAGAGGTGGAAGAAGACCTGCGAACTTGAGCGCTTGAGACTTGGGAAAACTCCGTTTACGTAGGTATTGTGGAGTATCCATGTATCTGAGAATCTTTCTGAGTAGGTCTGCATCCCTTTTCTTTCCGGCGCTTAGCATCCCTGTATCATAGATGTACACAGACTCAACCCGAAATACAGCAAAAGCTCGAGCTAAGGATCCAACTTTCACAGTCTTTTCACGAAGATCTGTGCAGTCCGTCAATGTGGTATCAGGAATAGCAACTCTCAGAGTCAGTTCTGTATCCTCCTAAAGGTCAAGTGTGAACCATATAGTGGTGCGATTGGGCTCTTGAAGTATTTTCATGTCAGCATAAGTCATGGCCTTGACTTCAGTTCGTGTGTCATGCTTCTCATGATTGATTGGCTCCCCTAGAGCCCTAGCTTCGAGAACATAGCCATCCAGAGTTGCTTCGAGGTGGTCCACATGAAACTCAGAGTAAAATTGGCCATTGATATCTATCAATGCAATAAGTTTTCCAATCCACTCTACTAGAAGTTCTTCAAGATCGGTTCCTGTAACTGATATCTCAGTAGTTTCCTTTGGCTCAACTGTGGATGTGTCTAGAATGACCTCAAATGTGGCAAGGGCAGCCTGTTCAAATGCATCTATCAAATCAGGAGCCCAGCACTCTATTGTAATGTCTGCCGTATGATCATGAAAGTTGAAACCGCGCTCCAATGGATTAGTTCTCCTTCTCGGCCAACCACGACAAGAAGCTTAAAAGGCATTTCCAACGGTGGCATGTCTAAGCCGAGGTAGCCAAGCCCGGATTACGGCGCCGGTCTTGAAAACCGGTTTCTTCGGAAGCTGAATGCCAAGTCAACCGGTGTGCTTTGTCACGCATGAGTTCAAATCTCATCCTCGGCGCCATTTTCTTGTTTCTGTTTTCCAAATGGAAACACCAATGATGCATCTAGACATCGTATCTATCACCAGAATCGTCTATTACACTTTGAAGTGTCACAATCTCATATGTTCCTGTCGTGTCCACCAAATCATACCTATGAGCTGGTGGTGTGTCGGGGCTAACATCCATGAGCTCTTCTGGAATTTCGGATCTTGCCAACATACCAGCAACATAGAGAATCCAAGGATGGAATGTCACTTTGAAATGGCCTGTTTCAGGATCTTGGATATTCTCTGTAGTGAAATGAGTTTCATCAATTCTACGCCAGGGACGACCATACATCACTGTGAATGTTGGTGATTCAATACCTGTTTCAAAATGAGCTCCGGAAGTTCCTATTCGGTCAGCAAAAACTCCCCATTGATGTCCAAAGACTTCATGGAGCAGTAAGTGCATTTTGCTTTCCATGAAATCGTATGAATCTGGAAGTGTTCTGACGTCTGCTACTAATCCAACTCCTCGCAAACGTCCAGATGACCCCCAGTCATATGATAGGTCATAGGGATATATACCAAATCCAGCAACCCTCGTATTAACAGTGATGTGTCTGGACCCAATGGTTTTGTCAGGATACGCTTCGTAAATCGCTAAGAAATCAAAGGCATCAGGATGGTCAGAGTAAAAGTTGTTGGCTATCGTTTCCCGGATAAATGCATACAGTTGAGTATAACTATCATAGATATCATAGATAGGTCCTGGAGGTGTTAGTACAACAACAGGATAATCAACATCAACAACACCATATTCCAAAGTAGACGTGTGAAATTGGTAGTTAAGAGCGTTCTTGATTCCATCAAGTCTGTCTAGATATGTCTGAAACTCGCTAGAGGTGACATCTGAACCTTCTGGTGCTAGAAGGACAAAACCCACCTTGTAGACCCTACGAAACATAGGATGCACTTCTACGGAGTCGAAATCGAGTCCACAACCTTCAGAAGCTTGATGAGGAACTCCTAGCTCGGGATAGAGAACATCTCGACAATTTGCACCAAATGTGTAGGTACCAGGCGTATCAACACCGATTACCCATGTACGACTAGCAGAGTAGGCTCCATTACCTGCCCAAATATGTGCACGATCCCACGCGGGTATACCAGTACAGCCATACCACCAGAACATATCTAGTCCAGCCCATGCTCTGGCAGTCACAGTGATGTAGACTACACCTCCAGTACTAGTCACACTAGGCCATACGTCAATCTTCACATACGGATTGCAAATAAGAGATAGAATCCAATCGGGTAGAGATAGAATCCGAATTTCAGCTGAAAACTCCCAATTTGACTCTTTTTCGTCGTCCCTATACCAGAATATCCAGTCAGATTCAATTTCTTTCTTAGAGAATTGTTTAATCCAAATAGGACCATCAGTTTCATTGTAAAGAGTTGGTTGTCCAAGAACCCTTTGGGATTGAAAGTTCCTTGGATACAACATACACATCTCATCAATATTCTCGAGTTCTGGTTCAACACCTTCTTTGAGAAACATTCCAGTAGGTCCTATTGCCTTTGGAATACTAAGTTTCACAATTCCCGGTTCCTTCATTGGAATGCGTATCGGTGTCCATTCGCCTTTGATGCTCTTTGACTCCTGAGTATATCTTTCGAGAAGACTGTGTTTCTTCTCTAGTTCCCATTTCTCCTCCCCTCTCTTAATATCTGATTTACCCATTATTCTGCAGAAAGCTATACACGAATCTTTTTCCTTTGAGAATCCGCCGATGATGTGTGTCAAAGGAATCTTCTTCCTCTTAGACACCACTCTTTTCTTTTCATCCGTTTTCCAATCAACTGGTTTATGGACCTGCCTAAGACGAAGATCTACTCTTCGTCCTCTGATATTTCCCTCTCCTGAGAATCGCAAGGTTCTTCCTTTCTCATATCTAATTGTTCGAGAAACTGTTAATGAGGTGTTATCATTCTCGTTTCCCAACAGTTCAATCGTGCCACTGTATGACCCGTTGGAGTCTTTTCCCTTGATACTATACGAAAATAGATCTAGTGACGGCCTAGCGCCTCCTTTTTCCATATTTCTTCCCCTTCATTATACGGTCCTAAGAACCACGAGATGGTGGCAGTCCTCAATGATACGATGGTCCCCATTATAGGTCAGATGAACTTCTATAAGAATTGATTGATTACAAAATTATTACTCATAAAAAATAAGGCAATACTACCCTAATCTCATTCTCAGCGCGATTTCTTCAGCAAGACTACTCCACCTAGTGCAGCAACAATTACCACTACAACTAACATTGGGACAAACATAGGATACAGCTCTTGTGTAGTTGGAGTAAAGTGTATTCGACAAAGATAGACATCGTAGGAGCCACCATTTTGATTTGGTACGCATCATCTGAACACGGAAAATCTGTTGATGCTGTTCTACCACTTATCATCACTCCGTCACCCAAATGCGAGATGCTCTCGCCAGAGTCTTCGGCGGTGCCACCCAGATATGATGAGGAAAGTTTTGTGGATCCATCATGAGCCAAGCAAGATGGTGGTAGGTGCCGCTCCTTTTTTGCAGCTATAGGATGCACTAATGTACATTCGGTTTCGATATTTGTTTAGTTGAGAGTATGTCTGATGGAGCTTCCTGTAGATTCCTGGTATGACGCGATTTTTCTTAGACACTCACATAGGCGGTATTCAGGAGAGTTGCCAGAGGATGATTTGGTAGCTAAAATCGAGCAAGTCTGTAATGAGTTCAGGCCTTTTTCAGGAGCAAGAGCAGTCTTTGTGAGGGATTCTGGAAAAGACGTTTTCAAGGGAGCAATAGGCGAGTTCTTCTACAAAGTGAAAGAAACTCCATTCTACATTGCTTTCATCGGCGACATGGGTGTATCCAATGTTCAAGCGACTATGGGATATTTGGGAGAGGGAGTCATTCTAGAGGCTACGGTTCTTGGTCTGAATACATGTTGGGTTGGAGGGTTCTATAGACGTGAATCAGTCTTAAAACACGTAGACCTTAAGGGGAAAGAGCAAGTCCTGGGCATCACACCCATTGGATACTCGAAGAACGAGAGAGACCGTGTTGGTGTTTCTACCAAACCATACAGAAGAAGGAGTCTCGACAGTCTCGTTTTGAGTGGGGCTGTCGATGACATAGATTGGGCTAGACCAGCTCTGGAGGCTGCTAGGGTTGCACCATCAGCAACCAATAGACAGCCTTGGAGATTTGGGATTGATGAGGGATCCATTACTGTTTCGGTTGACAGTAAGAGAGGAGAATTTAGGATTTCAAGGAGACTCGATTGTGGAATCGCTATGCTTCATCTGGAGCTCGGAGCACGATCGTTTGGAGTTCACGGTGATTGGGAGTTCCTCGAACATCCAGGAGTTGCAAGATACAGTGTCTAGAAACCGTTCTAATTGGTTAGAAACACCATCAAAGCAAGAACAAAGTAGTAGATCTGATATGTGCTGACCATGAATCTCTCCACTAGACCAAGGTAATTGGTCTTTGTAGCTGCAGATGTGGCTATTGCTAGTGTGAGTGACACAATAGCTGTAATCAGTGAAAATGTCGCAAAGGCACTCCATTCTGTAACTGATTCCAGTCTAAACCATAGTGTAGCCATCCCAGCCGTGGCTAGGAAGCCTGAGATGGATATTAGACCTAGGTGGAGTTTCCCTCGAGTTGTCACTAGTTCGCCACCAGGGTCAAGGGGAAAGAACAACGCAACGAGAACTCCAAGGAGCCCACTTATCACAAATAAGACAGGTCCTACGATAGAGCCGACTCCATTGTTTATTCCCCAGTGCATTCCTAGATAGAATATGAAGAGGAGAACGCTGGATGAGATAATGAACTTGTCAAGCAGTTTCTTGTTTGGTGCATTAGTAGCAACGAGCGAACTCACATCCTGTCGAATGTGACTGTACTCTGGTTGCAAGACACCTCCAATAATCCACATGAATGTGTAGATGATTGGACTAAGCATTCCACAGATTGCTAGGATATGGAATATGTTCACAACTACCACCCGAGTTCTCCTATTTTCCAGATTGGCGTCGGTTATGCGTCTAGGTTCTCAATAACGGTTGCTACGCCTTGGCCTCCACCGACACAAGCATTAGCAACACCATACTTCGCCTTGTTGTCTTTGAGAATTCTTGCAAGTGTTCCGGTCAATCTGATCATTGTTGAACCAAGGGGATGTCCAATCGCGGTTGATCCACCCATGACATTGACCTTCTCTTCCGGAATATTCAGTTTGTCCATGCAGTTGAGTGCTACAATGCAGAAGGCTTCGTTTATCTCCCAGAAGTCAATGTCATCAGCACTTAATCCAGCATGTTTGAGAGCTTTGATTGTAGCAGGAACAGGTCCACGACCCATGACTGTTGGATCGACTCCAGCCCAGCCCATGGACACAATACGTGCCATTGGCTCAATGCCTCTTTTCTTTGCCGCCTCAGCCTCCATCAGAACTGCAGCAGTTGCACCAGCATTCAGTGGTGATGCGTTACCCGGAGTAATCACTCCCTCATCAGTCCCCTCTCGTTTGATGTAGCCCTCCTTTCCACCATTCTTCTCAATATAGAAGGGTGTGGATACTCGTGGTAGAGTTGAAACCTTCTCAAGAGTAGAGGGACGGGCACTCAAGTCCCTATCAACTAGCATAGGCTCATCAACATTTCCAGGTACGTGTCCCTCCATTGGTATAATCTCACCTTTGAACCATCCGCTCTCCTGATTCTTTACGGTCAGATTGTGACTTCTCACACCAAATTTGTCCATGTCTTCTTTGGTGAATTGGGGAACCTCCTCCTCGTACAGCTTCTGGGCTGTCTGCAACATGTTGAAGACTGTTTGTACATCCAAGCCAGGTCTGTAGAATTCCGATTTCTCATCACCGAATGAGAAGTTGGGGTCTACACCTGTTCCTCTCACTCGTGTCATATGCTCAAAACCAGATGATAGAACAGTCGTACTGAACCCAGTCATGATTTCCATTATACCAATGTGCATACCAGAACCAGCAGAACCACATTGGCGGTCAACGAAGATAGAAGGCACCTCATGTGGAAATCCAGACAAGATGGCAGGAATTTTGCCACCGTACGTCCAGTTCTCAAGGACTCCTGAAGCCACTCCGATTGTTATCTCATCGATATCCTTCTTCTCAATCCCCTTATCTGCCAAGGAGCCATCAAAGAATTTCATGAGCAAACGGGACAGTAGCTCATCACCCCTAATCTCACCAAATGCATCGGTCTCCGGTTTTTGCGGACGTGATCGTGAGAAAGGGGTTCGTGCGTAATCAACCAACCATACTTCTTTCATGTCGAGGACCTCTGCTTTTCTCAGTTTTATCTCTTTTTTATCAACAGGATATTCGGATTCAATCTATTCAAAAGGTGCGTTTGCACTCAAAGGTGATGTGCCTTGAGATGTTTACTCATTATGACCTCAGCTGTAAGATTGTACCCAAAAAGGGGACGCTGAGTGTCAAAGGTAAAGTCAACATTCCAGAACAACAAACAAAGTTCCTCTTCGTGCTTAATCGTGGTTTGAGATTGAAGAATATGACGCAGCGCATTGGGGATGAATCGCAATCTGCAAATCTGTATCGAACTGATGAGGTGGAAGTCCCACGGTTCTATAATGGAGACCTTTGGGTAGTAGAGGCATCGGTTGAACCACATGAACCGGACCAAGATCAAGTAGTGATTGATTTTGAGTACAGTGGGCAGATTCATCCGCCAAAGAAAGATTCACAGATGCCAGTTATGGGATACATCAAGAGCGACTTTGTCGAGCTTGCTTGTTATAGCGCTTGGTACCCAGTACCGCTGAGTATGGAGACCTACATGTCATTTCATTTCACATTGGAGGGCCCGTCTGATTGGACATGGGATGCTAATGGAGAAAGTAGTGGTTCTGAATCATCTGACGGAATTTCTATCTGGACATGGAACCAGAATCGTCAGGTGAATGACATCACTCTGGTAGGAATGCCGCTCCGGGATGCACATATCGATCCTGAAAGCTTTTTCTGGGGAACAAAGAGGATGGTGGGCTCTCAGAAGGTGTTTGACGAGCACATTCACAAGCTGCGGGGGATGCTGGAAGACTGGTTGGGTCCTAGAGTGACCGATGCACCACTTAGATTCGTGATTACACCTCGTCAGCAGGGAGGAGCCTATGCAAGAGCAGGGATGGTTGTTGTGGGAGGTGGATATCCTACCGAATCAAGCGCAAGAAATTCAGTCCTCCAAGCAATGTGTCACGAGATATGTCATGACTGGTTCTGCAAGGCATCTCCTATGACGTACGATAATTGGGTTGACGAAGCGCTTGCTGAATTTTGCTCGATACATATTGTCAATGATTATGTGAATGGTGAGTTTCTGGAAACACGCATAAAGAAGACTCTGAATCTTCTTGAGGAATCGGGAGACCTCCCATCAATCAAAAGCTTGGTCCGGGAGAAGGATGAGTCCTATGCAGCCTTCTATTACCGTGGTTTTCTATTGCTGAATGAAGTTGCAAACTCAGTTGGGGTTTCAGAGTTCAGGAAGCTTATGCGTGATTTTGCTGCTATATGTAACAAAAGTGAATCAATAACATCTGACATGTTTCTAGAATTGGTGCAGAAGAAACTGGGCAAGGATTCTCGGTCAATAATGGAAAAGTGGCTGGACTATTCAGGAAAAGGCACCCCTGGGTAGGTACGTTTTTCTTGTCATCAAACAATCAAACGGCATGCCCTTTGTTCAGACCGGAAATATCCAAACATATTATGAACAGCATGGAGAAGCGGGACCACCATTAATCTTCATCCATGGGGCTGGAGCATCTCATGATATGTGGAAACCCCAGGTCGAGCATTTCTCTGGGACCTACAATGTGATCACCTATGACCTTAGAGGACATCAAAAATCAGAGGGGTCTGATGACAAATACACATGCGAGTTGTTTGCAGATGACCTTCATCAGTTGATTGACCGGCTTGGACTTCAGGAACCTGTGGTCATAGGTCTCTCTCTTGGAGGAATGGTAGCTCAAGAGTATGCTGTGAAATATCAATCAAATCTCAAAGGACTGGTTCTCTCAGATACAGCTGTTGCAGCGGCCCTTACGAAATCCGATAAACTAACGAAAGCAGTGTTTCCTTCGTGGATGGTGAAATGGACAATTAGACGAATGAGTGATGAGGGGTATGCTAATTGGTCATTCAAGTACTTCGATATTAGTGAGGATATCAGAAATTACCTGATACAGGAGCAGCTGAAATTAAGAAAAGAGGAACTCTTGAAGATCACTGATGCCATATACTCGTTCAAGCTCTTACCAATCGATACCATTAATGTTCCAACTCTTGTTATTCTGGGAGAGAACGAGAGAAAAGCAGTTTTTCCACATGCAGACAAAATGGTTGAGTTGATTAAGAATTCTCGAAAAGTGATTGTACCTAGTTCGGGACATGTTCCAAACCTAGAAAATCCCGAGTTCTTCAACAGAGAACTAGATGACTTCCTCAGAGGGCTTGTGTTTTCAACTGTTTAGGCTAGATTCTTTGCTAGATAAGGTCCGTCATCGACATAACCCAGAGCTCGATAGTATTCTTTAACGCCAATACCGCTATTCACCAGTATCTGAGTGGCATCAAAATCTGTGCGTCCTATCTCCTCAGCTTCTGACATCAGTTTCTCTCCCAAACCTAAATGTTGCCAAGCATCTCGGTCTCTCTTACCAATGTCCACGACTGGGCCATAGACCCGTAGTTCGCGAATCATGACAGAAGGTTTCCTGGTCAGTTCAAGCCGATGTGTATCTGAGCTAGGACTCCGCAAACGGAGAAAGCCAAAGAGTACATCCAAATCTTTGTCCTCAAACGACAGGAAGACTTCAGTTCCATCAGATGCTTCATAGTCACGTTTCACAAGCTGAATATTGTCTAGATCAATTTCCTCCTCAGACCGCATCTGAAAATGGCCAATCTCCCTGTATCGAATTGTTGGGTTTCTCTGGTTTTTAGCACTCATACTTTGGTGGACCATCTCACGGAGGTGTCCTTTGTTAAGTCCAGCCTCTATCTGGTGGAGTGGGATGTCCCTCTGCATTCTCTGAATCCGTACATATTCGGGCATCTCACTGACTGCATCTGCAATCAAAGAAACGATTTGTTCGTTTGTGTATGAGGAGTATTCGCCAGCCTGCCACCACTCGTAGAGCTTTGTGTTCTTCACAACTACAGTAGGATAGATCTTCAACATGTCAGGACGGAACCTTGTGTCTGAAAACAGTTGTTTGAAGGTGCCTAGGTCGCTTTCAACAGTTGCTCCAGGGAGACCGGGCATGATGTGATAGCACACTTTCAGACCGCTATCACGAAGCATCTTGGAAGCCAAAGCGGTCTCCATGACTCCATGGCCGCGCTCCACCTTCTGCAGGGTCTCATCGGAGAGGGTCTGGACTCCAATCTCTACTCGCGTGGCCCCGAGCCTGAGCATAGTGTCTATACTTTCTTGAGTCACCCAGTCAGGTCGAGTTTCAAAAGTAAGACCGACATTGCGGACATCAGCGGTCTCGTTTGTCCTCTTTGCCTGCTCAATATCAGTGCTGATTGACCCGTTCATGGCGTCTAGGCATCCTTTGACGAAGAACTCCTGATATTCGGGAGGCTTTGAGCACCAGTCCCCACCCATCACGATCAGTTCGACCTTGTTTACACTGTGTCCAATCGTCGAGAGCTGAGTGAGCCGACTCTCCACCTGTCTGAATGGATCGAACTCGTTCTGAATCCCTCGCATGGTGGCTGGTTCATGTCCAGTGTAACTCTGAGGAACGCCAAGGTCTGGGCCCCCAGGACAGTATGCACACTTCCCATGAGGGCATTCATGGGGGGTTGTCATGGTCGCGACTACAGCCACTCCAGATACAGTTCGTACAGGTCTCTTCTGTAAAAATGGGCGTAGTATCTCAGCTTCCTCTGGGATTGTGGATTGTAGTATGTCTGCATTTCTAGGTGTTTTTGCCAACTTGTATTTCGCAGAGACCTTGTTCTTGATGCGATTGATCACCTGTTTACTAAGAGGCTCTTGAGAACCAAGCAGCATCTCAACTATCTCTCTGTGGATATGATAGTCGTCAATAGGTGCTGCCATAGTTCCGGGTATCTAGATTTTCAGTTTAATAGAATGCGGTGTGGCTTTGATTGACGAAAAGTTCATAACCTGTGCCAGAATCTTGCCTCTCGACACCCGGGGTGGTGGCCTAGTCCGGTATGGCGACGGGCTCCAGATCTAGGCGCGTTTCGCGTCTGAAATGGACGGGGTCAACAACGACCGTCGTCAACGAAGACACTCGTCGATCGTGGGTTCGAATCCCATCCACCCCACCATTATTTCTCTTGTCCGTGACTGTAATAAGTCAGCAAGACTCACTAATGGATATGACCGGTCTCAAAGGAGTTGCAGGGATTGATGAGGCAGGTCGTGGACCAATGATAGGGCCTATGGTTATCTGTGGCGTGTTGACTGATTCTGCTAGACTTTCGGAGCTCAAAAGGATAGGCGCGAAAGACTCCAAGACGCTCACTCATACTAGGCGTTTGAAATTAAAAGAAAAAATCGAGAAGATTGCAACCAAGATTGAGATCAGAATGGTCACCGCGGCAGATATTGACAGACTGCGGAAGAGAACGACCCTAAATGAGATAGAGGTCGCTGAGTTTGTAGCGATAGTAAAGAAACTGAACCCTCAGAAAGTGTACCTTGACGCGGCTGATGTGAAGGCAGACCGATTCGGAGAGAAGATTGCCAGTCTCAGTGGACTTGGTTCCAAGGGCATAGAGATTATCTCAGAACATAAGGCGGACTCAAAGTACCCGATTGTTTCTGCAGCTTCGATTATCGCAAAGGTAGAGAGAGACCGTGTTATCTCTGAGTATCATAAGAAATACGGAGACTTTGGTTCAGGATATCCTTCAGACCCAAAGACAGTTGATTTCGTCAGAGAATTGGTCAGAAATAGTAAGAGATTGCCTCCTATAGTTCGAAAGAGCTGGGATTCTGTCAGAAAAATCCTTGACGATGAAACGACTGAACAGTCCACCCTCGTCTAAATACACATCACTAGCTGGAACGTTCATCGATTATTTTCTTGAGTTCCTGTGGCTTTTCAATACCATCAAGCTCGAGCTGTCGAATTACTGGAAGATCGGACACACTTTCCTCAGCCTTGCCCTCTTCCACGATGATCACGGCGTTTGACTCGGACACCTTTGATACACTCTTGAGAATCTCCATTCGTTTCTTGAGAGTCCAACTGGTGATTGAGCCAACGCCAGACATCA
>JBHLRS010000029.1:0-41195 GCA_048882325.1 Candidatus Thorarchaeota archaeon | reverse complement strand
TGGTTTATACTCAGTGGGTGTGTAACATGAAGAGGCATGTTTGTCAATTTCTATACTCAATAGTGATTCTAGCCATGCTCATCATCCCAATTTCCACTTCAACTGGCTTGGATAGTAACAATAACATAGCGGAAACCGACCATACTGAGAGTGTTAGGAAGACAAGCGTACCTGCATCAGATTGGTTGGCTGGATGGAACTATAGACGGTCTCACCAAATCATTGGGGCAACAGGAGCTGGAGAGAACTATCAGATAGAGATAATCGTACATTATGGCTATGGGACGAGTTTCGGTCAAGATGTGTATTGCAACGGATGGTGTCAGCCAGACTTTGATGATATCAGGTTCACAGAAGATGATGGCTATTCACTTCTCGACTACTGGACAGAGAATGTTGACGATTATAATGTCTCTACATTTTGGGTGGAGGTGTCAGAGGATCTTAATTTCAACACAACCATCTACATGTATTATGGAAACTCCGGTGTAACTACGAGGAGTAATGGTGCAGCGACATTCATCTTCTTCGATGACTTTGAAAGCACTTCACTTGGCTCAGACCCAGACCCAAATAAATGGTGGCTCGAATCAGCTCAGGACCCAGATGACTATGTCCGGATAGCACTGGACCCGGCAGGTGGAGATAATCAAGTCGCAGAGGCTTCAGAAACCGGAGACAGCGTAGCTAATGTTGCATGGGCGAATGATTGGGGACCTGTTGGAAATATCGCAATCGGTCATAAATTCAGATATGATTTGGATTACAAGGGTTATTACACAACGAAGGACGCATCTCAAACGTTTATCTTCATTGAACAGCTGGAATATCTGGGAGTGAATAATCATCAGTGGTATGATGCTGTATCGGATTATTTCGATTATACTCCCGCTTTCGTTACTGTCACTGATGAGTGGTATTCTTGGGAGTACAGATTCTTTGAAGATGAAATGACAGTGCTTGATCGTGATAACGATATAATGGGCATTGGAGGATATTGCTTCTCAACAATAAACGACACACGAACTACCTGTACTCGATACGGGCTTCGACATGGCGCCAATACGTGGTGGACTGATGACATGTATGTGCGCAAGTTCGTATCAGCAGAACCAACTCATGGCGATTGGGGAGAATCTGCTACACTAAGATGGCACCATGATTGCTCAAACATGACAGCATTTGATGGTGTTGGGAATGATGAGTGGCTATGGGAACACTCCGCGTTTGGTATACGGACTGCATCGGGAACTCTGAACTCTTCAGGCCAATTCATCTATGCTTCAGACCTAGGCACACCACCAGCGGAGAAGTGTTGGTTCGGACCATTGAGGTATCATACCCTCAGCAACCCATTCCAATTCGATGGATTCCGAAAGCTGGACGTTGAGTTTGAAATCGACCCTAATGGTGTAGCAGGTGATATTGGGGGCGCCTTTGTATTAATCCATGATGAAACTGGAAAACCAATACTACGTCTTCAAGTCAGGGACCCTTATGGATATACAACAGATGCAATGCCGGGGGCAGCGTATCATTTTGCCAATGGTACTATAGTGACTTCTGGTGTGGGTGTTTTAGTCCCATCCCCATATATTCAAACATTATCCATAGAACGAAATGCAACCGGACTTTATGCAAATCTTCCTGGGGTTGGGGAAAGGTTCATCCTTGACCCTAATAGTCTTGAGAATCGTCAGGTCAGTCATGTTTCAATTTGGATTGCTGGCTCCAAAGAAGCCTCATCCCCTCCCTATCCGCTCACCGATATTGTCAGGGTGCATGACATCAGTTTGACATGGACACCAACAACTGCATCTTGGCATCATGACTGTTCAGACACTTCAGGCTTTGTCTATAACGATTCGTGGAACATCAACTGGATGACATGGGACATTCAGCCGGGTTCATTGACATCTAACGGAACAAGTCTTACAATTTCTGGAATCGCCACAGGATCCGGATATCACGGACCAGTCTATGAGTATGAATTGCCTCAAAGCCTACTAGTCCGAAACATCAACACATTCTCAGCGATTATGAATGCGGATAACTCCCTCTCTTCATATTTGGGATATCAGGTCGTCATGCTGGGTGATGCCAATAGAAACCCTGTTCTGTCCTTCAGTTTTGGAGATGGATGGAGTGATTATACACAGGGGGCATACGGAATAAGCTACGTCTATGCGAATGGTTCCCGAGTTGGTTATGGTTCTGGCTATCCGGTTACTTGGACATCGTACAACGGAGAGATGAATGTCAGCTACTCGGAGTCAGGTTTGATGGCTTACGTGGAAGGTGTTGGACAACAGGTGCTTTCGGGGCTTTCAGAAGCCGACCTCAATAGAGAGATCAAATACGTCGCACTTGCAAGCTCACGGTTTGGATCAGACCCCATGTTCCCACTACTTGTTGATGAGATTTATCTCAATCATGAGATTACCAGTGAATCAATACAACCATTCATTGATGATGTCGAAGATTTCGGATACGAAGCTGGGACATCAGACAATGCGATAGTGTGGAACATTGCGAATTTCGCTCCGACCTCCTACGAGCTATTCAGAAACGGTGGATTAATCTCATCAGGAGCCTGGCCGGGTGGTAATCAGCTTGTAGTTGACATTGATAATCTCGCACCTGGAGAATACGAGTATTTAGTCGTCATCTATGGAGATGGTTCAGTTGAGGTATCAGACACAGTAATTGTCGCAGTTGTCGATACTACAAGTCCAAGCCTAGGTCATCCCCCAAATGTGAACTATGAATTTGGTACAGGTGGACACTCTGTCGTCTGGTCAGTCGCAGACTTGTATCCAGGGTCTTACATTATCTCCTTGGATGAGATGCCCATTGAAATCAATCTCTGGACGTCTGGAACAATTGCATTGGATATAGATGGTCTGGATCTTGGAGAATATAACTTCAGCATTCTGGTTGTTGATTCTTCAGGTAACTTTGCTATGGATTCTGTTATTGTGACTGTTGTTGACACCACATCACCGATTATTGATCATCCAACAGATATCGTTATTGATCTTGATATGGAAAACATCCAAATCACATGGCGACCAACAGACCTACTACCATTCAACTATGAGATATATCAGAATGGAACATTGGTTGCAGGTGGGACATGGGCAAGTGGAGAGAACCTGACATATGCACTTCCCGAAGGCTTGTCGACTGGAACTTACAACTACACAGTTATTGTGTGGGACACCTCAGGGAATTACAACTCTGATACTGTCTTGGTGAATATTGGTACAGTTGCGAGTGGCGACTACCTCGTAATTAGCATTTCAATCGGCAGTATTGCTGTCATCATTATAGTTGTGGGTCTGATATTGCAAAAACGAAACGGTCCTCAATCTGTGGACAATGTCGGGTACGAGTGGTAGGGCTTGACAAGACTTGAAGAACACCTAGTTGGCTGAATCGAAACCAAGCGATGTCCCTGCTAGACTGAGCTAGCACGATAAAAGAAGTACCACTCCAATCAATAGAGCTTGCAATTTCTGACAATGTATATTTATATAACAATTGTTTAATCTTTTAGATAAATTTATAATCATAATGATATCATAATTATTAGGAACACAGACGCCACCTAGAACAAAGACCCATTAATTATGAGTATGTCATGAATAAGACCAAAGCTGTTCTCTCAAAAAATCAGACATGAGTTGCGAACATCTGTTCTCCCGTCATTGGTCTTACAAACTGACTGATTTGTGTTGTAGGTGATGTGTCTGTAAGTTCCGTTATCTGTGAGAGAACTCACAGAAAATTGTTTGAACACCTTGAAAGTAAGAAGACGAACAAGATGATAGCGAAGAATGATTCTATGCCCCCATCTCTAGATCAGATGCTAAGGTTCCTGAGAAGAGATGTAGTCAGGGTTCTTGCAGAACTCGATCAATCAGAGTCCCTAACCATTGAGGATGAATTACTAGAAGACGAAAAATGGTTTGCTAGCGTAGACGAGAACGAAGTTTTTGACTTCATAAGAAGTTTGGCACTCGTTGCTACGAAGTTGCAGCCAGAATCATTTGAGGATACGAAAAACAGGTTAATCCAATTTCGAAAGGATGTAATCTATGAGGAAGAATGGGAAGAATATGACAAGTGAACTATTAGACCACTTTATGATCCATCGAGTGCGATTATTATGCTACGCCATTTAATATCAACATCAAGCGAATGCGAAGTTCATGCATATCTAAAGCAAAACTCTGAAAGAGAGAAGAAGGTATTTGTGGTCACCAGTCGAGTTCCAAATGATAGCAATCATTTGAAATATGACGTGTATCAATTCGTGAAAGATAGCGACATTAAGTAAAGCGACTAGTCATACTAATTCTGATTCCAAGCAATAGTGATGGACTGAAACACATTCCGAAGAACCGGACTAGCTGCCGCAGTTGCTCCAGAAGCAAAAGTCCTGGTCATTTGCTCCCACTGCGGCGATGAAACTGAGCAGGTTCTTGCCAGATATCAGAAGTGTGGTGCAGACCTCTAATTTCTACAATGAGGGTAGTGGGCTCAGCTGAGCACTCCTTTCAAATATCACCTTTTTTGCTTTAATCAAGGAAAAGAAACAAACAAATGGAGGAGAGTTCGAGTCTAGAACTTAGTCGAACACTTCTTCGAGATTCCTTATATTAAGGCGCTCTTGGTACGAGTAGCAAGAGTGAGAAGCTGATTGTTGCTTTTTCTACCAGAGTGCTCGGGAGGAGAGAAGGAATATGAAATATCACCCTGAGAGAATAGGCATTGGTCTAGTCATCTTACTGCCACTAATCTACATGCTCTGGCTGAGTGACCCTGCGTGGGACACAGCCTCATCTGCGATAGCATACTACTCTGTCTTAGCCTTTCTCTGTGTTACAATGACAGTGAGTGTAGCCAACAAGACCAGACTTGATCCCTCGCCTTCAAACAACATGCTCTTCACTGTAACGACCTATGCTTCGATAGTATTCTCAGGTGCTGCAATATTCTATATTGTATCTGCAGACACCCCAATCCATGTCCAGACGTCAGGAGCGTTTCTGAATCTGGTTGCTTTGGCAACTGCAGGAATCATGATGCTGCTCTATAGTACATTGGATGGGTATGTAAAGAAAGAGGAGTCACTCTGGTACCGTAGATTCACACCATACTTCCTTGTTACAATTTCGATCATCATTTTTATCGTATCAATGATTGTTGCTAGACTACCTTTTGCCACCGAAGCTTTCTTGGTTGCAGGGTACATTTTTGGCGGAATTGCAGTGGTAACATTTGTCTTGGCGGCGATATTCACTCTCAGACAAAGAGAGTCACTGTACTCCAATGATCCAATCCGGCTGTCTTTTGCATTCCTACTCTTAGCAGCAGCTTCTGTCAATCATATTATAATCCTGCCAAATCCTTCAGCGCTATGGATAGTGTCCATTGGCTTGATGGGATTGGCATTGCTTCTTGCTAATGTCGCAATAAGCTACACATTCCTGAGAGAGATGGGAATAAGTGATACAATTGCCTATCTCATGACCATTACAACAAGTGTACTGGCACTAGTGCCGTTTGCTATCGCACACTTAGTCAACAGTGTTTTGACAGCAGCCCCAATGGTAGACATTGGGGCCACCTTGATAATTCACTTTGGAGGTGCAACACTTGCTGGTGTTTCTGCCGTTGCGCTCTTCATTAAAGCTAGAGAACGTTCTGCTCCAGATCAGTTAGCCATCGTCTTTATGCTCATATTCTGGATGATATGTGAGATTGCACTCATCGCGTCTCACTTCTCACCAGTCTATGGTTTCGAGTCTGAGTCCATGGTCCCGTATATCGCTGGAGGAATAGTAGCCACAATTACTCTGTTTGTTGCAGTTCGTAGAATCCTTAATCCAAGGAAGAGAATGTTCCATACAATCGCGAGGATATATGCCATCGGAATTATTCTTGCACCTGTATTCATTCTGGCGGCGGAGTATGTTAGAAGGGAAGTCTACCTAATGTTAAGTTTCCCGGAGGACGTCATTGGACCAGCCATGATGCTTGCTTTGAGCTATCTCTCACTCTATGCTCTCCTAATGTATATCACGCTGAAAGCTGGGGCCTCCGGTGGAGAGTTCTCAATTGACTCAATCGGAGCTGGACTCGCCGCAATCTGGGTTATAGTGGTCATCCTGAAGGCGAACTTTGCCTATGCGACACCTGGATGGTGGGTGGCAGAAGCAATCATGTTGATATCCACGGCATTGTTCATGGTTATACTCCTAGTTCTGTATCAGATAGAATCGGACAAGACAGAGAATCTAGTTCCGAGAGTTGCCGCATATTCACAATTATTGTCAGAAACCATAGTGGCACATCAAAAGACTGCCATCGATACCCTCAGTCGGTTTACTGAAGATGCAGATGAGGCGAAGTTGGATGCAATTGCTGTAATTCTCACCAATATCTCTAGGGCAAATGAGCACGCAAAGTTTCTGGAATCAGTGATTTCAGGAGAAAAGTTTGATTCAGACAGCTTGGAGCCAATGGACCTCCGGGACGCTATTGACCTAGCCCTAAGTCGTTCGAATATCCCCGAAACAGTCAGGTGGAAGGAAAATGAGGGCAAGGATGTTCAGACTTGTATTGTAAATGCAAACAACCTCCTTGTCGACCTGTTCTATAATATATTCCAGGGAATAACAAAGCGCATAGGTTCACTTGAGTTGGCAGAGGTTGATTTCAGGGATGATGCAGATAATTCTGATAGACTCTGTGAAGTAGTATTGGATATGATAGTCAGGGTCGATGACATAGATCAAGTACTTGGTCTCCTGAAACGGTATATGACCCATTCACCACTAGATGTAATCGAGTTTGCTTACATGAAACGCTTAGTCGAACTTTTTGAGGGGTCCATAGAATGGAAGACAGAAGTGGCTTCGAAGGAGAGTATCCTAATCACTATGATAGTTGGTCTTCCCCGAGGAGTGCGATAATTGAACGAGAACTGTCTTGGAAATGATGAAAATTGACACAATAAACATCCAACGAACATTATTAGATGAGAAAATGCTCATTTTTCACATGACCATTGCTGCAGAGGAACATGAGGACATCATTAGGGTCATCGAAGGGGTCCATTGCGCCAAGGGTCCCAAGGGATGCAAGAAATGTCAGGAAGCAGGAATTCAGAACAGGCTCTGTCTGATACGAATCTACAAAAAGGCAAGTGAAGAGCCCAGACCGATAATCGAGCTGCCAGAGAGAGAGGACCAGCAGTACTTCACCTACGATGTGCTGAAGTGCTTCGACACAGTGCAGCAAGCTCATGAGTATGCTCATGAGAATGAGATCTGGGATGTAGAGTATTAGATTGAAACCTATGTACATACATCTATCTTTTCAAAGCGAAATCAATCATGAACTCGTGGTCTTTTCTCCAGGCATGACCAGTCTCATCCAAAGTTTCGGGCCAGATGGAATACAAGAAGGACTTCGAATAGTCAATCAGTGTCACCGTCATGTTGTCAAGATTTGCGTGAAGATTCGATAAGAGAGCTGAGAGGTGGCTAGGGGGCATTCTAACAAACCAGAACAGCTCCCTGTCTGACACTTTGAATGTAGACTCGAAAGGAATAGGATTACTGCTCATCCTAGCGTAGAGTTTACTGAGAAACTTCCTTGTTGCATTTCCTCGGATCAGAATATTTGTGATGATGTCAAAAGCAGCGGGGTCAAAAGAAACTCGGTATCTGTCGATGCAACCCTCATCAATCATTCGGAGTCGACGTCCAAAGGTCTGAGGAGTTATGGAGACCCCATTCTTCTTGATTGCACGAATCATGGCGGCATGGCTTCTCTTTGCGTCCAGGGTGAGTTGCTGTAGAATGTGCATGTCATTCTTTGTCAACCATTGTAATGTACTTTCAGGTTTGCCAGAGGGTTTTTCAATCTTGACCAGGTCCGCATCTGAACTAAACCATTTGTCCAGATTGAACCTCCATGTCATGGTCTGCGGGTCCCATACTTCAAGCTTCATAGACGAGCTGATGACAGGCACTTCCCCCATTGAGAATATCTGTCCATTTTTTGCTAAGTCTCGTTCACCTAGAATCTTGATGAGTTCCTCAATCAATGGTCGTGTTCCGATAGGTGTGCGAAACTGGAGAAACAGCCCGTTATGTGAGCCAAAACAGCGACTTCTATAGACGGTGTATGGATGGTTAGTGGCAACTTGTTCCAGACGTTCGACGTTTTTGAGTGTGCTTGTTTCAAGTATGAGATCAACAGACTCCAAGCCCATCTTGTGATAGTCTAACAGCCCTTTGACTTGGAAGTACCGATTGTCCCTCAAATACTTGAGACGCTTAATGACCGTAGGCTTTGAACCATCAACCTTGTCAACTAGCGCTGAAACTGTGGACAATGGGTTCTCCTGTATTGCCATAAGCAGGGCTAGATATGGCCCGGTAAGACCACTCACGTCTTATTCGCCTCGTTCTATGTTCTTTGCTACTCAATGATTACCTCAATAATCTCTATTACTGGTGGGGCAGGGTCTCCATCTGTGGGTGGGTCAAACGCGAAACTATCGTATCCAGAATCGGGTACATGATTTCCATAGACGCGGGCGAACACCCTGAAAGTGTACCATCCTGTTTCAATCGCTGTGTTGTGCCATCCAAGAACGAGTCCTAGAGTATTGTATGATCCTATCGCGACAATCTCACAGTAGAATGTGAGACCTGAAGGGAGCTCAATTTCGCAATAGATGTATGTCATCCCAAAACTCCATTCCCCATCAGGTAGTGTTATTGTAAACTCAGTTATTATGTCATTTTCAATCTGGTCTGCATCCAGAGCCAGATAGTCCGCAGATTCAATTGACACCATAAGTGAGGCATCATCATTATCATCACCATGAGCATGAACTGGTCCTGCGAAGAGAGACAGCATCATGAGCGTAACGGTGACGAGCAACACGAGTCTCTTTGTTGGCCTCATATGAATCACAGATAGTAACTTTGTAAATTTCCTAATAGATATTGTTTACGGAAATATATTGGTACTTTTGTAAATAAACCTTATATATCAACTTTACTTATATATCATTGGTAACGGTTTATGTTTAGCGAACACCGTCTATCAAATGATTGTCTCTCTGAAAATAAACGGCAGCTATCCATCCGATCTTTTGACGTGGTCAAGTCGTATTCAACAGATCATCAAGATCTGATATTGGCAGTGTCTGTGTTGAATCCATGCGGGGAATCAGTTTCAATGTGTGAGGTGGATGTCATCGTGAGTTCTCCAGGTGGTTTTAGCTTCTCAATCTCACAACCAACCGATGCAGAAGGAATTGCCATTTTCGAGTTAAAACGCATTGCAAGGGGAAGATGGGAAATCATTGTCATCAGAGTCAATCATCCAGATTATGAGGTTGACCTCGCTCAATCTGAGACGAGATGGACAGTCACCTATGTCTGAGTTTGCGACAACCATACAGATATAGCCAAAACAGAATCACAAGTAGACCATGAAGGATGATGAGTGCATAGAAAAAGTCACAATCACTGTCTTTCCACCAATGACTGGAATAGGCATTGTAGAAGCTGACCCCATCGTAGAAGACGAAGATGCATGTGGGGATTCATCAACTTCGGGAGTTGCTGTTGATGTGTCCAAGGCAGACACAGTTGTTGTAAAACTAGTTTCTGACAATCCTATGGAGAAGATCAGTAATCTGTTAGAGAAGGCTCAGGTCAAATACGGAGACAGTATCTGCATTCGGTGGGCGAAATATGACACGAAAGAGCAACTTAGTGAAGCCAGGGAGTGGCTCAACGCGGCACTTCGTGGAAGCGGGGACACAACAAACCTAGACAGTCCAGGGTTCTCAGCGTTCATCGGAGCATCTGCACCCATAGTGTCCATCAATAACAGACTCTCTTTTGTTGGCATGGTTCCTAACGAGAGCCAATTCATGTCCAGAATTGGGGCAACTATCAGGATTGTCGAGGAAGGTGCTCGTTAGACCTCGACTGTCACTCAACAGACCCAGATCTTCTAAGATTCAACCTACCAGTCTTGTTAAGAACCACTATTACAACTGGTATTGCTACAGCAATGGTAATCGTAAGGGGTAGAGCAAGACCAAACTGCATAGGAGTTGGAAGCTCACCATACACCACAAGTGAACCAACTGACCCATCATCATTTGTCACAGTAATCTGGATATAGTTCACATTAGTAGGTAAGTTGGACAGAGAGATCTCGAAGTTGTTCGGGAGCCAATGTGGCAGAAATTGAAACAACTCTGAATACCGCTCATTCCCATTGACAAGAACCTTAAGAGTCCCATTGGTTGTCGCATCGACTTTGTAGCTGTTCCATGTTGTCAATTCGAGATTCAGTGTTCCAGCTTCCAGGTCGATATCCATTGAACTGTTGTCCACATGAATGAGTGGAGCCTCGTAGAATCGCTCGACTCTATGCGTCCAGTAGTAGGTGTTGTTCTCACCTGGTGCCTGAAGCTCCCAAGCAATCGACCCGCTTTCAGTGACCTCAGTTATGATCACGGGATCAGGTACTCCAGCCGTCAGAGCCTTGCCTGCGAAGATACCTATCGTGTTTCCATTTGGTAACCTATCGGCGTCTCCACCCGAGTCTTGGAAGTAATAGGTCATGTTCTGAGGCTTCCAGAACCAGACCTCCTCCATGGTCTGACTGGTTTCGTTAACAATGAACTCAACAAGACGGGAATATCCTTCGGTACTACCGGGTGTCATGGTAGATGGTTCATTTGGATTGTAGAAGTTGTTGTCATAGATCATGAAGTGGTTTGGTCCAATCATTTCAAGACTATGTGGATGGTGAAAGATCGTGTCCACCTCATGACCTGTGCTGTTCAATACAGTGAACTCGCCCCACCGACCAGCAGACCATACGATGTCTTTGGTGCTTTTGTCAATCTTGAGGATTGTGTCAAGGTTTCTTACATTGAGGTAGATCATGTCATTCTCTTTGTCCCAGGTAAAGCTGTTGGAGTGCATCCAGTCTGCACCAGCTCTGAAGGTTTCATTAAGCCCAAGACTGGTGTGCATAGTCGCGTTGAACGGAAATTCATCACGTCCGTCCCATTGCCACAATAGAGTGCCATCACTATCATATTCTGACAAAATATCGTAGAGGACTGGACGACCATCCCATATCTCTGCTGAATAGTCCTCCTCTAAGACAAGATACGTGTCAGTAACTGGATTGTAGTCCAGTTCATGATGACCGCCAGGTACAGACAAAGTTTCAACGACGCCAGTCTTGTAGTTCCACAGTTCCGCATTACCTTGCGCCCCACCCATCAAAACAGTCGTAGAATTGATGAACTTGTGCGTCCAGTGTAGGGTGTCATCAAGTTGTGCGATTACTCTCCCCGCATGATCATAGACAACCAGATGACCCACACCAAATGTAGAAGATCCATTGTCAATAACCATCTCAACACAGGGCATCAGTGTAAGACCCCGCTCATAAAGCTCCGATTCGTCATGTGTGATGACGAATTCGAGCGATGTTTCAATGATGTCAATGCTCGTATCCATGAGGGTTGCTGCGATAATTTGCGTAAGGCGGTCTATCTTGATAGCATCGCCCAAAGGACCAGTGAAATCAAGGTTGCCTTTCTGGAAGGACGACACTGCGGTCTCTTCCTGCGTAAGAATCTGAACAATTGTTTCCAAGCTGAGTGTTATTTGGACATCGTACTCAGTAGGAGGAGTTGGACCTGTGAAAATTGTGAGTGCACCATCTTGTGTAATGAACCAGATGTATCCAGATCCGACAACATTGAACACAGTTGTCTTGTCCCATCCTTGGATTTTTTCCTTGACTAGAGGTGAGTGGTTAGCAATGTACTGAGATATTGTTATGAAGTCAGGTATGTCACTCCAAGTGAACGTTCCCTCAGTCAGCTTGGTCTTCAAATCATCCCTAATCAATAGGATCTCTGCTGGAGCATCATCCAAATCAAAGGGTTCTGGTGGTGGAGGATAAAGAATGTTCATTATGAAGAACACAGTGGGAATTGTAATGACAAGAATTATGGCAACGACAACAAGGCCTTTTGTCCGTCTCCTCATACGGAGTCCAGAATTGTATCACGTTATAAAACAGTAGGTTCCATTACTGTTCTTTTCGCAAATCTTCGTTCAGAACCGAGATGAGTTCATCCTCAGAGATGTTGCCTCCACTCACGACTGCAACAATATGCGTTCCAACAAGCTCTTCCTTATGTTCCAAGATATAGGCTACGGAAGCAGCCCCTGCCCCTTCAATTACCAGCTCTTCACTCTCGTACAGAAGCCTCATGGCTTCCAAGATCGACCGTTCTTTCACAAGAGCGACCCGGTCAACGTTCTCACGGATGATATCTAGTGTTATCGAGTCGGATTCAACTCCACCCATCAGACCCTGCGCGAGAGAGTCAGACTCATCAGCATCCACCCAATGACCTGCTTTCCATGATTCATAGACCTCTGGAGAAACCTCTGACTGTATTCCTATCATCCGGGTATGTGGACTCATGGACTTTACAACAATAGCGATGCCTGAGATGAGACCACCTCCCCCTATAGGAACCACCACAGCATCGATGTTACCCTGTTGTTCGATTATCTCAATCCCAGTAGTACCAGCCCCTGCGACAATCATTGGATCATTGTAGGGACTCACATAGGTAAGCCCTCGTTCATCGGCAAGTCGTCGAGCATACGACTCTATGTCAGCGTAACCTACATCCTGAATTATCTCGACACCAGCCTTCTTCATCTTTTCCTTTTTCACTGGCGATGCATCCTTGGGAAACACAACCTTTGTAGATATTCCTAATTTTCTCGCGGCATAAGCAGTGCCCAACCCATGATTACCAGTAGATGCAGTAATCACTCCCCTCTTAGCCTCTTCTTTTGTAAGTGTCATCAGTCTGTTCAAGGCACCTCTGACCTTGAAAGACCCAGTTATCTGCTCGCTTTCCAGTTTGAGAAACACAGAACCTTTGATTAGATCACTGAGAAAACGAGAATAATGCAAGGGTGTAGTCTTGATATGGCCCTTGATGCGTTTACGAGCTTTTTCAATCTCTTCGATGGAAACCATAAGAAGAACCCCCGATTGATGTTCATCTTCTAATCACTCTAGTATAAGTGTCTGACCGAAGAGGTTCAACACATGGCGAAACGCGATAAGTAATGGAAGACTGGTTTACAGACAACGTATCTACGCATCGATAACAATCAGTGGTACATTCATCTCATCAGCACTTGTTCCCCCATGATGACCTTTCAGTTCTGGTGGTTCCAAACCAGGGAAACAATTCAGGAGGGCATGGCCATCATTGAATGTGAGTGTGTAATCGCCTACACGGTCGTCCAAGAGCGGATGCGGGTCAAAAAGACCAAACCACTCATCATTGATCAAATCCTCACTCTTATGACAACTACAGAAACCATCTAGTTCCTCATCGATGTATCTCTCAAATGCTGATACTCTTGAGGGCCTTACATAACAGAAACCAGTCCTTGTATCACCGCAGACTGGCAAAGTCAGGCAGTCCATAAGCCTAGGATGGTCTCTTGTATAGATGACATCATCTAGGGCCACATCACTAAATCCATGATCTGCAGTCACAAGGATGGTTGTATCTGAGCCGGCAATGGTTTCAAGAAACAAGCGCAACCGCTCAGCGAAGTCCTTTAGATGTTCTTTTGCTTCGTCACTCTCACATCCCAGAACGTGACTGATACTATCTAGGGTGGGCCAGTATGAATAGATGTAGCTCTGCCTTCGTGCTCTCGTGATTATTTCTTCGATTCGACCAAAGAAAGAGTCAATGTCAGTATAGCTCAGTCTACGAGCACTTCCAGCGAGGTTTCGCGTATACTCTGAATCCACTATTTTATTGAAGTAGACCATTGAGTACTCGCGTTGAATATCACGAAAGATTCCCTTCACGTCGATTACTTTGGATATTGGAACCGCAATGACATTACCATCGACAGCATTGGTATATGGAAGGATACGAGCTACCAGACCTAGCTCCTTCAGATGAACATACCATCCAACCACTCCATGCTGCTGAGGAGGCAGACCTGTAAGGAATGTCGTAATCGCAGAACCTGTCGATGGAGGAAATACAGATGTTAGTACCCCCTTCAGATTCTTTTCAAGAACAGTATCTCGACCATACTTCTTGAGATAGTTGTAACCAAGACCATCGACTATCATGAGTACAATGTTCTTTGAATCGGTCAGGTCCAATGAATCAAGTGGAGAATACGGACTGGATACTCCCGATGCGGCACCGATGGAACTCATGAGGTTGACGATGCTATTGTGGTAGTTGGGCTTAGTTGGCATTTCTAGTCAGTCCGTATCGTAGTCTTGGGAGAACCTTTCCTCTATCCAGCCCTTGAGTTCATCTTCTTCCATGGATGGCGGTTGTGATGGTTTGTTTAGACCAGCAAGGCGCCTCTCAGCCATGCTCTGAGAAAGGTCAGTCTCCTTGATAATCTCTCCGTCCTTTATCTCAATCTCGATCACTGTTCTGAAGGACTCAGCACTCTGGAACCCCATGTGCACGTACATCTCATCTATAAAGTCCCTCCCGAGCAATATTCGACCTGTGAATTTTGTCTTTAATCTCAGGTTCTCATAGACAAGTGGGAACATGAAGCTGTTCTCAAGTTTCCTCGGTTCAATCCCATTCACAGGCTTGGGAACTTCAGGATTTGCGAGCATGGTATCAAGAATGAGTTCGCCATCTACACAGTCATAGAACATTTGATAACCCCGCCAGCAGGCAGTACTAGCCATTCTTGTCGTCATCCCAAAATCAGCGGGTGTGTAGAGACCTTCACCTGAGATACCGACCAATGCGTATGCTTCACCATTATATCTGAATTCGTCCGCTACTTGACCAGTCACCTTACTCACTCTCAACAATGCAGTCGCAAACACTCAAGAACATTGTCACAGCTATATGCCACGAACCAAGGCTTATTTTGCAGGGGTATTGGAAACATGTCAGGAGTTCTGATCCTCAGATGAGTTCTAAGAGAACAATCACTGTACTACTACTGGCGTTTCTCATTGTTTCAGTAGTGGTCATCTCACTGTATCTTAGAAGACCAACTAATGTGACTGAGGACACAGACCCTCCAGTGGTTACCATTATCAGTCCTACTGCAGATGAGGTCGTTTCTGGAGTTGTAATTCTAAACTTCACAGCAACTGATCAGAATTCAATTGTCGCATATGAGATTCTCATCGATAGTGTTGTTCGAGCAAACTCACAGACTTACACCTGGGATACAAATTCGGAGGTCAACAGGGTCTACAATCTGACATTTCGTGCGCAGGATAATTATACAAATTGGGGAGAATCGGAAATTGCTGTCGAGGTGGATAATCCAGTTGTGCACAACAATCCACCAGAGGTCACAATCACCGCTCCAGCAGAGAGTTCCATAGTGTCGGGCTCTATCCTTATCCAGGTTTCAGTTTCAGATGAGGAATCCCTGACTCCAACAATCTATATTGACGATGTCTACATGGCAACTGACCTGTCCTACCTCTGGGATACGACAACTGCATCCAATGGCGGTCACACCATTCTCGCAAATGTGACTGATGGTGGAGGGCTCAGTGATGAGGATGTGATTCTCATCATTGTAGATAACACCCCTCCAGTTGTGTACAACTTCACCGGTGAGTTCAAGGTAATGACATACAACATTGAACAAAGTGGAGTGAACGCGGACTGGAAGGAGGTTGTGAAGGAAGAGAATCCCGACATCATGATATTGGTTGAAACGGGAACCTGGGATGACAGTGGAAACCTACTACTGAATTCAGCAATTACTGAGTTTAATACCTACTTCACAAATGAGGCGCCCTATGAGGGTTATACCGCTCAGGGAATTGGAATCTCTACAAGTGGTGAGGCAATACTGAGCAGATTCCCAATTCTAGATTTCATTCAGATTGGAATTGTCCCGCTAGATAACGGATCAAACTATGATGTCACCCACGACTTCATTCATGCAATCGTTGACATAAATGGAACCAATGTCCACCTGTTTGGAGCACACCTAAAGGCGATAGGCGGGGAGAGTAACGAGAACAGACGAGAGTGGGAGACCGAGGGGATTATCAACTATTTGGACAACCTTGGTGATGTCCCAATCATGTATATGGGAGACCTGAATTCATTCTCAACTGTTGACACTGGAGATATGGCTCCAAGTGGAGACCTAGGGTATGGACCCTTGACCATGATGCTGAATCCCAATGACCCCATATATGGTCAATACTCCTCAAATGTACACAATTTCACTGATGTTTTTAGGACTCTGAATCCTACAGATGCAGGATACACCTATGGTCATCAGAATCCGGTCTACACCTCTCGTATTGACTATATTATAGTCAACGACTTCTTTCTCGGTAAACTCCTGAACTCTACAACGGGCGACACAGCGCATGCTGACACAGGTTCCGACCACTACTCTGTTGATGTCTTCATCGGATGGAACTCAACGACTGCTGATATGGTACCTCCAGCGAATGTTACAGGTCTCAATGCGACTGTAGTCAGTCACACTAGGATTGACCTGACCTGGAATGCCAACACAGAACCAGACCTATTCAGGTACATCATTTACAGAAATGGCACAGAGATAGTGAAGGTCTTCACAACATACTATAATGATACAAGTCTCACGCCAAGTACGACCTACAGCTATCAAGTTTCAGCAGAGGACTACTTTCTCAATGAAGGCAATAAATCTGCCTTCGTGAATGCCACTACTCTGGATGCTCTGGCTGCAGATCTGATTGTGATCAATGAGTTTCTACCTGATCCAAATGTGTTGTACACTGAGGAGTGGATTGAACTTTACAATCCGTCGGGAGAAGCAGTCAATCTCGAGGGATACATTCTGGATGACCTCATTGGTGGCGGGACACCACCCTATGCCATCCCCGCAGGAACTATCATTCCAGCTGGTGGCTTTCTCCTCTTCAACCAGAGTACAACTGGACTCGCCCTCAACAATGCAGGGGACAATGTGAACCTCATCAAGCCTGATGGTACTACAGTTCAGGACTCCTACACCTACAGCACATCAGCCAACGATGTCAGTTATGGTCGAGTGACTGATGGGAGTTCCACATGGACCACGTTTGCATCTCCAACACCTGGCGCCAGTAATGATGGTTCAGGATTCCTTATGGAGAATTACAGGATCTTCGTGAAGGACGAGGTCTAGGGCCTCTACAAATGTATCAGCATTCTCCTCTGTGAAGACCAGTGGAGGTTTGATCTTGAGCACATTGTTGAAGGGTCCATCACGACTGATCAGAAATCCAATGTCACGCAACCTTTCAACGACATACTTGGTCTCTGTATCTGCGGGCTCAAGAGTTTCATGGTCTCTGACCAGCTCAACGCCAATGAAGAGACCCCGACCTCTCACGTCTCCCATGATAGAGTGCGTCTTCATCAATCCCTTTAGTCTTTTGAGCAGATAGGCTCCGACCTTCTTAGCATTCTGTTGAAGCTTCTGATTCTCAATCTCATCCAGAACAGCCATTCCGACTGCACAAGAGACCGTGTTCCCCCCAGTGGTACTGAAGAACTCCATACCAGTAGTGAACGAGTCTGCTATCTCCTTTGTCGTAACCACAGCTCCAATGGGATGACCATTGCCAATCGGTTTTCCCATTGTGACAATATCTGGGATCACACCCTGAGTCTCAAAACCCCAGAACTTGTCACCCATCCTTCCAAATCCGACCTGCACCTCATCAGCGATGCAGACTCCTCCATCCTTTCTTACATGTTTGAACGCCTCTTTGAGATATCTATTGGGAAAGATGATTTGACCTCCACACCCCATGAGCGGTTCAAAGATAAAGGCAGCAACACCTTCAGACTTTTGAATAGCTGCAAGGACATCCTCGGCATATCTACGCCACGCATCAGATCCCTTGTACTCGCCTCGATAAGTATCAGGCCTCCTCACGACATGTACGTGCGAGGGTGCTCCATCTCCTCCAGGGCCATCATGTTTGTATGAACTGATATTCACAAGTTCGAAGGTGTTGCCATGATAAGCCCCATCAATTGCGATGATGTCTTTCTTCTTGGTGTGAGCCTTTGCGAGTCTCAAAGCAAGTTCATTTGCCTCGCTCCCGCTGTTGACGAAGAAACAGATGCTGAGCTCTTTGGGCAGCTTCGAAGTCAGCCGTTTAGCATACTGGACCAAGTTCTGGTGTAGGTAACGGGTGTTCGTGTTCAAGACGGCAGCTTGCTGACTCAACACCTTGACAATCCTGGGGTTGCTGTGACCTACGTGCGGCACATTGTTTCGCATGTCTAGATACTCTCGACCGTTCTCATCATAGAGATACTGCATGAATCCTCTGACAATAGTCACTGGCTTGTCATAAGAAACTCCCAGAGGTCTGCCAATGAACTCATTCCGGAGTTCAAGAATTTCATCTTTTGACATGTCTGCCTTTGGAAAGAGTGAGGCTGGAATCTGAAGGATCAAGTTAGGGTCAGGGCATATACTCAACCAGACATCACGTTTACTTGGTGGCGCAACTCCAAAGAGGTCACCCTCGTTTCCCAACATGTCTACGATTAGCTGGAAATGGAGATGAGGCGGCCATCCACCATTATCAGGATATTGTCCAACATTCCCAATCTGTTCGCCTTTCTTCACCGGTTTCCCAACAAAGAGGCCATCGAGTGAATCACGTGTCATGTGACTATACAGAACATAGAATGATGGACCATCAGTCGTGGTCTTGTACTCTACAACGATAGTTGGTCCATTATCGAGAGGTCTCGCATTGTCCTGAAAACTGTGGATCACTCCATCATAGATTGAGTAGACTGGAGTCCCGCTCTCAACAAACAAATCATTGGCAAGATGGATGGTCCGATTCTCATTGCCTGGTTCCAGATACTGTTCTCCAGAGTAGATCAATCGAGCCTCATTATATCGGCCTATACCAACATCGACACCAGCAGCATCCTGCTTCTTCTTTACTAGGTTTCCGAATTGTTGGTGGTCTGCCAGTTGATGAGGAGAGGCAATATCTATGCTTCCAACACTGATGTCTATCACGATACAGTTTGAGGTATTGAGGGAAGTGCCAATTGGACTGAAGGAAACGCGAGAGTTCCTCTTCAACCACTTTCGGACCTCAATGGAGTCGGGACAAGGCTCTAACCCAGCTGCGTTTCGGAAACAATAGGTTGCGTACCTAGGGTGGACATCGGCTAGTTGAGAAAGAATCGCCCATGCTCGAGTTTCGCTGATGACAAGGTATTCATTATCAGGTTCTAGTTTCTTTTGATAGGAAGAAACAGACACACTTGTCGCAAGTCTTGCGCAGGTAAGGAGGAAAAGCACCTCAAGCTCCACCTCAGTAAGTGGGAAAACTGAATGATACCCTGCTATGATATGCTGTGCCGTCAAAATTGGGTCAGGCTTGTCGAGTATTGCATAGGCTATCGCAATTGCTAGTTCATTGATTGTATGAGAATAGACCATATCACCAAAGTCAAGGATTCCGAAAGTACGATTTTCATCATGAGGGCTATTCACAATGACATTATCATCATTGACATCATTGTGAATGACACTTGTCCGTAGTTCCCCCAGCCTAGGTTTGACCAGCGTTTCAAATAGATCCAGGAAATGATGAACTAATTCCTGTTTTTGGGGATTAGAGATATGTTCCATGAAATTCTCGATTGTTGTACTTGCTCTCTTCAAGTCCCAGTAGAAATCCCTGTGTGCGGCAGGATGATCAAAATCTGCAAGATCCCTGCTTATGAAACCAACAAACCTTCCAAATTCCTCCAGTAACTCCGGAGAATGAGGATTTATCGATGACAAGACACGTCCTTTGATATAAGAATTCATCCTCACAAAGTGCGATGTCCCATCTGAAGCTTCTACAGTTGCGATTTCTTGACCAGCTAGTGTTTTCTGGACTCTTGGAGAGATGATTGAAGTGGAGTTATCTGTGAGGTGATGCATAGCACTATTCTGGAATTCTAAATTCTCACGTTTCTCAGAGGTTGCCGAGATTTTCAGGACATACTCTTCCCCAGACTCAGTCATGAGATGGAAATTCTGATCTCTCTCGCTTGGCAACTCTCTAAATTCACCTGTAAGACCGTAGAGCGACCTAGCAATTTCACTCACTGATTCAATGCTGAAGTTTGGTCTTTGTGGGTCTCGTGCATCCACTGATATTTTCTCCTTGTACTAGAAACGGAAGATGCATTCAATGCCATAAATGTAAGCGTTCTACAGTTTAAGTTGCTCTATGAATCGCTCTAGATTTCTAATGTATTCGTCCATTGGCATTTCCCACCGTCCTGTAGATTCGTTATAGAGCTTGTAAAGACTATGCCTGCCTTCAGGAATTGAGGTAGGATTGACAACTATTTGGAAGAAGTAAGTATTGAAGTGAGTCCGGAGCTTTTCGAATGCAAGCATATAGTATACTAGATCGCTTGAGTTCATGTTGATCCTGACTGCATATTTGTTAGGTTTGTCAAAGTATATCTCTTTCCGGAATGGGAGATAACGAAAACATGACAGAGCGGGATCATCAGGAGTATCTAGTTCGACAAACGTGTACATCACCATGGAGTTCGGGGTTGGAGGAATTAACCAAATAGATTCCTTGAGTACATTCTCATCCCTCAATCGTCGAATCCGGGCTCTTACCTGAGTGTCTGATAGTCCTACGCGTCTACTTATTTCCTTAGAGGAGATGTGCCCATACTCCTTTATCTCTGCAAGAATCGCTATATCCTTATGATCATAGTCCATTGACCCCTGGTCCAACACTAAATCAAAGCCGACTGGTTCCCCAGACTTGATTGCATTTTCTGATTGCTCTACCCATTCTTTCCAGTCCCATGTCCATCCAGTTTTGGGATTATACCTCGACAAATCCGCGGATAGTGGTATGAAATCTACTGTGTTGAATCTGAACCAATCAGTGATGATATTCATTCGTTTCAGCGAGTGAATCAAGTCATCAATAATCTCGGGTGAATCTATAGGGTACCCACCCGCAGAGAAATAGCCATTATAGCGGCCAAATGTTGCCCAGAGAATGTTGAGATTCTTGAAGCAATAGAGAAACTCCCGAGGTATGTTTCTATGTTCCTCAGTCAACACAAGGAAGAGACCTAGCTCCCCAAGACCCAGTTTAGCATCTATTGTCTGGGGCCATATTCTATCAAGGTATCCCTTCTCCTTGAGCCTCTGCAACCTATATCTGATTGTCCGCTCTGGAAACCCAAGCATGTCGCCCAGTTCGGGTGCTTTGTCAGCTCCACCCAGCTCGGTGACAGCTTTCAGAAGCATCTTATCTGTGAGTTTCCTTTTTTGCTTTGGCACTTTCTCTGATTCTCCCAATTTGTCCTAATACTTCTCGAGATACCTCTCTAAGTTCTGAATATAATCCTCTATGGGCATCTCCCAACGACCAGTGGATTCCTTGTGGAGATGGTAGAATCCATGCATCTGTCTTGAGACAATGCCAATGCCCACACATGTCTGAACGAAATAGGATAGGAAGTGGGCCCTTATTTTTTCAAGACCGCGCAGGTATCCAAGCACATCGCTTGAGTTCATGGTCAGACGAACACAGAATCGATCTGATGAATCCATGATGAGCTCTTTTCTGAACGGCAAGTGAAGGAAACATGTCAACACTGGATGGTGCGGCTCTTCAAGTTCAAAGTAAGTGTACAAGACAATGTTCGAGGGTGTCCTTTCTGTTAGCCATGCAAACCCCCGAAGAACATTGGCTTCTTTCAGTCGTCGAATCCTTACTCCAACCTGGGTCTCTGAGAGATCGACCTTCTCGCTAAGTTGCTTGCGCGTCATTGTGGCATTCATCTTTAGCTCCGCAACGATTGCCACATCCTTATGGTCAAAATCAAAAGCCGCTGGGTTCTGATCGAACTCAAGTGGAAACCGTTCGCCAGCCTTGAGTGTCTTCATAGACTGTGTCACCCATTCGTTCCAGTCCCAGCTCCAACCTGTCTTAGGATTATATTTTCGGAGGTCACCAGCTATAGAAATGAAATCAAGTGTCTTCAGAATGAAGGCGTCATTGACAAGACCCATCTGTTTCATGGAACGGACAATTCGGTCTAATATCTGCGGAGTTCCGATTGGATACCCCGCAGCTACTTGGTATCCGTTGTAACGACCGTAGGTGACATAGTGAGCGTAGAAATTAGGAAAGCAGTCTAGGAATCCTCGAGGTAGATTCTTGTATTTGTCAGAAATGTCCAATACCAGAGTTGAGTCTCCAAGACCCAACTTGGTATCAAGCGTTTGCGACCAGAGGCGACCTAGGAACCCCTTCTCCCTAAGTCGTTTGATCCGGTACCGTATTGTTCTAGCGGGGTATCCAAGGACCTCACCTAATTCTGTAGCAGTGACTTTTCCACCAAGACGTACGATGGCATCTAGAAGAACTTCATCTGTTAGTCTTTGGTTTCCCCTTGGCACGTTTCTTTCCACCATGACCATTTGTGTGTCTACACGTTCCGCCCTTACGGTGAACTTAAGCTTTATTAATTGCCGGATATAATAGTTATACCGTTGAAACGGCAAAATTATTTAATAATAATTGCCGATAAAGCAATGGATTGTGATGAATGAAATGATGTTCACTCCGAACGACCTTCCAAAAAGTGCGCTCATAGTGCTTGATCATCTCACTGAGCATGGCCCCATGGCTCCAAGAGACCTCTCTATGGAGTCGAAACTACCACTGAGGACGGTAACATTCGCTCTCAAGAAATTGGTCAACCAGAAGCTTCTTCGTAGAGTCCCGAATCTGATGGACATGAGGAAACCTCTGTATCATGCTAATATTGAGAGGATCCGGGAAGTGGAGGCTGAGATTGAGCGGCTTAGAATCATGGTCGGACTCCAGATGAGAGCTATTTAATTTGAGTTACTCTTTCCACTTTGCAAGTATCTCCTCATCTGCGCCTAAAGATTCAAGAATCTCAAGTTTTCATTTTTCGAGTTTTCATTTTGCAGCTCTGATTGTTTGTAAGGTCACTGAGCTCAAGCATGTCAAAGTATATCTCCCTTCGGGAAGGGAAGATAACGAAAGCATGACAGGGCTGAATCATCAGGAGTATCGAGTTCAACAAACCTGTACATAACCATCGAGTTCGGAGTTAGAGGAATCAACCAAATAGATCCCTTGAGGACATTCTCATCCCGCAATAGTTTTTGAAAATCTAAACTAATAACTCATAAGGAGTGGCTTCAAATCCAAAACGTGACTGAGGATGTCGAATCAGAGGAGAAAAGAATGGGAGAATTATATTCTAAAATTGCAATCAAAGAAAGGGAACGATGAGGGACAATATACATACCCTGTCACTGACCATGATACCGACTTGAAAATAGAGAAACAGGACCCTGAAAAGAGTACGAAAGAACATTCATTCATATCCGAGATTTTAAATTGGGATTGGGAAATTGCAATCGATTTCGGTTG
Source organism: Candidatus Thorarchaeota archaeon (assembly GCA_048882325.1). Taxonomy (GTDB): domain Archaea; phylum Asgardarchaeota; class Thorarchaeia; order Thorarchaeales; family Thorarchaeaceae; genus SMTZ1-45. Next base: position 17,582 of record JBHLRS010000029.1, on the reverse strand, counting down.
CGGCACAGGTGCAAACTTCGCATTTTTTAATAAAGAAGACAAAAGTGAAGCAACTCTAATTGGTCTTGATCCAGATTGTGTTCGCGCAAGAGTTGCCCATGAACGTGCAACACGATTATCAACAAGAATCAAAATCCACGTGATTTGTGGAGATGTTGGATTCTTAGAAAATGCGCCAAGTGGTCTTGATGCTGATATAGTTTTATGTTCACAGGTTTTAGGACATGTTTCAACAGACCAAATGAAGAGAATACTCAATGGTTTCTGCAAAATTCTAAAACCTAGTGGCAGGTGCGGGGTTTTGATTCCGGTTATCGGATCATCATTCAAAGATGACGAGAGTTCGGGAGATTGGGATGGCACATGTGATTTCACTCATCTGGTAGATATTTCTCAGTCACCAAGTAATGGAAGCTTTAGAACTCATGTTTCATTCGAAGAATACGATAATGTAGCTAATAAGCCAATGAAGAACGTCTTACCGGTTCGATCATTTTTGATAAACGAGTTCCCAAGTCCCGCTATAGCCACAACTCCATTTGAAATGAAAGATATTCCAGAGTCAATATCTAGTGTCACGCAAGAGTTGTTTCAGGTAGAGAAGGCTGTGCTGTATTCGATACATCGAGACACTATAGATAGCACAGCTCCAATCGGTGATTTGATAATCCAATTCCGGAAATTATAGTTAGAGCAAAGATTCATATTATAGGTTAAATAATTGAATGAGGGATTAACTATCTCTATCGTGGGACCAAGGAGGTGGTTCTTTTGCAAGGCTTGATGGGACTACTATATCAAATAGGAATCGGTATACTACTGTCAGGTATATCATTTACATTCGGTTTTCTATATCGAAATTTGAGAAAGTTTCTTGAGTTTCGTGAATACACGGAAGTCTTTGGCAAGATTGCAGAAAATCAAGGGAATATTCACATCTGTATCCCCTTGTGGAAAATAAAACCTGAGAAGAGAGAGGTAAAGAGATACCAGAAAGAGCGGATTGATGGCATAATTGAAGAATACCATGGTCCAGATAATATGGTTTCATTAGGAGATCATGAAGCTGGGACGCACATCGAACACGTAATAGCTGAGTTTCAAGAAGCAACAGTGGAATACTGCTTGGACAACGACAAAGAATTTGATTGCGCCAATAGAACAGTCATTATGTTAGGATCACCAATAGCCAACTCACGTGCTAGATTATTCTTCAAACAATATCCACCGCCATATTTTGAATTTGAGATTACCGAAGAAACGTCAGAGCATGATGCAGCTTTGACGATTAAAGATAAGAAAAGTCCAACAGAGTTCAACAGTGTTGGTGATACAGAATACAGTGTTATTCTTCGTACACCGAATCCACATGATAAAGATGGATTTTTCTTCTTTGTATTTGGTGCACACGCCAATGGAACAACAGTAGCTGCATTGTTTCTGAAGAATAACTGGAAGAAGTTTACTAAGGCATTAGAATCCGCTGTGGTTCTGTTGAAAATGCCTCGGAATTCAACAGCCTATGAGGAGGTCAAAGAGTTTTCATATGGATTTTATGATTAATCAACAGTGATTTTCCCGGAAACATTCAACCTTAAAGGCGATGATTATTGGAGAGATCTCTGAGTTCGAGAGTATCAAGATAACTATCCATGGCAAACATAGTCAGTGTCTTATCGACTTCTGGTAGCTCTCTCAGGAAGTCAACAATGAACTTGTTCATCTCGCCAATGTTTTCAGCACGTACTTTCAACAGGACGTCGTACTCACCACTCAGGACATGCACTCCCTGAACCAATGGATGGCTTGCAATCTCTTCGCAAAAGGCTCTTTGTGACAGTACACCTTTTCTCCCAGGGACACGGTACCTGACTGTGACAAGAATAAATGCAAGTGTCCCACGCTCGATTTTTGCTGGATCTACAACTGCTGAGTACCTGTCAATAACCTTCGCCTTCTCCAAGCTCTTCATTCTGGCATGAACAGCTGAAATCCCAATTCCTAGTTCGTCTGAGAGGTTCTTTATGCTCTGCTTGCTATCCTTTTGTAGAAGTTGAAGTAGCTTCAAGTTCGTTTCATCGAGCCTGACCCGTACTTCTTTAGCAGATGTTTCTTGTTTTTCGCCTGGGTTGGTTGCCACGACTGAGGACCTCCTATTTTCTTGTATGCAAGCTCCATGTAATCTTTGGTATTCTTGCAGGGTTGTTAGAAGAGAGTATTAAGTAATGAATGTTGGTCATCAATCAAAAGAAGGAGTGTGCATGCAACCCCAAGCAAAGCATGTACTTTGTTGTGACAATCAGAGTCCCACGCACAGTAATAGCATATATTATTTTATATTTATCTCTTGACTGTATATAACCTTGAGCCATCTCGTCTAGTACTTACTTTGGAAATCAACTGAGTGACTCTTGAACGAATCAGAAGATGCCATGGGACTTTCACATCTCTAGGTTTGTCGATATATGAGTGAAGGAATGTTTTCTTTCGAATCCTCTTGAGTTCGTAGACTTTCGGAGGTGGATTTTCAAACTCATACACTACCCGAATAGGTTCTGTCCAACAGGCCAAGTTCAAGCGACTTCTCACCCAGTTATGACCTTTGTATGAGGCTTCAGGAGATCTTCCAGGATTTGAGCAGGCGCACCACCAAGAGCCTCCTATCTTGATATCATCATTGCAATAGTAGCAATTCCTACAACCTCCCATCTATTGACCCTCAACCCATCACCACAAAAATGTCAGATAAACTCGCTGGTCGACTGGAACAGTTTTGCAATCCAGAAAGGCGCCTGAATCTAGATCAAAGAAATTGAGAGTGTATGTATCACTGGCTGACGAGTAGCAATATTGAAGAAATTTCGTTTCATTTCCTAATTCTGAAAATATTTCATCATCCAATCTTTAGTATACCGAATGAAATGAAAAATATTCTCTGTTTTGCAGGAAAATGTTATAGCCATTTATTAATAACGAACTTGTGAGAGCTAGCATTGTCCAAAACTTTGAAGAATTGAAACCACTCGAGTTTCATCACCCCCAGGGTATCCGCGCAGAGGCAATGCAACCTCTCATATCATCACATATGCTTGACAGAGGGCACCATTGATGTGCAATGAACATGAACACCCTGAATTCCTTAGACTGATCTTCTCCGACCTGCTTGGTTGCACAAGAAGTATCGAGGTCGGATACGACAGGTTGGAAGAGGTGGTCGAACATGGAATCATGGTCGATGGTTCCTCTGTTCCGGGATATGCAACGGTCAACGAAAGCGATGTTCTACTCCTCCCTTCTCGCGCCACCCCCCTCTCTCAACCTTGGGATCCAGCAGCATCCTTCCTCCTTTGCCGCATTCACGAGGTTTCTGGAGAACCTCATCCAAGAGACCCTAGAAACATTCTCAGAAAGATTGTGACTTCTGCTAGCACAATGGGATGCAAACTGATGGTTGGATGTGAACTTGAGTTCTTTGTCGTTGCGAGAACAACAGATGACGCAATTGTCCCACTTGATTCTGGTGGTTATTTCTCATCTCACCCTCAAGACTTTGCTCTTGAGTTCAGACGTGATGTGATCAGGACATTGCAACAACTGGGAATAGCTACAACATCGCACCATCACGAGGTTGCCCGAGGGCAACAGGAGATTGGACTTCAATATATTGATGCTGAGACTGCAGCTGACAACATAATGGTCTCACGCCTTGTTATCTCTGAGATGGCGCACCTTCGTGGGATTACTGCTACCTTCATGCCAAAGCCATTCTCAGGCGAGAATGGTTCAGGGATGCATCTTCACCAAAGCCTTTGGGGTCTTGATGGCTCAAGGAACCTGTTTACTGCCGCAAATGACAGTTTAATCTCGCAACTCGCAATGAGCTACATTGGTGGACTCTTGGAACATGCTGAATCTTTAGCTGCGATTCTAGCTCCGACTGTGAACTCATACAAGAGATTAGTCCCTGGTTTCGAAGCCCCAACCAGAGTTGCATGGGGGTATAGGAACAGAAGCACTATGGTCCGTGTACCACATTTTAATGGATCAAAGACTGCAGCGAGAATAGAATTGAGGTGTCCTGACGCAACTTCATCACCTCACTTGGTCATTGCATCAATTCTAGCAGCAGGATTGGATGGTATTAAGAAAAGAATTGAACCACCTCATCCGACAGACAAAGACCTCTATGAATCAGGAGCTGCTCTACGGTCATTGCCAGGATCATTAGAGGGGGCACTTGACAGTTTGGACAAGAGCACGATGATGAGGGATGTCCTAGGTGAATCTGCTGTGGATGCGCTTATCACTATGAGAAAGCGTGAGTGGAAGGAATATGTTGAGTCCACTGGAAACCCCGGAAGTTCTGAGATTACTGATTGGGAGATTGAGAGATATATGCATGCAAACTAAACCTCCGATAATCCAAAAGATTTCTATCGCACAATGCTAACAAATCTGCTAGCGGAGGTCAGAACTCATGGCCAAGTTTGAAAGCAAGGAACAGTTTCAGGAAGTATTCAACAAGTTCTGGGAAAAGGCCACAACTCATGAAGAGATAATGCAAAAGCTGGCCAAGTCTCAAGTAGTTGTTCGTTTCGACATCGAAGACCCCGAGGTGCATATGACAATCAACTTCAGAGACCCAGGGCCAGATGGCGAGATCGGGACCTTGACCTTTGACAGTGATGTTGAGCCGGAAATCTCAGTATGGTCTGTATCAGAAACTACAAACAAGTTTTGGCAAGGAAAATTAAATACAACTGTGGCGATGGCAAGAGGTCAAGTCAAGCTGAACGGCTCAGTTGCGAAAGCACTCGGATTGCTCTCAAAAATAAAGCCACTCTATGCTGTATACCCAGAAGTCCTCAAAGAGCTGGGTTTAACTGATTTAGTGTTGTAGTATCAAAAGTAAAGTATATATTCCCAGAGTTCAAGGCAAGCTTGTATCTGACAATTAATTATTGTTAACAAGGTGAACACAATGGCAGCAGTAACGAAAGAAATGAGCATTGGTGAAGTGGTCATGAAGTTCCCCGAGTCAGCGGGAATATTCATGGCATATGGATTGCATTGCTTTGGATGCGCCGCTGCAAGGTATGAAACCATAGAGCAAGGTGCACAGGCTCACGGTATCGATCCAGATGCTCTCATCAAGGCGATAAACGAAGAAATCGAAAAGAAAGAGGAGTAAAGACCTTGACCAGCCCTCTTTGAGAGGGCTTAATCACTTTATTTTTGTATGAGTTCTTGTCCTACTCACTGTTAGGTTTAGTACGACCATAGAGTCGTCCAGTCTCTTCCTCAGTCATCTCAAAGCTATGTTCAGCATCAGGAAACGTACCATCACGAACCTCCTGAGAATATTCAGCAACTGCAGTCTTGATTAGTTCACGCACATTCGCGTACTTCTTAACGAACTTTGGTTTGAAGTCCTCAAAAAGACCTAGCATATCCCAAAGTACAAGCACTTGTCCATCACAGTGAGGACCAGCTCCAATACCAATTGTTGGAATTCCCACAGTTTCGGTAATCAGCTTCGCGGTTTCTGATGGAACAAGTTCAATCACCATTGAGAAGGCACCTGCCTCCTCGAGCTTCACAGCCTGTTGTACCAGCACCTCAGCCATGTCAGCAGTGCGGCCCTGAATACGATAGCCACCAAGTTGATAGATGGATTGGGGGGTGAGGCCGATATGACCCATGACAGGGATGCCCGCATCAACTATTGAGCGAACAATTTCAACTACTGCTTCAGATCCACCCTCGATCTTCACAGCCTCTGCCCCGCCTTCCTGAAGCATCAGACCACAATTCTCAAGCGCCTGTTGGACACTGACTTTGTAGGACATGAAGGGCATATCTCCCACAATCAAGCAATTTGGTCTAGCTCGAGCCACAGCAGCGCTATGATGGATAACGTCCTCTAGAGTCACGGGGATTGTACTCTCATATCCCAAAAGTGAGTTGCCTACCGAGTCCCCAACAAGAATCATGTCAACGCCCATCTCACTAAGAATTGCAGCGGTTGGAGCATCATAAGCAGTGAGCATGACTATCTTCTTGCCTTTCTTCTTCATGAGGCGAATGTTGTGAGTCGTCTTGCGAGCCAAGTTGTAATCTCCACACAACTGGTAAGAAATCCATCATTTATATAGTTCCATGTCAGAATATATAATGTATATACAATTTGATTTTCTGACATGGATCATTCAAGCAGAGCTTTAATTCGTCTAACACCGTCAATTGCGTCAGGCCCATAATCATCAGCACCTAACTCCTTCGCGAGTTCCGTATTCAATGGTGCTCCACCCACGATAATCTTGACTCCATCCCGAAGACCTGCCTCCTGAAGTGCTTTCACAACGTTTGGAATCTCCTTCATTGTCATTGTGAGCAGTGCACTAAGGGCGACAACCTTGGCTCCAGATTCCTTAACAGCCTCAACAATCCTCTCTGTAGGGCAGTCCATCCCAAGGTCAATTACATCGAATCCGGCAGAAACAAGCATGGAAACAAGGATATTCTTTCCGATATCATGATTATCCCCTTTCACAGTAGCAGCTACAATTGGTGTTTTACCGCCAGCTTCATCAGACTTGAGATGTGGTTTTAGGACTTCAAAGGCAGCCTTCATTGTATCTCCTGCTAGAACGAGCTCTGCAAGGAAGTACTCATCAGTTTCATATCTACGACCAACCTCATCCATTCCTGCGGTGAGTGCTTTCAGGAGATCTTGCGGGTCAGCACCATCGTGAATCTTCTGCTGAACTGCAGTCGCAACATTGTCGATATCAAGTTCGATTATCATGTCAGTTATGTCTTGCAGGTCCATTTTTGACATACTCCGGCTTCATGTGGACTGATATGAACCGCGATATATTCCTTTTCGATTTGCACTATAGGTCGATGTCTCTCTTCCTGAACCGCCACTTGTAAAGTTCAACCCCCACTATTGCTGGGAGTGCTCCAAGTAGAACAATAAACCAGTCGTATCGAGTAAGTGGTGCAAAGTAGAAATGAAGTCCATATGGAGCGAGTATATCTTGTGCCAAAGGAACGTACATGAGTAGATAGTGTGCGAGATAAATCAGACCAAGTAGGAACACAAAGATCCAGGTTCCAGGTTCACGAAGACCTTGCTGTATCGGCATGTTGATTCTTCGAATGCTGAGAACAATCGTGCTCTCTACCAGAAGAATAACTGATAGAAGCATGACCGTGGCCTTGTAAGGCCTATCAATTGTACCGTAGAAGCCTTGATGATTCTCAGTGTAGACTCCGACTATCTCTGGCCAACCTTCTGGGGTCCAACCAGTCAGTGTCAGCATGTAGACAGCTGCAGCTCCGATTGTCATGAGTATGACGTTCAAAGCCATGAACTTGCCAAGATTGCGTGTGATGAGTGCCTGACTGTCACGTGGTTTGTCTTCCATCGCACGAGGTGATGTTCGATCAAAGACGAGGGCAAGTCCTGGGAACGAGTGTGTTGTAACAACAAGGTATAGACTCTGCCAGAGAGAGAGGACTTCAATATCAGGCAACAGGAACAAAGCTCCGAAGAAGATGAGACTCTCAAACAGGTTGATTGCAATGTAGAAGTAGATCATCATTCGAATCTTATTGAATAGACCTCTTCCCTGATGTACTCCTGAAACAATAGATGCAAAACTATCATCTGTGATCACTAGGTCAGCAGCCTCTTTTGCTACGTCTGTCCCAGTGATTCCCATTGCGATTCCAGCATCACTCATTGCAAGTGCCAAGGCATCGTTCACACCATCTCCGGTCATTGCCACGACACGCTGTTGGTCTTGGTAGCGCTCAACGATAACCTGTTTATGATCTGGATTAACTCTTGCAAATACATTTGTGCGTGCAAACTCATCGTCTGTAACACTGTTGACCTGACTGCCTTCCACCACAATTGAGTTGGCGTCAAAAATACCCAAGTCCGTGGCAATTGTCTGTGCAGTGGCAGCTGCATCGCCTGTAATCATGATGACGTTGATTCCTGCAGAGTGGCAAGCAGCAACAGCTTCTTTTACACCCTCTCGAGGTGGATCAACAATACATGCAAATCCAAGATAGATGAGATTGCTCTCTGTCTCATCTCGAGCATTCTTCCCTGTTGGAATCTTGTCCAGATGTCGATAAGCTATAGAAATGACACGATATCCCTTTGCAGCAAAGTCTGTAGTGAGTCTTCTAACATGATCAACGAGGTCAGGAGTAATCTTGGTGGGTGTGTCCTTCCCATCAACAAAATCACACTTCGGTAGCAGGACCTCTGTTGCACCCTTGACGAATGCTACAAACTTCTTCCCATCCTTGCAGATTTTTGACATACGTTTCAGTTCAGACTCGAATGGGAATTCTTCTACTACTTCGTATTTCTTAGTAATGGCTTCTTCATCTATGCCACTCTTACGGAACATCGTCAGAAGAGCTGCATCCGTAGGGTCTCCAAGTGGTTTCCATATTTCACCCTGATCTGGAAGCTCTTCCTTGATGATCTCTGAGTCATTGTTGATGCCCCCGCACACTACAAGGCGGTAGAGACCTTTCCATTTGAAGACATCCTTGACCTCTTCCTCAGTGACCTCAAGTGTAACGATATCGTCAGCCCCTTTCATGAGATAGATGCCGCCGACTGGATCGTACCCATCACCCTTGACAGAGTACAGGTTGTGAGTGTCCCAGATGTACTTGACAGTCATCTGATTCCGAGTCATGGTCCCAGTTTTATCACTGCAGATGACACTGACTCGACCAAGACTCTCAACTGCAGACAGGTCCCTGATAATTACTCCCTTCCTAGCCATAGCCAAGACTCCTGTGAGGAGTACTATGGTTGTGAGTAATGGGATGTTGATTGGCATAATTGTCATTGCACGAGTGATGGCTCTCTGCATCTGAACTAGTACATTCACTAACTGGAGATTTTCAGCAAACAAATCAGTTCTTCCAGCAAGCCAGTCCTGAATAATAACGGTCCACAATACTGATACAGACATGAGGATGATAGCTGCAATACCGAGATACTTTGCTAGAAGATTAACTTTTCTTCTTAGAGGGATATCACCAGTATTGAGTTCCTCAAGTGTTCCCTGAATCTTTCCAATTTCAGTACTACCGCCAGTCGCAGTGGTGACAACAGTGGCCATTCCCGTTGAAATATATGTTCCAAAGAAGACCATATTCCTCATATCTGTGAGAGGAACGTCTGCTGCTACTGTGCTTTCATCATCCTTTGCAACAGGAACACTTTCACCGGTCAATGATGCTTCATTTGTTGTGAGATTTGAACAAGATATGATCCTAGCATCAGCAGGAATTCTGTCACCCTGATCTAGCTTGACTACGTCGCCAGGAACTATCTCAAAGGGAGGTATGCTTTTCTCTGAACCCCCTCGGATGACTCGAGTTTCTCCTGCAGTGAGCTTCTCAAGCGCTTCCAGTTTCTTTTGAGCACGGTATTGTTGAAAGATAGCTACGAGAGCATTGACAGTAACGATACCTAGCCACACCAGTGCCTGGCCCATCTCGTTTTCACCAGGAGGCGCACCAGGAAGCCTAGCAAGTAACTGAGCAATGACAATGAGCGCAACTGAGCTTATTATATAAATAGTAATCAACCAGTTCATGATGGGGGCGATGTATACCTGCCAGAATGGACCTCTGGCTTTTGTAATCGCATTTTCACCGTACTCTTGGAGTCTTGTTTTGACCTCTTTATCAGATAACCCCTGTTCTGGATTAGCCTGAAGAGTTTCATATACCTCCTCAAGAGGCATAGAATGGAAGGAGTAACTCTTGGAGTTCTCCCTTGTGATGGCGTCTTCTTTGGACAAAGCTGCTACCTCTTAGGGGTATACTTGATGTAGTGTTTCTACAGATAAATCAAACTCGAATGTTCCTACCTCAAGTCCGACACTAGCTGACTCTCTTCTGCACCTAATGAAGCTTTCCGGTTCAGAATTCACATGGTTTTGCATATGATGCAGCATTACCATCGTCGATAGGTTCATGTGTGCTCAAGTACGGTTTCACATGCCGCATTCAATGAAAACAACCTCGGTGCTAATGATGGACTACTACTGGCAAACCCCTCCACCACGGGAAACGAGATCTAACACAACCAAGATTGTTGCAGTCATTTTCATTTTGATGATTGTCATCTCGTCTGGATTAGCAGTCTTGATCAGGTTTGCACCTTTTGATTTTGGTTCTGGCCCAAAAACGAAGGTCAGGGTAGCAGTTCTGGATTCTGGTATTGACGTTGATTTTTCGCTTCAGGGACGAGTCGTTGCTGAGAAAAGTTTTCTTTTGCAAAAATATGGATATGGTGTAACCGATACAACGACTACTGATTCACGGCCTGAAGGCGTTCCTCATGGCACACTTGTGGCGTCACTAGTTGCTGAAACGCCCAATGCAGAGATTGTGAATGCAAAGGTTATGGGTGACAATGGATCAGCAACATCGATTGCCATTGCGGCTGCAATTTACTGGTCAATTGAACAGAATTGCAGTGTAATCACAATGAGTCTTGGTGGGAGTCCAGTCTTAGGAGATCCCATTGAGGCGGCTGTAGAATGGGCATTCGCCCGAGGTGCAGTCGTGATTTCCTCGGCAGGAAATGAAGGTGATAGCGGAATTGCCGGTAACAGCATATCATCTCCAAGTGTCTTCGAGAAGTGTGTTTCAGTAGCTGCACTATATGAAGATGGCACATTGGCTGAGTTCTCTTCGACAGGTCCTACGTTTGACAGATATATGAAGCCAGATATCAGCGCCTACGGTTGGGTTACCCATGGTTCTTCCAGATACTATGGAACAAGTTTCGCAGCACCCAGAGTTGCTGGAGCAGTAGCACGGCTCATAGGATATTCAACAGACAACAATTTCACGTTCACACCAGGATCAATTATGACTGCATTAATGATGGGAGCAGACCCAATGACAGGATACCCAAGCTATGCAGTCGGGACAGGTAAGTTGAATGTACAGAATTCAATTGCGCTCCTTGATGCATCAGCGCAAGAGGGAGAACTTCCAGCCATGAGCTTGGCTTTCCCAGGAACGCTCCCAATCGATTATGAACAACTCTTCTACAATGACACGTACGAGTTCAACATTAGACTTCTAACAGCTGGCTTTACGACCTTCACAGTGAGCGTCACAGGAAACGCTCCTGGAATTGTCGACCTTCCTTCAACAATTGAAGTTAATCAGAGTCGCATCATTCCGCTTACCATCAATATGCCTTCATCAGGACTGTCAACGCTAACCAATACCATTCAGTTCTCATCACCTGAGTTTGGTGACACAAGCTTGAATCTATCATTCACACTGTCTAATGCAATTGCGAAGGTCGCATTTGACATCAGTCACACTTCTTGGTCCATCGATTCCTCTTACGGTCAGTTCCGAGAGTTCTACAAGGAACTCACCTTCAATGATATTTCAGTAACTGAACTGCGGAACAGCTCTGAAACAACCCTAGCCCTCCTGCAGCAGTTCGATTCAGTCATCATCCTTGATCCGTGCGTCTATGACTACAACGAAACAGATCCCTCAGACTCCACAGTGTACTCTTTGCCTTTCTCAGCAACAGAGAAACAAGCCTACGAGGACTACTATGATGCTGGAGGAGGGATTTTTCTTGCAACACTAGGTGAGAGTTTCACAAACATATCGCAGGTGAACGACTTCCTAAGCTTCTCAAGGTTTCAGCTTGACACCACGGAGGTTTCAGCTATATCTGGGCCTGCATTCATCGATGACTTGGATACACACATCATCACATCAGGAGTGAGTGGATTCTACTACTCAGGAGCAGTAGTGAACATTCCCTTAGATGGTACAAGACTTGCAAAATATCACCCTACAGCTCCGGTACTAGGATGCAAGGAAGGAGTAGGTGGCGGCAGAATAGTCGTGACAGGTACTAACTTCTTCCTTGATAACTATGCGTTGCTAGGAGAATATGGTGCTGGTGACAATGCATTGATTGGACTTCGGATAGTACTCTGGACAGCTGGACTACTTGTTTGATGCCAAGGTGTATTTAGAAACACCATGATTGCCGATAATTGGTTCTTTAAATATGATAAGGGATTTGATTGATTTACTAACAACCTTTCCGAGTCGAAGTCGGAACTGCTGGTGACATGGGACTATCTCAGGTCGCCAGCTCACCGACTATTTTCTTTTCTCAAGTTGTCTATACCAGCATGCTTAACATAGGAGTGTGTCGGGATATCCGTAATTCTGGGCGTGATTCAGAGAATTGGCGAGATCCACAACAGCAGCCTATGCAGTTCTTGCTGCAGTGACAATGGCACACTTTCTAAACCACGTGTATACAGGAGCACTGTCTCCCTTCCTTCCTCTGATTAAGGATGACCTGAGTCTGACTTACACCGAGGTTGGAGTCATTACAAGTGCTGTTGTTATAGCTATGACTCTTTCCCACTTCGTTGTTGGATACCTTGGTGACAAGGGGGCGCGGTGGCGTGATGGGTTCATCTCAGCGAGCATTTTACTCAGTGCATTCGCTATGATCCTAGTGAGTTATTCAAGCAGTTTTTTGATATTAGCAATATTCCAGTTCTTTCTAGGTATTGGTGCATCAGGATATCATCCTAGCGTGTTTCCAGCCCTTGCTGAGAAATTCCCTCAAAGAGACCTCGCCAAAGCAACGGGAATTCAAGCAATGGGTGGACTCATTGGTATGGCTGTGATACCATTCCTCGGTGTAACCCTTCTTGTTTTTCTCAGCGGATGGCGACTCTCACTTGTTGCATTGGGTGTGATGGGACTCATAATCTTCATTCCGTTCATTATTCTGATGAGATTTTCAAGTTCGGGATATGTTGAAGGATTCATAGATGAGGCAGATGAGTGCGAAGGCGCAGATGGGTGGACAAAAGGATATTGGCTCGGCCTGATTCTTATGGGCTTGAGAGGGATGTCCTTCAGGTGCACCTCTTTGCTAATGCCTCTTTATCTAGAAGCAACCTATCCAGTGGATCTGATTGGAGCAGGCTACCTCACAACTATCATGCTGACCGCAGGCCTTGTTGGAGAGATGGTTGCTAGCTGGCTCTCGGACAAGTTGAACAAGCGAGTTGTCTTCCTTGTCATTTCAACAGGACTCGCTACACCAGCACTCCTTGCACTGAACTATTCTCTGAGTCTTGAAGTCCTAATCCTGATGCTAGTGGTGATTGGATTCTTCTTCTATCTAGGAGTTCCTGCTAACACTGCATACTTGACTGAGGTTAGTCCACGAGCAAATAGGGGACTTGCCTTTGGACTACTCTTCTCGGTAGGAGCTCTTCCGGGTGCTATTTCACCTATCATTTTTGGTTGGATTGGTGACCTGTGGGGACTAGCAGCATCAATCGTGTTCCTAGTCATGACAACGTTACTTGCAACACTTGTTGCATTACTGATGAAAGACCAAAAATCATCAAGAGCTGTCAGTGAGCTAGCAGTCTTCATGGATACACCTGCTACTTGAGAATAGGACAGTTATTCATCATCAGGTAGCCTGATATACGAAGGATTCGGGAAGAGACCTGATGTTTGACTACCATGTACATCCCAACTACTCAATTGATGCTGAAGGAGAAGTTGAGGAGTTTTGTGACGCAGCGATCAAGTCGGGGCTCAAGGAACTCGCATTCACAACCCACCTCGATACTGACAGGATTGCTGAAGACTGTTATGTGAATGTGAAAGGAACTATTGTGGATATCGCGTCAAGTGTTTGGTTGGAAGACTATGAAGCAACGATTAGAGATGCAGGAGACCGGTTCAGATCACAGGGACTCAAAGTGTTATTGGGTGTGGAGGTAGACTGTTTTCCAGGAGTGCTGGAGGCCCTTCCTGAGAGATTCTTCTCAACAGATTTTGATGTTATCATAGGCTCAGTTCATCTGATAGACCATATTGCAATCTCTGCAAATGGAAGGGCAGAAGAAGCTTTCAGGAAATACTCGATGGACGAGTTGGGAGAGAAGTACTTCTCAGTCCTTGTCGACTCGGTTGAATTTGGGATATTTGATGTATTGGCGCACATTGATCTGTACCGCAGGTATGGCGAGATGTTTTACGGCAATGCGATTCATGACCTCTGGAAACCTCATCTTGAGGACCTCGCGGATAGGATGTTAGCAAAAGGAGTGGGTTTTGAAATCAACACCTCACCCTTGAGAAGAGGGATGAACCAGTCGATGCCGGAGGATTCCATTGTTCATGCCTTACGAAAGGAAGGGATTCAGACGGTTACGGTTGGTTCTGATGCTCACACACCGAGTGAAGTAGGAACGGGAATTAATGTTGCACTTGATGTCATACGAAAGGCGGGTTTTGATGGACCATCTGCGTATGCAAAACGAAAGTCCTCAATTGTTCCGTGGTCCGTAATCGATGTTGAGAAACAGAATTAAACGAGTTCACTCTTAATTACTTCTGGTGATATTTTGAGAAATGGTTTAGCAGTTGCGTTAGCCCTCATTGGAGGGTTTCTGCTGTTCCAAGTAAGTTGGGTCGGAAGCATTAGTTTCATTGGAGATATTGCAATTTATGCAGCTATGAACTTCCCAGCAGCTGCAGATATGATCACTCTAGTTCTGACAATCCTACTATACATCGCATCACTCGGTGGTATAGCAGTCATAATTGGTGGGATACTCATCGGAATGGCGAGAATTGGCACAGGCAAGTTTGTAATTGGGATTGGTGCAGGAGTGGGCCTGATTGGACTCATCATTATGCTTGTCGAGGGGTATCTCGCAGGTGGATTGGAAGCACTGACGGATATCCTTACTCTGATATCACAATCCATCGCATGGATTGGAGTCATAATGTCCATAGTAGCTCGAAGCATGGCAAAGTCTGATTAGGTCCAAGACGGAATCCTTATTCACTCTGTAACAACAAGTTCCACGGTCACATTGCCCGAGGAAGACACTAGAAAACTCCAAGAAGCACTAGGACTCTTGGATGAAGGACTGATAGAGAAGGCAATAGAAGTTTTGAGGGAGTTAGTGAAAGAGCAACCAGACCTCATTGAAGGGTGGTATAACTTAGGATATGCATTAGCAGAAGCTGGCGAGTTGGAGGAGGCTGTTAAAGCCTATGATGAAGCGCTGGCAATTGACAACTTCATCTTTGAGATCTGGTTCAATAAGGGTGCAGCACTATATGCGATGAGGGACTTTGAAGCAGCAAGAGAGTGTTACGAAGAAGCTCTAGAGATCAATCCTGATGATGCGGAAGCTTGGAACAATATCGGTAATTGTCACTCTCGCCTAGCTGATGGAGAGGCGGCAATAGAAGCGTACACAAGAGCAGTGGCACTTAATCCGGAGTATGCTGAAGCCTTCTACAACAAAGCAAATGCGCATTTCATAGAGGAGCAAGATGAGAAGGCCATTGCTTATGCAGAGCTTGCCGTGCAGCTGAATCCCAATCTCGAAAAGCTTGTGAGTCAATGGATCAATGTAGCAAGGAATAGGCTGGCGTCGCGAAGAGAGGACGCGGAGTACAAGAGAAGACAAATGGAAAAAGAGCCCTCGAAGAATCGTGGAGTTGTTGATTGATTCGCCAGACCTAAAAGGAGTTTACACACTTCTCAGGCCATGATGCCTCAGTTTGCTGAAGAAGAGGAGGGCATAAGTATGCTTCCTCCAAAGACTGTCGGAATTGCTGTGATTGTCATCTTCATTGGAGGCATTGTCATTTCACTTCTTGCCGGGCAAGGATATCTTCCAGTCGATCCAGTCATGACTTTGGGACTGTCAATCATGCTTGTTGTCATGCTGATATGTTGTAGTGCAACCCTGATGATTGCCCAGTATTCCCAGAGGATTCCAGAGTACAGTGAGATGGAGATTCAATTTGACAAGGCAAAATCCTACTTTGATGATGGAGAGTATGAGAAAGCTCTCAATATCTTCAAAGTCTTGGCTGGACCTAAGCTGAACCACAAGAGAGCATTATACTACGGTGCGCGATGCTATGAGGAGATGAATGACTGGGAGAACATGAAGAATTATTGCAAGGCATATCTCGAGCTGAAACCAAAAGACAGAGAGGTCTGGGAGATGCTGAATCGTGCTCACAAAAAACTCTTCGAATATGAAGAGGCACAGGATGCCCTAGATAGAGCGACCAAGCTCTAGAGATAAGTCCCTTTTATCTGGAAATATCCATAAGAGTATTAGTCACAGTCCTGTTTTCACTAATGGAGGCAAATCGTTGTCTGAGCATTTTGAGATGTGCACTCTAGATGTCGGAGAGGACATCATTCGTCTCAGCAACGGGGTCGTCGCTATCTGGTTCAATACGCTGACTGGTACCTTTGATTTCTCATCTGCAGATTTGTCGACTACCTATTTCTCTCGTGGATACACACAGGTGCATACTAGTGAGAAGACATACGACTCTCGACATATGACATACCGTGAGGTCACCTCTCTGGATTTTAATGATGAGAGAGGAAAAGGCAAAGCTGTTGTAATCAGACTAAGGGATCCGGAGAAACGTATCGAGATGAATGTGAGACTTAGTCTTGTGATTGGAGACCTCGGATACAACTGCATAGTTCAGCTCAGAAATAAAGGCGAAGCACTTACTGTAAACTCGCTTGAACCACTAGTGGTTGATGTGGACACAGGAGAGAGAGTGCAAACAGGATGGAATGGAGCAACTCTTAGGTACTTCAAAAACGGGTTTCATTCTTGGGAACTTAGTCAGGCACAACCTCTGGCATCTGGAGAGAACAAGAGTCACTCATTCTCAGCACTGACAAACACAGAAGCAAACACTGCAATCATACTTGGATTTGCTTCACTCGCAGATCAATTCACAACTGTTTCATTTTACGGACGAGATAGCGAAGCAGAGAGACTAGCACAGGTGGTCGCATCCTCAGATGCTGAGGCTATCACTCTACGGGAAAAGGGTGCCATTGCCTCTGAGGAACTCTACATACTCATTGATAGTGCTCCACACGAAGGTTTGAAGCACTATATCCGCCATGTGTCACAGAATATGCAGGCACGAGTTGCTCAACCTCCTGTTGGGTGGTGCAGTTGGTACTATTACTTCAACAGGCCTGAAGAAGAAGACATACTTGAGAATGCTAAGTTCCTGAACTCTCGATTTCAGGATAACATCAGATGGATTCAGATAGACGATGGATTCCAAAAGACTGTTGGGGATTGGGAGGAGAACTCCAGGTTCCAACAGGGTCTCCCCTCTATTGTCAAGAAAATCAAATCTATGGGATTCAAGGCAGGGATTTGGACTGCACCTTTCATCGCATCACAACACTCGGACGTATTCAAGAATCGACCGGAATGGTTTGTAAGAGATGATGATAATCAACCAGTTGTCGCTGGTGAGAACCCACTGTGGTTAGGCAAATTCTATGCATTTGACCTCACACACCCCCAAGTTATTCAGCACGTCACAGAACTCTTTGACAGACTGAAAGGGATGGGATTTGATTACTTCAAGGTCGATTTTCTTCACTATGCTACAATTCAGGGTAGAAGGCATAATCA
>JBHLRS010000028.1:21678-41648 GCA_048882325.1 Candidatus Thorarchaeota archaeon | reverse complement strand
TAATAGGAGCCAGCGAGTGGATCGATTGTATTAGCTGCTCCACTCTCATGGGCCAGTACCTGCTGGGTCCTTAATGCTACCCGGACTGCATCCTCCGTTGGAAGGCACAAAGCCTCATCCATCGAGTTTGTGTGCAATGATTGTGTCCCACCAAGTACTGCAGCGAGGGCTTGGTAAGCGGTCCTAACCACATTGACCATTGGTTGTTGCGCAGTGAGTGAACAACCTGCGGTCTGGGTGTGAAATCGCATCCAGAGAGACCTCTCCTTCTTGGCTCCAAAAGTTTCTTTCATCTCTCGGGCCCAGATCCGTCGAGCGGCACGATACTTGGCAACCTCCTCGAAGATGTCATTATGCGCGTTGAAGAAGAATGACAGACGCGGGGCAAAAGCATCGACGTCAAGGCCTTGCTTTATTCCAACCTTGACATACTGCATTCCGTTCAACAGAGTGAATGCAAGCTCCTGGGCAGCGGTCGACCCAGCCTCTCGAATGTGATAACCTGAGATTGATATTGTATTCCAACGGGGGATGTGTTTGGTAGCATATTCCATGATGTCACCAATAATCCTCAATGAGGGTTTAGGTGCTAGAATCCAGGACTTTTGAGCCATGTACTCCTTCAGCAGATCGTTTTGAATTGTGCCGCCAATCTTGTCAGGAGAAACACCTTGTTTCTCAGCAGCCACCATATACATAGCAAGTAGGATTGAAGCAGGTGCATTAATCGTCATTGAAGTGGTGACTTGGTCTAATGGAATGCCATTGAAGAGAGTCTCCATGTCCTTGAGTGTGTCAACTGCTACACCGAGTTTTCCTACCTCTCCGTGAGAGAATGGATGATCAGAGTCCCGAGCAAAAAGGGTTGGTAGATGGAATGCAACACTGAGACCGGTCAGACCATTAGCAAGAAGGAATTTGAACCTCTCATTGGTTTCCTCGGCAGAACCCATGCCTGCGAACTGACGCATTGTCCAAAGCTTTCCACGGTGCATAGAGGGTTGAACTCCGCGTGTGTAGGGATATTCGCTTGGGAACCCCAGGTCCTTCATGTAATCGAAGTCAGGGATATCCAGAGGTGTGTAGAGCACCTTCACAGGCTTGCTGGAAGTCGTGACAAACTCTTTCCTGCGATCAGGATGCGTTGCTTGATGAGGTCTGAGTGTGTTCTTCTCCCAGTTTTCCTTAGCGGAAGCTAGTTTCCCAGATTTGTCTACCATTGTGGACTCCTCCAAATCATGGAACAAGTGTTCGAAAAGGGCAGCGAATATTAACTGTTCGATTAATGACGATTTTAGTACTCAAACCCTCTACGAGCTCGCACTTTCTTTCTAGAGTAGTAATGTTTGACCTCTTTCATTTCAGTGACTAAATCTGCAGCTTGAATTACTTCTTCACGGGCGTAGCGACCAGTCAGTATTAGTTCCAGTTTCTCAGGTTTCTTCTTGATCAGGGTAAGGACATCCTCAAGAGAAATGAGGTTCCACTCAACTGCGACGTTTATCTCATCTAGAATAAGAACGTCACAAGTCTTGTCTTGGACAGCTTTTTGAGCAAGGCGCAATCCATCTTGAGCCATCTTAACATCTATGGGGTCAGGATTATCCTTGTCGACGAAGCTATCCCGGCCAACAGGAATGATGTTGAAGTTCTGAATGTTTTCAACGCTCCGAAATTCACCGTAATTTACGTCCTCACCATTTTCGCGCATTGCTAGCTTCGCCTTCATGAAGGAAATCATCAGGACATTCAGACCATGTCCAGCAGCTCTAAGACCAGCACCGAGTGCGCAAGTTGTTTTACCTTTGCCATCACCAGTATAGACTTGGACCAGACCTGAAGACATCTTCACTCACCGAACTCATGCAGGTGTTTTGTAACCTCTGCCACCCTTTTTCCCAGAAGCTCACTCCCTTTCACAGCAAGCTCATCATCCTTCGCAGATCTCCAGGACCCTTCATCCGTCTGAAGACTGCCAGACCCGAAGTTTCCATGATTAACAGGACTACCGACGCTTCCAACCACTATCATGCCCTGGCCGAGTGCATATCGATTGAGTACATCAATTACGTGTCCTTGGCCGCCGTATCGAAGGCCAGCATATGTAATTGCACCAAAGACCTTGTCTTTCAGCTGATGGTCATTCATCTTCATAGCTCGAGACCGGTCCATGAAATCCTTGAGAACTCCAGGCACGGATGTAAAGTAAGAAGGTGCAGCAATGATGATGGCGTCTGCACCAATGAGTTTCTCCTCAATCTTGGGCATATCGTCCTCCGCACTTTGCGGACATGGTTTCTTCCTCACACACGAGTCACAACCTGTGCAATGGAGGATGTTATAATCAATAACGTTCAGTAGCAATGTCTGACCCACTGTAACGGAATCCAGTGCTTTCTCAAGCAGGAATCGAGTGTTTGAGCGGTCACTCTTGGGAGACCCACAGATACCAACGACAAGCATTGAAAGACCTCAGCGTAGATTCTGACCGCGAACTGACAAGTGCTATACTTGTGTCTTTCGTCATCTCACGGGTCATAGGGATTTGGTTGATTCTTGATTCGCTCCTCATATTCCTCAGCTTTTGACCGATAGGTCGAAGCCTTCTCTGGAGCATCCAAATTATTGTACACCTCAGCTAAGAGATTGCACGCGGATACGCACCCAAAATAATCACTAACATTTGCCAGAGTAGAGTATGCATCCTCTAGCACGTGTGCTGCTTGGTTATAGAGGCTCTTTCCCTTCAATACATGACCTCGGACAATGAGTGTCCAACCAACAACATTTTGCATCTCTTTATCTTCAGGGCGGCCCTCAGCAAGTAAAAGAAGTCGTACCCACTGACTTTCTGCGCTAGCGATATCACCTGCGTTGAGATAGCCATTCCCCAAGGCAAGTAAGGCTCTGCAGATTTGAACTTCACTACCTGAGGTTTCAGCAAGGTTCAATGCTTCCGAAGTCCGTTCTATGGTATACTCTAAATCACCAAGTCCCACATATGCATGATCAATTCTCAGAAGACATTGCGACAGAGCCCTTCTCCTCTGTTTTTCTAGGATAGGGTCCAAGTCTGAAAGACCTTCCAAAATAATCTTGGCCTCAGAACATAGTGTGAGTTCGCTCTTGAAATCCTGCAAATGAGTGCCTCTCCAAATTGCTTGGTTTATCAATTCCTCAGCATCTAGAATTGCTCTCTCAGGACTAACCAAAGTCAATCACGACCAGTTGTGGTCTATATCAGAACAGAATAAAACTTCTACGACAACTTATCGTAGAGTGTGTGAGCAATCTCGCTGACCGTACTGACCGCAGAAAGGTTACTCTCAGCGGGTTGAGACGCAACGACTACAGTTAGAGAGCGAGCTTTCAGCATTTGGAGTACATGGTCCCCAGCTCTGACTGTCGAAGGAGCAATATCCATCACTGGAGAGATTACACCTTGAGCAATCTCCACTTGAATGCGAAAGATGTAAGTTTCGGGGACGTTGCCAGCCAGTAGATTGCCCTCGGAGTCAAAGACTCCGACAAATGCTATCTCAGGTTGCTTTAGAACCTTGTCTACCAACCGTTCCATTATACGAATCATCTTCTTCGATGGCTGATTGAAGTCGACTGAGAGGTACCTGTCAATCATCGCGTTGATGTCAGCAATGTCACTCATGCTTCCATTCCACGAGTCAATAATATCTCCAAACTCATGTTCTATGGCACGACCCAATGATTGCATGAAGTTCTTTAACTGGGTGAGGGGCTGGTCGTTCGATGCCATTGATATTAGTGCAAAGGTAGGAAAGAACTGGTAGGACCAGATGTTCTCCTCAATCTCAAGAGTATAGACCCGGTCTGGAGAAGTGCTGGAACTCGATTGCATCATAACGACTGAAGTTCGAACGTAGGATGGTAAAGTTGCAAGGTCTAGACAAGCTTCATCCTCAAACGAACGTCCATAGAGAGGATCTCCACCTTTCTTGACCATGTAAACGCAGCGAATCATCTTAGTTCAGACTCGTTGACTCATTGCATGATTCCTGAGTCATAAGGATTGCTTGTCCAGACGTGTGATAGAAATTCTCGCCGACTACATTACATTCTTAACTTATTTCGCGCAGGTCCAAGTTGAGGCCTACGGGATGTCAGAAGAACCAGCACCGAAGAAGAAGAAGAAGAAGAGAAGGGAGCTTCAGAAGCGGACTCGATATGACATCTATGCGGAGCTACTTCGAGTGATCTACATCTGGGGGTTCTGTCCATTGACACGGGCAGCTCGTTCGACAAACATGCCAGTGGATAGAGCGAAGGAATCAATCACTGAACTTGTAGAGAGAGGCCTACTCGAAGAAGAGGATGATGACGGTATGACTGTCTTCAAGGTCACTGTCAGAGGACATCAATACTTGGAGCTATACAAACGACTTGCAGGTCTTGTAGGAATTCCAATCCCGGAGCCAATTATTGGAATGTGAGGGCAGTGTTAGGAGAAAGCAGGATAGTAACATGTTGTGACCCTAATTTGTGGCCCCGCTTTATATACAGAAAATTAGTGAGTTTACGTAGAACAACACAAGGTGAAGGCCAAGATGGCTGAGAAATTATCATTCAAAAACGAAGATTTGGTCAAACTCGGAAAGGTTGACGGTGATGTCGAGGTCCGGAACTGCAGGACTCTCGCGCCTTCTGAGGGCGACACAATCGTGATTACAGGAACACTTCGAATCATCGATGAACTAGATATTGAAGGATCACTGCAGTGTGGCAGAATTGAGTCTAAGAGCAGAGATCAGATAACAGTGGAAGGAAATTTGACGGTGGAAAAATCTGTCGATATTCCACGAGGCAATTTTGTTGTTCATGGAGATGCAAATGCTCGTGAGGTCCGTGTTGGCGGTGCGTTTAAGGTAGGAGGAAACCTTGAGTGTATCGCTGCAAAGGCAGGTGGCTCAATCAAAGTTGTTGGAGATGCAAAAGCCCAAAGACTCACCGGTGGTGGCTCGGTTAAGATAGAAGGAAATGTGGATGTCGAGCGTGTTTCTGGTGGCGGTTCTGTTGGCATCCTAGGAAAAATCCAAGCTGAGGAATTCGATGCAGGCGGTTCTGGAAAGACCGTGCGCGGTTTCATCAAGAAAGTATCAGTTGGTGGAAGTTTCAAGGCAGAGGAATCGATTGAGATTGAGGACTTGGATGTTGGAGGAACAGCTAAGGTTGGACCAGGTTCTAAAGTATCCACAGTTGATATTGGTGGCACCTTCAAAGCAGACGGAGAGTTCGAGTTTGGAGAGATCAATGTTGGTGGAACAGTGAAGATTGCTGGTGACGCAACCGGTCGGACAATTGATGTTGGAGGAACTGTAAAGACTGATGGAAACCTAGAGGTCACTGAAGGTCTCACTGTTGGTGGTACTGTCGCTGTAGGTGGAAATCTGAAAAGTGATGGAAAAATCAAGGTTGGCGGCACTGTTCGAGCTGAGGGACGTATTGACACATACCGAATCATTGTCGGGGGTGAAATTCGCGCAGACTACATCAAAGCTACTGATGGTTTCCGGATTGGCAAAAGATCCGAGGTCAGAGGCTTTGTTGAGTCAAATGAGATTCTTATTCGTGAACGTGCAAGAACAGACTCACTCTATGGAAATGATATTAGGATAGAGGAACACGCACGCGTGGCCAATCTTTATGGAAAGACTATCTATATTGAAAGAGATGCGTATGTAGAAGGCGAGGTACTCTACACTGACAGCTTAGAAGCTGAAGATGGGGTCACATTCAGAGAGGAGCCCAAGAAGGTAGACCAACTACCTCCTCCTGAACCACTCGCTGAGGCTCCCAGGAAAAGGTCCAGAGCCCTCGACTCTCCTGAACCTCCTGAACCTCCTGAACCCCCTGAACCCCCTGAGCCATAGTCGGGATAGCCTTTACCTTGAGTTCATTGTAGAGAGGGGTGAAAGTTCAGCCTCTCTCCAAGTCTATTTTTTAAGAATGAATATCCTGCGACCAGAGTCCATTGTATATGGATGCATCTCGAAATCACCGAATTCATCCACTATCTTAAAACCCGACTTCAGGATTAGATTGTCGATGTCATGCTTGAAGATCAGAGCTGCGCCGGACACGACATTTGTCTCTTGGATTATAGTGCCATCAGAATCCTCAACAACGTACCGTAGATCAACTCGCATAAGTTTCCTCTCGAAATCAGAGGTGATTTTTCCATATCTTGTCACAGTTCGTCCATCTGGTAACTCGGAGGGAGCATCTACAAACTCAGCTTGTTCGTATTGATGTTCACCTGGGTAGAGGTCAAGGATGAAGAGTCCATCATCAGTGAGGTGCTCACGCACACAAGACAGCATTGAGAGTTGATCCTCATTTGTGAGAAGATGACCAAACGAATTGGGTACTATGATGAGAGGGAATTTTTGGTTCAAAAAGAACTCTCTCATTGTCCCTCTAATCAGTTCTATTCTACTAGCAACCTCATTAGGAACATCTTCTAGCTTCTTCCTAGCGGCTGCTAGCATTGATTCAGACTTTTCCATTGCCACAATTTCGAATCCTTCAAGGGCGAGGGAAAGAGTAACTCTACAAGTTCCTGCAGCTAAGTCGAGAATTGGGGATCCCATTTTTCTAGCGTATTCTAGAAAGAATGGGAGATCTGAGTTGTCTGCGAATAGGTCATAGAACGGACCCACTCCTTCATATCCGGACTCCAAGTCCTCAAAGGGCCAGTCTGAAGACATGCAGACACCAGCCATTAGGCCGGTACTTTTGTCGAATCAACTGGCATCTTCTCTTCCAGATGTGCACGATACCGTTCTGGAACTGGATAGTTGTAGAATGAGTGAGAGTACCAATCGTTCATCATGACCTCTAGTTCTTTATTTATTCGGCCCCAAAGGTCCTCGTTCAGTTCTGGGTGAATGGTCCAGACTTTTCTTTCCTCAGTACCTTTCACTTTACCCTTCTTGGAAACCTGTTGACCTCGTAGGAATGTTAGATAGGACTCTGAGAAGGTCTTGATGATACGTTCAGGATTCTTAGCCAGGTCTACTTTCGTAGGATCCACATCATAGACAGAAACATCAGCGTCAGCACCAAGACCGAGATGGCCTTTCGCAGATTCAATACCCATAATCTTTGCTGGAGCCGCTCTTGTTGAAATCGCTATTTCGTAAAGACTCCATTCACGTTCAATAGTTGGGAGCACAGTTCTCTCATGTGCAAACTTGTGCATGTCCTCCATCCAGATATCTCGTTGCTTCTTGCTCATCAACCAGGACATGACGAGGGGATATTTCGTGAATGGTCCAGCATTTGGGTGATCCGTACTCATGATACACCGCCAGACATCATCAACACTCAATGCGAATTCAAGTGGTATTGCCCATTGAACAGAGTTTCCAGCAGCCTTTGGTGAGTAGGTGTAGGGGACTATTCCAGCGCCTCCTGGGAGTTCTACGTCCACTGCAATATTCACCCACTTTCCACCAGTGAGCTGATAGAGATAGAACTCGAATGGACCATCGCCAGTCATTGTAGTGGCTGGGCCAAATGTAATCTGACCCATATCAGCAGTGAAGTGTTTGTTCTTGTTGAAATACTTCGCAAACTCTAGACCCCCGGATTGGATATCCTTCCATTCCTCGCTGTTCTCTTCCACACTTCCCAGTGTTTCAAAGGACATGTGTGTGAGATGGCAAATGTTCTTTCGCCCGCCAAAGCCTTTGATATCTCTAATCGAATCAAGCTGTTGGATAGTGGTCGCGATATTTCCAACACGCCCTAGATTGTTAGGATGATAATGCATCACATGAGGGAGTCCTAGTGATTCAACTGCTTGACACAGACCTCGCATTACATCCTTTGGTGAAATATCCCAACCTGGAATCTCCCCTTCGGGGTCCCTGAGGTTTTCCCCATGAGCCCATGCATATGTGCCACCGGGGTTCACGACTTTGCAACCTAGACCTCCTACCTTCCGGTTTACCCAAGCAATATAGGCAGCAAGTCCACTGATGTCTTTCTCTTTCACGTAGTGGAATGTGATCATACTGTTGCAAAACATAGGAAGAAGTCCCGAATCTAGATTGTGCAGATCCTCCATTTCTTCCCAAGACCCTAGAGCTTTGAGTGCTGGCAGAGCTGGCTCTATGACTGTCGTGTATCCCATAGCAGAATATCGATACCCCGTGACGTATGAATTGGGCATTGTGTAACCGACTCCACCACGAGTGTACTCTGTCTTAGGAACAGGATCTTTTCTGTGGTCCTCGGGACAAGTTGCTCTTCCAACTCCCACCTTGCTCCCGACAATATGGGAATGCATGTCAACCCCTCCCGCCATAACCAGCCGGCCCTTGAGATCGATGGTTTTAGATGACCCATTTACTTTGTCAACAATCTTCCCATCCGAGATACAGATGTCCTTAATCTCTCCGTCGATGCCATTCATAGGGTCATAGACCCGACCATTTGTGAGAATTATCGGCTTACTCATTTCTTCATCCTCCTTACTTCATCATAGATCATTCTCAATACATCTCTGTCAGGGAGAATGCCTTCAGGTGGGTCAACCACTTTCTTGAGGTATAATGGCAGTCCATCCATTCGCGTAGCTGCCCCATCGCTTTCAATTCCTGCTATGGCTGTTTGAATATTGACCTTTGCAAGGAGTGAGGTCATGTTTCTCTTGGGGTCGATATTGATGATGGGAATCTTCCCCATGTGTTTCACAGCCTCCTTCGGAAAGTGTGCGGCAGGATCAGCTGCGATGTTGAGAAGGGCATCAGCCTCTCCTCTCACAAGCATGTCGACTGCAGTATATTCACCTGGTTGATACCTGGGATACCCACGAGCATAGTCTACTGCATATGGATAACCTGTCTGCCATGTTGATGTCTTGTTTGCGCCAGCTACATTATAGTGGCCGCGCATGGGCATCATGCCCCACTTTGTATAGTGGTTCATGTCCTGAATCAAGCGGATAGCCGCATCGATATTCCTGTGGCGTCCCTTGGACTGTGTCAGACCAAGGCCAAAGAAGAGGACGCCATACTTGGCATTCTTCATCGCTTCAACAAGCTCTGTGAGTTCACCGATTGGTAGTCCACCCACTTCTTCAACTTCAAGGACCTTTCCCCGAGCGATAGCACGAAGAGCTGAAATCACCTCTAAGTCTGAACCGGGATTGATTTTAATGAATTTGTCAGCAACACCTGCACTGATTGTTTTTCGGACATCTATCACCCAAATCTGACGGTCTTTCTTTCCATCCTTGATATACCGACCATCTGCTCTTGTATAGCGACTCATGTGTCGAGGATGAGCAAACTGTGGGTTAGATCCCCAATAGATGATGACATCAGCCCTATGTCGTGTCTCTGCGAGAGCTGCGATTGACTCTCCAGACTCCTGAGCACCCAGAATCGTGGGTCCATGACAGACTGATGATGTGTTGTCAACAACCCCACCAGCTTCCTCGGCAATCTTGTAAGCCTCTCTGTGGGCGTCATTTTCTGTGGAACTTAATCCATAGACCAACAGACGCTTTGAACTGACAATGATTTCTGCTGCTTTCTTGACCAATTCTTCAAGAGAGGCAGTCATCTCTAGTCGATCGTCATGATGGTTCAAGAACTTGGCTTGACTGATCGAACAACCGTTCTTGTTGTCTATGACCTTATTCCCTTCAACACTGATTCCTATGTCATCACATAAGCATCCACAGAAAGGACATACAATATGCTCCTTCATTCCAGAATCTTCAGTCATTATGCTCCCTCCACCATTTGCTTCAAGAGTTGCTCTACATCAAGTACACTTTCTCCCTTAGCAGCAAAGAGTTGTGCAGGAACGCTCTTGAAATCAGGCATACCAGTTCCTTCGGTGTCAGACCCAGTTACAGCATTAGCATAAGGTCCACAAGGAATGAACACAACTCCAGGCTCAGCTCTTCGATCAAGCTTGCTTGAAACCACAACACTCCCGTGTATAGTCTCAACACGGACTGGTTGTCCTTCTTCTAATCCTAATGCTTCGAGGGTGGCTTTGTCCATCTCACAGAAAGCAACTTCCTTGAGATATTCAGGACCCAGCTTACCCATCTCCATTGCGCGACCCTGTTTGAGGGTTCGTCCAGAGGTTAGTAGGGTTTTGACTCCCACATGACTCATCCAAGACATCTCCGAAAATGTGTTTCTTGCCTTGTCAAACCGCAATATGAATTCTTGGGGAAAAATGAATGATGAAAAAGGAAGATGAAGTAGGGAAGAGGAGGCGATCCAATCCATTCAGATTGTCATCCATAGCGCAACTATTTTTCTCCTAATCCCTACCAATCTACAGTGAAAGAGGGGGTATTTACTTTTAATGTGTATCCGAATACACTTTGAAATAAGAGTGCGTATTGACGCAAATCAAGCAGAGATGTCCTACCTGCGTATTACATTCTGTCACTTCGAAGCCTTTATCAGAATAAACCCTCCGAAGGCGCCAGAAGCTCTTAGTCAGACAAGGTTGTTGATTGATAAATGGTAGATAAGAAGACGCTAAAGGAGCTCTACACAAGAACACTGAAAGTGCGTAGGTTTGAGGAAAAGGTCTGGGATCTTTTCGGTGAGAACCTGGTGCCTGGAACATTGCATCTGTACTTGGGACAGGAAGCAGTTGCAGCAGGTGTTACTACAGCACTGAAGAAGACTGATTGGATTCAGAGCACCCATAGAGGCCATGGACATGTTGTAGCAAAAGGGGCTGACATGAATGCGGCCTTAGCGGAGTTACTTGGAAAATCAGGTGGCTCGTGCAAGGGCAAGGGTGGTTCTATGCACATTACTGAGTTTGATGTCGGTGTGCTTGGAGCCACAGGAGTAGTTGCCTCAGGTCTCCCGATTGCAGTTGGTGCTGCACTTTCATGCCAAATGAGAGGTACCAATGATGTCGTTGCATGTTTCTTTGGAGACGGTGCATCGAATAATGGCACCTTTGGTGAGTCACTTAACATGTCAGCAATCTGGAAACTCCCCCTTATCTGGGTCGTTGAGAACAACTTGTATGCGATGGGAACGCCGATCAAAATGATGTGTCCAAGTGCGAACATTGCGCAGCGTGCAGATGGCTATTGTATTCCGAATGTTGTGGTTGATGGAAACAATGCTCTCAAGGTATACGAAGCCACAGTAGAAGCTGTAAAACGCGCTCGAGCTGGAGAAGGCCCAACCCTGATTGAATGTCAAACCTATAGGATGCGTGGACACTCCAGATTTGACCAGGCGAAATATAGACCAGAAGAGGAAGCTAACCACTGGTTGAGTGAAGAGCGAGATGCAGTCAAGGTCATCAGAGAGATTGCCATTGAGCAGGGAGCACTGACTGAGAACGAAGCAGAAAAGATTGAGAAAAAGATATCCAAGGATGTAGAGAAGGCAAGTGAATTTGCCAAGAAGTCTGAGTATCCAAGACCAGAGGAAACTCTTGATGATGTCTTCGCGGAGGTGCTCTGAATGGCCGAAATGACCTATAGAGAAGCACTCAAGGCTGGGCTCCGTGAAGAGATGCTACGTGACGAGCGTGTGTTCATAATGGGTGAAGATGTTGGACTTAATTGGGGAGGCGCCTTCAAGGTCACCAAAGGTCTCGCAGAGGAGTTCGGTGAAGCAAGAGTGCGGGACACTCCAATATCTGAGAACACCATTGCTGGTGCAGCAGTCGGAGCAGCAATCACGGGAATGATTCCTGTCGCAGAGATTATGTTTGGAGACCTCATCACCCTTGCCATGGATCAGGTCTGTAACCAAGCTGCAAAGATGCGTTACATGTTTGGTGGTCAGACCTCAGTACCAATGGTACTTCGAAGTGTGTTTGGTGGTGGAAAGAACATAGCATCGCACCACTCGCAAAGCCTTGAGTCATGGTTCATGCACACTCCCGGTCTCAAGATTGCAGTCCCATCTTTTGCCTATGATGTGAAGGGACTCATCAAGACCGCAATCAGAGACCCTGATCCAGTGATGTTCTTTGAGCACAAACTCGTCTATGACAAGAAGGAAGAGGTGCCAGAAGAGGAGTACACAATTCCCTTTGGGCAGGCAAAAGTGAGAAGAGAGGGAGCAGATGTGACTGTCTGGGGAACCTTCTTCATGCTTCACAAAGCCCTAGAGGTGGCTGACGAGCTTGCAAAGGAGGGAATCAGCGTAGAGGTCATTGATCCACGAACTCTAGCACCTTTGGACATAAAGACCCTGATTGAGTCTGTAAAGAAGACAGGAAGACTAGTGCTTGTGACTGAAGAGACCAAGACTGGAGCAACAACTGCTGAGGTTGCAGCCATAGTTCAGGAGGAGGCATTCGACTGGCTAGATGCACCCATCAAAAGGATCAATGCTCCTGACACGCCAGTCCCATTCAGTCCACCGCTTGAACAGTATTTCATTCCAGATAACAAACGCATTACTCAGGCAATTCGGGATATCGTGTAGGTGAAGTCGATGGTAACAACCATGATTATGCAGCGCATGAGTGTCGCCATGGAATATGGCGTGATTCTCAAGTGGTTGAAGAAAGAGGGCGACACTGTAAAAGAGGGAGAGCCAATCGTAGAGATCTTTGGTGAGAAGAACGAGTTTGAGCTCGAGGCTCCAGCAAGTGGGGTATTACTAAAGATACTCTGTGACATTGACGATGAGATCCCAATCAGTGAACCTATTGCCTACATTGGGAGCAAAGGTGAGAAGGTACCTGATGTTATGCCAAAGAAATTGAACAAGGGCGAAGCACCACCTGCGGTTCCAGTTACTACAGCTACAACTCCCGAAATAAAGGCAGAAACCACACCTGCAGCAAAGCAAGCTGAAACCCGACTTCCAGGCGGCAAAATCAAAGCATCTCCACGTGCAAAGAAGAAGGCGCAGGAGATGGGAATCGATCTTGCCCTAGTTGTTGGCACTGGTCCAGATGGTAGAATTATAGAGAAGGATGTTCTTGCAGCACCCAGTGCACCAGCAGTCACCTTCTCTGATGAGCGCAAAATCAAACAAGCTACGACCATGAGTCCTCTTCGGAGAACTATTGCCAGAAGGATGACTCAGAGTTCTCACAACCCGCACATCACAATGATTACAGAGATAGATATGACGGAGGTTGTGGAGCTACGAAATGAGATCAATGAGCGTGTTGAGAAAAAGCACGGAATCAGGGTCTCGTTCAATGACATCATTGTCAAAGCAGTGGCCGACACATTAGAAAAATTCCCGAAATTCAATGCTACACTCTCTGGGAATGACTTGATCATGTTTGATGAAGTGAACATCGGAGTTGCCATGGCGACAGAGGACGGTCTCATTGTTCCCACCGTGAGAGATGCAAACAAGAAGTCAATCACCGAAATTGCATTGGAGACAAAGGACTTTGGAAATCGAGCCAAGCAGAACAAGCTCAAGCCAGAGGAACTCACAGGAAGCACTTTCACTGTGTCGAATCTGGGACCTTTCAAGGTAGACCTGTTCATTCCTGTCATTAATCCTCCAGAAACTGCTATCCTAGCACTTGGACAGATAAAGAAGAAGCCTGTTGTGATTGATGATATGATTGCCATCAGATCCATAATGATGGCTAGCTGTGCTGTGGACCACAGAGTCCTGGATGGGGCTCCAGCGGGACAATTCTTGCAGGCGCTCAAGGAAATCCTCGAGAATCCATACATGATGAAGTTCTAGACTACATTGGAGAACGAGGTCCTCTGGTTTCAGTATTCACAATTCTCTTCATACCTTGAAGGAACGCCATGAGATGTCTGTATTTTTGTAAGGCTTGTCCGATGTTTCCGATGCAGAAGAAGGGAAGCTCTTTGTTGAGCTTCGGACACAGTTTCGGATAGAAGACATTCACATGCTTGATTTCAGCGTCAGGAGGACTGAGTACAAAACAGTCAGGCATAATGTTTGGAAAGTTCGTGAGATCAATGAAGAGGTGATAGGGTATTTTCCTCTTATTTCCCTGACCAACTACCCCATCCAAAACCACAGTAATTGCGAATACAAAATCATCCTTTTGCGCAACAGATTTCAGAGTAGGAAAAACCTCCTGTGTTTCCTTAAATTGTTGGATGTGAACTGGCAAATCATAACTCCCTCTGGTGACACTCTTCAAGACCTATAGCTATTACAGTATAAGAGTTCCATCCTGGCGCCATTTCCTGTCATGAATGTGGTCAATATATCCCATAGATTTCGTCTCCTATTATCGGGGGGACCTTATATTATAGCAAACAGACCGATTGTCGACACGAGGTATTCGTGTCAGCCTCGAATACGACATCTGCTCCAAGCCTCACCCGTTGCTCTGAGGCCTCCTGCCGATGGCGAGCAACCTAATTTAGCCATCGGCTAACCCATTTGCAACAAGCTAATCAGAGACAGTTGTATGGTAAAAATGAATGGGAATATACGAGTGAAAAGCGAATGACTTGGCGGATGATTGATGAGGACAGCACAGAGGTCTATCACAATCTGGCAATTGACGAGGCATTGGCAAGAGTCACTGCTGACCAAGAGGAGAAATTGAATACTCTTCGGTTTTGGAGATTGGACAGAGCAGTGGTGATCGGGCGGTTCCAGTGTGTTCACAAAGAAACGAATCTTTCATTCTGCGAGGATAATGATATTGCTATTGCCAGACGATTTACTGGAGGTGGAGCAGTCTATCACGACTCTGGAAACTTGAACTTCTCAATATGCGCTAGTCGTAGAGAAACATATGTCCCTAAGACCTTGAAAGAAATCTATGAACTATTTATTGGGAATATCTCGATGGCGTTACAATCGCTTGAAATCCCTGCAGAGTTCGATCCAATCAGATCCTGTATCAGGATAAACAATTTGAAAATCACTGGGACTGCAGGATGGTTGAAACGGGGTGTTGCATTCCTGCATGGCACCCTCCTCATAAACTCGAATCTATCAATGCTCCAACAGAGTCTCTCGCCTGGAGAGAAACAGCTCGTCTACCTTCGCGACCGGACAAGAATCAGGTGCATGGATAGCAAGCGGGACAATGTAACGAACATATCAGATCAAGTGAGAGATTGCCCATCGGTTGAATCAATCAAGTCCGCGATTGTGCAGAGTATTGAGAATGTCGCTGGAAAGAGCTTAAAGAGAGGAGTTCTCTCGAAGGTCGAGAAGGACACTGCACAGGCTTTATATCAGAGCCGCTATTCCCAGTCCGAGTGGAATATGGGTACACCAGCCCAGTGAATTTGAGGAATGTTCCAATGACCGATGATGTTGAAAAGACCCTAAAGAGTTTCATGAGACATTTTGGTGCTCTTAATCGAGACATCCCCGAAACAAGAAATGCATTCACAGACCTCCAGAAGACTGTACACAAAGATGGTGCTCTGTCTGCCAAGTTCAAGGAGATAATCTGCATTGTAGCATCTGTGCTTTCACCGTGTGAGGAGTGTATGGTCTACCACACGAAACAAGCCCTCACACTCGGAGCAACAAGAGAGGAGATCATGGAAGCCTGCTCCGTCGCAATTGTCATGGGTGGAGGTCCAGCAGCATCACATGTTGCCACTGTCCAGGACTGTCTAGATGAGTGGGCACCTAGGAAGAAGAAGTAAAGTCTCTGACACAGAGGAACTTCACAGGTTCCAACCCATTGTTGAAAAATTGATGGGGCTCATCACTACCTATGTGGAGGACATCACCTGATTTTAGATGCACCTCTTTATCACCAACTATCACGGTTGCTTCGCCACTCAACATGTAGACTCCATGTTCATGAGAATGAACATCATGCGATGTGTGTCCACCAGACTCGATGATGTATGCACGTAAGGCAAAGGTCTTGGCCGAGTTTTCTGGGTTGAGAAATTGCTTACGATAAACACCTTTCATGCCCGGATGGTGATAGACCGGGTAGTCTTCGCTCTTAACGTCCTTTGTTAGAAACATTGCATCACCATCAGTACCTTTACTCAAATTTAGTAAAGAGGACCTTGATTGCTTTTTGGTTCTCCATTAAGTCAAAGCCTTTCTCCCACTCTGAGAGAGAGATTCGATGAGTGATGAGTGGTGAAACATCGACTTTGCGAGATGACATGAGTCTAAGCGTTGTGACCCATGATGATGGCAGTGTTCCCCATGTACCAGACATCGTGAGCTCTTTTACGATAATAGGATCAAGGTCAATGTCTGCTGGACGACCTCTCACACCCAATAGTGTGACATGCCCTGCTACTTTTACAAAATCCAAAGCTTGTGTACAAGCCACACAGGCACCTGAGGCTTCAATGACTGCATCAGCTCCTCTATCATCAGTTTCTGCGTTGACTATGTCGATTGGATTCTCTTCAGCTTGGACATCTATTGTCAGGTCTGCGCCAATCTTCATTGCGATATCAAAACGCCACTGGTCAGATGACACTCCTGTCACGATTACTTTTCCTGCGCCCATGGCTTTGGCTACTTGAGTGGCCATCAGACCCATGGTGCCAGGACCTTGCACGACAACAACGTCACCAGGACATATTTGTGTCTTATCAATGACTGAATGCACGACACACGCCATGGGTTCAGCAAGTGCGGCTTCCTCCATTGTTACACCTTCAGGAACCTGATGTACAATGTAGTCTGGAACCACGAGGTATTTCGCAAATGCCCCATTCGCTCTAGAGGTCCCAAGGATTCTCTTGTCCTCAGCTGTGCACCGGTTCATGTGACCAGTCTTACATTGATGGCACTTGCCACAGTAAGCTGTCGCTGGAGAAACTACTGAGTCACCAACTTTCACAGAGGCCACATCAGAACCAACCTCGACAACTTTGCCTGAGTATTCGTGACCCAAAACTACCGGAGGTGTGTAGAATGCTTGATCATGTTTGATGTGTATATCAGTACCACAAAGACCAGCAGCTGCAACCTCAATCAGGACTTCATCCCTCTTGGGTCTTGGTTCTTCAAGCTCCCTGAGCTCTAAGTTTCCAATACCTCGTGAAGTCTTCATCAATCCTCTCAAAATAGTGACCTCTTGGGAGTCTTATCTGACACATTATAGAATCTTGTGGCAGTGACGTGAAACCTATTCCTGTGTCATTCCCTGATCAATGAGTTGAAAAAATCTTGAGTCTCGTCTCCTTGGTCTAATGAACGAACTCTAAATCCAGTGTTGAGTTCTCCTCGAATCTTACTTGCAGTCATTGACCCAACAAAGCGCTTACGGACATTGGCCTCTTTGCCCATCCAGATATACACATTCTTGTTAGCATGATCCACAACACAAAGTACCCTGTCAGGCAGTAAGCTTTCTCTGTTGATTTCGACAGAGAGTGTTGTGCCATCCTCCTGCATCTCGAGTGCATCTACCATTGGGTTTTCCTCGTGGGGGGCAGCGCAAGTCCTAACATCTTAGCGGGATATGCTAGTGAAAAAGCTTCCTCATATTTGGATATATATTCCACTAGCATGTCCTCAAAGAAATATAACGCCTAAATCTGTCAGTATAATCCTGACGTTGGTGGGATAATAGGTGTCTAGACGCTCTCGAATGTGGCCTTTAGAGTACCTCCACAATAATTGCATTTGGCTTCCAAAGGTCCTGTCCAGTCTATCCCCTCATGGGAAACAGCAGCACCGCAAGATGGACACTTGTCAGGTAATCGAACGGTCTTCATCTCACTGCCATCAGATCTTGTTCGACCCCGATGCCGTTCAGGAATTACGAAAGATGGTGCTTCGATTGTGAAGCCCTTAGCAACACTACTGACAATACCGGAGCTTGCTCTACAAGCGAAGGCAACACCAACAATTACGATGATGATGATGAACACAAAGATAACGATGAACATCGTAGTGAATGCTCCAAACATACCACCAAATGGATCAAAGAAATCAAACTGCAATCATTTCACTCCTTCACGGGTGTTTCACTTCTTCGGATGTCTGGGGGCTTATTACTTTTTGTAGATGAGTTGAAAATCGAGGAAAAGAGACATCTTCGGAACTTATAAAAGATTGACAAGATTGCAGGCGAGAATATAATTAGTTGGAGGCTAAAAGACTAATGCAAATTCCAGCCTTCCTCCTTAGGAAGCTATACATCAAAGGAAGCCTCGCAAATGTCGAGGGCGGCTTTTCGTTAAAATTGAAGAACTCCTTGTCTCCTGGGACCACAACAGAAGTGGCACCAATCAAAGTGGATGGGAATGAGTACCCACTTGATTCCCTTGTTATTAGATCGGTTGATGGCGAAGTTCTCGGTTCAGAGATTAGCGAAGACAACACCTTTCCAATCAAGGTTGGTGTTGAGATAGAACTTTTCGTCAAAGGAGATCCTCTTCCAGAGGGGGAGCATAAGATTGATCTCTCACTCAAGACAAAGGAAGCAGGCACTCTCGCTTTTGACGTTACTGATTCAGTTTAGGAAAACACTGCAGGAGGCTACAAACCTTCTGCACTCAATTCTATTGCAGTTTAATATAGTCTAGTCAATATCAGAACAATAAGATGCAAGACGGGTGCCGGGACTTCAATCAATCGCTATTCTGAAGGTATTATGACCGTTCTGATGTGGACTGAAATCTCCACAATAGTTTTCAGTAAAGCACACCTAGTTTCGAATGGTGGAAGGTAGTGTATGTCAAAATACGAAGTGACGGATCACTTGGAATCGGTCGTGGGACCGAAGGTACTGCAGAAATCACAATGGGCTATGGAGAAGCTCATATGGTTGCCGCAGCTTTAGATAAACTTGCACAGACAGCACGCAGCTACAAACAGGAATATCTGAAGACAACGGGTGTTGGAAAAATAACGTTTGCGCGTGATGATGAAGGTACTATCATGATATCGGGCGACAGACAGAATTACATCTGCACCGAAGCTGAGGTTCGACAGATGTCGGAACGTCTGAAACACTTACCACCCGTTGAGGTTGCACCCCCTTCAGACTATGTCAAGAAAATGACCCCAACTGATGGCAGGTGTCTTGTCGTTACAAACGGAGGAAATTCTCTCCAGATTCGACTTCCAGAAGCTGCAATCATCAAAACAGCTGTGAAAAGTAGTATTGACTCAAGGTATTTTGATGAGGTCATCGCTGTTGGCCAGAGAAAACTAACAGTGAATAGAAGCAGTGATTTGAAGTGGCAGCTCAGCAGCGATGATACCACAGTGAGATTCACTGCATACGAGATTGAGGGGCTTGTGGCAGGTTTGCACAATGGTATTCTGGATGTCCTGATGGATGTCGTGAAGAGCTTTGGTGCTGACGATGTTTCAGACATTAGAGTCAAGAGTCAGCTGAAGAGGATTGAGCAGGATGCAACTGAGATCTTTGGAGAGGACAAAGCTGCAAAGGGACTTGTTAGGGATATCACCAAGAGTGCAAGGAAAATAATAGGGATAAACGAGCTTGCGGATGAACGGGCTGACAAGTTCATAGAAATGTGCAATCATGTCTACTCCAGTCTTAATACTAGCTATATCGAACCTCTGTTTGACCTCTTTTCAAAGGTTTACGTCGTTCAGAGATAGTTCGGAGCTACTGTTCACCTTCGACCAGCTCGATGACATAGTGGTCTTTAGTAAGTAGAAAGCAAATCCTCCGATCATCAAAGAGAGGTGCCTCTACAGGATTTGAGATAACGACAGCCCCCTTCTTGCGAGCCTCCGTCTTGGCAACTTCAATATCAGGGACTGAATAGCACAGGTGATAGAGTGCCTGTCTTTTTTTCAACAGATTTGTTACAGGTGAGTCATCTGTAAGCGGTGAGATCAGTTCAACTTTGACCGGGTCTTCCTCCGACGCTCCCATGAGAACAACGCGCACTTTCTGAGTAGAATCATCGATTATGGGACCAAGTTGTTTGTACCCGAAGAGATCTTCATGATTCTTTATACCATCCTCAATGTCCTTGACGATGATTCCTATATGACTAAGTTTCATGAACTCACCTGATTTCTGAGCTA
>JBHLRS010000028.1:0-21578 GCA_048882325.1 Candidatus Thorarchaeota archaeon | reverse complement strand
GTATGGGATGGAGGATTTGGGTTTCGCGTGGAACACAGGGAAAAGACACACTTCTTTCATGAGGATATTGATGGGCAGGAGTCTAGAGTGACCTATATTCCCCTCAATATTTGGAGTGACGATTACATGATAGATAGGATGGGTATGGGATCAGACCAAATCTCTAAGGTTCTAAAAAGAGAGGTGACAAATGCGGCACCTACTGAAGGAGTCATCATGTTCGATCTTCACCCAATTAGGATAGGACAAGAGAGGTATGTGGGTTGTCTGAGGGAGTTGATAGAACATGCAAACAGTCTTGATGCTTGGTGCACCACTCCAACAGAGGCAGTGAAATACTGGAATACTCATGGAAATTGGAAAGGTGACAGTAAGTTCTGTATACTCCTCACAGGTGATATTGATAACTGGGTCTTTTCTGACTACCTGAGAAGGATTCTGTGGCGAAGAAATGTGGGTGAATGACAATGGGAAAGCGACTTGGAAGACTACTACGTATTTTGGCATGGAGCGCTCCAGCCTATCAGTTTCGAGCGAGTGTATACCGTAAGTGTGGTGTAAAGATTGGCAAGGGAGTCTATATGGGTTTTCAAGTTTTGATCGATGGAGAGTATCCCGAGTACATTGAGATTCAAGACTGGGCTAGCATTGGACCTGGTGTTAAGATCATGGCTCATTCAGGAGCAAGCCCATATCACCAGAAGCGGCGAATCTTTCACGAAGGCCCAAAGAAGGTCATCATCGGAAAGGGAGCATGGCTGGCAGCTGGGGCGATTATCCTTCCTGGAGTCACAATTGGAGAAGGGGCAATCGTAGCTGCAGGAGCAGTTGTAAGTAAGGATGTACCACCACTCACAATGGTCGCAGGTAATCCTGCAAGGATGGTTCAAAAACTAGAGCCCAAAAAAGACTAGGATGCAAGCTTGGAAGCTAGAACGTTCTTTATGTCCCCTACAGTCCAGAGCTCGACAACTTCATCGTCTTCAAAGAACATCTCAAACTCGTTTTCAATTTCACTCACAATGATCAAGTGTGCCATTGAGTCCCACGGTTCGAAGTCTTTTCGACGTAGATCATCTGTGATTTGGTCTTTATCTAATAGTAGAATCTTTGAGAGTATTTCTAGAAGCTTGTCTTCGAAATCATTCATTTTCTCATTCCCCTGATAATTCGATCCAATCTGGGACTTCCACAGTGTCTGTATCAAGATTAAGTATCCAGGTTTTTCCACCATTAGACTCGGTAGGCATTCCGAAACCATGCTTCTCGTACAAGTCTGCTGCAGGGGGATTCTTCTTTGTTGGTATGTATTCACCAATAATCCTCTTGGCCTTTGCAGCACGGGCATCAGCTACGACCCTGGCTAGAAGGGCGGTTTCTACGGACCTACCTATGACCCTGCAGCTCATGAGGAGTAAATCTATCCACCAATCATCATCTTTCATCTTAACAATAGCCACGCCCACAACGCCCTCATCACCAAATTTGTCCGTTACAGCCATACTGTAGACAATCACGTTTTGGTCATCCCGAAACTGACGAACATCAGCCTCTGTGTATCGTCGGGTTGTAAGGTTGAATTGATTGGTTTTCCCGATAAGCTGGACAACTCGAGGTGTGTCAAAGTCGTTGACTGGTTGGATCTTCACCTTTAGGTCCAGTGTTCTGAGAAAGTCCTCAATTGACTCAGCACTCTGTTCCAGCTCAGCCCGTTTTCGTTTACCCACATACATCTCACCTCGAGCCATGTCCTCCTTAGTAAGGGAGAGGACATCGAAGACCTTCAGGTTCTCAAGGGTTTCTCGATAGAGTCGGGGATTCTTGGGTAGGTCAACCACCAACACATCCGGATGAGC
The DNA here is from genome assembly GCA_048882325.1 of Candidatus Thorarchaeota archaeon. Classification (GTDB taxonomy): domain Archaea; phylum Asgardarchaeota; class Thorarchaeia; order Thorarchaeales; family Thorarchaeaceae; genus SMTZ1-45. Next base: position 19,722 of record JBHLRS010000028.1, on the reverse strand, counting down.
CAGTGATATCTGAGCTCGCTCAACCGGATTATCATCAAAGAACACCATACTGTCAAGGCCGATGTTAATCTCTTTGGCAAGTTCAGCTATGTTCGCAGCTTTATTCTGCCAGTTGATTCTCATAGCTGCAAAGTGCTCTTCTTTGAGCACTTGATATGGGTGTTCTTGAAACACCTTGATTGCATCATCATAGTTGTTCTTGCTGCAGATTGCTAAAATAACACCACGGTTATAGAAACTGAGAAGACCCCTCTGAAAATCAACATACTCGATTCCAGGGGAGGTGTTACTGAGCTTGATACCTTCAAGTCCATCCTCTCCGATAATGCCACCCCAGAGCGTGTTATCCAGATCCAATACGATACACTTCTTTGTCTTGCCCCTGAGTGCTCGAATATATCGAAGGTACTCATCAGCCAAAATTGGTGTGAATTCCTCGCTAAAAGGTACCGAACCACGGTACCATATGTTCCAGTTTAGGACGCGGGATTTGCCATAGTCACCAGATATTGAGTCGAGGTCAACAATGAAGACTTGGTTGCTCTTGATAAACTGCTCAGCAAGCGCGGCATTTGCACCCTGTATGAACTTTTTCAACCCTGTCTTCTGCTTGTTGTCCACTATGCCCAATGGCGAAAACACGGGTACAATGAAGTTGTTTACAAGAATTATCGCTGAGGTCTTCTTCTCCAGGACATCCACAACGGACACGACACTGTTGACCAAGTTTTTCTGTAGGTCCGTTCTCTCCTTCTCAGATGCGCGGACAAATGAGGCTTCGAATAGTTGATCTAGAACCGATCCTGCATCGACTGACAGGACAACAACATCTGGTTCAGCTTTGTAAAGAGGTGATTTCTGGTCCAATGCCTCTTGACGATAGGTGTTGAATCCGCCAACAAAAGTGGTGGTTTGGAATCCTTCCAGCCTTGTCTTGACATCCAAGCACGCAGCTAGAGGCTCAAGTGTTGTTGAACCAATTACCGCCAAGCTGAGAGTGTCTTCTCCCTCGGTGACAGGAAGGTCAAGTTTCTCGATTTTCTTGAATGCACTCCACAGGTTGAGATATGTAGGATTCTCTCGAACAGGTTGGAGAATCATTTCAATATCCTGATTTGGATCTGTCATGAAACATCTCTCCTGGGGAGGAGTTTTGTCCCCGCTCTTTCCAATATCCCTTTGATCTCATTCAGATTCATTGTATATGACCTGTTAACTGCAAGCGCAACAGCTATAGCATGAGTTGATGAGTGGGCAAGACTCACGTATATGTCATGATTGCTGGGTTGAAAAAGCTCCACAACTGGTGCGCCATCTTCATCCCGCAATATCTCGATTGTGTTAATTGTTGCTCTGCAATTTGAATTTGTGGCTTTTACTATGGCTTCTTTTCCTGCAAAAGTAGCGGCTAGGTGAGGAGCGGGATCAGGGAACCGGTGACAGTATGCTAGCTCTCTCTCGGTAAAGACGCGCTGATAGAAGGGAGATTCCGATCCAAGATTGCGAAACCTATCAATCTCTACTATATCAGTGCCAATAGCAAAATCGAGACCGCGCTTGTCATTCAAAGTTTTTCGGTTTGGAAAAAACCTGTGGCTCTTATAATCATAATGACACGGCTAGCCAAGCCGCTCAGAATCAGTTTCCACCACTGCTGTGGACCAGGGATAACGATCAAGTATACTAGTCATCAAGCGGCTAACCTTTCGCTCCTCAGAGGTTCCAGCATATGCGAGCAGGATGACAAGTCCTCCCCTTGTCCGTTTGAACTTCTGGTACATTGTCTTACTCGTGTTTATCGAGTCACACACCACCATGACCTCGGCTTGTGGAATATCAAGGTCTCGCTCTCCGACAGGGGACATGACCAGAACCTGAGTATCTTCTTCCTCACGGAACTCCTTGAGGACCTCACCTTTGTCTCTGGTTTCACCAGTGATTGTGAGGACCTTCAAGCCAGCTTTCTCAAGAACATCCTTCGTCTGCGAAACCATCTCCAGATAGGAGGTGAGGACAACGGTTTTCTTATACTTCAACGCAACCTTGAGCACTCTGGTTGTCTTTGAGGAAATCTTGGGCAAGGTCTTCCTCAGCTCATTGATGTTGAAATAATGTTTCAGATAATCACTGTGAAACATGCGGAGGAATCGCTTCGGCGGCATCGCATAGACATATTTCCGCAACATGAGTAGTCCGGAGTATCTTCCCTTCAGCTCCTCTTCAACTGGAAGTCGCTCTAACATGAGATGAACTCGTCGAGCGTCTCCATCAACTAGGTGAAGATTGTCCTCCTCTGCTAGTTCGTTCATAATGTCGGTCCTTGTATTTCTAATGAGTTCATCAATGACCTTTGTTAATGACCGAATCTTTGGATCATTGACAGTGACTACAGTAAGGAAAGTGGGCTCCAGATATTTCTCAACATCTGTATCATAAAGATCCTCCATAGTAATCAATTCAGCACCAGGAAAGAACTGTTTTAGTGTGTCAAGCTCTTTTCGAATCTCAACCTGTTCATTGTTGAAGACTGCATGGTCATCGCGAAGAGTTCCACTCATTCCAATGAGCCATTTATCCTTTAGATACATGAGTAGAGTGGGCCATGGAAAGACAATTGCTGTTCGAGTACCAGTCCTCCTAACTAGAGTATCAACCTCATTGATGAGTACAATCTCAAATGGTTCCAACAACGAGGGATCCTTCTTGTACATCCCAGCTAGAACTTGAGGTGTTGCCACAATGACTCGCTTCTCCTTCAAAATGTATGCACGTCTTCCTGAGGGTACTCTTGATGATAACTCCCCCAGGTCATCCTCAAGACCGCCATACTCGCCTTTAAGATAATCAACGGTTTCAGCGAGGGAGGATGATGAATGGACGACAATGATAATCTTGGAGTTTGGATACTTCACAGTCACGAGTTGATGGGTAACAAATCGCTTTCCGAGACCGCAGTCCAGCTCCAAGAGTAAGGGTTTGCCCTCTTTCTGTTCCACTTCGTTGAGGATATGAATCTGGTAACCTCGAGGAGTGTACTTGGTCTTTGACATCGCAGTCTCACGTCTGTTTAAGACGTTATGAACCCATCTAAAGCCAGGGAGGTCAGTTCTTGGTCTTCATGACTTCATCGATGATATTTTCAAACTCATCGTAGGGTATTCTCCAGCTCTCGCTTTCCTCACTGTACATATCGATAAGATGTCCATACCCTTTGTGTTTCGCGTCAACTAGAAATTGGACAAACATCTCATCAGTGTATTCCTTGAGATTTCGAAGATGTTTCAAGAACTCATTGGTTTCGGTTGATGGTAGATATACCTGGACAAAGAAATGACGACTGCTCTCCATTGTCAACTGATGATAATAGGGCAGCTTGTCAAACCAGAGGAGAATCTTTCTGGCATCGCTAGACTTGAAGAAGCAAATCACGGTCATTGCAGACTCATAAGGTTTCAAAGATAGCTTGTAGCCTCGGATGATTCCAGATTCCTCTAGCTTCTTGACTCGATTATGGACCTGTGGTTGTGACAAGTCTAGGATCTTCCCTAGTTCTCGAAGTGTAATCTCAGGATTTTCAACCATATGTCTAAGTATCAGTGTGTCTTTTGCGTCAAAACTCACTGTCTGAGGAAATTCCTCCATGTCTAGGTTGAGGCGAGTTGCTCTCTTCATAATTCGGGGGAGTGACTTTGACCACTTCTCCCAGCTCCAGGTTTCGAAGTCTTCTATATTTGCTTCACTTCGCTTGTAGTCTACAACATCGAACATGTAGTAGTCTTCTATCAATCTCTTTCGCTTCAGTGCTTCAGCAAAATCAGTAACCATTCGAGGAGCATTAAGGGGATAGACCATGTAGATGAGATATCCCTCGTACTTTCCATATGTGGAACTATGGAAGTAGACTGCAGGAATTTTGTCTAAGACTTTCTGGAGTTGTGACTCTGTGGAAGGAAGACTTGATACTATAAGGATGTATTCTGCCAGACCAAGCTTTCTCTCGTGAGTCTGAACCTTTGCCTTACACAGAATTCCTTTCTCTTTTAATTTGGTGATCCTATAACGAATTGTTCTACTAGGTTCCCCTAAACGTTCACTAAGTTCTCTAGTTGACACCTTTGTTCCAAGCTCTTCGTAGGCGCGCAGTATCTCAAGGTCTAGTGTATCAAGTGAATCTTTCAGGGACATTGTGTGTGATCACCAAGCATGCATTATTACGTCGATGACTATACTTATATTTTGGCAAACCCCTTTAAAAGTAATTCTACCAGACAGTGATGTCTTTACTTAAGTATCGGCATATTTCGTTTTTGATATTGACCAAAACTTAACCCTAAAGTTCGGCAAGATTTATATGTAAATTGTGCCAGATATTTAGTAGGTGTTTAACGATGGCATTCGCAAAATTACAGAGAAAGCCCAGACCTGAACCAGATCTGAAAGAGCTTCACAGACTGAAGTCACAGGTACGGACTGATGTTTATCGAACTTCTTTCCATCGGTAAAAACTGGTCATCCATCTCTTAGAGAAAGAGCCACACCAGTGGCAAAGGTCGTGTGTATATCGCGACCACCCTTCTCTTTATTGTAACCGGGCGGAGTTTGATGCCCTCTGAACCATGTGTTTGTTAGGACACCGTAGGAACCAGATCGCGATTCAACTCCGTCATGAACTTCAAGAACAAGGAGTGATCAATATGATTGCTGTAACCATATACGACATTGGTAAACCAATCATCGAAAGAGCCGTTCCAAAGAAAATCAAGAAACGAGGTTTTGCAGAGTATAGGGACGATTCGATTGAGCTCCGTCGTTTCTTGGCTGCGGAGATTGCCAACCGGGAATTCGAGCAGAGAAAGGACAGAGCATTGATTGAGAATCACAGGGCGGGTTTCATGAGATGAACAATCTAACCCGCCATACCTCGTTCCTCAAATCTTTTTGAAGACCTTCGCCAGTGATGGCCCTTTGACATGAAGATTGAACTCATAGAACTGTCCAAATGGGACAATATGTACAGAATAGTCCCGTTCATTTAGTCTAGCGGCAGCTTCCTCAATCAACAAGTCAGCAAATGCTGGATCAGCCTTATTGTCATCAAGATGAGCGAAAGAATGCAGAGTCACGGTCGTACACTCATTCTTCTTCGCCAACCATCTTATGTTCTTGACCATCTTCCTTAGAACTCCGGTACGATTCTCCTCATCCTCCTTTTCAGAGTGGATCCAGACATGAATCGATTCACCAATCTCAGTCCTTTCTTGAGAGTCTGAGTTATGCGGGCGGTACCAGAAACTCTTGACATGCAGCATCAGAAGACGCAAGTGTATCACCACTCAAAATGCAGGTCAGAACCTCTCACCATTTGATGGAATTGTCGTCCCTTCTTCTTCTTCTTCTTCCACATCATTAGACATCTCTACCTTCTCAAAAATCACTGTAGGACCACCAATTGGTTGATGGAGCTCTTCAGCAATTGGTCTGGGCTCTCGTGGAATGGCTTTACCATGAACCCATATTGTATTTGACGGAATAACCTTGTCTTTGGGAACCACTGAGTTCGCGCCAATGATAACATTGTTGCCAATGTCTGCCCCTGGAAGGATGACAGCGTTGGCACCAACTGTGACATTGTTTCCCAGACGGACTGTCTTCAGATAGAGGCGTCGCCCTTCGTAGACATGACCACTCAGAATGGCATCATAGCCAAAGAAGCAGTTGTCACCTATAATCGTTCGTTCAGGATTGAAAAGCCGTCCATTGCCAACTATGGAGTTCTTTCCGATTTTGGCACCAAACACCTGATGCCGAGGTTTCGTGTCGAAGAAGATGCTGAAGAATCCTGCAAAGTATGGATAGAGGATATAGTAGACCTCAAAGTATTCATACAGCAACCAAGCTTCGGACTCAGCCTCATAGTAACCATCGGGTAGGTTTGGGATACCTCGACGGGAGAATTTGAAGAACAATAGCAGAAATGCGAGGAATACACCATAGCAGAGCAAGCCTAGCGGCACAAACAGGATAATAAGCCACCAGTATTGAAGAGCAAATTCAGGAAGCCAAGTACCTGAGAGTACGCTAATAACAAAGTTGTGTATAGCAGAGAAGGGCCAGATTGAGTTCATGAAGTTATCAAAGTTCTCAACAATTATTGAAAAGAGCAGGATTGCGGGGATTGCAGCCAGTGTCAAACTCACCATAATCGAAAAAATCAGGTAAATTGAGTACGCTATGGAACTGGCTTTCATTATCAACCCTTCTGGAAGACTATTCTCGCCTCCTCTTTTGACTTTGTATTATAGGTTTGGCACGAGGCAAGACCACTCAGAAAGAGATATAGATGATACATAGTGGACTCGAGTATCTTCACGGAGCACCATACGATGACTTACGATGTGATTGTTGCTGGGACAGGTCCAGCTGGACTCATGACTGCTGAACACACAGCCAGATATGGCCTCAAGACTCTTGTGCTGGAGAAGCGTAAGGATGTTACTTCTTCTCTCATGGGAGAGTTAGTCACTGACAAGGCCCTGCGACTGTTGAGGGTCAAGCCAGACTCGGAGTTTATTGGGAACAAGTATACCTCGATTATTGGCGAGAGTCTAGACACCGGGTCCAACATTGTAGTCGATAGATCACTTCTTGGGAACTCATACCTCTTCGATGAGAATCTGTGTCAGGAACTCATGCGAGACCGTGCTATGTCCGATGGTGCTGAGTTCAGATACAAGTCTCATGTAGGTTCAGTTATCAAGGAGGGCAAGTCTGTTGTAGGTGTCAAGTACAATCGGACGGAGGAAGAACGGGCAAGCTTAACAGTTGGAGCTGATGGTGCATTCAGCAGGGTTTCTGAGACTGCTGGATTCACACATCCAAAATGGCTACTCAGCTATGGGTACAGATTCAAGCTGACAGGTTGCAAAGGAATCGATCCAGATGTCGCGTACTTCTACGTTGGCAAGGATGTTGGCCTCGGTTACCTCTGGTTGTACCCGAGATCTGAGTCAGAGATTAATCTCGGAATTGGCCGGGTCCCTTCATCAAAAGCCAATTGGCATGCCCTTCCACCAATGAAGGACGTCCTGAAGAAGTACATGAAGACACACCCTGAAACCCAGAATGCAAAGATTGCAGCGGTCAACGGTGGAGTTGTACCTTGCGCTGGAATCATACCAAAGTTCACTGATACTGGAGTTGCGTTGTGCGGCAACTCAGCTGGCCAAGTTTCTTCCATTGTGGGCGGAGGCGTGACAACCTGTTTTCATGCTGGTCAGGTACTAGCCAAGCATGCAAAACGGATGGTAGACTCAGGCGACTTCTCGAAGAAGAGTGTGGAGCAGTACGAGAAAGAGTATAGAAAGACGCAACTAGCCAACAACATCACTAATACGGGTAAGGGTATGTGGGCTGTGTCAAAATACGCTATGTTCAACGATCCGATTGCGGCTGCGGAGATCGTGCTAGCACAGCTGGATGCACGAACCCTAAACGAGCTTATTCAGGGGAACGCTAGCATCGGGACCATCATGACCCTCATGTCAGACTTCCTCCCCATGGTGATGAAGATCGGTGTGGGCTACCTTCGAGCAATCGCTGTGAGCGGTCTTTAAAAAAGGTGAGAGAGAATCACGGAGTAGAAGCAGGGGACACCCCCCCGCGCCACCCTGCTTCATGGCCGGGGTGATTCCCGGCGTGCCCTGTATCATGCCCGTTGTGGATTACCGTGAAGCATCCACCCGGAGTTAGCAGCGGACAGCTGCCTAATTCTTAACAGGGTTAACCACATATATATATGGTGCGGTTGTATACAGTCATAAAGTTAGTAAACCGATGTTTTTAAGTAGTACCCAAAGGTGGGTAGAAGGAACATGTGCGATGTCGGAAGAGATTGATGTCATAAGAGCCCTAGAGCTATGCGGATTTACAACAGGAGAACGGCAAGAGTCACGACTAATGAACCTGCTGACTGTCATTCTCAAGCTGCAATCTGATCCACCAATCCCCTTAACGTTTGGAGATATCTACGACGAGTTACTGAGAGAGAACCCAAAATCAAAGCTGACAAAGGCGTGGATACACAGAGTGCTAAAGTCTCTGGTGGATGTTCAGCTGGTGAGATTAGAGAGTCCAACTTCAACTCGTAAACGCTACATCGCAGATGTTAACACTGTCATGGCGGGGTTGGAGCAGCTCAAGAGCAAAAGAATCAAGGAACTAGAAGCACAGAAAGCGGAGATTGATGAAACCTTAGAGCTCATCAATAATTTAGAATGCGGTGATCTTGCCCAGCAGTTAGTCAAGAATGTCACAGGGACCCAGCAGAAGATAAGTTCACGAATTGTGAGGGGGGTTGACGAACTCCACAGGGTGCTCAAGTACAATATGCTAGATGTGGCAAAGAAGGGAGACATAATAAGAGCAACAATGCTTTGGTTTGGGCCATTCTTAGACCATGGTATTCTTGATCGGACACAGAAGTTTCTAGATGCCGCAATCAGAGGGACTGATGTCAGATACCTTATGTCAACCGAGATATTCAAGATGGGAGGCCTTTTACAACGCGAAGTCGACTTCGAGAGAGCGGGAAGAGTTCTACGCTCTATAGTAGATCTAAAGAGGAAAGGATTGAAGATTGACTTTCGCATATATTCAGGGCCAAAAACATACAATCAAGTAAGTCTGAACAATGACAATATGGCATTAATAATCGCAGAGAATCCTGTGACAGCCACATGGATCACAAGAGAGTTCAATCCTGATTTGATTGACAATGCAGTCAAGGCTTTTGATAGGGATTGGAAGAAGGCAAAGTCGTTCTTAGACCTGAAACCAGAGGAGATTCAGGCTCTGGGAGGGGAACCCGGAGGACTAATTAGTAAGCTGTTCCAAGGTGAAAATGGGTAAATTAGTGAGAGTGGGGGACACACGAGTGGCAACTGAGTCAAGACATGAGGAGTTACTTGAAACATTTGGATTAGACAAGACCAGAAAAGACATGGTAATTCTTGGGGCGCTCCTCAAGGCTCAGAAAAAGCCTACAGACTTTGTCGATTTCGAAACACTCCGTGAGCAACTTGAGAAAGAGGAAGGTTCCAGAAAAGGTAAAGACCCGCTCATATACAGAACTCTCTCGAAACTGGAAAAGGATGGATTTCTCAAGATTGACAAAGGTGGTCACAAACATGGATACAACTCTAGCATAGCTTTGTTGGAGAAGGCATTGGCAAGAATTGTGACTCAAAATCTCAAGGAAATGGAAAAAGGGCTGAGAGAAATTGATAATGAAGTGACATTGTTATCAGAGATGAACACCGACCAGATGGCTATAGGATTGATTGATTTTTCAGCTGGGGACAAGAGGATCGAGAAACCAGTCTTTGCTCAAGGATGGGACAACATCCTGAAACTACTTGATAGTACGATATGGAACAATCTCAAGAAAGGAGATGTTGTTCGCATAAAACTTGAGTGGTTGTCTCAGATAGATTATCTAAGCTCAAAGAGAGTACTCAACATCGAGAATGCTTTGAAGAAAGGTATAGTGTTACGAGCTCTTGACCACGATAGGGGAGAAAATGGGTTTCGCCCGGGTATGAGAGAGATAGTTAAGAGATTTACTGACAGTGGTGGAATTGTTGAGTATAAGGTATTCCCGCGACCTGATGCTACGTATCAATTCCTGAGCCGGAATCGTGATGGCATAGTGCTAATTGTTTCAGAGAGTCCATTATCAGCTACATGGTTACCAAGAAGCGGAAATGTGGAATTGGTCGATAACGCGATTGATAGTTTCGATGCAGACTTTGAACAGGGCACTGACTTGTTGCAATATAAGGTGTAAGAAAATGACAACCAAGAAGTTCCAAAACAATCTTGAGAAAATTGGAATAGATATGGATTCAAGCGAGATGCAAGTTTTTCGTGCAGTTCTTTTTGCTGCTGGTGGAACGGACAAGTATGTGAATTACACTGAGATTGCCGCCAGTTTCGAGTCATTGGCGAACAAGAAATTCACGAAGGCATACATCTATCGAAGGTTGAGAGACCTGGAAGAGAGCGGATTAATTGTTATAGATGACATCCATTCTCCAAGGACTTATGCAGTTGTAGAATCCAGTGTAGCAAATGCTCTTGAAGTGAAACGGAAAGAAAGATTGTCAGAGAGTCTTGAACGGAGACAGGAACTGACAACGATGATGAATCGACTAAGATTTGTCAAGAGTCAAGATCTCGCACTCATGTTACACAAGCAACTAGCTGGCGTGTCATCAATTGAAGAATCAGGAATTATCGAGGGTGTGGAGAACGTAAGAAGCACCATCATCAGGGAATTTGCAGACGGAGCTCAACCCGGGGATGTTGTCAGAGTCCTCGGTCATACCAGTACATTAGCCGAAGGACTTGGTCCCGGTGGTGTGACCGAGCTACGACTCATTCAGGCTGGTTTTCGTGGAGTAAAGGTCTTGGGTCTTTTAACTCCTCACACACAAGACAAACTTGATCTTGAAATAATGGCAAGGCATCTAATGCCTATGGCAAAAGCCTTCGAACAGGCTGCGCAAACAGGAAACATAGGTCTGAGAATCTCACCGGAACCTGTCAATACATATAGAATTGTAAGCCTCAATGAAGACAAGATGTTACTTTATCTAACTCATGCAAAGGAGTCAGACGTGGCTGCACTTATACACAGAAAGGACAACCCTGGTCTTCTTGATGATGCACTCAAGACATTTGACGAATTATGGGAAACAAGTGTTGATATTCTGGATATCATAAAGCAAATGACGCATGAAAGCCCAGCAGCTTAAGCTTCAGAAACCCATGCCTTGCTTTTTGACAGTGTTAGGAAGATATCAGCACTGACTGCTTGAAAGTCTTCATAGAGACCATACTCACCACCCGCTGCATATGGGTGCCCACCTCCATTGAACAACTTAGCAGCTGCATTACACAGAACGCCATCCCGACCTCGTCTGAAACCAAGCATTCCTCCCTGACTCAGGGAGAGTAAGAGGTCAGCAACCATAAGCTCAGGATCAATTGATGTCAAGTTTTCTGGATTCGAAGCAAACGTACCCATATCAGTTGAAGTAAGGCCACTGGGGATCTCTACAATTCTTACAAGCTTCCCGTGGATGACCTGGTCGTTATGACCAGCTAGGGCCTTTCTCATCTTCTTGGTCTTCTCTTTTCTGTAGTTCTCAACGCGTTTGTGAAGAAGTGTGTCTTTGAATTTACGGGCATTGCTGTCCCAGACTCCACTCATTCCACTCTCAGCCAACTTTGAGAGAACCGGGTATAGTGCATCAGTCACATCCTCTTTCTTATCGATTGCTCCAAAGCGGATGACGCTCACAGCATCAGTGAGTGCAGTAGCAGCCTCAATCTCGCGGAGGTTGAAGTCCGTGTCATGCGCGATTCTAGCTAGTTCAGTACACACCTCATCTCGTGGCATAAGGACCTTGTGAGCTATCTCGGCTGCACAGAACTCGTGATTGACCTTCAAAACTGGTTTGTTTTCGAGAGAGAGGATCATCTTGATTGAACGGTCTGTCCACTGATGATGGTCAAGCCATACTATGCGACAACCCTGAGAGATGGCTCTGGTCAGTCCTGTTTCCACAAAATCGATGATGGTATCATCCATGCCAAGATCTGTGATGATAATGAGGGTGTCACGTTGATTGCCTATAGCTGAGAAAACTTGTTCGAATGAACCATAGTCAGTGAGCATAGCCTTGAAGTCGAGACCTTTTGCCTTTGCATATCTCCAAACAATAGCGGCAGCGTTTAATCCATCGACATCCTTGTCGTGAGAGATTGAGAGGAGGGATGTTATCTTCTTGGTCTTTGCTTCGCTTTCTCGTTCTACAGGCATATACGCTCATCCATCGAGATAATAGTAGGCTTATTTTATCTTCCCGTAGGGTATCCCGACTTGTTATGATAATTCGAAAGTGTTTTGTGAAGGCACAGTGGCTGTATTCCCGAGCTGGATAGTATGAGTGGACCCAAGCATGATGTTCTCATGAGTGGCAATGAAGCCATTGCAAGAGGTGCATTGGAAGCGGGTGTTGGATTCTGCGCATCATATCCTGGAACCCCCTCGACAGAAATAGTCACGACACTCTTCCGCTATGCTTCAGAAAATGATATTCATGTTGAATGGTCCACTAATGAGAAAGTGGCAATGGAGGCTGCAGCGGCTGCAAGCTGGGCAGGGATTCCAGCTCTATGCTCGATGAAGTCACTCGGTCTGAACGTGGCCTCAGATTTTTTACTCAATCTGAATCTCTCTGGCTCTGGAAAGGGAGGATTAGTGATTGCGGTCTGTGACGATCCGAGAGGTCACAGTTCCAGCAACGAACAAGACTCCAGGTTTTACGCCAGAGCTGCTCAGATTCCTCTGCTCGAACCATCAACCCACCAAGAGGCTAAGGATGTCACGAGAGAAGCCTTCAACCTCTCTCAGAAGTATGAAGTCCCGGTTCTTATTCGAAGTACAACCCGACTATCGCACTCCAGGGGACTGATTCGTATTGGCAAGGTCTCAAAGGAGAAAAAGAGGACCAGAAATTTACCTGAGAGGCTCTATAATGTACCAACCCCTCACCTAAGGCACAGAGAACTTCTCGAAAAGCTGGAGAATGTCGCAAACGACTTTGAGAAGATTCAGTTCAATTCGATGCCAAACATCACAGATACGAAGCTCCTTGTTATCTCAAGTGGGATAAGTTCTCTGTACACACAGGAGGCAATTCGGTCTCTGGCACCAATCAAAATTGGTCACATGAATATTGTCACAACGTTTCCATTACCACGCAGGATGATCTCCAACGTGATTCAAGGCGTTGACCGCATTCTGTTCATCGAGGAGAATGATTCATTTCTTGAGGATGCCATCAGGTCGCTATCAGCAGAGATTGAGGTAACTCCGCATTTCTATGGGAAGAGGACAGGACACATTCGTGGATATGGTGAAATGAACACAGATCTAGTCCTGACTGCATTGGCAAAATTGACTGGACACGATAATGTCGTGAAAAGAGAGCATCGTTCATCAGACCTGCTTATTGAAAGACCACTCACGTTCTGCGCAGGTTGTACCCATCGTAACTTCTACTGGGCGATTCGTACCGTGAAGAAACGGTTAGGTGGAAAGGTTGTTGTTGCAGGAGACATTGGGTGCTATTCTTTGGGTGTATTCTATGATGAAGCTATGGACACAATGCAGGCAATGGGTTCTGGCATAGGCGTGGGGAGTGGACTGGGCCAGCTCCAGAGGTTCGGGTTTGATTCGAAAGTGATAGCTTTGGCAGGAGACAGCACTTTCTTCCATGCATGCATTCCAGGTCTCATAAACGCACGTCACAAGAATGCAGACCTGACATTTGTCATCCTCGACAATGCAACCACTGCTATGACAGGGTTTCAGGTGCACCCTGGTTCGAGGGACCAAGAAAACCACAGAATTGTCAAGATTGAGGACCTAGTCAGAGCAGTAGAACCTGATTTCTATGCTACTGGTGATGCGACCGACATCAGATCACTCACAGACCTTCTTCACTCAACAATAAAGCGTGATGGACTGAAGGTCTTGCTTTTGGACAGTGTATGTCGACTTGAGGAAGTCAAAAGGCAACCAGGTTTTGTTGGTTCCATTCCTGTCAAGATAGACCGGAAACTATGTAGAGGGGAGGACTGCAAGATCTGCGCTCGTGAATTTGGATGTCCAGCCTTGAGCTGGGACCAAAAGACCAACTATCCAGTTGTGTTGAATCATGTGTGTGTCCGATGCGGGGCATGCATTGCTGTGTGTCCATACAGTGCTATTGTGGAGGGCGAGTGATGAGAGACCCCTATTCCATACTGGTCGCGGGTGTTGGTGGACAGGGGAACCTTGTCTGTGGCAGGATTATCGCCGAGGCCGCCGTAATGCAGGGCCTCCGACCCGTCGTAGGTGACACATTTGGTGCTTCGCGTCGTGGAGGCAGTGTGATGACTCACATCAGGATAGGAACACAGGACTGGGGACCTCTTATTCCACGGGGAGATGTGGACGTACTTCTTGGTTTTGAGCCAGTTGAGGCGCTACGTGCAGCGACGAGATATGCAGGTGAACGGACTGTCGCGATTGTGAGTTCCATGCCAGTTCCACCCGCAAATGTCACCTCAGGAGACTTCACATACCCAGAGATTGATGACATCAAAAGGGAACTAGAGTCATTCTGCAGAGAGGTGCATATGCTCGACACTGAACCAGTCCTGGAGAAGCTAGGTTCAACGAGGATCCTGAACTCATTCATGATTGGAGTGCTTAGTACTGTTGACACAGGACCACTCGAGGCTAAGAACCTCAAGAAAGCTGTTTCCAAAATCCTTGACAATGATCGGGACCAGACTGCCTTCGATGAGGGCGTGCGTTTTCTGAAGTGATTTGTTTCAGACCCTGAAGAATTGAATCCTAAGTCTGCTATGTCTTCTTTCCTTCTTGGAGCTTACGAGCTTCCCGCCACATGACCTCAGCCAGCACTGTGAACATGTCCGCTACGCCATCTCCAGTCTTTGCAGAGGATTCCATGTATAAGAATCCCTGGTCTTCAGCCCAACGCTTTGCCTCATCTGAGGGTACTGCACGGTCTGGCAGGTCTGTCTTGTTACCCACACAGATCATCGGGACTCTCGTGCCGATCGACTCATCAGCTTCCTGCACCCACTTCGACAACTCCGTAAAGGAACGACGCCGGGTCACGTCGAACACCAGTATGATACCAGCCGCTCCTGAGTAATACATCTTACGTACCGCCTTGAAACGCGCTTGGCCTGCCACGTCCCAGGCTTGTAGTTTGATCCCAGTCGCGTACTCTTTCTCAGGTGGCGAGATGTGGGCGAGCTTCACTGCGAACTGAGATCCAATGGTCGTTTTATAATCACGTTCGAAGACTCCGGTGACATATCTGTTCACAAGAGTGGTTTTTCCAACAGCACCCTCACCGATCACCATCGTCTTGAATAAGAACTGGTAAGAATCTGGAGCAGTTCCAGGCTGTGGAGCTTTAGGTCTCCTAGTCCGTATCTCTGAGACCAGCTGACTCTCAACATCTGAAACTGCAGCAGTCACCACAACCTCCTCAGGGGTTGGCTCAGCTGCGAGCGCCTCTATGTCATCAATCTCAGCCATAGCTGAGCTGGTCTCTTCAGCACCAAAGAGTTGGTCAAGAAGTTCCTCAGCAGCTTTCAACGAGTCAGCAGCATCATCAGACATTGTGGTCTGCAAAATCTCAGAAGCTTTCTCACGGTCTCCAGGACTTCCAAACCCGGTACCAACCACCGGACCAAATGGGGACTCTTCCTTCACAACAGGGGGTTCATAGGTCTCTTTAGGCTCTACAGGTACCGGAGCAACTGCAGCAGGGGCCGCGACAGCTGCACCCTTCTCAACAAGGATAGCGGTCTCCGGTGTTGTGACCTGGCGGACCTGACCGGAGGGGTCTGTCCACATCAGAACAATAGGTCGAACGATGACTGTACCCTCTTCTCTGGGTGTCAATTTGACATCAAGGAACTTTTTCTCACCCGGGGCTAAGTCAAAACGTAGTTGTTGTGGGTCGACATCCATATGGTCCTTTGGGAACCAGTATATCTTCCCAGACACACCGTTGATGATTTGGTCGCTGACATTGTAAACTGTGACCCTTCCGCTGAGTTCAGCACCGGTCTTTGTTTCGGGGCTCACCTCGAAGGTTGGAATGATCTTGTAAAGACCTTCAATGACTCGGAGGGGACCATCGGATATGCCAACCTGAACCTCTTTTCGACCATCGCCTCCAGCATCACCAACATTGATGGCGAGAATCTTCTTACCAATGTCCACAGTAGCAATCTTATTGAGATCTGCCATGTGTAGGCTATAGAAGTTTATTTTGAAGTCTGATGTAGCGACAACGACCTCATCCTGATGGTCTGCGTTGAGCTCCTCGATGCGGACTGAGAGCGCATTCACGTTCTCAAGTTTCGAGAACAGGTCGAGTTTGCTCTCTTCGTTTCTATAGATTCGAATTGATCCATCATGAGTGACTACACCAAGCTCCATCTTTCTGTCGCCCAGCACATCGCCTGCAGCAACAGAGATCACAGGACTGGGTAGTTGAATGAGTTCTATCTGTTCCACAGAATGGTCACGAACTTTAAACACCCTGAGAGTCTTGTCTCTATTTCCTGTGACAATCTCCTCAATCTCATCACCAATGACGTCACAGGTCCCAATAGCAATAGGCATGTCTTCCAACTGGTGCTTCACAAACTCTGTAAGGTTGTTTGCAGAGTCCATCTGGAGAATTCTAAGGGTAGAATCACTACCGCCAACAAGAATTTCGTTCTTCTCATCCCCAGTGACATCAGTGACGTAGACGGTTGTGACAAACCGGTCCACTGGATACTGA
Source organism: Candidatus Thorarchaeota archaeon (assembly GCA_048882325.1). Taxonomy (GTDB): domain Archaea; phylum Asgardarchaeota; class Thorarchaeia; order Thorarchaeales; family Thorarchaeaceae; genus SMTZ1-45. The sequence goes on along the minus strand of JBHLRS010000028.1, from coordinate 3,274 downwards.
GCTAGAATCTCAAGCTGACCACTTGGAGCGTAACGGTATATCTGCACAGTTCCAGCCTCACCAGGATTCTCACCAGTTCCGACTGCACGACCGATGACGAGTTCCATCTGCCCATCATTGTTTGCATCTGCAATCTTGATGGAGAGAATACTTCCTCCAACATCGTGTTGTGCGAGAAAGGCAATCTCACTTCTATTTGCATCATATAGACGAAGAACTCCATCACGTCCGCCAGTACATAGCTCGGCGGATCCGTTCCCAGTAACATCTCCCACTGCAATTGCACTGGTGCTCTCGTCATCCTCGATCTCGAACAGAACTTTCGGTGAACCCAAGTCAGCAACCTTCCTGTTGTAATTGGCGTTTATGATTTCAACTACTAATTACAGTGCCTAATACAAATACTGATTGCATCAGGGGCCTTTTTTTACTTTGCTGGGTTGACCTCACCACTCATTATGTACGTGTCAAGAGCACAGCATTTAACAGAATGAGAGAAACCAGATTGATTGGTAGCAACAATGCCAAAACTCTCAGTTCGAAACCTGTCAAAATCCTACCCGAATGGCGACTCTGATGAAGAAATTCATGTCCTGGATGACATCTCATTCGATGTTCATGAAGGTGAACTATTAGGTATTGTTGGACCAAGTGGTTGTGGGAAGACAACTCTGTTGAAGATTATTGCAGGTCTTCTAGAACCAGATGAAGGGCAGGTCTTTATTGACAAGGAAGAGGTTCATACAGGCCACAATCGTGTGGGTTACATTTTCCAGCAGGAATCATTGTTCCCCTGGCGGACCGTACGGCAAAATATCCAGTTTGGCCTAGAGATAGCAAAGGTCGACCCGGATGAGATGAATACGAGAGTAGATGAAATAATCAAGATAGTTGGAATGGAAGATCTGGAGGACAACTATCCGCATGAGATTTCTGGTGGGCAGGCAAGAAAGACCGAAATGGCTCGTAGTCTCGTTGTTTCTCCAGATATTCTGGTTGCTGATGAGGCTTTGTCCAACTTAGATGCTCAGACCAGGAACTACCTTCAGGAGGAGATTCTGCGGATCCAAAAGAGAACGGGATCAACCATTCTCTTTGTGTCGCACAATGTTGATGAGGCGGTCTTCATGTCAGAGCGGATTCTTGTACTGAGCAACATCCCTGCGAGAATCATAGCAGAGTACGAGATTGAAATTCCCAAACCTAGGATTCGGACGTCACAGGAGTGCCTTGCATATCGCAGAGATATCCTGGACCTACTTAAGGTGGAGCAGGAGAAAGCAATGAATCGAACTAGACAGAAACAGTCTGCCTCCATCTAAGTAGTCGTTTCTCCATGAAGAGAAAGAAGTAGCTGAAGATGAAGCCAATCAAACCAATCATCAACATACTAACAATTACTGCGCCAGTCCTTCCGACCTGCCACATTATCAGAATGAGATAGCCAAGACCAAGTCCTCCGCCAATCATCTCGGCTGCGACCAGACACATCCACCCTATACCGAATCCGATTCTGAAACCCGCAAAAATCTCGGGTCCTGCTGATGGTAATACAATTTTCCTGAGAATTGTACCCTCTCCAGCACCGAATGTCTTTGCGACATCTATGTGCACAGGTTCTGTTCGTTTCACCCCGGTAGTGGTATTAATCAAAATTGGGAAAAATGCACCAACCCAGATAATGAATACCTGAGCTCCAAGTAGATTACGAGAGAACATGAGAATTGCCAAAGGAATCCATGCGATTGGAGGGATGGGACGCATTGCCTCGACAACTGGATTGAGTATTGCATCAACTGCACGATATCTGCCAATAGCTATTCCAAGAGGTACAGCAGTAAGACTAGCGAAAACAAAACCGATTGCAACACGAAACAAGCTCAGACTAATATGATCAGTTAGATAATACCCTTCACTGTCACCCACCACTACTAGTCTAATGAAGGCATCAATCACTTCAGTGAGAGTAGAACGAGCAATTTCAGCTATCAAGAACCAGAGTATAATCAGAACGGCTGCAGGAAGAATGATTTTCAGAAGGATGTATTTCAGTGCTGAAGTAGGAGACCTTTGTGGTTCTGGATTATTATCTGCTTGGATGTCTTCATGCGGTCCATTGACTACCTCTGTCATTCTTCTCAATCATGCCAGATTTAGTCCTGCTTTTCTGTCTGTCGCTTTTAACAACAGAGTAGAGATTCTTCAATATATGTCTGGTTGATGAATCCATCAAGAAAATCAGGTATACTCGGAGGGATATTATCAATCTGACCCTCTGATATCAGGAAATCAAGATACATCTCGATTCCAGTCACATTCACGTTGTAGTCAAATATGATCCTGTTGAATGCGGTTGTTACTGGTTCGAGGTCCATTTCAAGCCAGTCCACTGCAATCGCTATCGCTTGAGTGGGATGAGTGACAATCCAATCCGTTGCCTCTTGGTGAATCTGAACAACCTTCTGGACTATTTCTGGATTCTCACTGAGGAATGTATTGTCTGCTGCTACAACACAACAGGGATGACCCGGCCAGATATCTCCAGAGAGTATGAGAGGTACGGTCTTGTTTTGATATTCAGACAATGCATTGAACGGTTCCCACGCAATGAAAGCAGGATTCTCAGGAGTGAGTGAATCCGCCATGGCTGATGGAAATGCCTGAAGAGGATTGATGTCTTCATAAGACAAGCCCGACTGGTTTAATGCTAACCGTAGGAGAAAGTTTTGAACAGTCGGGAGTCCAGGATGGAAGACTCCTTTGCCAGCGAGGTCTGCAACGGAGGTGACATGACCCAATTCGTATTCGGTCTTATCCACCATAATAGCCGATCCCTCCATATTTGCTGCAGCAAGGATCGTGACCATAATCTCAGCATTTAGACGCTTGGTGATTGCTGGAGCCGCTCCAAGGTATCCCATATCTATCTGACCAGATTGGAATCCGTCCATCTCATATCCACCATTGCCATACTGCAACAACTCAACTGTGATACCCTCTCTTTCAAAGTAACCATTCTCAAGTGCCACTCGGAGGGCTAACTGGTGGAGGTCCTTCGATAAGTACCCTATCCGAACGTCAGGTACAGGAGCAGGGTTCCAAAAAGCTACAAGAGCGACTGAGCCGATAACAACTGCCACAACAATGAGAGCGGCTGCTTGATTTCGTTCCAACTTCAGCAAACCTCATGAAAATCTCTTTCCAATTTGTTTATGAGGATTGAGATTAAGGTGTATTTTTCCATCAAGTTGATTAGTCGGGGTTTCTATTCCTA
>JBHLRS010000027.1:0-42891 GCA_048882325.1 Candidatus Thorarchaeota archaeon | reverse complement strand
TTCTTTTCTTGCGTCCATGTTGTCTATGGTCATATTCGGAAAGAAATCAAGTACCTTCTGACTGACATTGTCAAGATATCCTTGTTTAAGTGCAATTCCTATGAGCGCACCTATGAAGCTCTTTGTGCAAGAGAAGATGTGGCGACTAGAGTTCTCAGTGTTGTAGGCCCAGTATTGCTCCTCGACAATGTATCCATTCCTCGTTATGACGAGTCCCCTGATAGGTACATCCGTGTCATTAAGGAACTGTTCCATCTCGTTTATGACTGTTGAACTAAGTCCTTGGTCCTCTGGAGAAGTACTGACCCACCGTTGATCAGGAAAGTAAGTGATGGCATCTGCTGTCACGAAATGCTGACCACCCACAGAGAGTTGCGTCAAGATTAGAATCGCCATGAATCCTGCAATCTTTAACCTCATCCCAACGCACCATGAACAACAAAACTCTAGGCAATAAAAATCAGTCCACTTACGCGATATTTGGTGAAAAAGTTCAGCAGCTTGCTCCTTTTCCTTCTCTTGGAGTACGAGTTGTAGGGATGAGTTCGTAGGAAGTTCCCGCCCTCAGACGTCCTCTGTGAGTATGTTGTCAACAACTACTGGTATTAGAGAAACACTGAACAACTCAGGCAAATTCTCCCAATCGTCCTTTCTCTATTCGTGCAAGATTAATCCATATGATATATATGGAAGTACTTAACAATAATTAACTCAGACCTGAAGGATTATCAATGATTCATCAGGTTTTCGATGATTCAACAAGAGGTTACAACGGTGTCGAAGAGTAAAAAGGGTAAAACAGGTTCAAAGCGGCCAGTCACATTGATTGCGCTGATTGTAATTCTGATTGGTACTAATTTAGGGACGTTATACTACTTCATTTTCTATAGGCCTTCAGTTCCTCTCGAAAATGTTCCCATGGGGATTGGAGATGTTACAAGTAATCCAGAGGCATACATTGGTAAGACGATTACGATTACTGGCTTCTATGTTATTTCTGCTGGATTTCCGATGCTGGTGGAGAGTCTTTGGTCGTTTTTGAATAACTCACTCCAACCTGACAATTACATACTTGTGACTGGGGAACCACCTCAGGCTATGGAAGACTATGTTGGGCAACGATGTGATGTGAAAGGGACTGGTGAGTGGGCAGATGAAAGTGATGGTGTCCTAGGAGTGAGATATTCACAGTATACTGCGCGACCCGTGGATTCGGTTGTTCAAGGTTTCTTTAAGGATCAGATTCTCGACACGGACATTCTCAATGAATACAAACCATTTCAGTATGATCCCTCTGCTGAGAAGTATGCAGTCCTTTATAGCGGTGGGATAAAGCCTGAGAAGGCGTACTACCGATACTGGAATGACATCATCTACATGTATTTCATCCTACAGATGCATGGTTACCAGTCACAGAACATCTATGTCGTTTACAAGGATGGCGTAGGAGAGGATCCATATACGCCTGTGGACTATCCTGCAACTCACACGTCGCTTGACACTGTTTTTGCTACTCTGAGTGATCAGATGGGATACCGGGACACACTCTTCTTCTACACGACGAACCATGGAGGCAGTAGCGGGATTAGTGTATGGGGTCCAATGGATTCTAGTGGTGCACTTACGCACGCTCAGGTTTCTGACTGGCTTGATTCGATTACGTGTGATCACATGATTATTGTGATGGAACAATGTGTGTCTGGCAAGTTCATTCAATATATCAGTGCTTCAAACAGAGTGATAATGACAGCAGCAGGAGTTGCAGAGAGTTCCTATGGGTGTGACACTGAAGGTCAATGGGACGAGTTTGTCTATCACTTCATGTCCGCTTTAATCGGTATACAGTTGCCTGGAGGTATTGGTCCAGCTAACGCGGATTACATTACTGATGGAATGATCTCTATGCGTGAGGCATTCATCTATGCGGCTGCCCATGACAGTAGGCCTGAAACTCCTCTCTATGATGACGATGGGGACGGCATGGGTCTTTCGTTGGGACCGGTAGTTTTTGGCTCTGGCTTTTATGGCGATACCATCTTTCTATAATATGCAAAAAAGGAGAAACATGGAGGTCTTGGCCTCCATGTCTTGTTTGCTACGTTCTTAATATGGTCCGGTCCATCCCTCGGGCATTAGCCAGAAGTAGAAGTATATGTATGGAATGTCAAAGCCTGGTCCAATATAGCGGACTAGCATAGAATGTTCTCCCGTACCTATGAGTTCAGCCAACTCCCCGGGTCCAAAGACAGCATGTTCGAACACCTTCCTATAGCCAACGACCTCCCCATTTTCAAACACTTTCTGCACCGGTCCTGTCTGAACATTAGAGAGGTCGGTAAGTGGAGTGCCATCAATGTAGTACACGAAGTTACGAGCGTCCATGAATTGCTTGGCATCACTGAAGCTACTGTGAGCCCAAACAGGTCGCTGCCAGACCCATCCTCCGACTATCAATGCATCTTCTGAACAGAACCTCGCTGGATCAAGCGAGTATTGTGTCCAACTATTTGTGTTAAATGCACTCTGAAAATTGACAGCTGCTGATGTATATGCGCCTGCCACATCTTGAAATGCGGCCTTCTCATTTGCTCCAATTGCTTGGGGGTTGTTGTTTTCATAGCTCGTCAAGGCTCCGACAGATAATCCATGGGACATAAGAGGCGCCATGTTGAACAACTCTTCAGCTGAGTCGATAAAGAGAGTATAGTCAACTCCCATGTCGTATGGAACATAATATCCGAACATCATTATATCATATGTTCCAGTGTACGGCACCCAGAAATATCCCTCCTCGATTATCTCAGGATCACCTATGTAGCCATAACCCGTAGCTAGATAGAAGACTATTTCGCCATCGTAGTAAACTTCCATATCCAAATCAGTTTCTGGAATGGGACTGTCTATTGTCAGTTTGAAATGGACCTCATCATCAAACTGAAGGTCTATTGAACCGACGTATAGGTACTCCCTGTGTCCAATGTGTTCTTCAAAGGTGACTGGGTATGAGGTTGCATCCACTGCGACTGTATACACAGTTGAAATCCCAAGAAGAAGCATGGCTGACACTAATAGAGCAAAAACTCTAGATCTTCTCAAATGCTTTCCTCCTTTCACATCGACTTCATCTTGGATGAAGTAATCATTGCATAGTCACACTTTCAAATAAAGAAACCCTTACCGTTCGTATGCACCGAAATTAGGATGCCCCCCGCCCCCTTTCCTTCTTTTGGAACCCAATTTGTAGGGGTCTTTCTGTTGAGAGTTCCGGCCTCCCAGAATCCTTCTATAGATGTATTGTCCATATCTGCTCCACGTATTACGTCCGTAACACCCACATACTGTTTCTCATAACGCCAAGTATTATTAGCAAATTCAGTGGAAGAAGAGGTGTGTTGTACCACATAAACTGAGTAAACGGAGACGGAAGCGATGACCGAGGAATCACGACCAACATCAACCCTCCAAAAGAATGCAGAAGTGCTTCATACTCTATACGGCCTTCTGGACAGCGACCGTGAACCAACAGACCAAGACGCGCAGAGCCTACGCTACCTCTACGCGAGTTCCTGACTCTTTACGATCCTCATTTTCCAATGAGGTCAATTCGCTGTCTCCGTGCACCTCCCGGCATCAGAGACACAGTGGGGGCGGACTCCCCTAGGTCAGGCCCCCACACCTTATTCAAGAGGTTGAAAAATGGCGACAACTGAACGAACCAAACTGGCCCGATCAAAGGGCTCATCAACAATTCTCCGTAAGCACCGACTCCACGCTGAGCGTACTCTTCGTCGGCGCCTCAAGACGCGAGGGTAATTTTGCAGAGGTTCTTGCTGAACGATCTTTCTATTGATAAACTTGGAACACGTGTTCAAAAGGTACTGGGAGAATCAATCCGCTTCTTTCGATTTTTCGAAGGGTGGAGAGACTTATATCGAACCTCTGAAGCGTATTTAGATTACACATTAACGGTTACGAAAACTAGCATTGGACCTTGAGGTCACGTTTCGTTGTAAGATACGAGCAATAATTGACAAGGGTTGCATAATGACATCTGTGTAGCGTGCCCCTCGTTTCATGTGTGGGGAAGATGGAGGAGAGGACATCTAATGAAAAGGGTCAGCTGGACTCGAAAGAAGGTACTTCTGAATATTGTTGTGGTTGCTGTTGCAGCCATGTTTGTAATCTCATCAGCATCATCAGTTTCGATGATCGATGTTACTAATGACACAGGTCCTGACATTGTAGGTGAGTCAAGTCTTGAGAGGGATAGCGACTTCGGTTTTGTGAATGAACCATATGAAGTCCGTCCTTGTGAGGTGAGAACGGTCCTGGCTCAGGGTGGAGTATGGGTGTCTCTTGATGGGGGTGCAACTCCCGCTGGTACACCTGCTGAAGTGCATGTGACAACTTCCGATACAACAGGTATCACGATTGTGGCTGATTTCTATGGGTTCTGGAAGAGGACTGTCACGATAGAGGGCAATACTTACGATTTCTTGGAGATGCCTGGAGCCACATATAGTCGTGAGCCTGGAGCTCCAATGGTTCCCCTGCTCTCAGAGCTAGTAGAAATACCACACGATATTGCTGTTACCATGAGTGCTATCACAAACTCATCAACAATCATCACCGAGACCTACAATATACGTCCGGCCTCGCCTCCACAGGTCATGATGATATTTGAAGGGAATCGGTCAGAGGATACACAGGTTGACGCAATTCTCCCAACAGAAGAAGGTCCAGCATATACCAACAACGCGTACTTCCCAGCAGTTAGGACAAGTATCGAAGGAGGAAATCCTGCAACACCTCTGATAATGAGGGGTCATAGATTATCATCCATTAACTTCTTCCCTATCCAATACAACCCTGACAAGGACAGGACGATTGCGCACTCCCAGATGTTGGTGAAGGCTGACTACAGCAGCCCCGCCCAGATAGAACCAATTCGGGAGGAATTACGCTCTGAAGCCTTTGAAAACATCATGTCCAATATTCTCTTGGATTATAATCCAGTTGATATACCAACTGGACCGCTAGTGGCAAGAGACAATAATACTTATTCCATAAGTGCTGGTGAGGAAAACGTTGAAGGCGTCGAGTACTTGGTAATTACAGTTGCTGAACTGGAACAATATGCTCTTGATTTGGCGGCTTGGAAGACAAAGAAAGGAGTTCCTGCTGCATTCATGATAGTTTCACCAGATTCAGCTCTTATCGAATATGCGATAGAACGAGCCTACAACACTTGGAATCCTGCACCGACCTATGTCTTATTTCTAGGCGATGTCGAGATGATTCCAACTACTTATAATCTACAACATCAAGCGGAATTCAGGCGGCTATTTACTAATTACAAAATGTATGATCCGAACACAGGTGTTTCTGGACCAGATATCGCGTCAGATCTGGGTTATTTCGATATTGAAGGGGCGGAGTATTTCCCAGATATGATCTACGGTCGCATATCAGTTGATAATCCAGCAGAAGCTGAAACTGCAGTTGACAAGATCATATTCTATGAAACATCCCCACCTCTGACGGATTCATTCTACGAAGGTATTCTCTCCAATGCAAAATTCGAAGACACCGAGCATTCTGGAAATGAGGATCCGAGTTTCCCGTTTGTATATACTTTGGAAAGAATCAGAGACTATGTTGAAGACTCCTTTGGAAAAGAAATAGAAACGCTATATTCAAGCACTTGGGAGCATCATATGCCTCAGAAGTTCCATGATGTTTTGGAACATGTTGGTTCGGATTTGGTTTCCGATTGGCTGACATACATTAATGATCCTACTTTCTTTTGGTTCGATGCATATCATGATGACATAGCTTGGGGCCAATCATTAACCGAAATCTCGAATGCTATTAACGATGGAAAATTCCTTGTTCTCTACTATGGTCATGGCGGGAGTGAGAACATGATTTACAGGTTTGACACTGATGATAATGGTTGGGATAGAGGTGATAGAGATGATACTAACGGATGGCTTACCCCTTACTTTGATACTGATAATCAAAACTACGATATCTTAGGTCTCTTGAATACCGGCGACGCAGGATTCACTCCCCTAGTTATCAGTATGGCATGTGACAGTGGATGGTTTGATGGAGAAACTGATCAGGAACATATGGATATGTACACACGTTATTATTCAGGGGGATGGCTGGTGGACGTAGATGATATTTATAATAATCATGTTAATCCATTTGAGGAGTACGCCAAGGAGTCCTTTGCGGAGGAAATCACACGAGATGAAGATGGAGCTGTTGCAGCAATCTCGTCTTCACGTCTTGCTTATTCAATAATTAGCTCATATCTTATGGATGGACTCATCCAATCATTCTGGCCAGGATTTTTGGAGTCTGAGAACCAACCAGTATATGAAATGGGAGGGGCGTTATTACTTGGCAAATTACACGCTGCGAAACAATGGGGGACACTCCATGATAATTTTGAGGTTGCTCAGACAACCTTCGAGGAATATCATCTCTTCGGAGACCCTGAGACCAAGCTCTGGACGTCTACACCAACAATTCTCGATGTTTCTTATCCAGAGTCAATTGGATCCACTGACCCTCAGGTTTTTGCTGTGACAGTGAAAAATGATGACACCAATAAACCGGTCAAGTTTGCGAAAGTCTGTCTTCATCAAGGACAGTATGTCTATGCAGTTGAATATACTGATAGTAACGGACAGGCTCTGTTCAATATAGATCCCGCCATTGGATCTGATGTTTCTGTGACTGTGACAAAAAGGAACTTCGCACCCCACATCGATGAGATTCCTGTTACTAGCTTTGGCACAAGAGTTGAGCTCAATCCTCATGCAGGAGATGTATTAGTTTCAGCAGTAGGAGGCATAGATGGTGACACCCTAGAAATCAAATTCTCTAATTTTCCAGGGGCCTATGTCACCATTAAATATGAGGGACAAAATGGATGGGAAACTCTTCATCCTGCTTATCCGACTGGGGCTGGCTCTTACATATGGTATCCAATAGACGACCTCGGGGATACCAGATACATGAACATATGGGTTGGTTCCAACTCATACTCTGCTGATGCTGTGAGCTGCTTCCAGCGTCGCACCTCAACAGATACGCCAGATATGTATCTATACTCTCAAGATGATTCAAGCACGTGGGATGGAAGAGGTCTGTTATGGGACAACCCTGACATCAAGATTTATCGTGAGATTAGCCCAGGGGTATGGAAAGAGAAGTTACGACTGAAACAGAATGAACTGAATCGAATCGATGTCACAGTGTATAACAGAGGCAATGATGTTCCAGATAATGATCCCGTTGAAGTAACTCTTTGGGAGGTGCCATTTGGAGGTGGAATTGCTACTGATATGGTAGGATACAAAGACTATGTTCAAATTGACCATGGTGAATCTGCGATTGCGTCCTTTACCTTCACGCCCACACTCATCAGCGGATGTTTGAAGGTACAGATTGACCCCTCCCGAGAAACTCCCGAGGACCAGACTAATAATGTGGGCTATGAGAATGTTGAAATTATTGAGATGAAATCACCAGGTGAGATTTCATTCTTGGTTGGTCAACTGATAAACAGCACTGCTTATGTCAATCTCAAGGTCAGACAACTGGGAGAACATACAGATGTTTGGTATGCCGAGATACTACAATACTCCTCACAACGTATTATCCAAGGGACAAGTGAAGTAGTCACACTCTATATTGATCCTCTTATTCAGGAGTTTGAGCTTGGACGATTCTTCCAGGTGGACCTCTACATAGGAAACATTTTGGTTGGTGGGATGGTATTCAACACATCAGAGTATGCATTCACTCTGGAGTCATTGTATATCGATGGTGATGAAGACTTAGCGGCACAAGCGGAGCTATATGGATGGTCTGGTACTGGTGCTGAGGGTGACCCGTTCATCATTGAGAACTACTATTTCGATGCTGAAGGTGCTGACAAAAGCTGTATCGAGATTCGGAACATCGTTTCTAGCTATGTCATGGTTCGTGGATGTACCCTCACGGGTGCAACAGTTGGGACTTTACCAACAGACGGTCGTGCAGGGATATACCTGTACAACGTTGTCGGGGCCAAGATAATCGATAACATCTGTTTCGGAAACGTCTGGGGAATCACACTCAATCAATCTTCAGACTGTCTAATTTCTGAGAATACCTGTTATGGGAATACCTGGGAGGGCATTGCCCTTGGTTGGGACAGTAATTGGAACACGATCTCTGATAATCTATGTTACGACCATGATTACAGCGGAATAATTCTGGGATTAGGAAGCTCTTGGAACACCATTGTTGACAATGTCTGTTATGACAATGCGTATGCTGGAATAGGTCTAGGTTACAACTCGGATGGCTGCACTGTCCTGAGGAATGAATGTAACAACAATGGCTTTGGTATTGTTACGTCACCATCGGCAAATGGAAACACAATCCGAGATAACACCTGTAAGTATAACAACTATGGGATTGAGCTTCGAGGTCCCGGAAACACTGTTGAACAAAACACATGCAACTACAACGAAATCGGAATCTACGTCCACGACACAACCGGGAATGACCTCATTGAAAACACCTGCAATAGCAATGTTTACCGAGGTATCTGGTTATTGAACTCTCATGCTGTTGAGGTGCGGGAGAACACATGCAACTACAACGGATTCGCTGGTATAGATGTAGGAGACTCGACAAATCACATACTGATTGATAATATCTGCAATGAGAATGATCAGTTTGGCATCTTCCTCTATAATTCTCATTATGGCCATATAATTGGGAGCACGTGCAATGACAACTTCTACAACGGTATCAAGCTCATTGTCTCAAATGGCAACCTGATCAGTGGAAACACCTGTTTTGGTAATGGTGAACATGGCATCCAACTCGAGAGCTCAGGTCCGGGTAATGCAGTGGTTGGGAACACCTGCAACAATAATTCCCTCTTTGGTATATTCCTCAGCAACTCACACGAGAATAACGTCACCAGGAACATATGCAACTATAATTTCTACACAGGTGTCCGATTAGAGTTCTCAGATATGAACGTGATTTTCGAGAACTCCTGTGACGGTAACGGTGAGACTGGAATTGCCCTTATCGAGTCGAATTCAAATATTCTTTATTGGAATACATGTTCAGGGAATGATGTTGGAATCGGATTGGGTGAGTCTTCTGGCAATCATATAATTGGAAATATATGCTCCGGGAATCTGGAATTTGGTATTCAACTCGATGATTCACATTGGAATATACTGGTTGGGAACACTTGCAATGGCAACAGTGATTCTGGAATCTCTCTTGAAACTTCTACTTTGAACTCAATCGCAGATAATACATGTGACGGAAATGGTTGGTTTGGAATCTACCTTGTCGATTCGCACTCGAACACAATTTCAGACAACACATGCACAGTGAATCTAGTAGGCATCTATCTCAATGGTGCAACAGAGAATGAGCTCATCGGGAACACCTGCAATACAAATCAATATGATGGAATTTACCTATACCTGTCTGATAACAACGATATAATTGGAAACACTTTCAGTACTAATATGCGACGAGGTATCACTCTGAACTCAGCAGATGACAATGAGGTGGCTGGAAACATCTGTTCTGATAATGAATATGGGATCTATCTGATGGGAAGTTCATCAAACACCATTTATCACAATTCGATTATTGATAACGTCAACCAGGCTACTGACATTGACTCACCGAATGGAAACTTCTGGTATCATCCAGACCTTCTCGAGGGCAATATCTGGTCAGACTATATCGGAGTGGACCTTGACTTAGATGGGATTGGGGACACAGACATCCCATGGCATGGTCTTGACATGTACCCGCTTGTGATAGATAGTGATGGCGATGGAATCTCAGACACCGGCGAGCTAATCATTGGTACAGATCCTGAGAATCCAGACACAGACGGTGATTCACTCTCAGATGGAATGGAGTGGCGATACTACTTCTCCGACCCAACTAGCGTTGACGGGGACTCAGACGGGATCAGCGACGTTGATGAGATCTTTGGCAACAACCCACAGGGTGTCCCGACAAATCCATTGGAGGCGGACAGTGATTTTGACGGAATTTTAGATCCTGAAGAACTCTACACCTTCTTTACTCATCCAATGGAGTGGGACACAGATGGTGATCTATGGCGAGATGGTGACGAGGTCTATTGGGTCTTTACTGATCCTCTTGTTGTTGATCCTCCATGGCCTACAATTTCAGGACAACCATTGTTTACTCTGCACCTTCTAGTGGCTGTGGAATCTGAAATCGCAATGATGCGTGCAGAGAATTTGGCCAGAGACCTTCGTTGTATCGGTATTGAGTTAGTTATTCACGCATTGCCTTGGCAACAATGGATTTACTCTATGACTAATCCTGAAGACTATGGGCTTGAGCGTCCAACATCTGCAGGTCCTCCAATATGGGATGAAAGTATCTCTCTCTATGTTGGCTTTGATGTTGCAATCTTTGGATTAGGCTCTAATGGATACATCTCAGGGTTAGATTTTGCTTCAATAGACAGTAACTTCAATGAAGGATACTACAATCCGGATTATGAAGACCTAGTGGCAGCATTGCTCGCACTCAACATTGATTGGAATGCAAACTGGCCGAATCCGCCGGATTTAAGCAGTGAAGCCCTTGACATCATCCGTCAGTTGCAGGCGATTTGGGCTGAAGATCAGCCTTTCTGGATAATGTGGGGTCGCGACGATTGGGCATCTGGTGTTGATACAACTGGGTGGGCTGTCGCGCTGTCAAATCTTGGTAATGAACATCTTACCATACGGGAGGTTCGCCAAGCAGTAGATCTAGTTATGTGGAGACAATTGATGCTCACTGCTGGATTAGAAGGCCTCAACCCCCATTTGGTTCATACCCCAACCCTTCCAATGTTTCCGGGATATGATGCAGTTTCAGATGCTTATCGCGATGTGATACTCGCCAGAGAATTACTCCATAGTGTAGGCTATACTGATATCATTGTCCCTGATGATGACGGAGATGGGCTATGGAACTATGAAGAGAGAAACATCTATGGCACAGATCCGTACAATCCAGACACAGATATGGATGGTTGGAGTGACTATGATGAGATTTTCACAATCTTAACTGATCCCCTCGATCCAGGTCCGTTCTACATCGATGGTGATGCGCAACTCAGAGCTATGGATGCTTGGCATGGTTGGCTTGGTTCAGGAGAGTATGGAGATCCAATCATCATTGAAGACTACTACATCGATGTCAACGGAGCTGATGCAAGCTGCATCAAGGTTCTGAACATTGTTGACACGTATTTCATCATTCGTGATTGTACTGTGACAGGCACCTCAGTACCTGAAGGTGGACTGGGTGAGATACCATTTATTGAAGCATATGCAGGGATCTGGCTCTCCAATGTTCAATATGCAGAGGTGACAAACAATTACTGTTTTGACAACTGCTATGGTATCCGTGTGGACTATAGTTTTGCTGTGACAATAACAGACAACCATTGTTATTCCAATGACTGGGAAGGTATTGCTGTGTTATTAGATAGTACACAGTGTGTCGTGACAGATAACTACTGTTTTGACAATGATGGCCTTCTTGGGAATGGAATAGGTATTGGGGTCGGAGCCTATAATAACCAAATTGTGCATAACTTTGTGTACAACAATCTAGGCGATGAAGGTACGGGAATCCACATATTCTTGGGATATGACAACACCATTGTAGACAATGACTGCTATGGGAATTATTGGGGAATCGCTGTGAGAGGTACTAGCAGTGACAACGATATTCTTGAGAACGACTGCTGGGACAATTATCAAGGTATCTTCATACAAAACTCTGACTCAAACACTGTAACGGGTAACGATTGTTTCTCGAATGACTTTGAAGGAATCGTTGTAGTCGGAGATAGTAACTTGAACACTGTTTCGGACAACTGGTGCTATGACAATGATGTCAATGGCATTGGTGTTGGACTTGGAGCTACCGACAATACGATTGAGCATAACACCGTGTACAACAATGGATACGCGGGAATTCATTTCTGGAATGGAGATGGCAATATTGTCAGAGCGAACGACTGCTATGGAAATCTAGGATATGGTATTTCCATTAGAGGGGGAAGTATCGGGAACGAAATTCGGGATAACACATTCACTTCGAATAATGTGGGTATATTCCTGAATGCTTCTATTTACAACTGGCTGATCAACAATACCTGTTATGATAATACCTACTTTGGGATCTATCTCAATCTCTCGCATTACAACAATCTGACTCAGAACAACATTACATTGTGCGGAAATGGAATCTTCCTGTTTGAATCAGAAGGTAATCTGATCTATTGGAACAGCATCATATGGAACACTATTCAAGCCACTGATCTCTACTCACCATCCGGGAATGACTGGTATAATCCTGAATTACTCGAGGGCAATATCTGGTCTGACTACATCGGAGTGGACTTTGATCGAGACGGAATCGGAGACACAGATATTCCTTGGCCAAGTGAAGGCTATGACATGTATCCACTCGTAGCTGGTGATTTCGATAATGATGGTCTCTCATATTATGGTGAGCTTGAAATCGGAACAGATCCCAATGACGCTGATTCAGATGGAGACTACTTCATTGACGGCGACGAATGGCGTTTCTACTTCACAGATCCTCTCACCTTCAATACACCTCAAGAAGTCAGTGAAGTCATTGATTCGGATCTGGAGGAACTGGTCGAAGAAGATGTCTTGACTAGTAAGGACATTAGCCCACTGCTAAGGAAACTTGATGCTGCACGTGACCTCATGGACAAAGGCAAGCTGACACAAGCAACTCAAAAGCTCAACGACCTCATCTCTCAGATATATTCAATGATCAACTCAGGAAAGCTATCTGAGGAGGAAGGAAACGCACTCATAGCTCTCGCACAGGCACTCATTGATGTGATTCTAACCATGTGACAGAGTTAGATTCGCAGCAGTGAAAGTGAAGAGAGTTATAAGGTGCAATCCTTATTCCTCTCTCCTGTTTAGTCAGGGTGAGATTGATGACAAGCACAATGGGTCCACGACTAAAGGTGGCGTCTGTCTTTATCTTCCTAGGCTTCCTCATGACTCTCGGAATGGTTGCTACAATTTTCCTTAATCCGGGAGGTGGAAATCTCTACGAGCTGCGACCGACTGGTGACGTGATTTCCGACTTGGTTAGCGCCACTCCGATGGACATCAGCATCAAACTCGTGAGTCTGGTCTTTGATAACTTCTTCATGATTGGATACCTCGCTATCTTCTACGGTTTCTATCTCCTCACAAGACAGAGGGAGGAATTTCTCTCCAAGGTTGCCTTTGCACTCGGGAGCTTGACATTCGTTTCGGACCTCCTAGAAAATGCGTTCCAAGTAGCCCTCTTGAATGGAGTCCCAAACGGTTGGGTGCCAGCTGACAATGTTTTTTCGTCATTTTGGATTGTCATGTACGTGAAGGACATATCGAGCTACATGGCTGGATTCACGTTCATTGTGTTGCTCATGCTCTCCCTCAGTGACCCTCTTGAAGCCCGGACTTCAAAAGTGATCTTTGTGATTCTCTTGGGATTCTATGTGGGTTTAGGAGTGATTGCGATAATTGAACCCCCATTCCTGGTGTTCAGAAATCTTAGTTTTATGATTGATTTACTAGTTGCCTCGATACTCTTTCGTCGATTAGCAGGCACTTTCGGGTGACAGGTCATGCCATATGTAATTCATGCGTTGAAAGAAAGTTACTAGTAAATCAAAATATAGACCGTGATGAACAAGATGGCAGTAGCGTTCATGGCTGCATTGGAGAAGACACCAGAAACCTATGATGAAGAGTTCAACAAAGTTTTAGATGGTCGACAAGTCATCATCCGTGCGAAGATTCTAGAACTTGTTAAACCCGGTATGAACGTACTTGATCTTGGTTGCGGTCCTGGGTCATTTGTCTTCGAAGCATCTAGAAAGGGTGCTGATGCAGTAGGTGTTGACTCAAGTCTGGAAATGATAAAGACCGCTGAGAAGTCTGTAGTCCTATTGAAGAAACGTCCTTCCTTCTTTGTGGCTGATGTGCTTGATTTCCTTGAGATTCTGTGTGGTAATCTATCAGGGTCGGCTCATGCGTCGACTAACGCTGATGTCCCTCAATTGAATATGAAATACGATTTCGTTGTGAGCACCTTTCTTTTGTCTGAGTTGAAACCACATCAACGTGAACTCTTTCTTCAACGTATTCATTCTGTGCTGAACCCAAATGGAATCATCGCTTTTGCCTCCGAAACACTTCCGCGATTGCGGGATGAACAAAGAACCTTTTGGAGGCAAAGAGCAAAGGCTGAGAAACTCGTCAGGAGAAGATTCCAACCACCAGTGGATGATCTTGAGTCAATAGTTATGTCATCGGGGTTTGACATAACTGAAACAGAGAACTATGGTTCTGAGATAACCCTTGTACTTGGGAAGATCGGACAGAGAAGACACCTATCCAAGTATGAGGATAGAAAGAGGAAGTTTGAAGGTCCCAAAGCCAGAACACGAATATGGTACAATCATCTAACAGGAGGATGGAGGGGAATTCCGATTGCTCCCGGGTTGTATCGCGCTGGCGCCCCCACAGAAGACAGTCCAGTTGTTGTCACAGCGAATTATGAATTGACCTACTACACTGTGATGCGAGCTCTGAACAAAGACAAGTTAGACGCATGGGTGTTGGTCTGTGACACAAATGGGATTAACGTCTGGTGTGCCGCTCGTGGGATTCACTTTGATACAAAAGATGTTGTCGAAATGATACATCTGACACACCTCGATGAATTGGTCACTCATCGAGAGATAATCCTGCCTCAACTCTCTGCAGCTGGAATGGACACAAGAGAGATTCGCAGGAGGACAGGTTTCAGGGCTCGATATGGGCCAGTCAGAATTCAGGACCTAAATGAATGGATGGAGCTTGGGAAACCAAAACCCAAACCTCGAGAGATGGCCTCTGTGACCTTCAACCTCAGAGAGAGAATGGAACAGACAGTCGCTCACATACCATTTCTACTAGCTGTGCTACTTGGTCGCCCACTTGCAATCCTCTTGGGGTCAATCTTCCTGATTGACATAATAGCCGCATTATTCATCCAAACCTTCTACATGCAAGTTCTCTCCATTAGTTTAGGTATCTTGTTACTGATCATTCAGATTTTCGCAGCGCTATTTGGAACTGCATTTGTCCTTGGACTAATCTTTCCAATCCTTCCGTCTAAGGGAAACTCGTTCTATAGGCGTGGGCTTGGGTTGGCAGCTATCACGCTTCCTATAGCACTTGTCTTTATGTTCGTACTTAGTGCACATTGGACAGAGTATGTAGTTTGGTCAATAGCTCAGTTCGTCATAGCTGTAACTTTGACGATGGACTGGTCTGGAATGACATCAGTGAGTGATCCAAAGGTGATTGAACGAGAATACCCCTATATGTTATACACACTTGGAGCAGGGATTGTCATGATAGTAGGATTCAATATCCTTGTTGCCCTTATGGGATGGTGAAGAAAATGACACTTGTGACAACAATCTCGGACTCGGGACGGACTGATTTTTCTTATGACCCAACAAAGTGCAACAGGTGCGGCAATTGTCTTGAGGTATGTGGATTCAATGTGTGGGAACTCCCCGCGGAAGGGCCAGCTGTCGTTGCTAGACCAGAAGACTGCACAAATTGCACTGCATGTGCCAAGAATTGTCTAGGTGGGGCTATCACAGTTATGAATCTAGGTTGTGGTTGTGTCTGGAATCAGGCAAGGAAACGTCAGAGTGGTTGTCAGGATACAGCTGTTGGGCCCGTATCAGAGAGCAACGCTGGTGGCACAAGCTGTTGCGAGTAGGACCTTAACCTCTTTTGTTTCAATGATCCGATTGTATCTAGAAAGCTCCCAGTAGATTCCTTTGCTTCCTAAGAACGCTGGTGTTTGGTACATTGATGGCAAAGATAATCAAGTAGAGCACTGTAGGTATCAATTGGCCAATCACGATACCCCAAACGAGTGCATCTACAAAAGAGAAAAGCATCGCTAGCATTGCAACAATGATCGCACCTTCAATGCTGCTCTTTTCTCTCTGCATAAGATATCTTGTCATTAACAGTTGGACAAACCCAATTGTATAGAGAACTCCTACAACGATTAACCAGAGCATCTCAGAGTTCGGTGGTCCACAATAGAGTGTTCCGCCAATTATCAGTATCGCGGACAATACCTGGACCATGTTGGCAATCCCTAGGGGTGATTCCAATTCAATGGAAGGTCCTACTCTCCCAGTCATTATGTGTCAGCCAGTTCGCGTTGGAGATTTGGTCGCTCTTTAAGATTATCAACAGCGCCAATCTCAACACGCTTTTGTTCAAAGACTATTTTGGTTTTCAGAGACACTTAAGTTACAGGATGACATGTAATAATATTACACAATAAAGGTTACGAAGACTAACTTTGGCCCCGGGGTTACGACTCGTTGTATGAGGCGAGTCTTGATTGACGATGACTACTGTAGAGCAACATGTGGTACTCCCTACGGTTTCGAGTAGGGATGCAGGAGGAGAGAATTTGGAACAAAACAGAATGAGAATACTAGCGGTGGCTCTGTGTTTTGCATTTTGTATGTCCATCGTTGGTCCAGTGACCGGGAGACATTACGGAAGCCATGCATTCGTAGTCGCTCCATCAGGTGACACGACTGGAGTAACAGACACTGCGAATATTCAACAAGCGATAGATGACGTGATTGCCGCAGGTAAGGGAACAGTCCTTCTTGAAGAAGGTGACTTCTATCTGTGTGAAACACTCGTTGGTGTCAACTTTGATGGGACATTCAAAGGTTCTGGGACTGGAAAGACAGTTCTTCATAGTATAGATAACTTTCCATTGCAGGACCCAGCCAATCTTGGTTTTGAGAATCCACGAATGTTAATGTTTTATCAGGATGAGTATTCCACCAGCACCCATAGACACCCATACAAGATACAGCTGAGCGACTTCACAGTGACGGTAGAATACCCGACTGAATTGTGGTTGCCAGAATATGCTGGTGGTTTCAGGGCTATGAACCCAATCGAAATCACGGGTAAAGTCGTCGATGAGTGGAACGAAGAGACCGTATCCCACTTCGACGTGACTGCCAAGAATCTTGAGTTCTTGGGTGACATCGGTGAGATTTATGGTGTATTCGGCTTTAGCATCCAGAATGGACTATTCATTCAGGGTCGCTTCAATATTGATACCTTCGCGAATGAGAGGATCAGTGGCACGTTTGTGATTGAGGGATGTCACTTCGAGAACAGCCTAGGCTCAAGTGTCGTACCTGGCCAATCAGTGGATTCGCGTATTCAGATTGTACGAAACACATACGTCAATACCATGATAGGTCCTGAGATCTATGACCTCTACAACTCACAAGCGGAGGTGGCATTCAACGATGTTTCGGTCGGAGAGGGTGGTTGGTACGGTATCTATCTGGCAAATGGTATGTACGCTTCTAGCTTAGAACCAGGTCGGGCTTATATCCATCACAATCATGTCGAAGTGCCTGGTTACTCGAATGGGATCTGGATTGACGACTGGCTTGCTGTGCCGGGAGAGGTAGAGGGAGTATCAGTCTTTGCTTATCAGAATGATATTGTATTGGGCGGTTCTTATGCTTGGGGCATCGTTGGTAATGGTGTGCAGGACCTACGACTTGTCAGTAACACCATTAGTGGAAGTGGAGAGGCAGGTATTCTCACTGGCATTTTCGGAGATACAGTTAGTGGGTGGATTCTGGTCCTGAATGACATTGCTGATTTGGAAGCCGATATTGCGGCGATCTGGCTGGGCCCTGGGACATCAGACTGCTGGGTCCTTACAAAAGGTGACAGCAGTACAGTGTTAGACGAAGGAACTAGCAACCATGTGATGCTTCTCTGGTGGTAATGTGGTTACAAACTGGGGCTTCTTTCTACAAGGAGCCTCAGTTTCTTTTTTTTTCCAATCTTCTTTACGAATTATCGTTAGAGTTATATCCGTAGACCGCGCTGAAGCGATAACCTACTTTATTGAAGGCGGGAAAAGAACTCAACGAAAGAAACGACAGAACACTTGTTTCAAAGGTCGCTTATGCGAGACACCTCAGAGTAGAGTATCTCACATTTTCTGCAGAGTTTCCGCATCACTTTGGAGTAGGTTATCAATATTAACAGGAGTGTGACTAAACTGAATAACTATCCAACAAAAGACCCAGTGCTTGTAACATGCGGACTACCATATGCAAGCGGTCCAATGCACATCGGTCACCTCAGGACCTACGTGCCAGCAGACGTATTTGTCAGACTCCTGAAGAAGATGCGAGTGGATGTCACCTTTGTGTGTGGGTCTGACACCCACGGTACACCTGTCATCGTGCAGGCTGAAATAGAGGGTCTTACTCCGAAAGAGACCTACCAGAAATACCACAAAATTCTGAAGGACACTTTCCCCCGACTCAACATCTTCTTTGACAACTATGGACATACAGACAATGAGGAGAACCACAACCGGACCATTCAGATTGTCCAGACACTCGTGGACAATGGACACATCTATGCAAAAGAGATTGAAACTCCGTTCTGCGATACATGCGGTCGGTCTCAACCTGACCGTTTCGTTCGGGGTGAATGTCCCTACTGTGGCTCAGATGCTCGCGGAGATGAGTGTGACCAGGGCTGTGGCAGATACATCGAACCCGGTCTGATCCTGAACCCGAGATGCGCAGTGTGCGGAAACCCCACACGACCAATCACCCGGAAACACCAATTTCTTCGACTGAGTGCTTTTGAGGACTTCATCGGAGAGTACCTGCAGACCGTGGACGGTACCAAGAATGCAAGGAACTTCGCCCTTGGGTGGGTCAAAGAGGGTCTCAGAGATTGGTGCATCACACGAGACCTCGACTGGGGAATCAAGTTCCCTGGAGACGATTCACTCGTCCTCTATGTCTGGGTTGACGCACCGATTGGCTACATGTCGAGCACAGAGCAGTGGGCAAAGAAGATCGGTAAGCCCGATGAATGGGAGAAGTACTGGAAACCCGGTGACGGTCGACTGGTTCACTACATCGGTCTGGATATAGTCCAGCATCACTGCATATTCTGGCCTGCCATGCTGAAGGGCAGTGGCTATAATCTACCATTCGCTATTGTTGCATCAGGAATGGTCAAGATCGAAGGTCACAACTTCAGTCGCAGTCGCGGCTATGTGGTGTGGGTTGAAGATGACTATCTTGACAGGGGTCTTGACCCTGACTATCTTCGATATTACATAGCCTCATACACATCGCAAACGAAGGACTTGGACTTCAGCTGGGATGCGTTCGCCGAGAAGGTGAACAACGAGCTTGTAGCTACCTTGGGTAACTTCCTCTATCGAGCCATACACTTCACTCACAAACACTTTGGTGAAGTGCCGAAGGGCACACTCAATCCAAACCTGAAGAAGGAGCTTGAAACTGCTATTGAGACTATTACAGCCGCTGTGAACGAGTATGAATTGAAGAAAGTGGCTGACGAGGTATTGAGAATTGCATCTGTTGGAAACGAGTATTTCCAGTCCCAACAACCGTGGAAATTAGTCAAAGAAGACAAAGAAAAGACCGGAGATGTCCTCTTCAATGCTCTCGCCCTTTCAAAGGCGTTAGCTATCTTCGTTGAACCGTTCCTACCATCAGCTGCAGAAGCAATATGGACGCAACTGGGTTACGAAGTTACTACAGTCCACGAAGCTCTGCTCGAGGATGCTCTTACACCTCCTGAGAAAGGAACAAAAATTGTCAAACCAAAACCAGTGATCTCCAAGATAGATGAAGAGCTCATAGTCGAACTCAGGCAAATCATCAGTGACCGTGTGGCTGCGGTAAGTGCAGCAGCATCGGGAGAGGTGAAACTGAAATTGGCACCAATTAAAGACGCTATAACATTTGACGACTTCCAGAAGATTGACCTGCGAGCAGGTAAGATTGTGAAGTGTGAGAAGGTAAAAGGCAAAGACCGGCTCCTCAAGATTGAGGTTGACATCGGTTCAGAGAAGCGCACCATGGCGACAGGGCTTGGACATCTCTACAAACCAGAGGACCTTGAGGGTCTTACAGCTCTCTTCCTAGTCAATCTCGAACCAAAGAAGATTGGCGGCATAGAGAGTCACGGAATGATTCTAGCCGTGGAAAGGGCTGACGAAGAAGGCGCTTGGGTGCCAGTCAAGCTAGATGAGCTTCCACCTGGAAGTAAGGCTGCATAGTGTCAAAAGAAGTAGAGTTCTGCAGACTAGATTCTGCAGAATCTCGATTTTTGTTCCGTACTTGTCATCCCGACCAGTCCTGAGTGAATATGACAGACCCAAAATATAATATTAACAATTGTTAATATATTCGATTATGAGAACAACTATTTTCGCAGTGACAATCTTAATTGCACTTTCCCTCTTGATACCAACCATCGCGGCTCATGTCCCGATATCCGCGCAAGATGGAGAAACATTGGAAACTGCATTCTTCATTGGGGATCCCACTAAGAGTTGGGTGATTTATTCTCAGCTTCATGGAGACGGACATCCGCAATATTTCGCGTTTGAAATAGACGCCGGAACAAGAATCAGAATGTTGCTTTCAATTCCGGCCAAGACAGAGCCAGCGACTTTCAATCCGTCTATTGCTCTTATGGGTCCTGGAATTTCGAACTCAAGTTCGATTCCCAGTGTTTTGGAGATACCAGAATCTGCTGGTGTGATGATTTTAGAAAGTGAATTAGCAACACCTGAGTATGAAGGTTTTACACCGACGAGCTTCTACACATTAATCGATATTGATATGCTCGCTCCGGCCACAGGCGAGTATTATTTTGCAGTCTACGATGAAGACAACAAAGGTTCGTTTTCTGTTGCTTTGGGATATGTCGAATCATTCACACTTACAGAATGGCTCTTTGTTCCATTTAGTGTTATGACAATTCATCTATGGAATGGTCAGAGTTTCCTTTCAATTCTTGCTCCAATGATTGCGACACTTGTTGTCGGTTTGGGAATACTTTGGACTCAGAAGGAGGAAATTAGGGAACTGAAAAACGGGATTAGCTGGATAGTTGCATTAGGTGCACTTCTCTTCATTGGAAGTGGTGTCACAATCTTCTATCAAATAATTCTTGCTGCACTGTTTACTATCAACCTTCAGATAATTATCTCAACTCTCTTTGGGATTCTTCCTATCCTTTTAGGAGTGTTTACAATAAGATTAGTACTTGCGGAGAATTGGCGAAGCATTAGATCAAAGCAATTACGATTGCTACTCATAGGAATGATATCGCCATTTCTCTGGGCGGGTTTACTTGTAGGTCCTACGTTAGTACTTCTTAGTGCTCTCTTCGCGATTATCAAGACACGGAATGATATTAGCACCAGCTAAGCAGTACATTACTGCTTCACTCTACTTTCAGAGCCTCTGCTAGTGAGGTAGCTTTCTCATCAGTGATTCCTCCAGAGTCTTCCCATAGAATAGTACCTTCTCGGTCAACCAGATAGAGATAAAGTGTATTCTCTGTTGGAATTTCCAATGCATCCTTGAAGGGGACCTTATCAATGTATAGCGTTACGGTACGTCCTCGTGTATCTCTTGAAGGAATCCCCCCACGCATCCCCCCATCGATTATTCTTCTGGCGAGGAAGTTCATCTTTCTGATGGTTGGAAGTTCATAGTAGTCAAATCGAGAGTTGTTTTGCATAAGGTGCTCAAGAAACGGAACCCAACTATTGACTAAATCTTGTTGCCACATTTGAAATGGAACTAGGAGAACATTAACCTCCCCCTTGAGATTTTCGGGAATTTGGATGGTCTGCCCATTCAGATTGTCCCCTTTCACGGGTGGAAATTTCTTTGTCATAATGACGCGAAACATATTAACGATAGTTTTCAATATTTACATAGGTCTAATCAGACATCAAGAAATATGGGGAATTATCATGGAAATCAATCCCGAAGTGATGAAACGAATCGAGAAGGTGCTTGCATCTCAAAGCATTGCAGTTCTTGGTACATCCAAGGACAATGAACCATATTCCAGCCTTGTGGGCTTTGTAGTGACAGAGGGTATGAGGGAACTAGTATTCGCTACTATGCGACAGAGACTCAAGTACAAGAATATGGCAGCAAACCCTAGAGTCACACTAATGATTGATGATAGAAACGAACAGAACAATGACTTTAATGAAACAACTTCGATTACTATCATAGGTTCAGCAGTAGATGTGAAAGGTCCAACGCGTAACGATTATGCATCACTGCTAGTAGACCAACATCCTGTTCTGACAGATTTCGTGAGTTTTCCCGATTGTGCGATTATGAGAGTTGCAATCGACAAAATCTATGTTGTGAGTGATTTCGAATCCGTGGTAAAGATTGGTGTTTAGATTACACTGCCTGAAACAGCCCAATTGTGTATTGCGTTATCCATGATTTCCCAAAGGCCAAATTCCACTAGATAGCGGTAGAGTGAACCTCCGAAAATTAGTAAGACGATTGTTAGGATAAGGTAGGTAAATTCTCGATAGACGCTTGGTTTCTTTAGTCTATTAATAACAGATTGATTCTTCACGGCCAAGAACTGCGAGATGAACATGAAAGTGTAATATGTCGAGAAGAGACCCACAAACAGTCTGAGATAGTTGGGGATACTCGGAAATCCATAGACAATAAACGTATCACTCTCAGGATCGATCAGCGTGATTGCAGTTGAGGGCGAGTCTCCAACCAGAATCCAATCTTTACCGTCAATCTCAACATAATCTGCTTCGTACGGTTGAATCAGATACCAACCACCAAACTCCTTCACTATGGTCTTTGTTTCTCTATCCACAAAAAAAACTCGGCCATTGTTCGAGTCAGTTATCATATATGTATCATTACCTATATCATCACAATCCCTGGCCCATCTCAGCTCTCCAAATGGAAAATCAAGACGGAACTTCCATACGACTTCCTTTGTGTTATAATCGATTTCTAATATGCGTCGATTTTCACTGTCGCAGATTATGATATTGCCATTCTCTCTGACATCTGGGTTGTGTTGATGGTTGAGAGTGTCATAGTCCTCTGGTTCTCCATACCACCAGATGACCTCTTTTGTGTCTGTGTAATTGATTTCAAGAACGAGATTGAAGTTACGTAATGAGATCATCAATGAGTCATAGGGTCGACCTAGCTTTGTGCCATTAATCCATTCAGCATCATTGGTGTGCGCCCAATCCGCTTTCGGATTTTGGACATAATTTATGGCTTTCTGACTCCATCCAGCTCTGATAGCAAGTTCCGTCCAGTTGATATCGGCCGAGTTTCTCGGGTCCCATTCCCACACAATATCTGTCGGATCTGAAATGTTAATTTCAATGACACGACCAATTGCTGTGTCTGCTACGATGATATTTCCATCTGGTAAGATTTCCGCTTCATGACAAAACCGCTCTGGCACGTCACTCTCCCAGAGCACATTGAGTTCGGTATCTACAATCAGAATCTTGCCTATATTGTCAGTTACCAAGAAGTTTCCAGCATAATCGCCCTCAGTGATATAGTCTACATCCAAAGGTAACCCTATTGGTTGATTTGCCGGAATCACGATAAAATAAACAGGTAAAGCAACCACCCCGATAATTGCCAATACTAGAATCAATTGTGTTTGATGCTTCATCTTCATGCTCCCCAATAGAATGACAAAGTAGCCAGGGCAAGAAACGCGAGGAAGTATGTTCCCGTATACATCAATGACCTCTTGATAATCATCTTTTTCGTGAACTGCGTTGGGTGTTTCTGGTTATAGTTATACACAATTCCCAGCGCGATAAGTAGCGCTATAAAGAGAAGCAAAGGAACAATGAGAAAGAAAGTCAGATCACTTACTCTCATTATCATGTAGCTCAAAAATCCAAAAACCATTCCAGTGACAAGCTTGTACCAGTATAGAACTAGGTCCAATCTCTTGCGAGCTTTTGACATTGCTGCACTGGCGTCAGTTTGCACCTCAAGTCTGCCTCCAAGATGTAACTAGTGCTGACATACTTAATCCAAATTTACTGCTATATCACTCTTACTCTTCATCGACTATGCTCATAACTGATTAGGTAGGATTTTTCCTAATATGAGAACCCTTTAGTACAAGAAGTACCAGTAGTAAGACGTGGGCGTCCGTGAGGAGTCATGGTAAACTTACCTTCCATTAGTTTGCCACACCCAATGCCTTCTTACTATCGCCCACCCCTTTTGAAGTCATATTCACTTTGGGATGCTCATGAAGAATGGCACTGAGGGATGATTCAGGTTGACAAACTCGCTATATTTTTTGAGACATGCTGAGACCAAGGTGGACTTGTCCATCCCAGCTCGGGAGTGGCAGATCACTGCTGAGGGGGCACGACTGACGAGAGAGCTTGCCTCTTCTGAAACACTCAGTGCAATTGATGGTATCATCCACTCAAGCGAAGAAAAAACAAAGCAAACAGCTGAGATCTTTGCTGAGGGTCTTGAAGTTCAAATGTACCAACTCTCAGGTCTAGATGAACTGGTTCGAGAGCATCAAGGGAAACTGACAGAGGAGGAATATACAGAGAAGGTCTATCGAACTCTCAGTGATCCAGAAGGAAATGTTCCAGGGTGGGAGTCCGGAGCATCTGCACTCAGACGATTTGAGGATTCAGTCAAGAAAGTGGATATTATGTTCCATAGAAAGAATGTCTTGATTGTTTCTCATGGATTAGTACTGATTCTCTATTTTAGTAAGCTCAAAAATCTAGAAGCAATTGCTTATGAAAGATGGAAACAACTCGAGTTCTTGGCCTGGGGTCTCGTCAGAGAAGGTCGTGTCCTGGTGGACATAGTCTAGTCACCTAACCTTTTTCAACACTATACCAATAGAGAGCGAAGTGATTTGACATGGCTAAAGTCACAAAGAAGATGATCACATCGTTTTCCAAGTTCAAATCAGAATGGGAGAAGGATGCAGGAAAACCAGAGAACACGATCATGTATTATCTCATTGCTGCTCTCAACATCGAGAAAGATCCGGAACTTGGCGAGGCTATGATGACAGTTGTGGTTTCAAAAAGAGATACTATGGAAGCTGGAGGGTCTCCATCCGGACTAAAACTCCGTCCTAGTGCAAAGTACTTTATTGGTCAGTTCAAAAGAAATCCCAATATCGCACGCTCTTATGTTGGTGGTACTTACAAAAACAGCTACAAGTTTGACAAGGACAATCTTATCATGACTGTGGTCAAGAAACAGGAACATGGTAAGGGTCTGAAAATCTTTATCGATAGTGGCGGAAAAGACCTCGATACTCCCGTACAACTCGCAGCTAATTCGAGAGGACAATGGAAGATGATTGAGTTTTCTTCCATTGCAACCGGTGTGAGGAAGACTGTCGAAGAAGAAACTGACTTCTAATCTCAAAGGGGTCTGATGACCCCCTACATCTTTTATGTAGCTTGCACTGAAGGTGAGTAATGACACTACTATGGTTGGAGCCTGAAACCATTTTTGATTGGTTTCCCTTTTTGCACTCTTGGTCTATGCCCGTGAAATCTACTAATGAGAAAATATAGTCCAACGCACTTCACCTAGCTAGGCGCAAAGTAGCACCTATAGAGTGTGGATCTGTTTTCATTTTTCGAAAGTTTCGAAATTTCGAAATGTGTGAGTACTTCTTTTCAAGGATTTCAGGTATTTTAGTAGACTACTACCTCTTCTAACCGGTCCTTAGACTTTAAAATAATGCAGAACAAGCATTCTATAGATGTTTCTATAAATCGTGGACAAAGACGAAAAAGAGAAAGATTCTGCATAAGTGCAAGACTGAGTAAAGAATCTTGATCGTCATGCCAATATGTTGCCAGATCGACCGTTGACGATTTTTCGAAAGAAATGAGTAAAAAGAACCAGACCACAACCCGATAATTTTCCTTGCTTGGAAATCACGCAGAAGATTAATCGATTTTGGTTCAGGTCATGGAAAAAATCCATAGTGTCAATAAAAAATGGAAAACAGCGATGTCTTATATTATACCTATGACACCTCTGGTAGCATCAAGTTCGTGCTGAACGATCAACGTTCGCGAACTTGGTAACTTAAGATCGGGAGGAATCACTTCTTTTCGGTCTGAGAGAGGATGAAAATATGGGCGAAACCTATAGGGGTTCCGCCACACCAATAGCAGAACAGAGGACCGACCAAATGATAGTTGTAATATCTATCTCACTTGTACTCGTCCTAGTTGTTGGAGGATTCGTTGTGGCGGCAAACTTATGCGGGAGTCAAAGCCAAAGTCCAACTGACGATGATCAAGAAGATATCGTCATGGACTGCTTTGATTCAGCTGAAACAGCCCAGCTTCGGACTTTGAGAGAGCCTGTTTTTGTGATGGAATCGGAAAGCGGTTCCTGGGGACCACTCGACACCGAGCAGGGATATATTGACTTCTACGATGAGGTAATTCCAAGCGAGCTTCCATTGTGTCTAAACAATGAAACTATGGCGAATTGGTATGTAGAAGTGTTCGTGTTTGGTGGCTACAAACCATGGGAGTTTGGTAGCTACATTGATGTATGGCAAAAGGGTGTTTATCAGGGCAGAATTTGTGTCCAATGGACTCATGTCCGAGACGGACCATGCTGCGCCTCTGATTATTGGAGAGCTACTTTCTTTGTTAGACAGGACATCTGCTTAGAGAGTAATAAATATCCAGATGTAACTCCATGGGATATCAACTATCCACCTGGAGATAGAATTCCTGGTAAGTATGTAACGCTCGAGATTATGACTTACTGGACTGGTTGCCATCCCGGTGATGAGCCATCCCAGGACTTCACGATAATCCATTCACATTCAAACCAGGCTTTCTCAAAGCGATTCATCCTCACTTTGCAAACTCACATCCTTTCCATACATCTCGATCCTGAACAATCAGTCTGGTATTATACCCAAACAGCATTAGTACAACATATTTTTGAAATAAAAAACGTACAACGGAGGAGTGATAATAGGAAAAATACAATTAGTAACATTTAATTCAAACATACACTTTCGAAATCATTGTGGTTGGGTTTGAAGAGACTTGAAGGCATCGAGGCAGATGAGTCAGTGATTCAAAGAATCAGGTGCACCTACAAAAATCACTGGGGAGATCTCGTATTAACAAACAAGAGGATCCTCTTCCTCAAAATCAAAGGCATCCTTGGCCAAGGACGCGAGCAACTTCATCAGTTCAACTTCGATGATGTCGTTCGTATTCAAACGAAAAAGAAGAAAGCAGGGATCTTCAGACAAGGTCTAGTAATAGACCATCAAGCAGAATCAGCACAGAAACGATCGTACTACTATGCATGTGAAGAGCACAAAGCGGTGCTCTTCCTTGCATTCTACGAAAGACAGAAGCTTCTCCCCATGACGACTAAAGAAACCTCATTCACAATTCGGAGTCTATCGACATACAAAAGGAACGCTGATTTACTTAAGGTTGCCAAGAACCCAAAGATGAGACCCTACTTCTTCTCTTATGCTCTTGAGAAGATAGAGGAGGATATTCTGGGTCTCTTGATACATAGATTTGACGCGGACCTTTTCGAAACTGCTAGTGAAAGGAGGATAATTTCCCGCATAGCTTTACTTCATGAGTCTGAATCTAGGAAAGTTCCAAGGGATCAAGTGTACAAGACAGTGGTAGACGTTGTGTCCTATCTGACCGATAAAGGTGCATTAGATGGGATAGTCACTGATGTGGGCAAATACGTTTCGAACAGAGCACTAGCTCGAGTCACTGTTCCATTCGAAATGATATCCGACTTTCAAACCATCTTCTCTCAGTTGCATGAAAAGGGATTAGATATTTGGGCAATAGACTGTCCCTCTTGCTTCAGAAAAATAGAGTTTCCAAAAGCAGGTAAAGAAACTACATGCCAATTCTGCGATGCGACCATTCATGCTAGAGAAGTGCTAGAGAAATTTGCAGATTTGCTTTAGTACGCACTCTCTTCATGTCTTGCAAAACATCTCAGGAGGAAATTTTCTCCTATTAGGGAATAATGCGATTCTGTGTCAGATTTTGTCATTCTATCTGTATCAGGTCTGGAGACTCTTTACCAATACACCGATGTTTGGACAGGTTCCACTCTCGTCAGACACCTCGATATGCCTGATGATACCTTCCTTGTCGATGAGGAACAGTCCGCGCTTTCCATACCCTTGTTTTGGAACAAAGCAATCATACCTTAGCGTGACATCGCCGAGGGGTTCACGGTCAGACAAGACTGGATATCCGAGACCCCGCATGCTCTGAGTCCATGTCTTGTTCTTCCTGATAGAATCCATGTTTATTCCTACAACCTGGATATCTAATTCCTTGTAGCTCTCAAGATTGTCCCTGTAGAGTAAGAGGTAGTTCTTGCATGAATCATTCAGGTCCCCTGGATTCAGTGCAAGAAGAACATTTTTCTTCCCCCTGTAATCTGAGAGGCGAACCCTATTTCCATCTTGATCTGGCAATTCAAAGTCAGGAGCCTCCTCTCCGACATTAAGACATACGTTTTGTTGCCGTAGTAACATCATAGCTCACACCTAATTATTCGTTAACAATAGTTATTTTATCTTTCTAAAAGAGCAGAAAAAAGTAATAGAAATACTTATTACATAAAATAGTATTACATATTACATACAGGTTGACAAGAATGACTGATGCAACCAATGAAACCTTCGCAAAGCGAAGAGATGAAATTTCAGGATTTCATTTCCTGGAATTCTTGCACTATGAAATATACGAGTGAACAAGAGGAGAGGTGACACAGGTGGCGCGAGCAGAAAATCAAAAGCTGAAACGTGAGCTAGAGCACAAGCTTCAACGTACTAAGTCTTATGCACGTACTTATAGTTTTAGAGCTTAGTAGCACTGGATGCATCAGTCATTGCGTCACTGTGGAGGGGCTGCATTGGTGTGGGCTCTCAGATCATTGTTATTTGTTTTGCACATTATTTATGCCATTCAACCATTCAACTCCCAATCTTTAACACGTAACCACAATACTTATATGTTGTAATAGTATTACATAATACGTGCCAACCGTAAGAGTTCGAAAGGAATGACGGCGGTTGGAGGAGATGCAGGAAAAATGGCTGATGAAAATCAGAAGGATGAGCCCTTCATAATGAGAAGGAATCGGAATCCGAGACTCAGAACGCTTGAGTCCCTGTACTACGACTATGCTCGCATAAAGTGAGCGATTAAGGAGGTAATCAAACTGGCACTAGCTAAAACAGATAGAAAGAAGTTGACCAAGGCTCGAAAAGCCTGGACCACTGAAGCACTGGCTTTTGCTTGGCTCCACCGTAAAGGTGCGTAGTCACAGAGCATCAGCCATTGAAGATCAAATGAGCGTGTGCTCGCGTAATGCGGGCACTCTCATTCTCTTTTTCTCATTTTCACTTTTCTCGG
Organism: Candidatus Thorarchaeota archaeon; assembly: GCA_048882325.1. GTDB lineage: Archaea > Asgardarchaeota > Thorarchaeia > Thorarchaeales > Thorarchaeaceae > SMTZ1-45. The sequence goes on along the minus strand of JBHLRS010000027.1, from coordinate 13,353 downwards.
TGATTTTATACCCTTGACAATGTACAGAAAAGCATGGAGGCACAGGTGAACACTCGGACCTCGTCGTACATGGTCTATGATGCTCGGGGTGTTTCTGGACACGATACCGTCTACGAAGCTGCAATCAGAATTGCAGATGAGATAATGGAAGGGATTGATAGAATCGCTCATTCAAACACAATCAAGACAGCCACTCTCTTCATTTCATCACAAGGGGCCCAACTCATTCTACTCTCTCATTCATTTGATGAGGATCTTATTGCTCCTGCGTTCCGAAGCACGCTCAAGAGTGTTTCATATGATGCTGAAACTGGTTATATCCAGAGGTATGTGATTCCAATATTGGATGTTGAATCCCCTTCCTAAACTACGTAGATGATTAAGTTTAATATTCAACTTCTAGTCGCGTGATTATCCGACTACGTAGGTGACAATTATGGAGATTGAGCTCAGGCCATTTGATCCATTCAAGGCAACCAAACAAGAATGGAGGCGCTTTCACGAATATCGTTACAAACGATATCCTGAATTTGCACCTGATGATCCAATCACCTCAGATGAGGCTGTTGAGAAAAGTCTACGTTTTATGAGGGACGAAGAACATATTGAAACTCACACAGTGCATCTAAAGAGCGCTCCAGATGATCAGATTGGTCTTGTTCGTGTCAGTCACCTAAGAGAGACCTCTCCTTCCTATGAAGAGAACAAGCGTCAATGCTTTGTCTACAACGTAGAACTATTGACTCCTTACAGAGGAAAGGGGATAGCCAAGAACCACCTTCTCAAAGTAGTTCTCGAGTACGCTAAGAAACACAAGAAAACAGTCATCATTGGTAATACTTCAGAAGAACATGGTAAGAGATTCATCAGGAAAATGAAAGCTGAGGAAGCCCTATCCGGTTTAGAGAATCGACTTGATCTAACAAAGGTGGATTGGGATATGGTGGAGGAATGGATACAGGAAGGTCCAGTCCGATCTCCTGAATCACAGATTGAGTTCTTTCAGGACTGTCCTGAGGAAATCCTAGAAACATATTGCAAAGTGTACACTGAGGTTGACAACCAAGCTCCAAGGGAGGACCTGGATGTTGGAGATTATGTGATCACCCCAGAGCTTCGTCGACAGTTCGAGAAATACCAGAAAGATGTCAATGCTTTTTGGTTGACAGCTATCACAAAGGAATCCAATGGTGAGATCTCAGGACTTACCGAAATAGTCTATCGCCCATCGAAGGACCCCTTGATATATCAAGATTTGACAGGTGTTTCTGAAAAATACCGAGGTACAGGGAAAGGTAAGTGGCTCAAGGCAATCATGCTCAAAGAGATAAAGAATCGATGGCCGACTGTGAGCACTGTTGTCACTGGAAACGCAACTTCTAATGCACCCATGCTCTCTATCAACAAGAGGTTGGGATTCAAAATCTACAAGGAGAGCATTATGGCACAGATAAAGACCGATGACCTAGAGAGATATTGCGAGAAATGAACCAAAAGTAGGATTCTTATATTTTGCAAAATTCAAACCAATCAGGTGATTGGACCAATGCGCTTTGAACGCTTTGAGCTTGAACGGAACCAGTCTGAGTGGGAACATAGGGTTGACTATAACCTGAGTGAGAGTGGTGTTGAACCTATGCACATTAGGGACTTGCTTCCCACAGAAAAGCTCAGAGACCAACTCATGGACATTCAGCTTGGGTATTCACAAACAAATGGCACAATCCCTCTCCGCGAGGCCATCTCACATCACTATCCCGGAACCACTGCTGAGCATATCCTTGCCACGACGGGAGGTGCTGAGGCAAACTTTCTAGTTACCTGGTGGCTGCGTCGTGAGAATCCTGATCGAGATGAACTCATCTTCATGGTTCCCAACTATATGCAGATTAGTGGTATCTGGAAGAACCTCGGAGGGAATGTCATCCACTTCAAGCTCGAGCTGGTTGATGGTGAATGGAAACCAGATCTTGAGAGTCTCAGGTCTTTAGTTTCCAAGAAGACTGCAGCCATCGTCATCTGTAGTCCAAACAATCCCACAGGCAAGATTCTCTCTGATGACGAACTCAACACCATAGTTTCAATCGCGGAGGGTCATGATACTTGGATAGTGGCTGATGAGATATATCGTGGTGCTGAGCTTGCTGACGGGAAGGCTCCGTCTATGCATGGTCGATATGAGAAGGTCCTCATCACATCCAGTCTGTCAAAGGCGTATGGTCTTCCCGGTCTCAGACTGGGGTGGGTTGTAAGTCCTTCCCCCCAGGTGGCTCTGGAGCTGTGGACATACTCCGATTATACGACTGTGTGTCCCTCTAAGGTGAGTGACTGGCTTGCCACACTAGCCCTGTCACCAGAGGTTCAACTAAAAATCGAGAAGCGCACTCGTCAGGTCATCAGAGACAACTGGGAAATCTTGGAGAATTGGATAGCAGCTCACTCTGAGTTGCTGACAACCAGAACACCTGAGGCTGCAGCTATCTGTTTCATCAAGATGAAGGAGGGCATTGATACAATAGATTTTGCGACACGGCTCAAGAAGGAAAAGAGCGTCCTCATCTCACCCGGTGAGCACTTCGAAATGCCTGGCTACATACGCATCGGGTTTGGGAGTGAGAAGGATTATCTCGAAAGAGCATTGGGACGAATCAGTGAACTTCTGCATTCATATATGGTTGAATGAGCCACGTTTCCACTTTTTTCATGCACTTTTGTACCCTATTAAGTGCCAATAACTGATTTGTCAGCCTTAAAATGGAAAATAAGTTCTATAAGTGCCCTAAAATTATTCGCTCATTTTAATTCCGTTTCTTTCTCAAAATATAGATTTTTGACAAGGTGAAAATTCTGAAGCAACAGTTTAGGTACAAAAATGCGTACGTAATCATGCAGTTGAAACAAGACTGCAGGATGCAAGAAAGAATGGCGACAGAGGTGAAACGGCCAGAAACAAAACCAATGCGTGACGAGCTCACGGAGAAAGAGGAACGTGAGTTGGCACTGTTGGTGGAGCTGGCGAAGATCTACTATGATGGTCCCTAGAGGGTCATAGTGAAAATGGATGTGTCACAAAATTGTCAGAGACAGAGATCGAGGATGAGAATATACTAGGACATTTCCAAGAAGCAATTCAGAGAGTAGAGGTCTCTGATGAGATGACTTCAACGATAGGGGTTGAATATGCATGTCTTCGCTCAATGATGCTCGAACCCCAGAACCCCACGATGTGGAACGCAATGGCGTTGGTCTATATGATGTCGGACAGAGTGAGTGAGGCCGAAGAGGCAATCGAGCGCTCTCTCGATATCGAAACCTCCAATGCCTGGACATGGTCAATCTGGGGGGACCTTCTTAGACAAGAAGGAAGGATAGTTGAAGCTGAGAGAGCTTATAGAATGGCTACAGAGTTGAACCCAACAGATGTCCATGCGTTGGAACATCTTGCAATACTCTATTCAGTGAGAGGAGCTGATCCTGAAGCGATTGAGTTGTACCAAGCGCTGATTCCATTTCTCCCGAATGATCAGGAGCTCTGGGATGCATACTCTACATGTCTCCGAAAACTGAAAGAGTGATTGCTTCATAGGAACAGTTGATATTGTCAGCTCAATCCGTATTAGGATTGAGAGATAGTGGTGCGATTTGAAAGAGTATGGTCCTTCATATTTCTAGTGCTACCCCTGCTGCTATCTAGTCAATTTGCTGTCGGAGCCACTTCATATCAGGTGTCTGAAAAACAGCCTATGGAACTTGCATCAATGTCTGTAAGCGCGGCTGAAGCTGCTTCAATTACATCCAATGCTTTACAAGAGGCATGGCATGTTCTTCGAAATGCCTACGCTTCTTCAATAACTCAAGCGGATATCTTGCAGCACCTCGAAGCGTCAATGCGAGCAGAAGGTGCAGATGGGGCTCTCGCTTTTCCCACTCTCGTGATGTCAGGTTCTGAACTCTCAATGGCACATGGTGATCCATACGATGATGAGACACATGTAATCACTCCTTCAACAGAACCAATTGTCATGATTGACATTGGATGCAAATATCACGGTCATTCCTCAGATGTCACCAGGACATTCTTTTTCGAGTCTGCAACTCAGGACATGAAGGATGCATACGCTGCTGTGCTGGAAGCGGAAGAGGGAATCATAGAAGCTATCGCTCCAGGTGTGGTTATCTCTGATCTTGATGCAATTATGCGGAGTCTCCTCTCAGACTATGTTGGACTCGACAATGTGTCACTTCTTACCTACTGGGGGCATGGCGTTGGGAGATACGTTCATGAGATGCCTATCCTCGGTAATGTGGATGGCCAGCTAGAGGCGGATGATGTACTTGCAATAGAACCAGGACTGTACTTTGATGATGGCTGGGCGGTTCGTGTTGAGGACACCGTTCTTGTCACAGATACCGGTTGTGAGATCTTAAGCGATGTGCCCAAGACATTAGATGAAGTAACAATCACCCAGACTCAACCATTAATCGAGGGTGCCATTGATTTCTCTGACTATATCTATGGTCGGACTACAAATGTGGTGTTCACTTATTCAGATTCGGCGAACCGAAACGCGACTAGTGTGGACCTGCATGATGGTTATGTCTGGACAACAATGAACAAGGAATCGGACAACCAGTATTCATACTCATTCCTGCTTAATTTATCGCACTCAAGCCGGGTCACATACTCAGTACGTCTTCATCTCTCAAATGATACATACTACTTCACTCAGATTCAAGAATCCGAAGCAGTCGCATATGACAGTGAGGACTTTGATCCTGCCATTCACATTAATGCAGAGAGCCTCCCTCCTGACTCACCTCTGATTTGGACATTTGCCAGGACTGGAGCGAAAATGATTCGACTTCGGTTTGAGGTTATTGACGGTGGGAGTGATCAACTCCTGATCAAGGACTCGAACTCACGGGTATTTGCAGACTACAGGTACGTCCATGATCAGTTTCTTTGGACTCCTTGGATTTCCGGAGATGAGCTACGAATTCATGTAGTTGCTACAGAACCAGATTTCTTAGGTGGCGTGGACGCATTCGGGTTCACTGTTGACCGGATGCAATACATTATCGATGACATACCGCAGACCACAGTAATTACTACTCCTGAACCTGTGGCAACAACCACATTGCCCATTTCTTCAAGTGAATCTAGTACGACAACAACGACCTCAGAAATACCACCCCCAAATTCAAGTTTCCCGGTAGCTCTAGTTCTAACTGCAATGTTTGGGGTGGCAGCTCTTGTCATTGTGTGTGGGGTCGGCGTGATGAAAGTGAAAAGTCTTTGATGTTCCCGAAGCAATAAACCAGAATCATACGGACGCTTCTACACGGAAGTTCGAATCATCCATCATATTATCTTTCCGGGTAATCATGCGGAACGGATTCACTGTTTCTTCTCTTATGTCTAGAGTGTCACAGAGTCAGCTTCTGGTAGATCACTCTCATCGAAGGGAATCACATCAAGTAAAGCCATTATCCTGTTGAATAGATGCATGAATCGGTGTGCATTGAATTCGACCAGTTCGTCCTCAATTGCCTCATCCATCTTTTTGCGCAAGTAATCGAAATCTAAGACGTCCACAGTAGAATCAAGGACTCCCGATTTTTTAAGAATGACAAAGAGAGTTCGATCATCATTCAGGTCATCGTCTTCTCCGATTGTTAGATTCTGTCGCAATTCAGATGAATCGAAAAACCTGAGCATAGCATTAACCATAGCGTCATAGAGTGCAGCCACACCATCTTCATTTCGACCATCCAAGAGTCTGATACGTCCCCCTCTCATATGAAGTCTGGCTCGAAGAAGTGCCGCGTCGGCTGGATGAAGTCTGTCATCTATCAACCCAAAGTGTGGCATAGTAACTATTGTTAACGTGCGGCTTAATATGCTTTCTCAAAGAGCGAGAGTTGTGTTAGAAGTGTCGTGTCATACCTATTAAGGTCCTATCAACTCACTTCATTTACGTGTGCAGAATTACTGTTGTCTCCAGTTCTCAATCTCTGAATGCTCAAATTTCTCACCAAATCTCTCTAGACAAACTTTCGCACATTGCTAGTTGAGAAGAGCATCAGGATTGATCGAAATGCTATTGACACCTTTCCAGACTGCAGACAGAGTTCAAAGAGTGATGTGCAAGACAGGAACTCCAACGATTGATAGTTTGCTAGATGGTGGATTTGAAACCGGGCTTGTCTACTTGTTCTATGGTTCTGAGCGGCTAAATAGTGATCTATTGCGAGCTGTAGTGCATGCACAGCTGCCCCTCACACGTGGTGGATTCTCAAGTCCATCAATCATGATTGATAGCTCGAATGTGGTTGACATTGTTAAGCTGCGTGATTTCTCATTCCAACTGGGTCTTGAACCCGAGAGCGTTATGGATATGGTCTATATCTCACGAGCATTCAATTCAAGTCAGACCTATGACTTGGTGATTAACCATCTCGATGAGTTCTTTGAAAGAATTCCAGCCAAGTTACTTGTTCTTCCTGGTCTTGTTGATCTATTCATCGATGAGGGATTGGACTCAGAGCGAACACGCCAGATGACACATCTATCTGCTAGAATTAACGCTTTTACCTTGAGACACAATCTTGTTACATTGATATCCACACGTGTCAAGTGCAATAACCCAACATATCCTCCAGTTGGAAAGACTTTAGCTAGCTCAGCCCAGGTTCACATTCATGTTGATGAAACTCCTATGCGGACTGTATACACACTCACAAAGCATCCGAGCATACCAGACCGCAAGGAGTCACAAGTGAAACGAGGGTCTGCCTTTGGTGTAACCCTTCCTCTGGACTACTTCATCCGGGATGAATCCTCTACTTGAATGGAATACACGAATGCTGTCTTGAAGAACATACTGACTTCCTGTCTGTTTACAGTCTACCAACCCAAGTCTAATTCGATAGCATCGAAGATGTCATCTTCCTCTTCCCGCTCTCCAGAAAGTCGCAAAGGAAACTCAACGTACGGGTCGAGAGAAAGTCCAACCTCTAGTACTACTTTGAGAAGTATTGTGGACTTGATGAGTGTCCCGTCGAATGGAGCGTAGGAACTCCAGTCCTCCAGCATGCTTGTTTCAATCCATCTATCAAAATCGTTGAATGCAATCCGTATGCGTTTTTCACTCAGACCTGTATTTGACTCTAGTTTCCTTCCTTGGCACACCACATCATCATGCATCAAGATATCAATCCGAACTCCCTTAATGCGTGAACGTTCTTTCACGAGAAATCTCACCACAAGATCTTCTCTTGGTCTAAGAATGTCAGTAGGGATCTCAACTTGTAGATGATCCTTTTCGCCTCTAATAGGCTGTAGGTCAACCATTTCTGGAATGAACGGTGGTGGGCTTTGAACGATTTGAAGTTCCATCTTGCATTTGGGATCCAATGCTCTGTCGATCTCCACAACAGCCTCTATTGAGTAGTCTATTTTTCCGAATGTATCATGATACGTGGGTGGGATTTCCAACGGAAGTCTGAAACTGAATTCGATTCTAGTGTTTCCTGAGTGGATGTCGCCCCACTCCCAGATTTCGAGGTCTTCGTGTAACAATTGATGTGTTTCACTAACATGAACCTTACCAGCTTGATAATGAGTGTATTCACTTCCTCGCAGCTTCAGAATAATCCTATTGCAGGAGAATGATTTGTCAGTGCTGACCACCACATGTCCTTGGACATCATCTCCCGGCAAGAACTCATTTCTTTCAGTGTACATCGTCACTTCTCGCATACTAACTTCGACCAACCACTTGTCAGTGACTTCGTGTGAGAGTAAATAGAGTTTTCTTCCAACGCCTAATTAAATCCAAAGTCGAATGCTAAGGAGTCTAGAACATCCTCGACTTCTTCCTTTGGTGTTTCTCCTGATACTTTCAATTGGAATGTCACAAACGGATCTATTTCCCACCGCATCTCAAGAACTATTCTGAGAAAATAGGACGTAGAAAGCAGTCTCGAACTGAAGGGTACACGCCGCCATCCTTCACCCACTACTTCCTCTTTCCACCTGTCGAAGTCTCTATCTGAAAGAGGAATGAATTTTCTCTTGATAGTGACATCGTGTGTATGCTTTCTTCCTCGACACCTGACATATTCCTGTCGTCTAATTTCCAACCGTACACCATTCACCCTAGAGTGCTCCTCTACCATGAAACGGACAGGAATTCCCTGCTGCATTCTAACAACATTACTCAGAAGCTCTACACTAAGGATCCCGCTTTTCTTGTTCTTGGGATCATATCCGTCCTTATCTGGGATGTAATTTGGGGGTGTTGGCAGGACTCTGAACCGTCGTGTGGTTTTCGGGTCTATTGCCCAGTCCATCTCAACAACAGCCTCGACACTGTACTCGATCCAACCATTATAGCCGGAGTAGGTAGGAGGTAGGTCTTCATCAAGTTGAAATCTGAATGGGAATTCACTCGTACCAGCTCGAACCCGCGTTGCATCTGATAGAACCATCCAGCCACTGGCATGAATAAATTCATCAGAGATTTTGCTATCACCTGATCCCATCTCAGTCCTTTCTTTTCCTTTGACCTTCAGTATGATTCTATTGCAGTCAAAGGAACTGTCGGTTTGAACAATTACAATGCCGCTGATTACCCCCCCTGGATATGCATTCCTTTCAGAAAACTTGATGTTAACATATCTCATCTATTCCGACCACTAATCGGATTTTCTCATAGGGCTAAATATCCTTTTGCAAAATAATTGTCGAGTTTGGTTTGCTACTGGATGCTGATGGGTATTACGTCACCCTGTATATTAAGTAATAATCCGGTTTTACTTCGTGTCACTCCGAGACCTCCAAGATAGGGTTCTCTGTCATCTGGTAGAAGTGGTCTTTCAAGAAACATTCTCTTTGCGCCCATCATTGTGAAATCATGAGTGACATGGACATGAATCTCGCATTCCTCATGCGATACCAGTCTCAGCACAGTATCCCCCATTAGTCTCTTCCGATAGTCATCGTAACTTTCTACTCGGTCACGAAATCCACCGTCTACCCACATGTTCACAAAATCTGTGATATTTCTCCCGTCTGGATGGAGGTTCATCCATACAGTTTCATCAATAACCTGCGGGCTGACAAGTGAGGGGAGTGGATCTATATCTATCACTTCACCTCCCTGCTGTATGAATCCCTCTGCGATTGCTTCTGCTGTCTGAAAGCATCGTGGCACAAAACTTGTGAATAGGTGCATCCGACCTTTCTGAGGAATTCTTTTTCCAAGTTCAATTGACATCTTTTTTCCAAGTTCCGTGATTCCCCCACTTGCCATCTCATCATGGTTTGCAAGGGTTTCTCTGTGAGAGTGTCGGACAAGAAACATTAGGGGCCATTCTGGCGGCACTGTCGCCATCCATTGTAGAATCTGTTTCGCACTATAGAGCCACTCCTGATTTTCCCAAGTCACTTCATCAGCCATAATCCTAATCCTCAACCTCTAGAAATTCTCTCGCACACCAACCTGAACAACACTCATACAACTTGGACATGTGATGTCCCCGGATCCGACCCACTCGACTCTCTCCAACTCAAGTTTGTTCATGCAATGAGGGCAGTAGACGGGTATGACATATACAGAGCCAGTTGTTGGAGCGTCGTATGAGGGATATGTTGGTTCAGGATAGGTTCTTTGAATCATCATTTGCTCTCCAGGACTTGCATTACTAACTCTGCAGGTAATTCCAATGATAATCATGACTAGAATCATGATGCCAAAGGTCCAGCCTAGAATAGGAACCAGAATCGGCCAGACGTACTCAGTTATTCCAAATGACTGGAAGATAATGTAGATAAGGAGAAAAGTTCCGCCAAATCCAATGATTATAGGGAGGAAGACTCTCTTCAATACAAAGCCGCTCACACAGAATCACTAGATGTCTCTGGTTCTAGGGGCCTATAAAGATTCAGAGGGTGCGTGCTCCCTCTGATAATTCCATTCACTTCTTCTTGGTCTTTGTCTTGGTCTTCTTCTTCGTAGTGGATTTCTTTGCTGTCGTTTCCTTACCTTTGGAACGTCTGCTGATTCCAAATCCAAGAGCAATCACTAGTACCCCACCACCAACAGCTGGCAAGGCCCACCATGGTAGTTCAAAGGGTGTGGGTGTCCCTCCATTACCTTCTCCAAGTAGCCACTCTATTGAATTGATCAGTAGTAGAGAGTTGTTCAATTCATACAATGTCATAGTCTTCTTGTCACTAAAGATATCTGAACCCAAAACAGTGTTATCCCAGAGATTTGAATCCCCGATTGTCAATATCCTACCTGTTCCATTAGTTGAAGCTATCATCATTGCCACGCCTGCTGCTGAAGAACCATTAGCCCATTCTGAGAAGGTGTCGTCATCCATCTCTAAAATCACGTCTGCATCTTCTGGATACTCTATAATACCTGTTCCCCATCTCCACAGCAACCCTTCAACACCCTCTGTGAGATAGTGGGATTGAAGATTGAACTCATCAAGCTGAAAGAGATCATGAATTGAAGGCTCCACAAAGTCATCTTCATCCACTAATGATGAACCCAATCCATCGAAGATGATTCCATAATCCGCAGCAAAATCTCTGAGGCTTGAAACAGGACCACCAACATCCCCAAGCATCAACAATCCATTACCCTGAACTGAAACATACTCGTCTATTACAGTCTTCTCACCTTCAGAATAAAAGAGAATAGGATTAGCCAAGACTAGTGCATCAGTTCCTTCAAGGAAAGATGAGCTGAATTCTATCATCGCCATGACACCATAGCCTTGATTCCTCAATTCGTTTGCACAATGATAGTAATCAAGGAACGTTGTCCCTTCTGCTAACCAACGGATGGCATTTATTGCAAAGAGAGAATTATTCCCAAATTCAAGAAATTCATCATTTCCATTTGCGAACATTCCACTGTCCGCAATCATCATTACCCTTCCGCGTCCATATTGAAATGCAATTGCAGATGGTACACCTTCTGCTGAGGGTGAACCGGGTGGTTCTTCAAACCATCCAGAACTTGAGTCAGTGTCAGAGCTTAGAATGATCTCAGTGTCAATCGGAAAGTTGTTGAACCCTCCCGTTGCAATTAAGCCGACCTCGGAGACACCACTAAGTGACGGATGGTCTGCTAAATTAGTTCCATCCATCAGAATCCATACTTCATTTGCATTGTAATTCTCGTCAGAATCACTCAAGGTCCCATCATAGAAATCGACACCAAACAACTCAGCAATTTGCACTGTACCATCGCCTATCCATGTCCCTCTATCTCCAAGTAATAATAGACCGAGACCCTGCGCGACTAGTGACCTAAGAACTTCAGCATCAGACGTATCATACAGAGTGTCTGGATCTACAAGAACAAGAACATCCGATGAGGCAGCAGTGACCCAATCCCATGTGGACATTTTATCAACACTCATACCACTACCTTCAAGGAATGCGGCTAGGTCGCCATACCAGGAGCTGTCTTCTGCCCATCCGTAAATTCCATTGTCATTATTGTCAATTCCCCACTCAGGACTTTCAGACTCGTCAAATAAGATATTGAAATGCTTCGATGTCACTCCAGTCCTTCTCTGAGCATTGTGGCTCTCATCAAAGACAATGATGTCCTCAGGGATAGGAGCACTAGAGAGCCAATTGATAATATTCCGTGCAAGTAAATCATTATCTCCCTCATAGTACTCCTCATCACCATCGCCATTGAAATCAATTGACCAAAATTGATTGCTGTCTGCAGTGACTACCATCCTTCCTAATCCACCAGGATATTCAATTGCAACCATAGCAGCAGTTCCAGAAGAATAGTCTCCGGATCCGGCGTATGTGCTGTTTTCGTCAGCATCCATCATCATCAGAGGAACTCCCAATCCTGGGTATTCAATAATCCCGTGTCCAAGGTATGTGGTTAAATTGGAAACTCCAGTTGTTATGGGATGATTACCAAAATTCGATACTCTATCCCATTGTATCCAATTAAGAGGACCATAATGATTGTCACTGTCTTGAAGCTCAGTTGCTGAAAAGTAAAACCCAAACAATTCAGCTAAAGCAGCAGCTTCGCTTACTGATGGAATATCACCAATCAGGAAGAAACCACCTCCCTTTGCTAGGAAGTTATGCAAGGTGTAGAACTCATTCATAGAATAAGCGACTGTGGGCACTGCTATTATTACTACATCTGCTGACATTAGGGTGTTCTCATCCCAACTTGTCATATTATCTACTGTATATCCTTCAGCCTCTAGATCTGATGTGAAATTTGAAAACCAAAGATCGTGAGTGAAACTACCGTAAGGCACATGGGATTCGTCAAAGAGAACCATCTGGGCCTGAGCCACCTCGATCTGTTTCTCTGCCACAAGTGGTTCTTTTGTTTCCTGTACTACTCTAATAGGTACCAAGAAAGACACTGATAGAAATAGAACAATAAGGGTACAGACAACTACTTTGTCTTTCAAACCAATCTCCTCACCAAGCGATATAATGCCCCTCTTGTTAAGAAGTGGGTGGGGCTAACTTCAAGCAATAGGTATGCTCCTTATGAATGATAAATCTTGGCGCTAAACTAGCATAAACATGGCACAACCCATGAAATAAGTAACAGTGATACAAAACGAAATACTTATATCTTGTAATACGTAATACTAATACGAGATTAATGAGTTCATTACTAATTATCCAACAACTCAACCAAACAACACACAACGACATTAGAGCCCTTGATGCAGTGACACCTGAATTTGAGAATCTCATGATTGTAACATAAGGAGATAGAAATGAAGATAAGAACAATCAATAGTTTGGCTCTCGGTATCGGTGCTGTTATTGCAATATCATTCGTGATTATGCTAGCGATAGGTGTTGCTGCAACAGATGGCCCGAGTGTCCAGGCCGACCTTAGAGGCGGCAATGTAATTCTCGCTGCTGATCACTCATTCGAGAGTGTAGTTAGTCGAGGTAATTTTGAGAACACAGTTGATGCTGCACCGTTGCAGGACGAGACAGATCGTGCTACTATCTTGGATACAACTGACAGAGCTCCCATACAGGAAGCAATTGAAGTTGCTCTGATTGAGAACGCAGTTGAAGTTGCTCCGATCGAGGAAGCTGTTGAGATGGCTCCTGCTGAAGAGTCTGTTGATCATGCTCCTATTGAGAACGCAGTTGAAGTAGCTCCTGTGGAGAACGCAGCTGACATGGCTCCTGCTGAAGAGTCAATTGATGTAGCTCCGATCGAGGAAGCTGTTGAGGAAGCTCCCTTGCAGGACGAGACTGACAGAGCTCCGATCGAGAATGCAATTGATGTTGCACCTATCGAGGAGGCT
>JBHLRS010000026.1:0-44150 GCA_048882325.1 Candidatus Thorarchaeota archaeon | reverse complement strand
ACTGGAATGGTCTACGTTTGTCATAAATGCCACAAGGAAGTTACTCCCGAAGGTCTAAAGACTCTCCCGGGTGTCAAGTGTCCATACTGTGGAGGTAGAATTCTGTACAAGATCCGTCCACCAGTCGTGAAGCGCGTCAAGGGTGTCTAGTTCTCTTCTTATCCCGGTGGTCTATTTATGAGATAGATTGCAATTGCAAAGGATACCATGAACAGAAGAATCATGCATGCTGAGAGAATCTTGATCTTGAGAGATCTTCTCACAGTTACTCCACCTCTTCTCCTATCAGAATCTTCCCTAGTTTCTCAAGACCTTCAATACCTCTTATCTCACCATCAAAGAGTGGTACTTCGGTGAGGTCCATGTCTGAGTATAGGTCTCGAATATCTTTGAGGTTGGACTGTTGCATCTCATGCCTCTTTGAGCAGAAGGAGCAAGTTGGATTTGGAGGTACGAGTTGATTGATGATTACATGATGCGCTGGTATGTGCCAAGAGTTCAGGCTCGCGAGAAGTCTTTGGGTTTCAAACACAGCCATTGCCTCTGGAATCATCACAACAACGAACTGCGTGGTGTCCGGGTCAGAGAGTTCAATTCTTGCAGCTCTAATTTTGTCCTTTGTCTGCTGAATCATCTGCCAAGAATTCTCTTCTTGGTCACCGCCACCAAGCATGCCTCTGAGAGCTCCCATCATAGAACTCAACCGCTGCCTCAGGGTGAGTATTTTCCCAAGCCAGCTATCTAAAAGGTCAGGTAGTTCGAGGAGTTTCAGGGTGTGTCCGGTTGGTGCGGTATCGAAGATTACACGGTCATATGATGAATCCTCTAGGTACTCAAGGATTTTACCAAAAGCCATTGCCTCATCTGAACCTGGTGGGGCCATACCTGTCATATCTCCCATTAGACCTGCAGCCATTTGAGCTTCAGGACCCACAGACCCTTCACCCATGACCTGCTGGAACTCTTCCATCCCTTTCTCGGTGTTTATCTCCATACCCCAAAGGTTGTCAAATCCCTCAATTAGTACAATATCTCCGCCTGACAGATCTTGGTCAAAACTGTCACTTAGACTATGCGCTGGGTCAGTTGAGAGGACAAGAGTTCGAAAGCCGTGTCGTGCGGACAACACTGCCATAGCTCCTGCGCTACTAGTCTTTCCAACCCCTCCCTTTCCACCTGAGAGGATGAACTTGACTGTGTCCTTGTATATAATGTCCCGTAAGGTCATTGACCTACCTCTATTGCCCTGACCTTCCGTCGAGTTATTTAACCCTTCCATAAGCCATAGGTTAAAGAAGATTGCAGAATAAATCGAGAAGTGAGCCAAATCAATCCGCACGCTTACGCAAGCTTCTTGAGGGCAAGCATGATTAATCACAGGAATACCACCGAGGAAAGTTGAATGTCGTTTCCACAGGTCCGAACTACTGCATTGGAGTTTCCTGCAACTGTCTTAGCACTTCTCGGCATAGAGGTTCCCGAAGGACTGTTTCCACCAAACAAGGAGCTACTTGAGAAGTTCAACCCGTCCTCCGTTGTTATTATCATGATTGATAATTTCGGGCTGTTTGAAGCGGTTGTGTATAAACCTGAGGCTCTTATCAAGAACATGGAAGCCCTAGCACTTCTTGATACTAACGATCCATATGCTCTGCCTTTGATCAGACGACTTCTGAAAGGACATAGACCTGACTTTCATCTTCTCAAACATGCCAAGAACTTTGGCAAAACAACTAAAGTCATATGTCGTGAGGAAGACATGGCGCACTGCGAGTTCGATCCAGCATACACAATTCGACCACGGGACGACATGGCTACCTACATTGAGGCAACCAAACACATCTTCAAGTCAGAACTCCTATATCTTCACTTCTTGGACTTTGAGAGTCTATATGCTCAGTATGGTCACAGGACACCACCTGAAACCCTTCTAGAGAAGATTGTCAGACGCACGGATAACTGGATCAAAGTGCTTCTCAGACAGGCTCGGGTTGGTACACTTTTCATTGTGGTAGGAAATCATGGTAGACATCCGATACCACTTGACTATGAGGGCAAACTTGCGGAATGGCGAAAAGCTAACGCTCCCATTGCAATTATGTTCCAGAAACGCACCGAATAATCTACAATTGTAGCAACACTGGAATACCGAATAGAATTGCTATTACAGCGAGCACTAGACATAGCTTCCAGAAACTGACCCTCTTTGCCAGTCTTACCAAAAACTCCATTGATACCAAACCAGTAATGAAGACTACAGCCTCAATGATAAACAGGTCAAATGGTGCAGTATTTGCTGGAAGAGTACTTCCTGTCAGAATGTCCAGAAGTAGAATGGCTAAGACTGCAGGAACACTCATCAAGAAGCTGAACTTCATTGCAGTTTCTTTGTCTATCTTCTGCATCAGTAGTGCAGAGATAGTGACTCCAGATCTACTCAAACCTGGTAGCACTGCTAATCCCTGTACAAGGCCAGTAGCAGCCGCCTCTTGATTCTCTACTTCCCCCTCAGTATCCTGTAAATCACTTTCCCCATTCCTAGTTGGAAGATAAAGGACTATTGCGGTCACCAAAAGCAAAACACCAACAACAAAATTCAGAAGTTCGCCATGTTCAGGTGTTATGACACCCTCAAGGAAGAAATAGAGTGGAACACCTGTGATAGCTGTACATAGTGTGGCAACCAGGAGTAATCTGAAGAGTTTCTTATCCTTGAGACTGAGAATGTCAAGTATGACTCGCGGATATCGAGCAACAACAGCCAAAGCTGTGCCAAGATGAAGCCACACCACAAGGGAGAGGATATCATTCTGGCTGACTGGTGTGAAGTTGAACAAAAAGAAGACTACCTGCCCCTCACTGCTTATTGGGAGCCATTCAACTAGTCCTTGAATGATTGCTACGATGATTTGCCATAGCTCCACTATTATTCACACCTAGTGGCCTCGTAGTCCAGAAGAATTAAAAAGCTACTCTAATCGACTGCAGCTAAATTAGGGTGCACATTATGGTTCTTGATAATGATAGGTACATGAGTTCAGAGCTTGGTAACATCACACAAATGTTGGATGAACATTTCCGTGTAGCTGTTAATGCTAACAAGATAGTTGTCAATGCCATTTCTGATTGGCTTGAGGGCAAGAAGTTGATTGAAACTGAAGAGCTGGGCAAGATTACTGAATTGGAGGAGAAGGCTGATGCTCTGAAGCGCTCAATTCTGAATGAACTAGCTAACGCAAGCACCCTGATGCATCGCGAAGACCTTCTCAAGCTAGTGCATTACAATGACAAGCTAATTGATGGTGCTGAAATTGCATGCTATGATTTGGCTGCTGTTGTTGGCCAATGGACTCCAGAAGGTGAACTAAAGGACAGTATTGCTCAACTTGGAAAACTGATGAGTTCTCAAACAACAGAACAGCGTGAAGCAGTACGATTCCTATCAATCAATATGGAAGAGTCCAAGAAACGTGCAGACCAGATATGCAAGATTGAGAAAGAGATTGATATAGTGCAAAGAGAGATTGTTACACTGCTATATCCCTTAGATATCCCAACTGATGTGATGCTCAGATTCCGTGACTTTATCAAAATGCTAGAAGATATGGCTAACTTCAGCGAAGACGCTGCACTGGTTATTCGGACACTCTCACTGACACTGAACACATGATTAGCTGGTGTTATGATTGAACGAAACACCTACTATCGCAGATGCACGACTGGTTGGCGATAGAGGTATTGTATGGAACACCAATCATGGCATGCGATTATATGACGAAGGCTATTTCGGGCAACCGGTTGGAATTAGAAAGCCCAAGTCTTCTGTATTTGACAAACCACTTGAACTGTCATTGATCGAGTGTGTCTACCTGACTCAACAGAACCGTTTGCATGTGCGTCGTCATGATAGTGACGAAGTATTGAGTGTTGAGGAACTTCTTCAGCTTGGGTCCGAATGGTCAGATGAGTTCAGAGACCGATACATTGTGTACTCGCAACTTCGGGAACGAGGATATGTTGTTCGACCCGGTCTGAAATTTGGCACTGACTTTGCTGTGTATGAACGTGGACCTGGAAAAGATCATGCCCCCTTTTTGGTGCATGTAATTCCCCAACGGAAAGGCGTTGTTCCGCTTGACATTGTTAGGGCTGGAAGGTTAGCAACTAGTGTCAGGAAGAAATTCATCATAGCGACAGTCAAGGAAACGGGTGAGATTGCATACTACTCTTTTGTCTGGCATAGACCGTAGTGAGCCTGACTGAGAAAGTTTTATTTTCGCAATTACGTTGTCCGTTATAACATCTGGCCCCAGAGGTTATCCTGATGGCTGATAAGGCTGAAAACGCGAAGGCTTTTGGTATGCTGTTGGCACAAGCCTGGGAGAATACTCCTTCATTTATCTGCAGCAATGACGACTATATCTACTGTCTTTTTCCGTCTGACGACACAAAGACGCAATGGATTGAGGCATCCCTGACTTTTCCAGATGGTTCTCTTGATAAGAAGGAAATTGACTCTACTAAGGCCATTGCTCTTCTAGTAGAGGAATTGAAGGTTCTGCCAACTTATGGTGCAAACACAATAGTCACGACCAAGGCCCAGCTAGATGAAGTGAGTAGTCGACTGGGCACGCTTACATGAGAAGAAATCACACCAGTATCGGACATTAGTCCGATGAAGAACTTTATCATGGATGGAGCAATGCCATGTCCGACCCGCTTGTTACATGTCCCTTCTGTGGTTTGGAAGTCCCTGAGGGACGTTTCTGCAAGATTTGCGGAAAGCCACTCGACACAGAGATTGTCCTTAGTCCTCCTGAGGTTGAACCGCAGTTTGAGGAGCAGCCCGAACCAGCTTCTTTGGATTCACAACCAGAAAGGGTGGAACCCCCTCATTTTGATATCACAATTGAGGATATGGATAATCATGCAGCAGTCGTACTTTTGTCGAGGTCAGAGCTTGAGGTCGTAGACCAAGAACTCGATAGTATCATTGAAAGGACAAAAGCTACTCGCCAAGCACTTCAACTTCAACAGGCGGATAAACAAGTGCTTACTGGTAGAGCCGAAGATCTTCGTTCTGAGTTTGAGAAGACCAAAAGTCGGCGAAGGGAACTAGCTGCGGTTTCGTCCCCGTTGGTTCTTGAACGACTTTTAGAGGCTCTAGACAAAGATGAGAAACGGCTTGAGAAACTTGAGGGCATTTCTGATACACTTGACAAGGATGTATACAAAGAACAACGAACCGAAATCCATCACTCCATCAAAGAGCTTCGTGATAATTTGAAGAACGCCATCAAGACCGCGAAGAAGTGGTTAAAGGGGATCAAGAAGACCCTCAAGAATCTTGACAAGGAAATCAGCAGGGTCGAAGCCAAATTCAAGATTGGCGATATTAACAGAGATTCCTATGATTCGTCAAAGTCTAGACTTGAAAGAAACATCAGGATAGTTGAAGGAGGTCAGAAGCGACTCGAATCGTTACTCAGGATTGCTGAGAAGCGGTGAATATGGAAAAACTCTGGAGCGGTCAATAATGGTCAGCGACAATTTGGAGTGTACAGCTAGGTGTGAGCGATTCATTTGTGAACGAAAACCCCCTGCTCTCAGGATGAGAAAACAGAGTGGTAGGAAGATCGTCTGGTGCACTTGGATCGATGAAGAGTGTGACCAGGGTTGGTGCGTTCACTCAAAATGTGCAATTCGAAAGTTATCTCAGGATGGCAAGTGCCAACGAGCTCAAGTAATCGCCTCTGTTCAAACAGAAGTTCGAATTAGGAATGATGAGCCATATCCCGATGCGATGCCCAAAGACATTGCAAAGAGATTCAGACAACGATGAAACCACAGGAACTTTGCAGACTCCTATGGCAAAATGTCTATAAGCAACACCTAGTTCGCAGTTCATCGAAGGTGAACTGAAGTGTTCGAGGAAATTCGCCCAGAAATGCGGGCACTCATCTACCTCATGGTTGGAATATCGCTTCTTGGAATAGGTATTCTACTCGCTCAAGCCGCTTTTGCAGTTGGCTTACTTCCTGGTCCATCAGCACCTACTCCCTAGACAGAGTGATTGGACTTGAGCCGTCTAGATGAGATCTTGAATCTCCTCCTAAGCTTTGATGGAATCTCAAGGAAATTCGTACTTCCTTCTATAATTGATAAACTTCGTCTAGAATCCTTTAACGGCAATACACCACACAGTCTTGGTGAGGATTCAGCAGCCATTGTGACAGAATCCGACGATTATGTGCTTCTGACAACAGATGGGATTGTCGAAGACCTTTGTCTGAACTATCCTCGTGCAGCGGGATTCAATGCAGTCCTTGCCAATATGATGGACATTTATGCAGCTGGTGGTACTCCAACTTCCTTTGCAGTGGCTTTGTCGTATTCTGATCCGGAAATTGGAGAGGAATTGCTTGATGGTCTCATCACTGGGTCTCAAACCTTCCGGGTCCCAATTGTCCGAGGCCATACAAATCCACATTCAAGCTCCACCTACGTTGTAGGTTCAGCCACAGGCACGGTTAGGAAACACAACCTTCTCACTGCTGGTGGGGCTGAATCAGGTAATGTTCTGGTGTTGCTGTTTGATGAGGTTGGACGGCGTGGTGAGAGCTATAAACTCGGGTGGGACTCGGTTACTGGTCGGTCCTCTGATGAAGTTGTCGAAAGACTCTCTGTGATGAACGAACTCGCGAGTGAGCAACTGCTGACTGCTGCAAAAGATGTTTCCGTTGCTGGAGTTATTGGCACAGCTGGAATGATGTTGGAGTATTCAGGTTGTGGTGGATTGTTGAGTCTAGATGCTCTAGACTCGTCTCGACCTGTGGATATTTCATTGGATGATTGGATTCGCATGTTTATCTCATTGGGCTTTCTCGTAGCAACCACACAACACAATCTTCCAGCAGTCAAACGTATAGCTGAAGGTCATGGACTCACAGCAACAGTCATAGGTTATACAGATGACTCAAAATCAGTCAAGCTCGAGCTTGGGGGTGCTGAATGTGTGTTCTTTGACTTCACTGAGGGTGGTGTCTTTACACCCAAGAATATGAACACTTGATATCTATGCGCTATAGTTATAATGCCTTACACTAGACAATGCTCTTGAAGTGTCCCAAGTGCCAGAAGAAAAGATTTGCAGTATAGTTGGTTGCCGAAAACCTTCAAAGAGGTCTATGAAGAGAGACCGAATCGCTGAGAGCGTAGCAAAATCCAATCTAAAAGTAAAGGACGCACGGTCCAGAAAGATCTATCTCTGTTCTGACCATTGGAAGACAGTGAAGAAGGTCTACAAGAAAGACACAACAAAACCAGAACGCCTTAGATGGGGTCATTAGTTCTAACACCGCAAATCACAAGCCTGGTCCTGAGACCTTGTGAAAGGAGTGGCCTCACATGTGTCCTAAGCTAGTTCCAGACTACAAACTCTGGTTTGAAAGCAATGGAGAGTACATCTTTGGACCAGGAGCATATGCCATTCTCAAGTCCGTTCATGAGGAGGGTACTATTACTCAAGGTGCTAAGAAACTCAAGATGTCCTATCGCTATGCTTGGGGAGTCATCAAGAAGATTGAGAAGAAACTAGGTGTAATCCTTGTAGAAACCTTCAAGGGCGGTACGGAAGGCGGCGGTGGTGCTAGAGTTACAGATGATGGTCTCAAGCTTATGGAAATGTATGCTAGGATTAACGATGCATTCGACAAAGTGCTTGCGGCCTCAAGTCATCTCAATCTATGAGAACCTGATGACTATTGCATTGTTTGGACAGTGACTTTTACACTCTAGACACATTATACAGTCTGGACTATGCATATGTTTGTACGGGAACCTACGGATTCGAATGTTCATTGGACAGACCACTTCACAGACATTACAGGTGTCTGGTGTGCATCGTGCTGGATTTCTACCAATCCCGATCAGTGCGTCACGTGAGAAGATACTGTAGAACCATCCTGCTGGACAAAGCCATCGACAGAACCATCTTGGCACCCAAACTGAAATGAGAAAGATGGATATTACAAACACCATCTGTATGAATGCCCACTCCCACCGTGAGAAGTACCATAGGGTTTGAAGACTAATTGGCCAATCCTGTTTCGGTAGTATAACAAACAGAATACGTGCTGGATTCAAGGGCCCAAACACATCGTTAGCAAAGTCTCCTAGAGCGGTTACAAGAACTTCTGCAGTTCCTGTAAGACGTGAAAAGCCCACCCAAACTGCAAAGAATGCAGTAATGACGAAGATATACGCCTTGACTCTTCTGAGCTCTTTCTCAGTCCCTGGGGACGGGCGAGTCTTTGTACGTTTTGGCAAGGTAACGAAGTCTTGGATAGTGCCAATTGGACATATCCAGCCACATGCAGCTCTACCAAAAATTACAGTGATTATCAACATGGCTCCAATTGTGAAGAATGGAAAGATGCCAGTCGAGAACTCACGAATCATGGTGTCAAAGGACCCAGATATGACTGCAAATGGTGCCTCCAGTGGGGCTAAGATTGGCAATGATGGTAGGTTCTGCCAGATTGATAGCCAAAACGCCTGAACGTTGGGCATCCCGAACCATGATAAGAGGATATATCCATTGACTCCGATAAATGCAAGAATCTGAAAGATCCGACGGAGCATTCTGATATTGAAAATGAGTCCAAGAGGATTCTTGAAGGTGATCTTTCTCTTCTCTTTCTCCGCCTTCTCTCCCAGCTCTGACTCCTGGGGCTCTTCCTCCAGCTCGGACTCTTCTTCATCAGATCCTGTTTCGTCGACTCTATCGACATCCTCTGCCATTGCATTCAGTCCTCGCCAAAGGGTGTTGGCGGCGTGAATCTGAGCCGAGATTAAAAACGTTGTGTTCTAATTCATCCACCTT
The DNA here is from genome assembly GCA_048882325.1 of Candidatus Thorarchaeota archaeon. Classification (GTDB taxonomy): domain Archaea; phylum Asgardarchaeota; class Thorarchaeia; order Thorarchaeales; family Thorarchaeaceae; genus SMTZ1-45. The sequence goes on along the minus strand of JBHLRS010000026.1, from coordinate 35,266 downwards.
CCTGTATCATATCGGAACCGCGAAAAATGAGATGTGAATCACATTATCAACTAGCACCACTTCCATGGTGTAAAGAGTACTATCATTATGTGACTGAAAGAGCTGGTCGATTGTGATGTCGTGATTATACGTCGATGGCCATGCTCTCGGTGTAGCTCCGTTATCACTATATGACACGGTCAGTGTATGTCCCACGGCGGTCAGTGTAACGCCCGGATGTATCCAAACCGTGATCGAGGTTGAGTTGGAAACACCTGTGTCTACATCTCTTGTCGCATTGTGCATTTGCGACGCAGCATATTGCACCTCTTGAAGTTGTGAGGTTGTATTGATAGTATCAATCGCATACATCAATACTGGAACACCAACAATGACCACAGTTGTGAGTCCAATTGCTATGAGCATCATCTTCTCAAGAGACCGTGAAACCATGTATCATTGTCAGACAACGGTCCCAATAAACTGCTCTGTATCTCACTAAGGTTTTATGCGTGAAGTATTCTCAATGACCTGAGGCAATGATATGGACAACCTTGTCCCTGTTCATGTGGGGCTGATGGGTCACATTGACCATGGAAAGACCGCACTGGCTAATGTCCTAAGTGAGAAAGTTTCCACAGCTGGACTTGACAAGCATCCTCAGGCTCAGCAACGAGGTATCACCATTGATCTAGGCTTTACCATGTTTGTGCTGGATGAGTATCTGGTTACACTTGTTGATTCTCCCGGTCACGCTGACCTGATTCGTAGTGTCGTTGCTGGTTCAAATATCATAGATGCCGCAATTTTGGTTGTTGCTGCTGATGAAGGTCCGATGATACAGACTGGAGAGCATCTTGTTGTCCTCCAGTCTATGGGTGTGGAAAGAATTCTTGTCGCTGTGACAAAGGCTGACCTCTTTTCATCAGATAAGTTTGGACATCTTGATGATCAGATTAGAACAATCCTGAAAGGCACCCCGTATTCGACTGCTGCTATTGTTCATGTTTCTGCCATGAAGGGTGAAGGTCTTGACGAACTCAGAACATCACTTCTGAAGATACTCACACCCCGAGAGAGGATGTATGAAGGTCCAGTGTCCATTCCAATAGATCATGCATTTCCTATCAAAGGACATGGGACTGTAGTCACTGGCACCATTCAGAGGGGAAGTATCAAGCTCGGAGACAAATTGGAACTCGCTCCACTTGGAAAAACTAGTAGAATCCGATCAATCCAGACATTCGGCACACAACGAAACCAGGCGCAAGCGGGAGATAGAGTGGGTGTGAATGTGCCAGAGTTTGATGATACAGAGATAACTCGTGGTGATTATCTTTGTACACCTAAGAGTATGGTCCGGACAAAGGGTTTCATTGCCCAGCTGACAGTGAATCCGTTATACCGCGGTAGAATAACGAAGAAAATGACAGTGAGTATCTCCGCTGGTATGCCTGCAGTCACAGGACAGGTCCTACCATACAAAATCTCTAATGACGCCAGTATTGTTCTGGATGAAACAGAAACCACAGAGTTCAACGCAGCTCTATTGCTACAGAAACCAATCGCACTCACAAAAGGAGCCAAAGTTCTTTTGCTTCGGACTGATCTACCCCCAACACAGATGCGAATCATAGGGTCAGGAGAAGTCACCGAGACTCCTGAAAAGATAATTCTCTCAAGACCTAGAACCAGATTTGGCAAAGTTCATAGGATTCGTAAAGGTGATGTGCTTGTGGAGGGGCTCGCATCAAGTAAGGAGATTGCTGAGAGGTTGGTTGGCTCCAAGGTCCACGCTGATAGCGGTGTGGTTGGTGTTATTAGGCAGTCCTTTGGTACTCGTGGTGTTGTATCAGTTGAGTTTGACCATCCAGTCAAAGATTCAGAGCTGGTGAGTTATCAACGCTTGGCAGAGGAGGAGTACAGGTTTGGACAATGATGAGATTGAGCGTATCCTCGAGAAGAACATCCCCAAAAGCATGCTTCAGCGGGGAAGAATCACGATAGATTCACTTTTAGGTCCCGTGCGGGATGTTCTGAACAGAAGACAGTTTCCAGACAGTGCATTTACTGAACATCAAATAGAGATGATGCTTCAGTTCCTCTCATCACTTGATACGGACAAAGACCCAGAAGCCGCCAGAGTAGGAGAACGCGAGGGTAGAATTGCGTCTCCGTTCATTGGTCGTCTTTCAGCAGGTTTCAATCATGGAATCGGGAGAAGTGGTCAACTAGTGGCGCCGCAACCCAAAGCACCGGGAGCATCCCTGATGCAACAGGTTGCTAACAATGTGGCACTGGATGCAGTACGAAAGCTTGGTCTTAGCAATATGAAATCCGGTATCGTAGCTCCACTCTCGACAGGAATGAGTATAGCTCTAGTACTTAGCGCTCTTCGACGAGAGAATGGAATCAAACAGGTTCTCTTTCCCCGAATTGATCACACATCACCTATCCGTGCAATCTCGTTCGCTGGACTCGAGAATGTCATGATCCCCAATGTTATCGAAGGAGACGCAGTACAAGCTGATATTGATGAGCTAGAGAAGCGAATCAAGATGGGAGGCCCCATTGCAGTTCTTGCAACGACAACTTTCTTTCCGCCGAGAGAATCTGATCCTGTGAAAAAGATTGCTAAGGTCTGTGCTGATAATGATCTTCCATTAGTGATAAACAACGCATATGGCATTCAGTCGGAGCGCATAATGAGTGAGATAAGATCTGCAGTTGATGCAGGTCGAGTTGATGCTGTAGTCCAAAGCAGTGACAAAAACTTTCTTGCACCGGTCGGTGCATCAATCATAGTTTCTCCAACTCAAGACTTCATCAAACAGGTAACTGACACCTATGCTGGACGTGCCACCGCAGCTCCAGTTGTTCAGACACTAGCAGCCCTATTGGCTATTGGATTGGAGAACTACAAGGACTTGCAACGACAACAGATTGAGAATCTGCAGCTCCTCCAGAAAGAGATGACCGAAATCGCTGACAAACTCAAGCAAAGGATACTCTCAGTCTGGAATCCTGTAGCATGTGCGATTACCATGGATGGTCTGGATGTCAAGGACATCGGGGGGCGATTGTACAATGCACGAGTGACTGGTCCCCGGGCAGTTGGGAAAGGTGAGTTTGGGTCTTCAAGTGATAATTATCCCTATAGCTATATAGTGATGAATGCCGCTATTGGCGCCTCTAGTAGCGACATAGTAGCAGCAACAACCAAACTCTATAAGGAGGCCAGTAAATAGACTAAAACACCCTTGAGGGAGGCAAGATACGTGAATGGCGATTTGGTGCGGGTCTCCAGGGAAGAAAAAATCAGCAGCAGCGAACCAGATGTTGTTTTCAGACTTGTCTGGTATGTAGTCGCTTCAAAACCAAATCTGATATTGATTGAGCATAGTGAGGCTGAGAGTCAAGATTTCCAAGGCTCCGCAAAATTCTCACTAAAAATCGGTGGTGAAAGCGCTTTCGTGACCTTCCATGTGACCGAATCTACATCAGCTGTGGAATTAGTGGCTGAAGGGCATGATGAAGTTGCTCTCTCAGTTTACATTGATGACCATATCCGAGCCATGAATGAATCTATAACAAAGTATGAATCGCTTCTTGATGAGGACAAGTCCAAACTCAGAAGGGCTTTAGTAGCTAAGACCTGCTGGGACAAGGTGGTTAAAGAGATACTCTCCAAAGCGCCAGCAAGTGATGTCTATATTCAGGTGGCACACGGCAGGGAGATGGTGATCAAAGCGACAGAAGGTGATGAAGGAGTTCCACCTCTCACTCTTACCACTTCAGCATGGCTATCAAAGATTGAATCTCTGCCGCGAGAAGAAACAATGCCTGGAAATTTCGCTGCTGAACTCGCTAAAAAGAGCATCGAGTGGAAACGAGAAACACAGGACATCATTAGCCGTTACATTTAGATTCAGAATCCGATTTTCGCTACTATTATGGCCCTCTACAGGACCGGTGGTCTGGTTCCGTGGGCTTCAAACCCATGAACGTGCAAGCGTTGAGAGTTCGATTCTCTTAGGGGGCCGCCATTACTTCAATTCCGAAAGTTCTGACCACAATAACTTGCGAACATCCTTTGCTGGAATTTCCTTCTCACTGACTTTTTGCAGGAAATTTCTTCGGATTATCGAAATCTCTCTCCGTCCTCTAAAACGTGGATTTTCTTTGAGGAACTCTGAAACAACCTGCCTTGTTTCAATATCCAATTTCTCAAACACTGTCTGCCTAATCAGTCTTGGTTTCGGTTTTATTGCAGGCTCAAGATTCTCAAGAATCTCAATGATTTCGGGAACAACTTCGCTCAAGGTTTGCATTTCCATATCGACTTCAAAATCTGAATTGTCCCAGAGATAACGTCTTCCTGGATTATCAAACCGCTCACTAATATCTTCAATCACACTATCAGGAATCTTAGTTTCAACTCTTTCTCGATTCCATTGCAGGGCAGTGGTTACTGCTGTAGTGACATGGATAATGGTGAATCCACACTTATTCTTCAGGGCTAATTTGAACAACTCATGTCGCATGCTAGTATAGTAATTCGTGTCATCATGAATAACGCTCTTTCCTTGTGCGATGAGTTTCTCTACACTTTTCAGTGCTGCTTCACGAACTGGCTTTTCTTTCTCCGGTACCCAATCAGTATAATATTCATCGTTCCGCCAGTCATCTGTTCTTACTATCTCTACGTTGAAGTCCAGTGTCTTCTTAATAGCATCTGCTAGAGCAGACTTGCCAGACGCTGGAAGACCACAAAGCGCGAGAATGAACTGTGTCATTTTGATGCAGAAACGGTCTTACCCCTCAAACAAATGAATGTAATGGAAAAATAGGAAGAGAGTAGTTGGGAATAATCCCAACCACTATGGTTTGATTGTAATTTGAAGGCTGTTGGCAAGGTCCTTGTACCTATTCCGAACAGTCACTTCAGTAACATTAGACGCCTCAGCAATCTCTCTCTGGGTTCGTCGATCATCTTCAATGATGCCTGCGATGTAGAGTGCCGCAGCCGCAAGACCACCTGGGTCCTTTCCTGCAGTGATACCTCTCTCACGAGCGTCATTGATGATGTTCATTGCTGTCTGGACAGTCTTGCCATCAAGGCCGAGGTCTGCGGAGATTCTTGGCATCAGATCGTTAGCAGATGGGATTGGAACCTTCACGTCAACGTTTCTCAGGATCAGACGAACACATTGACCAAGCTCCTTTCTATTGACTCGCGCTTCAGTGACAATCTCATCAAGCTGTCTTGGAATCTTGTGAATCCTGCAAGAGAGATAGATTGTTGCAGCGACCATGCCTTCTATGCTTCTTCCTCTGACGAGACGTTTGCTAAGTGCTTTTCTGTAGATTAGTGCAGAGGTTTCTTTGGTTTCGCTGGGAACCCCAAGCTGTGAGGTTAATCTGTCCATCTCACTCATCGCAATGCTAAGGTTCCTATGCTGAGAGCTATGAACCAGTGTCCTAATCTGCCACTTCCGCATTCGGTAGATTGCAGCCCGACTGCTAGCGGCAATTGCGCGTCCATTAGCATCCCTGTCGCTCCAGCCGATTGTCGTAGCAAGCCCCTTGTCTGCCATTGTCAATGTCATCGGTGAACCTGTTCTTGCTCTAGCATTCCTCTCTTCAGCAGTGAATGCACGCCACTCAGGTCCAGTATCTAAGATTCTCTCGTTCACCACACAACCGCATGAAGTGCAGATGTGTTCACCACGTGTCAAGTCTTGGTAAAAATCACTACCACCACATACAGAACAGACTGCCATGCGTTTGTTCACTGTGGTCCGTGCCGGTCTTGCCATTTTTTTGAATCACCTTTTTACATCCCCTTGAGATATGGCCGCGTGCATACTTGGCGAAAGGATATGCAAAATCACAGCCCAAGGAGGATGCTTCCCCAAGCGCTATTATTTGCGTATATAAGTCTAAGCATGCATGAGCTATTGCACCACTGTTTTTCATGTTTTTTCACAGAAAAACATACTATCCTCATACATACATATGGATAATGACAGTCAATTCTGTCAACTCATAGGAAAGAGTATCGGAAAAAAAAAACAGGGCGAGGTGAACGCCCGAAGCGAAAGGAAGTCTAGCTGTGTGGGGGCAGCCAGATCAAGGAGATGATCGGACGTTCAACCTCTTGGTAGCGACCTACTCCAGACATGACATCTGTTTGATCGCTGACTCCGGTATGATGTGGATGTGGTCATAGTATTCGGTGTCGTCGTCGACAACTGTCTTTGATAGAGCCAGTTTTAGCATTCCCTCATCCTTGCCAAGCATGTATCCCGCAACGTACTGGAGCGGCACTCGCATCTTGTCAGCCTGCTCCTTGGACATAGCACAGCACTCGACTCCTGGACTCTCGAAGATGACCTCGATTGTCTTGTGATCGTCGCAAGCTGGATGACGATGTAGCTCCTTGGTCCTTTCTGTAATTCTTGTTTTTCCACTGATACTCTCAACTCTGGAGTGATCATAATGGAATGGGTCACCAATTAGACGGTGTACAGATGGTGAGAGAAACAATGTTTTCTCAGTGAGTTCAGCTATGTCATCACTACCACCATCGACAAATCTCTTGTCTTCACTCTCTCCAACAAGATAGCGGATTGTGTATCTCTTTGCATCCACTTTCTTTTTCTCTTCACCTTCACCCACGCTGACCATTGTGTCATCCCACATCTCCATCGGGGCAAAGGGATTTATTGCTTCTTCAATCATCTATTATTCACCTAGGTGTGAACTTATTAACTATTGTTAAATACACAATCGTTAACTTATAAAGATAGTGAATAAGAGATGGGACAACAGGAAAGGGTTTGATCATATGATTGAATACATCATTGTCGTACTGGCATGTTCGCTCTTTGGATTACAACACAGTGGACTCTCAGCTTGGCGAATCAAGACAGGAATAATCAAACGATGGGGAAAAACCGGGTATGCACGAATATTCACAATTACGAGTATTTTCACTCTACTCATAGCCTTTCTATCAATGAATTTTAGAAACTGGTTCTACTTCATTTTGGCACCAGCCACGATCAATCTTGCTTTATTGATGTTTGGCGTCATCTCTGGAGTGCTTGGCGCAGTTCTAGCTGTGATGGCATCACGAGTCATTTCTGTCAGCACTGTCGCTGACATGCAACCGGATAGGAAAGCTGAGCTGATAACAAGTGGACTGTATTCACGAATACGACACCCTTTGTATTTAGCAGTCTTCTTGTTATTTGGAGCATTGGCCCTAATCTATCCGTTTCCAGTGGTAATTGTCTTTTCTCTATCAATGATTAGCTACACGATTATTGGAGCTTATTTAGAAGAAAAGAAGCTCATCAAATACTATGGCGATGAATATCTAGAATACAAAAAGAAAACAGGATTTATTCTTCCGAAATTGCGCTAGTCACCTATCATCTTTTGAATCTTTGAAAGGTGTCTGGAGCGTTTCACTGACTCAGCCGAGATCTCAAACAGATTGCCCTTCTCTATCACATAGTGTGAAGTTTCAATGTCTTGTGCGAAATGTCTTTTGATGTCCTCCACAACATAGTGCAGTTGAACACAGTGAGGGCTACCATCGATAGTAAGTGTTGTGAGTTTCTTGATGTCCGAATATTTGACAATTGAACCAATCTTGAATCCTGCTTGATTCATGTGGGTTTCCTCAAGACAGACATGCAAGACAGTCTGCTGTCCTTCCCTCTCACACACCTCATTAACGAACTCTGGAAATCGGTCTACGCAGCTACCGACCAGAAGAAGATTCTGGGTTCTTCTGAGTCGCTTATCACCCACATTGGTGCGCATCAAGTATTGTACGTCCGCACAATCGTTACTCACTGTCACCATTTCCTTCTTTTTGGCGCATGTTCCTCTTGTTCAGTGTCCATAGACGTCCATTGGTCTCCTAATGGAGCTGCGATGCGAGCGATCATATCACCTTCGAAGACATAGTTGGTTCTGCTAATGGATATGACAGCACCATCAAAGGGTGTGACTATCTCAGTCTTATCCTGTACATTTCCCAAAACATCCCCGTTCTTCAATGTTTCACCAAGATTCACTGTGGGGACAAAAAAGCCCTCGGTGTCCACGTTCACGTGTTGTAATCTTCCCATGAGAGTATTTGATGCTTCAATCTTTTCTCCAATAATCATGTCTTTTGTACGAAGGAAGTTGAGGAGTGCTTCTCTCACCTCAACAGCAGCCTGAGAGTCGACTTGGTCGGTGTCACCCCTCATTTCAATTGTAACTGCAGCAATTCCTTCGTGAGCGGCCTCGGTTGTGAGTGCACCCCTTGAACCGGTTGATTGAACAACGTGAGGTAGGCCAATCTGAGAAGCCAGATTTCTCACATGGATGTAATCTCTATGCAGGGCTACGATATGGCTTGTGCAGTTTTGCCAACCAGTGTGAAGTTGAATAATATAATCCGCTTGTGAAGCTCTCCGCCAAATCTCCCATGCCGTTCTCTCTGTGACAGAACCATATTCATTTCCTGGAAACACCGTGTCAAGGTCCATGGAGTCTAGAGGTGATATCTTCACACCCAGGCGAAATGCAAGGGGACTTGCAACTGGTAGGAATGTAATAGAACCATCAATACGGTCTAGACCTTCAAGGTGTTTCATGATGAGATAGCTTGCATAGACATCAGTGGCTGAGCGACCATTCATGGCTCCTAGGATGAACACATTTGGACGCTCTTCACCAAACGTGTAATATCCGAGGGTAGTTCCAGTCTTTGGATCGATATCCACTGCATCAACAACCGCCTTGACCATGACGAGACCTTCTTTCAACTGCTGATTTAAACAAGTGTTCTGAAGATAAGAAGCAGTGTAAGACCTAGACCCACTCAGGCTTACAGTTGAAGAAAAAAACATCAGTCTTAAAATCGCGTGCAGTGAAATAGTCATGTCTACTGAGGGCATATCGACTCTCAAGAGGAATGTGCGGTTGGTCGAAGATGTCTGTGTGACCGCACATCGCTGGGTTTCCTATCCATGCTGTTGGAACTCCTGTCTTTACTATGTCTATCCCAACTGTCGAAAGATATGGCTCCCAGCATATGATAACTATTGAAGGTTTGTACTTTGAAACAGCTTCCATTGCTTCGAGTGTTTCCACCCATTTAGGATATCCAATGTTATACCTGCCATCTTTGCTGTCAGTTGCAATACACCGTCTTTTTATCAACGGACGAATGTACTCAGTAAGCCGGCCATCACCACTCATTACTTCGAGAACAGGACGCCTTTTTCTCCACACCAAGATTCTGCTAATTGTTTGGGCAAGCTCATCCACAAACTCTCTGTTGAAGATTTGGAAAATCCATCTTCCTGATTCATTCGCTCCATTACAGTAAGATTTCACATCTCCTTTCTGCTCAAGCCCTCTGAAGAAGAGATGGACCACAGCGTGAGGTAGGAGTTTCTTGTGAATGTCCATGTATTCACCCAGTTGATCCATTTGCCATCTCCGTCGTTTCTCACTAGTCTTAGTCAACTATAGCTAACCATAGCTCTAATAAGGGAGCCCCTACTGCAGGGTTGGATAGAGTGAACCAGGATGGATTGCGTTCTCGATAACTAACATTCGTTCCTTTTGTCCAGAGGACACCATCTTGGAATGTTTCAATCCTTCAGTATTAAGAGAGGTTATTCACAATGAGTGAATTCGCTAAAATCGAGCAGAAGTGGCAAAAACGTTGGAGTAAAGACAGAATCTTTGAGGTTGATCCCGACTCTAAAAGAAAGAAGTTCTTTCTCACTGTTCCCTATCCATACCCAAATGGTGCTTTGCACATGGGGCATGGGAGGACCTATACCTTAGGAGACCTAATCGCTCGTTACAAGCGAATGCAAGGCTACAATGTTCTCTATCCTATGGCGAATCACATCACAGGTACACCCATCTTGGGAATGGTAGACCGACTCAAAAACGGTGATTCAGTTGCAATTGAGCAATACAAGCGGGACTTGCGGGTGTATCTGGATGACGAGGATAAGATTGACGCTCAACTCAAGAAGTTCGTGGACCCTTGGGTAACTGTCAAATTTTTCTCAGAGGTGATCTCAAAAGATTTCAAGGCTCTTGGATATAGCATAGACTGGCGTCGCAACTTCACAACAGGTGATGACATCTATAATCAATTCATCACTTGGCAATATCAGAAATTTATGGACCTAGAGTACATCAGGAAAGGATCTTACCCTTTACTTTACTGTCCCAACTGCGGAAACCCTGTCGGTGAGGATGACCTACTGGAGGGTACAACAGCCAAGGTAAAGGAATTTACAACAATCAAGTACCCCTTCGAGGATGGTTTTCTCATTGCAGCGACTCTGAGACCAGAAACCACCTTTGGCATCACCAACCTGTGGATCAATCCATCGAAACAATATGTCAAAGCAAAGGTAAACGGTGAGAAATGGATTGTATCAGCGGAGGCAGCGGAGAAGCTACAACTACAGGCGAAAGAGGTTGAGATTTTGGAAACCTTTTCTGGTGCAGCGTTAGTCGGAAAGACATTCAAGACCATCCATGACAATAGTGACAAGCTGATTCTACCTGCAGACTTTGTCGATGTTACAAATGCAACCGGGGTTGTATACTCGGTTCCAGGACATGCTCCATTTGACTATATTGCGCTAAGGGACTTGTGGGAAGACCCATCCTCCTTGGAAGAATATGGTATTCCCCCTGAGGATGTTCGTGATATCGGGATTATCATGATGATTACTATTGAGGGCGAAAGCGCATTCCTGACAAAAGACGTAGTAGAGAGAATAGGTGTGGCGTCGCAAAATGATGCAGTGAAATTAGAAGAAGCAACACAAGAGGTCTACAAGGCTGAGTACTATGAAGGAGTAATGATGGATAACTGTGGTCCTTTTGCAGGACGCAAAGTTCGCGATGTAAAGGATGATGTTGTTGAGTGGTTAAAGGAACAGAACCGTGGTGATGTGTTCTTCGAACCAGATGAACGACCGGTCATCTGTAAGTGTGGAACTGATGTGCAGATTGCAGTCTTGGAAGGTCAATGGTTCCTAGACTACGAGAGTCCAGGGTGGAAAGACAAGGCCTGGGAAGCTCTGAATTCCATGGAAATCATTCCCAACAACTTTCGTATCTTATTCGAGTCAACATTTGACTGGTTAGCTCAGAGACCATGTGCTCGGAAGCGTGGGATTGGAACCCCACTACCTTTTGATCCAGATTGGATAATTGAGGCATTATCTGACTCTACGATCTACATGGCCTTCTACACCATTGTTCATAAAATCACTCAACATAAATTGAAGCCTGAGCAACTCACAATAGGTTTCTTCGATCATGTCTTTCTGGGTAAAGGGAAAGTCGAGAAGGTTGAGAAAGAAACCGGAGTTCAGTCGACTCTTCTGAAGTCAATGCGTGATGAGTTTCTATACTGGTATCCTAATGACCAACGACACACAGCCCCTTCGCATATCTCAAATCATCTAAGCTTTGCAATCTTCCATCATGCTGCAATATTTCCCAAGAAACACTGGCTACAATGTATCAGTTTGAATGAGCATATGAACATGGAAGGTCGAAAGATGTCAAAAAGTAAGGGAAACACCATACCGCTGGGAGAGATACCAAAGAAGTATGGAGCTGACCTCTTCAGAACTTATGTTCTCTCAGCTGCAGAACCTGCAACACTTATGGACTGGCGAGAACAAGATGTCCCTGCTGTACGGAACCGCATTCGTCAGTATAGTGAAATCATGAAGAAATACTCCAAGAAGACTCCTAGAGTATATACCAAGAAGGACAACCCAACTACAATTACAAGATGGATACTGTCCCGGGTGAATTCCATTATACAAGAGTGTACAGATTATCTAGAAAACTTCAAGCTTCGTGACTACGCTATCACTGTCATGTCTGAGATGATTCGTTCAATTAACATATACCTGAAACGAAATGTCCCCAAAGAAGAACGCGAAGCAACAATGGGTTATGTCTGTAACACATGGGTGAGGTTGATTGCACCAATGATTCCCCATGCTAGTGAAGAGTTCTGGTCAATGATGAATAGTGATGGTTATGTTTCATTGGCTGAATGGCCCAAACCCGACAAGAAGCTAATCAATTCATCAGTTGAGATGGCACATGAAGTAGTTGAATCTACTATCAGAGACATTAGAGAGATTGTGAAGCTGCTAAAGGGAAAGAAAGCATCCATAGTTCATATCTATGTGGCTCCTGAATGGATGTTCAAAGCAATGAACAGTATACGAGAGGAAAACTTGGCTATCATTGTTGGTGACATAATGAAGCATCTGATGTCAATGGAAGAGTTCCGGATACATGGGAAGCACGTAAAGAACATTGTAGATCGTATTGCAAAGGAAAATGGACTGTGGGACCACTCTTCTAGCGCAAAAGACGAATTGACCGCTTTGAATGACTCAGCCGCATTCATGAGCTCAGAATTGAATCTGGATATTGTCATACATAGTTCTGAAACGCCAGACTATGATCCCAAGAACAGGGCACGGTTTGCCTTACCTGGCAGAGTATCTCTGTTCTTAGAATGACAGAGTTTTGTCTAGGAGTTTCCCCTTTCTTTCCTCCACACATAGAGTGAGAGAATCAGTAGATATCCAACAATCGCCCAATATATTGCCCACTCTAGAGTAATCCTTATTGAGAACTCGGGTCTTGGTCCACCCCAACTCCCCCACGGGCCATAGAGGAAAAGCGCAAATATCGTCATGTTGATGAACCCGCCTAGTGATAGCCCTTTGTGAACCTTGACCTCCTTTTGCACGAGAATCGCTATGGCCCAGAGGAGAGTCATGACCATGCCGCTCAGGAAGAAAGAGAGCGCAGTCACCGTATGCTCGTACATGTAGTTCATGGGATACACACCAACGAGAGCTACTGAAATGGATGAAAAGACACCTCCTGCTGCAGCAATCTTACTTGTGATATTGTTAATGTAAAGTCCGAGGCCAACCATGAATGGAATGAAGACTATTCCTGCAAGAAATAGTCCAATGTTGAACATCCACGCAAGTTCCGAAACTCCAAGCTCACCGAGCTCTGATACCGCATGATTGAACATGGAAAAGGCTTCACCCTCGGTTCCTGTATAGAATAGCTGCGGAGTCAGGATGAAGACAAGACCTACCAATGACGCAACCAAACCCCATATTGGAAAGTGTTTCTCATCGACTAGTTCCTTCAGATTCATCTTACCATCTCGATCCCACAGAACAAGAAACCATGAGATAGTTCTATCGGATTCTTCCTGTTCATGTTGATTACTGATTTTGTAGAATTCGCAACAGAAACAGTCAGAATATGTCATAGCTACGTATATTTGGCACTCTAAACTCAAAGTATCAAGACCGTGTTTGATACATTACAACTAGTGGAGACTCTTTCGGATGCAGGCGACTGATATCGTACTTGATTTTGTTCTTCTCTTTACGTTCATTACCTTCTATGGGACCATTGCATGGGGCCTGATCCGATATTCGAAGAGACAAGGATACAGGCTCTGGGCTATTGGGTGGATAGTTTACACTATAGGTGCCTTACAAGGTGGTTTTGCCTCTTCCGCGTCTGGACTCAGCCCTCTAGATGTGATTGCGATGAATGCGATGTATGTTGGAGCAACGCTTATCCTGGATGGCACACGAACTGCTGAACTGACCAGAAAACGTATCCAGCTTTACGGAATCGGAATAATTCTGTTTACATCAATTGTGATAGCTGGACTAATCTTTGGCCTCGGTTTTCAGTATGTCTTCATCCCCCTTGGGCTCCACATTATCTTCGTCTGTATTCGTGCGTCTCAGACCGTTTCTGGTTTTGAGAGCATTGGGGACTCTTCTAAGTGGTGGTTCATTGGAGGCATGTCCATAATGGCCCTCTCCTGGTCAATATTCCCACTCACAATATTCCTGTTTGACATCTTCCAGTTCTTTATCATCTTCCAAGCTGTGGGCGTCATCATAACAGGTTCAGCAATGCTCACGATGTTCACCAAAACAGTCACAAAGGATCTTGAAGTGCAATATCAAATCTCTCAGATCATCTCAGGTCTAGTCCAACATGACATAAGAAACTACATACAAACAGCTCGTCATGCACTCGAGCTCACAGAGAGTGAAGACGTCGTAGAAAATCATTGGATTAACATTGCGACAGAAGTTCTCATAGATGCTGGCCACTTTGTGGATGAAATGCGGGACATCTCAGTGTCTATCAATCAAGTGAAAGCCCCCTCTGATAAGGTCGCACTAGCTGACATCGTAGACAAGACCAAGGAACGTGTGATCAAAGAATACAAACTCACGGAAGACCAGATCCAAATTCAGGTTCAGGAGGATGTTATGATTGAAAACTCCCGTTTAATCTATGAAATGCTTTGGAATATATTTGATAATGCGTTCAAGCATGGTAGTTCCTCTCTTTCAGTTCATGGAACGAACTCTGATTCAAATGGTGCAGAGCTCATAATAAGTGACAGAGGCAAAGGACTACCTGAGAAGATTAAGGCATTCCTGAATTCATCAGATGCGATTTCGCAGGAAGGCAGTCCACTTGTTGGACTTGGTGTCCTACTTGTTAGAGGAATCGCAACGCTATGTGGAATCTCCCTCTATGTGTCTGATAATGTTGAAGATATCAGTGTGCCTGGGACTACATACAGACTCAAGTTCAATGGACCACAATGATAGTGGTTGTCCAGCACTAGTCCTTCACCCTATGTTCTTGATTGACATTTTCTTCATCCTCGAGGGATAGGATAATGCATACTCAACAAGGAAAAATGAAACAAGGGTAATATGGAACTGCTGACTGCAACCCACTTTTCTCTGCAAGACCTGCCTTTCTTTTCCGAATGCTAGATGATTTGGGAGTAAAGTCAGAAATTAAATTTCTAGCAACAGTTTTATGGTGGGTGACGTAACTAGAGCAAGGAGATTGAATTCGGTGGTGGACCAGAAGTGATTATCGCCTTCATCATGGCCAAGGTCGAGTCGACAAAGTCACGAGCAATACTGGATGAGGTTCGTAATCTGGACCAAGTCGAGGAAGCGTACCTGATCTATGGGGCGTATGACCTTCTAATCAAGTGTGTCTTCAAGACTCCAGAGGCGTTGAGTTCTTTTGTGGTCAATGACCTCCGCAAAGTTGACGGTGTCAAAGACACGATAACTAATGTTTGCGCAACATGTGAATAGTAGACTGTATGCGAGTGGTCATTTCCAGTAATATTCAAAGTCGCAGCAGTCATTTCTCTGCATGACTGTCTTCTCTCTTTTCAAGCCTAAGTTAGGATGAATCTCAGGAGTTGTTGTAAAGTCATGTTTGCAATAAAGTAGATAACCAATATCTGCTGCATCAAGCTTGTTGAAGATCGAAGCATAGATACACTCATCAACCATGCAAATCGACTTGGAATTGGTTTCCTCAGTAATAGATACAGTTTCCATGTTGTTCGAATTTAGGTCGTCAACCCATCCTCGTAACAAAACCTTGATGTCTTCAAAGGTTTCTGGTGGTTTTTCTTGTGAGGCAATGACAGACTTGATGTCATTGACTGCAGTACGCTCCGCCCAGTTTGAAACTAACTTATGAGCTTCATCTCTCCCCAGGACCCTCTCCAGTTCTCGGATGAGTGAAACTAGTTTCTTATGCCTAGCGGTATGAAACTCTTCTACAGTCATCTCTATCTTGGTTTGAAATTTGTGTGTGACCATCTCTTTCACCTACAGCACACCAGCACTCCTACCATCCTCAAGCAACCCCAGTTTCATGAGGGTCTCTTTAGTTGGTAATCCGGTATTCTGATCCCATCCACGCTCTTGATAGTATTCATTAAGCATCATATCAATCTCGACAACTTCACCAGCTGAGGGTCCGAGAGGTGCCTTCTCCTTCGTGAGTCTTTCTGGAAGGCAGTCGTCCTTTCTTGTAATCCCAAGTCGTGCATTGAACAACCGATTGAGATTGACGATGCGCTCTCCTATCTTCTGCAGGTCCTCTCGATTAACATCAATTCCGTTATGAATTCTCAAAGCAAGAGCTATGTCATCATAGAAGAACTCTGGAGGTATCTGAGTCCCATATTTGCAGAGTCCCACACTCTCCACCATTACCATAAAGTCCTCACACTCCTTGACCATTATGCCCTTGTACTTTGGATTCAACCGTTCCGCCATCTCAGGGAGGTATTCCTCACCGAACCGTTCTCTTATCTCCTCATCAAATCCTGCTTCATCAAGGACAGGGAATGAGTAGAGATGGTCGGCACCACGTGCTGCTGTGACTGCTGCAAGCCCCATTGACTTCTGAGCCCGAGGCTCTTGTCCAGCTATCTCTTGCTTCTTCACAGCCATCACAAACTTCTCAGTACCTCTTCCAATCCTTTCTGCCGCTCTCGCGCTACCTTCAGCAAGAATATCTCCAAAACCCTCTCGAAAAGCAATCATTCGAGTTAGGTTCACCACAGTTTCATGGTTGCCCCAGCTGAGATCAATTCCACCTGTGTCCTCGGCAGTCAGGAGTTTCTCATCCCAGGCTTCCATTGCCCACGAGATTGTAGCTCCAAGCGAGATGGTGTCCATTCCATATTGGTTGGCAAGATGATGGCCAAACAGGACTGACTCAAGATTATCATTTCCGCATCTTGAGCCCATGGATGATTGGGTTTCAAATTCAGGGGCTCCACCTTCATAGGCATATGGCCCTGTTCTTACAGCAGTATAGCGTCCACATCGTTGTAAGCATGCAAAGTCTGCTCTCGCCTTCACGAGATACTGTTGATTGATGGCATCGCCACTTATCTTCTCGAATCCATCAAAGACACCCTGTTTCATGTTATAGCTGGGTAATCGTCCAATGTGCTGCATCAGTTCCACAAGACTGGTGGTCCCATACTTGATTCGACCTGGTGTAAATGGATTTGCCATCATACGTTTGTGTAGTACATCAATCTCCTTCAAGTAGTTCTTCGGATCAGCAACTTCGAGCTTTCCAGTGCCTCGTACACAAACACCCTTCAACTTCTTCGATCCCATGACAGCTCCTAGCCCCGATCGGGCTGAGGCTCGGTCTCGGTCATTCATCACTGCTGCAAATCTCACCAGGTTCTCTCCTGCTTGCCCAATAGACAGGGTCCTGATTCGTTTGCCATGTTTTTCCTTCAGGATGTCATCTGTTTCAAAGACATCCTTCCCCCAGATTCCTGCAGCCTCAGCATCTAGGAGATTCACTTCCTTGTCCTTTATGTCTAGATATACTGGCTCTGAAGATGCTCCAGTGAATATTATGGCATCATATCCAGCAAATTTCAGCTCTGCACCAAAGAAACCTGCAGCATGACTCTCTCCCCATATGTCTGTTAGAGGTGAGAGGCCTGCAACGACGTGTCTTGAAGCTTGGGGAAACATAGAACCTGTAAGCAGACCGGTGGCAATTCCTAGGACGTTCTTATCGCTGAGAGGATCGATTCCTACTGGGATGTTGTCGAATAAGATCCGAGAAAGATAACCTGCTCCGAGTAGGTAGTTTTTAATCATCTCTTCGTCCAGAGGTCGTTTCTCAACCAATCCCTTTGTCAGGTCAACCCTGAGGATATGTCCACCTACTCCGAAGATCATAGTGATTCCTCCTTCTTATCATAGATCTCTTCCTTGTATTGCTCGTAAAACGCTCTCATACTACCGTCTTTGTCCCTATTCTCCAGCTCTGCTTCAGTCGTCAGGAATATGGCATCCGCAGGACATCGTTTCACGCATTGGCCGCACTGTATACACTTGAACGCCTTCCCAGTGTCTGGATGAATTCTGATTGCATAGTAAGGACATGCCTTAACACATTCTCCGTGACTCACACACTTCTTGTTGTTAACAATCACTACTCCCTTTGATGTTCGTGATAGGGCCTGTTCCGGACAGGATGTCATGCATGGAGCATCTTCACAATTTCTACAAAAGAGAGGAAAATCTAGTGCAGGTTCAATTCTTACAACTCGGTTTCTTGCACGAGCAGGGCTGATCACTTTGTAATAGAACATACTACAAGTGTTCGTGCAGGTCATACACCCCGAGCAAACTCGTGGGTCACCAAATACAAATTTGAGTTCGGTCAAGGGTCAATCTCCTATCGGTCTATCTCCACTACCCATAGCTTGGAACATTCCATGGCCCGGTTTTAGAGTCACGTTGCCCTCATTGTACGCTTCTATGCCCCTGATAAAGGTCTTTACAGGCGTTCCTTTCATGGTAATTCCCTCATAGAGTGTCCATCCGCACTTTGACTCCATCAGGTCCGCTGTAATCTTTTCTTCCTTGTTTGGATCAATTATTACAAAGTCTGCGTCTGCTCCGATGGCTAGGACACCCTTCTTGGGATAAAGGCCAAATATTCTTGCAGGATTTCGAGAACACACACGAAGGAGTTTCGCATATGATAGGCGAGCTTTGTTGATACCCTCAGAAAGAAGCACTCTGAGAATTATCTGAATCCCATCAACTCCTGACCACGCATTACGGATATCATCAGCACCTTCTTCTTTCATCTCTATTGGACATGGAGCATGATCACTCACAACAACATCAATTGCTCCACGGAGTAATGCAGACCAAAGTGCAGCTCGGTCCTCTCTTGCTCTGAGAGGTGGGTTCATCTTGCTCTTAGTGCCTAGACGATTCATCTCATCTCGATAGAACATAAGATGATGCGGGCACACCTCCGTAGTGACCATCACGCCTCGTAGTCTGCCTCTCTCCACTTCACGTACTCCTTCTCTGGTAGTGACATGAGCAATGTGGAGATGTCCCCCGGTTTCTTTTGCAATGTTGATGCTCTGTTGTATTGCTAATTGCTCAGCAACATTAGGTCTTGCGAGAGAGTGACTGATAGGCGCATCCCAGTCATCTGCCATCTCATTTGAAAACTCATCTAGGACTCCCTGGTCTTCAGCATGAACTGTGAGATGACCTCCATATTCAGATATCGCACTCAGGCACCTTAATAGGACGCCATTACTGGTCTGATATGGTTCACAGGTGAATGCTTTAAAAGCTGCCACACCTTTTTCAACCAGAAGTGGCACTGCTACGTAATTTTCTGAGTTCATCATTCCAGCATAGAATGTGAAATCTGCAACACTCATCTCTTCTCCCTGTGCGATTTTCTCCTCTACCACCTTCACTGTATCAACCTGACTCATGAGTGGCATGTCTACAAAAGTAGTCACCCCTCCAGCTACGGCTGCTTTTGACCCTGTGATGAAGGTTTCATGTTCCTGCATGGTGGGATCGTGAATGTGAGCATGCGCATCAATCAGTCCGGGCATCATGATATTGCCCTCTGCATCAATCACAGTACCAGCCTCAGGAAGGTGTTCATCGCTGGCGATTACAACGATCTTCCCGTCCACAACACCGATCCCGCCTCGAATAATTCCAGACTCTAGAAGTAACTTGGCGTTTTTGACAACTAGGTCAACAGGCCCTCTCGTCTGTTTCCTGAAGGTTGACGTGAGGGTACTGCTCATTCATCCCCCTCCGACAGGCGGGAATAGAGCTATTGCGTCATTGTCTTTCAGTACGGTTTCATATCCATCGAGTAGTTCGATACGTTTGCCATTGATCATGCACGAGAAGAACTGCTTGAGTTGTCCAGTATCATTGTCGAGTACAGTGTCTTTGAACTTGGCTCCGTATGTCTGTACCAATATGTCAAGAAGTTCTCTGATGTTTTCTGCTTGTAGTTCTATACTCTTGACTCCTGTAACCTCTCTCACAGTAGCAAAGAACTTCACTAAGACCTGTGCCAAGATATCACATCCAATATACCGAGATAGATTGTGAGATTAAAACCGTTGCCTTCTGTCCTTCTAAAACACAGGAGTTATAGGACTGAGCAGGTGTGTGTGTCAACAGATGCAGAATGGAGCTCGTAGTGGTTGGACACCTCAGTAGAGACCTGATAGTCACGCCTGAAGCCAGAAGGGAAACACTTGGGGGTGCCCCAGCTTACGCGATGTTGGCTCCTGCAATCGGTGCCTTTGGGGCGGGGGTCGTTTCTAAGGTTGGCTCTGACTTTGATGAATCATACAAAATTGACTTGATAAGTTCTGGTCTTAATCTCTCAGGACTTCACTATCAGGGTGACCACACAACACGTTTTGTCAATGAGTATAATGCAGAGGGCGAGCGCACGCAAAGGGTAGAAGCAATCGCACCACAGATCAAGGAGTCTGACTTCACAGGCACTCATTTTGAGTCAAACATCATTCACTTTTCGCCGTTGACAGACAATGAGATTGACAGGGCATGTTATCATGCTGCACGCGAGGAAGGTGCATTGGTTTCACTGGATGTGCAGGGATATCTGAGGTCAATTTCCAGAAACAATCTTGTGAAGACTAAGAAGTGGGAGCTGAGTGAGGAGATACTCAGACTCGTGGATGTGGTCAAACTTCATGACTCTGAACTGCAGATTATTAGAGGATATGAGTCTGAACTATCAACAGTCTCACATATCTTGGACCTTGGACCTAGGATTGTGATAGTTACCCGTGACTATAGAGGATCCACCATCTACACACGTGATGCACAGGTAGACATACCACTTGTCTTAGCAGAGTCCCAAGTAGACTCAACCGGTTGTGGAGACACGTACGCCATAGGGTTTCTGCTCGAGTACATGCGAACTGCGAATGTCACGCGAGCTGGACTGTTTGCGGCAACATGCTCCTCCTTCAATGTGGAGTCTTTTGGTCCTTACAACCTGCCTGATCGAATTATGATTGAAACTCGGATGCATTCCTATCTTCAGGCATGAATAGAAGCTTTTTAACAAACAATCTTTCCTCCGATGTCTAGTAAGGCGAATGTCATGCGAAACGATATGGATGCCCTCATGGAAAAGTATGAGATTGATGGACTATTTTCCTATGGTAGTCCGTTTGACTCTCCTAATCTTCTATGGTTGACTGGATTCCGGTCCGGTGACAATATCTATTATCTTCGGAATAAGGGTGAACAAGGTATCATCGGTGCTCCCTTCAACACGTTAGATCGCGTGAAGAAAGAGAGTTTTTTGAAGAATACATACGATTTGAGTGATCTCATTGTCCAACTTCTGAAAGAAAATAAGCGAATCATGGACCATAGAGATACACTCATTGGTCCCATGCTTAGTGACAACTTCACCGGGAAGGTTCTCGGTGTTCCAGATGAGATACCTGCAAGTGTGTTGGTTATCTTACAGAAACTAAAGTATGATGTCAAGGTTGTTGAAGACCTAATTCCCGATGCAAGGGCGACGAAGAGTTCTGATGAGATCAAGATAATTAAGAAGGCAGGTGATGCCACAGTTGGAGCCATCAAGAGAGTCATTGAAATGATCAAGAACTCAGATATTGGTGCTAACAAGACACTCATGTACCAAGGCAAACCCCTTACAGTGGGTTTCGTTAAGCTCGCTCTCGAACACTTTCTTCTGGACAAGAACGCAGAATCAGCAGAGGACACAATCCTTGCAGTTGGCGAGAAGGCGTTTGACTGGCATTATCTTGGGAATGCTGAGGACGAATTAAAGTCTGATACTCCAATCATCTTGGATGTGTATCCACGACTGAAGCAGGAACGATACGTCGCTGATGTCACCAGAACAATTGTGAAAGGAGCCCCCTCTCAAAAAGTGAAAGAGATGTTTGAGGCAGTTCAAGCAGCAGCTGATGCCGCTGTGGAAGCGCTCACAGATTGTGCAATAATTGATGATGTGAACCTTGCGTGCTTCAACACGCTGAAAAAGCATGGTTTCGACTCCCGGCGGTTAAATCCTGATGCAATAGATGGAATGACCCATGGTCTGGGACATGGAATAGGGCTTGAGGTGCATGAACAACCAAGTATGTACAAACGCGAAGACAACTTTGCAGTCGGACACATCATGGCGATCGAACCGGGGGTGTATCTCAAGGATATTGGTGGTGTCAGGATAGAGAATGACTATGCAGTCACAAAGGGAAAGGCTGACCTCCTGACCAAGAACCTAGACACAATGCTCTGGGTCTAATCTGCACTCAATGCATGATAGGGACAGACTGAGATACACATGCCACAAGCCTCACACAACCTCTTGTCAATCTCAAAGAGGTCTCTCTTCTTGTCTACAGTGATCGCTCCATACACGCAAGACTTGGGACACAGGCCACATAGAGTACATTTCTCCATATCTACAGCAGGCGGCGGTGTCAGTGTGGCACTACCATCCATGTGACGTAGTGCGATACCTCTGACGTCCTCAAGTGCGTCGTACCCATGATCTTTCAACCAGTCTGCAGTTTCTACGGCAATCTTCCCATACACACTATGCCCTTCCAAGATTGAAGCAGTACAGACTTCAACTGCTGAGGCTCCCACCATGGTGAACTCAATAACATCTTCTCCTCCAGACACACCCCCAACCCCAATGACAGGTATCTTGACTGCTCTAGCAATGTCCGCAATGCACCTGAGAGCAATTGGCTTTAATGCCATGCCACTCATCCATCCAAATCCGTCACTACTGCCTAGCATAGGTTTGCCAGTTTCGATATCTATTCTCAAGCACGGACCAAAGGTGTTAATCCCCACTATCCCATCGACATGAGGCTCAAGCTGTTTGGCAACCTCTGCAACATCCACCTTAGGGCTGATCTTTGCAAAGATTGGTATCTCGACTACTTCTTTGAGTGCCTTTGCAATGTCTGTGTGCCCTCCAACGTAATGAGTGCTGAATTCGATTGCATGGACCCCAGCTGCCTCAAGTTTCGGACCAAGTTCGGAAACTTCTTCCGGAGTATATCCCACACTAGCAATCAGTGGTAGACCAGAACTTAGGGCAATTGCATACTCTTTCTCAAGCCACTGTTCGACAGGTAGTTCACTCCAGAGTTCTGTATTCAATATTCCTCTTCGAGAGCCGACTCTCCCTTCTTTGAGAGCGGCCATATTGGGTCTTGGAACCTCTGCAGGTCTGGTGCTGACGGTCTTGGCAACAAGACCACCTACACCTCCTGCTGCAGCATTCAGTAGGGTCATTCCGTCTCTTGAGGTTGGACCTGCTGCAGTCATGACTGGGTTCTTGAGTTTCAGTCCTGCAAACTTGACGCTGATGTCGACCATACTGCAACCTAAGATGCATTCAACATAAAGAATTCTACCAATCGCAATTATGGTATCTAATCACCAATGTCAATGATTTCTGCAGGACTGATATCTTCAACATCCACACCTGACTTTTGAAGCCTGAAGATTGCAATCTCGTAGGCCTTGAGTACATCAGCTTTTGTTATGTACCCAATCATACTGTGGGGATTGTCAGAATCAACAATTACTGCATGTCCTTCATCTCGTTTGATCATAGCCTGAAGCGCACTATCCATTGTACATCCAGGTGCAAGATGAAGGAAGTCTGGATTCATGAGCTCTCTGACTCTGTACTCAGTCCCATCCTCCTTTGGCTCATGGAAAAGGTCCTCGGCAATCATTATTCCTATGACATTACCAAAGTCATCTATGACTGGGAACTTTGTATGATGAGTCTTATCGATGATCTCAAACACTTCAGTTGTGGTCATATTTGGACTCAGGATCGTTGGATCTTTCGTCATCACTTCACTTGCGTGTATCGTTCTGAGTGCTGAGATATGAATCCCACTCTGAATCTTCACTCCTCTCCTCGACAATTTCATTGTGTAGATGCTTTCGGGCTCAATGAGTGAAGAAACCAAGAATGATGCGGACACTGCTATCATCAAAGGCAGGATTAGTGAATAGTCAGCTGTCATCTCCATTAGCATTACAATGCAGGTGATTGGCGCACGTCCGGCTCCTGCAAAAAGTGCAGCCATGCCAACCAGTGCAAACGCCATAGGTTCTGAGTCAGCCCATGGTATCAGCGTCTCGAAAATCAACCCAAGTGATCCACCAACAGACGCTCCAATGAAAAGGGATGGCGCAAAAACACCACCAGAACCTCCCGAACCTAGAGTAAACCCTGTGGCAAGAAGCTTTAGAAGACCGAAGATGAAAAGAGCCCCAAGCATTACTTCGCCAACAAGCGTCGCGTCGATAAATGCATAGCCAACTCCCATAATCGCTGGATAATATGGTTCATTGATGGCGAACTTTCCTGAATATGCAAATACATTCTCAAAGTAGATGGTTCCTATCGCAAGAAGTCCTGTAAGTAGGCCTCCGATTGCAGGAAGAATATATTTTGAAACTCGAATTTTTTCAAGAACATCCTCTATAAAGTAGAAACCTCTCATCCAGATGACACTAACTAAACCAATTGTGATTCCCAGAATTAGGTAAAACACAAGCTGAAGTGGATGCCCCAATGAAAAAAGGGGTGCCTGAAATGAAACAGCTGTTCCAAGTATCGAGTCGGCTAATGCAACAGCAACAACTGATGCAAGAATGACTGGCAGAATTGAGAATCCAATAATGCCTCCAGCCAAGACTTCAATTCCAAAAAGAGCACCACCCAGTGGAGCATTGAAGGTTGATGCTATTCCTGCTGAAAGGCCACACACGAGAAGTGTCTTTCTTTCCCTTTTATCAAGATTAAAGAATGTTGCAACAGCAGAACCGGCTCCAGCTCCTATTTGTGCAATAGGACCCTCACGACCGCATGACCCTCCTGATCCTATAGAGATTGCAGATGCTAAACTCTTGAGTAGAGGTACACGAAATCGAATCTCGCCTTCATGTAGGGCATAGGCTTCTATTACTTCTGGAACGCCATGACCCTTCGCTTCAGGTGCGTATCTGACAACAATAAATCCAACAATCAAGCCACCTATGATTGGAAGAACTATCCACCCAATAGGACCTAGTGCTTCCGGAATGATTGTAAATAGCAGACTTATACCAAGAATCAACAGTCTGAATGCCACTGCTGTGATTCCTGAAACAACGCCAATGAGTGCTCCTAATGTGTAGAGACGTACTTGTCTTTTCATATTGGGTTGTTCCATCATAACTACTAATCGCCTTCAATGAATTAAAACAAACAATCTGTTGGTCATTCACCAGATATTGAACGTTACTTAAAGGTAATCCCATCAAATCATCAATGACTGTGTTACCTAGTCATGCCGCGAGGTTTCAGGTCGTCAATCACAAAATCAAGACCTAGCTCCTTCAACTTTGATTCCTTGGGATACCCTGTTTCACGGTCACACCCACGATATTTGTAGTACTCATCTAGCATTTCATCAAGGTCAGGAAGTCCACCTTTCGATGGTCCAGTTGGCATGGGTTCCTTCAATAACCTGTGTGGAAGGTTTTCATCCTTGCGAGTCACACCAAGTCTGTGGTTGTAGGCTCTCCTGAGATGACTTATCCTCTCAGCAGCTTGTCTAACAAACTTGGGGTCTCCCCACTCAGTCATCCCCGTCAACGGGGGTATCACATTAACAAAGGTGTCGAAATAATAGACTGGTGGCCACATGGTCCCGTATTTGCAGATAACCCCAGAGTCCACAAGCGCATAGAGGTCTTCCATGTCCCATATCAACTCTCCCTTATACTTTGGAGACATAATCTCTAGGATTGCCTCAGCTTTCTCCTCTCCAAATCTAGCGGCTGCAATCTCAGGATAGCCTAGTTCCTCAACGCAGGATATGCTTCTTAGATGATCAGCACCCCTAACATTGGTCGCGTAGGTAAGTCCAATACTCTGGTGAGCTCGCGGGTCCTGTCCTGATGCCTCAAGGCCTTTTACATGAATCGCATACTTCCAAGCATCACCACCAATTCTCTCAGCAGCCTTTCTTACGCCATCAGCAAGGATGTTTCCAAAACCCTCCCGCTTTGCAATCTTTTCCACAAGCGCGGCCTGAGTTTCGCCATTTCCCCAACTTAAGTCAAGACCATCTGCATCCTTTTTTGTTATTATTCCCTTCTCAAAGAGTTCCATGGCAAAGCTGATGGACTTTCCACAGCTTATCGTATCCATACCAAGCAAATCGCATCTCTTACCTAGATGAAACACTGACTCAATATCGCTATTCATGCAGTTTGAACCAAATGCCATGATTGTTTCATACTCTGGGCCTCCAATAGGTCCGGTTGGGTATTTGCCTCCACTGACTCTAATGATATATTTGCAGCCAACCGCACACCCATGACAGGCTTCTTGGGCAATTCTATACCTTTCAGCGATGAGTTCTGGACCAATATCATCAGCTTTCTCAAAGTATCCAGTCCAGTGATTCTTTGTCGGGAGTCTACCAATCTCATTGATTATTGCGACTAAGTCCGTCGTGCCATACTTTCTCAGAGATGCCAGAGACTCAGTCCAGAGTGGGTCTTTGATCCTCTCCATCTCTACTTCGTTGGCTTCATGGTACTTATCCATATCATAGACCTCAATTCCCTGAGCTCCACTTGCTGCTACTCCCTTGACATTCTTAGACCCAAGGACTGTTCCTAACCCAGTTCTTCCAGCAGCTCTGTAGAAGTCAACTATGATTGAACCATAAAGAACTCCATTCTCACCTGCTGGGCCTATCACACCGGTCTTAATCGTAGGGTCTTTGTGATCTTCGCGAATCATCTCGGTTGTGACATTGGTTTCCTTGCCCCAGAGATGGGATGCATCAAGAAGCTCGGCATTCCCATCACGAAGTGATAGATAGACTGGCTTCTCAGAACGTCCGTTAAAGATCACAAAATCGAAACCTGCATACTTGATCTCAGCACCTAGGAATCCCCCGACATGACTTTCTCCCCATACGCCAGTGAGTGGGCTCTTCGTTGCAAACATCATTCTTCCTGATGGAGAGAACATTGCTCCAGTGAGTGGACCAGTTCCTACAATCAAGACATTCTCAGGACCTAGAGGATTCGTATCAGGTCCAGTTCTGTCCCATAGAATTCTGGCTGCGACGCCGCTTCCGCCCAAATAGAGTCTTGTCCAGTCCTTCTCAAGCACTTTCTTGTGAATTTTACCCTTTGTCAGGTCAATATCCAAGTAATACCCTGCGTAGCCTTTGTACGGAAAGTCTGTCATTCAGTTACCTCCCCTAGATTCATTCCTGCTGTTTCATATGCAAAGCCTAAGCCCTCTCTCCTTGCCCTGAATCCCTCTTCCTTCGCATCAACGAGTGTGATTGCGCCATAGTCACAAGCTTTCACGCAAGCCGGGTCTCCCCAACAGAGATCGCATTTCACTGCCTTCAGAGTTCGGGGGTCTATCTCAATCCCACCATAAGTACATGCAGTAACGCAATTCTCACACCCTATGCATACATTACTGTTGACTATGAGAGTTCCCTTTTCATTGTATGAGATTGCACCAGTTGGACAAGCTTGCTCGCACAATGGCGCCTCACACTGAAGGCAGACCATTGGAACCACAAGGTTTCGAATCTCATCCTTCAGAATCTGAATTCTGGACCTTCTTGGATTGAACGATTTTGTTCGTTCTGCAGAACAGCCCAACTCACAGTTTCTGCAACCTGTGCATTTCTTGAGATCAATCGCCAGGAAACTCTTCAACAGTTCTTCTCTCCAGTTGATTGTTCAGCCTGCTCCACCTTGCGTTCAGCACTTTAAGTTGTTGCCCATTGAGGAATACATCTTACTAAAGTATATGAAGAGGATTCGTGACGGACCACTCGTCCAATTTCATCTTATGCGCTGGTTTGGAGTTAGCACTGGATACTGATGTGGGACCATGAGAGAGTCTTATGAGCGAAAGCCGTCCCCCAATAGGAAACCATTTCGACAAGTAGCTGACACCATGCATATTCCAGTCATTGAACTTGATGAAGACTCCATCCTATGTTATGCTAATGCTCCAGCATTGGAACTTTTCAACCTTGACAAGTCAGTCATCAATGCAGGTGTTCCAGTTCATGACCTTGTAGCTCCAGAACAACTAGATTTAGTGGAACAAGGACTCAAATTACTTCGAAATGGAGAAGCCCCCACTCCAATCTCATTGAGAATAGTCCGTGGGGATAATGTAATGGTTCCTACTCAAGTGTACACTGACAAAATAGTCAAGAATGGTAAGACGGTGGGCTTTGTTGTCTACATCATCGACCTAAGCAGAAGGGTGGCTGCGGAAGAGAAGATTGATGACAGGAAGGAAATTCTGGAGTTCATGGTGGACTACTACAGTTTCAGTGGTATCATCATAGTCGATGACCAGTACAAGTTTGAATATGTCAATGACAAGATGTGTGATATCGTAGGTCGTCGTCGTAGTGAACTTCTAGGTCATGACTTCAGAGAATTCCTGCATCCTGACAGTGCAGATTTAGTATCTGACCGATATCGAAGAAGACAGAAAGGAGAAACTGTACCATCAGTCTATGAGTTCCAAGTCATTCGGAAAGGCGGCGAAGTTGTCGATATCCGTTTGAATGTTGGAACGATTAGGGGTCATGATGGGAAACTCAAGACTGTAGCTCAACTAATAGACATTACAGATGAGAAACGAAGCGCCTACGCCCTACAGGAGAGTGAGCGTCGCTACCGGTCACTCATTGAAACCATGGACTCTGGTCTTGGTGTGGACAACGCTGAAGGTATGATGGTACTTGCAAATGACGCATTATGCAGGATGATGGGTTGTGATGACCCCGAAACGTTGATTGGAATTCCCATCACAGACATCTTGTATGGGTGGACTGAGAATAAGGTCCATGAAAAGATGGAGGAGCGAAAAGAAGGCAAGATTGAACATTATGAAGCATTGCTAAAGCACAGGTCTGGGGGAACTGTGCCAGTAATGGTGTCTGCATCTCCCTTGAAAGGTCCTGATGGTGAATTCTTAGGCAGCATAGCAATCTTCACAGACATCTCCGATTTGAAGAAGGCTGAGGCTGAGGTGTATTTCCTACTAGACCTGTTGCTTCACGACATAGGCAATCAGTTACAACTAATCCTAGCTGGTGGTGACTTCCTTGAGAAGGACGCTACCCCGGACCAAATCATGCGATCAAAGAGATATGTTATGGATGGTGCCCTTCGGTGCTTAGAGCTCATCCAGAAGGTCAGAAAAGCTGAGGAGGCTAAGACCGAACCATTAGGTCCAGTGGACATTGTTCGTGCAATCAAAGCTGAGTCCGAGTTACTGTTCAAGCAGCGTGGAGTTCGTGTGGAAATTGGCAAAATGCCTCCTAAGATTATGGTCCTTGCAGATCAAGCCCTTAGCCAACTGATTTGGAACCTCATGGAAAACGCTGTCGTTCACAATCCAATTGATGACGCGAAGAAGAAAGTATGGGTCAACGGGAAAGTTTCCGGGAAGAAGTTTGTTCTTAGTATCTCAGACAACGGTCCAGGACTGGGTGATGACAAAAAACCGGACTTATTCGAACCCACTCGTCGATTCGGTGGAGTGGGTCTACATTTGGTTCGCCGATTGGCGGAGAAGTATGGTGACAAACCTATTGTCCGTGATCGAGTGAAAGGGAAGCAAGACCAGGGACTTGAAATTGAGATAGAGTTCCAGATTGTGTGATGGTTTGAGTTCACCGCAAGTGTTATGTCACGCAAGAGATGTTACCCAGTCTACGTGGAGGAATCTCTCTTGACACCAAAATCGATTCTCATAAAGAACGGGTACATCCTCACCCTGAATCCCAAACGTGAGATAATCACTGATGGTTCGATCTATGTAGAGGATGATACAATAAGAGAGATTGGGAAAAGTGAAGAACTTAAGGGTCACAATGCCGAGCTGGTGATTGATGCTAAGAATAAGATAGTCATGCCTGGATTAATTGATACCCATATCCACCTTTCACAAGCGCTCATCCGTGGGTGTGCTGATGACGTTTCTCTCGTGGACTGGCTAAAGAAATACGTCTGGGTTCTTCAGGGGAACTTTACTAAAGACGATGGTCAGGTTTCAGCAGAGCTATGCATGGCTGAGATGGTCCGTACAGGTACGACATCTTTCATCGATTGCATGATTCACACCCGATATGGGTTTGATGGAATTGCAAAAGCAGTTGAAGAAGTTGGGATGAGAGGAGCACTCTCGAAAATCATCATGGACTCTACTGGTTATGCTGATAGTCCAGATATCATGTATCCTGGCATGGTTGAAGATGCAGATGCATGTCTGACTGAAACAGAGGAGATGTACCGAAAATGGCACGGAAAAGCGGATGGTCGTATCCAAGTTTGGTATGGTCTTCGTTCACTCGGTGCTGTCACATCCGATCTGTTCAAGGATGTGGCACGGAGAACTCGTGAGAAGCAAACGAGGATGACAATGCATCTTGGAGAGGTAGTTGATGATGTTCGTTA
Organism: Candidatus Thorarchaeota archaeon; assembly: GCA_048882325.1. Classification (GTDB taxonomy): domain Archaea; phylum Asgardarchaeota; class Thorarchaeia; order Thorarchaeales; family Thorarchaeaceae; genus SMTZ1-45. Next base: position 4,928 of record JBHLRS010000026.1, on the reverse strand, counting down.
TGTCAATGAGAATTTTGGTACTAATCTCACCACTTTTGCTCGTGATCATGACCTCCTAGGCCCAGACATGGTGTTTGCTCATGGAATACATTTTGAGGACTCTGAGCTCAAAGTCCTCGCTGATACCAAGTCCAACATCAGTCACTGTCCAGCAAGTAACATGAAACTCGCATCAGGATTTGCCAAGATCCCTCAGATGCTAAAGGCTGGAGTATCAGTTTCTCTAGGTTGTGATGGCGGTCCTTCAAACAATACTTATGACTTGATGCGTGAGATGCGCATAGCGGCACTAATTCACAAATCGTATGTTGCTGATCCCCTTGTTGTGACTGCAGAGGAAGCAATCGAGATGGCAACACTTGGAGGTGCCATCGCCATGGGCATTGATGACAAGGTGGGGTCTCTTGAACCTGGAAAATTAGCAGATTTAATTCTCATCAATCTTCATGAGCTGGGTCTAACTCCTCACACGAATCCAGTATCCAATCTGGTCTATTCGGGAAGTGGTGAGTATGTCGACACAGTGATCGTTAATGGCCGGATACTCATGCAAGAGAAACGTCTTCTCACCCTTGACGAGGCTGAAGTAATGAGCAAAGCCCGAAAGCATAGTGCTGAACTAATGGCGCGTGCTGGGATAGACAATCTCCCTAAGTGGCCAACTCGCTAAGCAATGATTGCTTCTCGTTCAAATGCCTTAGCACCCAGTATAAGGAATACTAGAGTAAAGCTCAACATGTAAACCACATTGATGACCAGACTAATTGGGTCTGGAGCTGGTGACAGGACCCCATTCAGGAACATTATCGCATGACTGAACGGAATCAGCATCACAACGAATGCAAACGCACCACTCAGGTGGCTGAGACTTCCAGCAAAGCCCAAAATTCCGATGACCATCGTCGGAACTAACAGCACAAGGTTATTGATAGACTCAGCAGTTGCTTGGTCCTTTGCCATTGTTGAGATTACTACACCAATCCCAATAGCGCACAGTAGGATTAGGAACTGACAGAAGAATATCAGGGGAATGGACGACACTTCAACACTATAGTACTCCACCTGACTTCCAATACTACCAGCACCCCTAATCGTCACGAGCAAGTTGTATGCAAGGATACCCACAACTGTGAATGTAGAGTAGAACATGGTCAATAAAAGCCCGGCAACCAGCTTGGCACCCAAGATCCTCAACCTACTTATCGGAACCACTAGTAGTGCCTCTAGCGTGTGTTGTTCCCGTTCCCCAGCAAATGATTTACTGATATATGGACTCGGTGCCATGACCGATGTTATCATGACCAAAAATATCGCTAACTGGTGCCCATAGCTTGCTTCAGCTCTGGGTGGAGTGATCTTTTGTATCTGCAGATCTGTGGCTCTCATCCAGTACTGTGCATAGAACCTTATCCGCTCGAATGCTGATTGTGCCCTGAAACTGCCAGAATTCACATAGATTGTCACTGTGGTTACATTCCACTGTTCAAATATTGACGAGAAGTTACCAGGAATGTATATCCACACCTTTGCTGTTCTGTTTTCCCATAACGCTAGCCCATCGTTTCTCGTTATGTTGATGAAGTCTACAAACTTCAGATACTGGTCATCAACAGATTTGTTTTTTTCACCCAAATACAGAGTATTGAAGTTGTCATAGAGATATTGCCCCCAAGTTCCCTCATCCTCAACGGTGATGTAAACGGTTTCTGGTTCCACAGCTGTAGCAAACAGGAAATTCAGAAAGACACCTTGGAAAAGCCATGCAAAAAGTGGGCTTATCATGAATCCAAAAAGTAACCAGCGAGATCGAAGAACACTCTTCACTTCCTTCTTGAGAAGCCACTTGGTCTTGTAGCCGTTATTGGGTGACTTCTTCTTACTCTTCACTCGTTATACACCCCCTCTCCTGTCACCAAACCTGTGAAAACTTCCTCGAGATTCGCTGCCTTGTACTTCTCCTCGAGCTCGGATGGTTTCCCTATGGCCACAAGCTCTCCTTGATAGAGTATCCCAACTCGATGACAGAGTTCTTTCACCTCGTTAAGATCATGCGTAGTGAGAATGATAGTCTGGTCTCTCTCCGAACTCAGCTTCTTGAGTAGATTGCGCACAATGCGTGCACCTATTGTATCTACACCTGTTGTAGGTTCATCCATGAAAATGATCTCTGGTTCGATGATGAGCGACCTTGCGACGAGGACTTTTCGCTTCATTCCTCCACTGAATCCCTTGACCTGATAGTCTTCCTTCTCTCTCAGACCAACGATATCAAGTAAATTATCAGCTCGTTCATTCAGGACATCCTCTGGAATTCCATAGAGCCCTCCATAGAAGACGAGGTTCTCTCTTGCTGTCAACCGTTCGTATATGCCTGCTTCCTGTGGAAGTAGTGCAACCTTCTCTCTGATGTAGTCAACATCTTCAACGACATCTACGTTCAAGACCTTCGCAGTACCCTCTGTGGGGGTAAGAAGACCTACGAGAATACGAATCAGCGTTGTTTTTCCTGCACCATTGGGTCCTAAAAGTCCAAAGACCTCACCTCGGCGAATATCTAGACTCACCTTGTTTAGTGCAGTCACCTCGTGCTTCTTTCCTCGTTCGAAAATCTTCGTGAGATTTTCAGTTGTGATTACGACTTCTTGTTGCATTATCAGAGGCTCCAACTTCACTTCACATGGTCTACATGAGGGAAGGGTGGCTCACCCTTCAGGTTGGTGAAGAACTCATGCGCACGGAATATTTCCTCATCCTCACCCTCAATGAAGAGGCTTATTGAACCTTCTGCGCCATTGACACCCCCTGCACCAATGGGGATGGCTGTGGCGTCAAAGAGTGCCTCAATAGCATCAATCTCTGTAAATGCAATCGCTTGAGTAAGAGCAATAGCTCCCACAGGAGTTCCGATTGCATAGTCCCAGTCATCCCTTCCAAACCTTCCACAGAACTCATCGTAAGATACAGGGATTGACTTCTCAAGCCCAATAGGTGAGATGACCTTAATGTTCTTGGTTGCTGCAGGTCCAATGAAAGTACCAATTGTTCCGCCTGTATCATCAGCCAATAGAACGATAGGAATGTAATTCTCATCGAGAGCATTAGCAGACTTGATGATGACATCATCAGAGTCCATCTGATTTACAACATCAATCACTTTCTTGTTGTCAATGTGCTCACCCTTGTGAAAGATGGCATCAAATGCACGTTTTTTCGCTTCTGTAACAGAGAGGCCCTTTGGGACAGTGATTCCTGCAATGTGGCGAGTTTTGTCATACTCTCCAAGAAGCTCCTCTGCCAGATAGCTAGACGTTGTACCCATTGTTATGCAGAGATAGCCATTCTTCAGAGCATTCTGAACAGCATCTGTGGCCAGTAGACCCTTGGCAATCAGCCTCTTGCTCTCCGCTACCGTTAAGGTGACAAGCAGTTTCTTCACAGTGTTTCACTACTCCTTTTCCTTTCATTCAGTCATATCATCTTGTCTACTTCGGAATTGTTCGCTTGAACTCGGTTATGACATCACTAACAATCCTCTTCGAAACCTCTCTTATGCTGTTGTAATAGCTCTCAAGATCGAGATTACCTTCCTTCAAAATGTCCGCAAGGTCTGGATCATTTCTCACAACCTCGAGAAGTCCTCTCTTATTCTGCTGTGCGACCTGACTATGTGCTCTCAGTTTCTCATGCGCTTTTGGTCGTTCGAATCCTGCTTTTGTCAGATATGTCACTACAAGTTCGCTCAGGATTGACTCTTTCGTTAGATTGAGATTCCTCTCTACCGCCTGTTTATCTATGGTGAGACCTTCCAAGACTCGTGAAATCTCTCGTACAATGTAATCCGTCAGAATGAATGCCTGCGGAACAACAAACCTCTCTGCGGAGGAGTGCGAGATGTCTCGTTCCTCCCAGCTGACAACATTCTCAAGTGCTGGTTGCACTAGGGATCTCACGATACGCGCGAGTCCAGACACCTTCTCACAGATCACAGGATTCCGCTTATGCGGCATGGCAGAGGATCCAACCTGTTGTCCTTTCGCAAATGGCTCGAATGTTTCTGCTATTTCTGTACGTTGGAGGTGTCTAAGGTCTACGGCAATCTTGTCAATACTGGATGCCAGATTTGCAAGAGCAGTGATGGTTTCAGCCAATCTGTCCCGTTGGACTATCTGCGTCGTAGCAAGAGGAACCTCCAGTCCAAGTCCACTCAGTACTTTCTTCTGAATCTCAATTCCTTTTGGTCCTAGAGCTGCATGACTCCCAGTCGCACCTGCTATCTTTCCAACAACCGACCTGGACCGTGCTTCAAGCAATCTCACCTTATGGCGACGTATCTCGTCAAGCCAGACAGCGAACCTGAGGCCATACGTTATCGGTACTGCATGTTGACCGTGTGACCGTCCAACTGCCACCAACTCTTCAGATTCCCTGGCTCTTTGGGTCAATGTCTCTCCAAGTCTGTCAAGTTGTAGCAGGAGGACTTCGAAAGCACTCTTTAGCTGAAGTCCCAGTGCTGTGTCCTTGATGTCGTTGCTAGTAAGACCGAAGTGGACCCATCTTGCACCAGGGCCTTTGCACTGCTCTGCGATTGCTTCAAAGAGTGCCACAACATCATGCCTTGTCTTGCTTTCTATCTCCATTGTACGTGCCAATGAAACCTTCTCTGGAGTTGCTGTTCGTTCAATGTCTTTAGCTGCATCTTCTGGAATTAGCCCAAACTCAGCCTGAGCTTTTGCGACCGCTGTTTCAACCTGTAGCCAGAGTGAGTGTCTGTACTCCTCCTCAAAGATCGATATCATCTCTTGATGACCATATCTACCAAAGTCAATTGGACTCACTGGCATTCTGTTCAGCACTCCCGATTCTGTGAGTCCATCTCTCCTGATATGGTTTGCCTAGAAATGGTCTTGTAGGAAACATATTAACTAGAA
>JBHLRS010000025.1:0-45366 GCA_048882325.1 Candidatus Thorarchaeota archaeon | reverse complement strand
GTTTCTCAAGGCAGCGCCCTCTGGGGCTCCACTACTCATCCTTAGGGCTGTTCCCGCCAGGGCCTGACCCGGTTCGGAAGTTTAAGGTAATCACAACAAACCTACGAGTGTTGCTATACCCGTAACAGACTCCAGAGACTGCCAATCACAGTCCCACAGCGAAACCCATCGTGGTCGGGTTTCATCCTCCACGGGGTTACTGACGCCACTAGTGCCATGTGGTCTCGACCGCGGCAAACGGCCCGCCCTGCCCGCTGCATCGGTGTTTTTCCCGGAATTACCTAAAAACGTTGCCAATTGTCGATATAGCTCACACAAATGCTCCAGCTGCCCTCTTGATAGTGGTCAGTTCTTCGAGTACCTCTAGTTCTGACTGCGAGAGATCATCCATGAACTTCTTCCTGATTGCGAGAATGTGCTTGTCAGGAACATCTGTATACAGAATGTCAGTGTTCTTCACTTGACGTCCAATGGTTGGCCCTCGTATTGAAACTGCCACCTCCATGCCCTCTGTGGCCTCATCAATAGTGACGCTTCTGTCCTGTATCTGAAGTATAGTACCCACACGCTTCCCGCTCTCGTTCATGAGCGCTGTTCTCGGTTTGATGACTCCATGAACCCTCACTCCTACAACGGCAGGATTGCTCTGTCTGAAGACATAATCTGGCATTAACTCAATCTTACCTGGTCGAATAATAGAGCCAAGAGACTCTGCTTTTGCCTGTTCTCGTTTCACAATTAACCAAGCATTGTAATCATCATAAAGACGGTAAATGACTTCATTGAGGAATGTTTCCACACCCAATTCTGCAGCCAAGTCTTCTATATCTGGAGCAAACTTGACATTGAAGCCAAGTACCACTGCATTCAATGGGTCAGTGTCTCCAGAGGCCTGAGCCTCTATGATATCGCGTTTCACAATAGGTCCGACGTCTGCGGCTCTCACGGGGACCTTGCGTTCTTGCAGGAACTGTGTTACTGCCTCCAGTGAACCCAGTGTGTCTGTCTTCAGGATAATTCCTGACTTGTCAGTCTGTATCCGAATAGATCCGACTTCTTCTCGAACCTTTTGCTTTATTTCTTCAAGTTGGCCTTGATTAGTAACAGCATAAACCGGAGCACCCGCCACTGCACCTTCAATGTCTGGTGCAACTATCTTCACACCAGCGGCTGCATGAACCTCATCAACATGAGTGAATTTTTCCTTTGGATCCCTAATCTCATCCAACGGTTTAGGCTGCAATAGCGCTCTTATTTTCGCTACTATGACATCATCAAGCCCACCAATCACTACTGTATCTGTCTTCTTGAGCACGCCTTCGTAGATTATGGTGTCCAGAGTGATTCCCAATCCTGTCTCCTCTCTCACCTCTAGGATGGCTCCCCTCGCGGGTCCCTCAGAAATGATCAATCTGTCTTTCATGTATTGTTGAGTCAGACCTGATAAGACCATCAGAAGTTCAGGTATTCCATCTCCAGTCTTTGCGCTGGTTGGAACAATCGCTACAATTTTTCTGAAGTCTTCAACACGGTCAAACCTCTCTGACTGAATACCATTTGCTGAGAGAGCACCAACAATCTCATAGAGTCGTCTGTCAATTTCATTCTGTGTTGATTGACTCTGAGCTTTGATAGCTTGAAAGAGGGTCATTCCAGGCTTTTCTTTCCAGCCAGGAACCTTGTCGAGCTTGTTCGCAGCTATTAGAAAAGGTGTTTTCCCTGATCTTAGGATTTTGAGCGACTCGTATGACTGTGTGAGCGGCCCCTCATTGATATCAACAACCAGTATTGCAATATCTGCAATGGCACCCCCACGGCGTCTGAGGTTAAGGTACGCCTCATGACCTGGTGTGTCAATAAATAGTAGACCATCGATTGTCAGTTCAGTGTTAACACTCTTGAGAAGGTCTCCACAAATTGACAGGATAGTTTCAGTTGGGAAAAAGGACGCTCCTATGTGTTGAGTGATGCCAGCAGCCTCTCTATCCTGTACACCTGTCCCCCTCATCTTGTCAAGCAAAGATGTCTTCCCATGGTCGATATGTCCCAAGACAGTGACGATTGGTGAACGTAACTTTGCAGTTTTAGTCATTGCTGGCACCTCACAAGAAATTGGCTGTTGGACTGCTGGCTACAGTTATGAAAGTGTCGCTTTTACCAAAGTATGTCAAATGAAATGTGTTATATTCCCCATCTATCCCGCGAGAATCGTAGATACAACTCAAGTATCCAGAGAGCTATAGGTGAATCAATTTGGAACGCTCGTTCGTAATAATAAAGCCAGATGGCACCGTTCGCAGGAGAGTCAGTGCAATAGTTTTGAAGGCGCTGATGGATCGTGGTTACAAAATTCTCGCATTCCGTGAGATGAAGGTTCCAGAGTCACTAGCCAAACTACATTATGATGTTCACAAAGATAAACCCTTTTTCCCTTGGCTTGTTGATTTTATCTCCTCTGCGCCGGTATTGACTATGATTTTCGAGGGTGATGATGTTATCCAAGGAGTTCGAGACGCTCTAGGGGCCACCTTTGTTCAGAAGGCTGGTCCTACATCACTGCGCGGAAAGTACGGAATTTGGGCAGGGGTTAACATAGCCCATGCATCTGACGCTCCCGAAACAGCCACAAAAGAGATTGAACTCTGGACTTCAGAGGGTGGGCTCATAGAAACTCCAGATGCTGAAGAGAAAGCAAAGGCATACATCGAGCAGTATAGCTCTGGGGATGCTGATTATACGATGGAGATTCGTGACGTTGTCAAAACAGCCATCGAGAATCGTGATATTTCAGACAGTATCCTACAATCCCTCATTCAACTACTTGGTAAGGATGCAAAAGGAATCTCTTCGGAGGAAATTAAAACGTTAGCCACTGTGATCTTTGACTTTGTCAAGGAAGAAGTAGAAAAAGCATAGAGAAACCTCAGGTGGCTCTGACCACCTTTGGTTCCATATTTTGTTGTTTAGCGGGAAATTTTACCGCCCTTCTCATATCCTGCAGTCCACTTGGTGTCCCGAGGCTTTAGTTGGCGTTTGAGTCTACTGACCTTACATTTGTTAGAGCAGAACCAAAACACAGAACCGTCCTTTGTCTGAACAAATGCTGAACCAGTTCCTGGTTCAATGTCTTTCCCACAGAATGAGCATTTCTGTGTGCCAACCATGACTAGCGCCTCCTCATCTTACGGGCTTCACGTTCAGTTTCTCTTAGAATCAGGATATCTCCCATTCTGATTGGCCCTTTCACATTGCGAGTAAGGACTCGACCTTTGTCCCTACCATCCAGTATCTTGACACGAACTTGTGTGATTTCACCAGTCACACCAGTTCTCCCAAGGAGCTGAATGACTTCTGCAGGAATTGAAGGAGTTGCTTCTTCTTCTTTGCTCATTGTCGGCCATCACCTAGGTCTACTTTCGAAGGCCGTTGATCTTCTCGATAAGATCATCAACGAGCTCCTTAGCCTTACCATCAACAATGATTGCGACTGCAGCTGTGGGCCGTTCAATACCTGCGGCGTTTCCAAGGTCTGCCTTGCTTTTCACAAAGATGTAAGGAGCTTTCTTGTCATCACAAAGACCGGGTAAGTACATAATCACTTCTTGGGGCTCAACATCCTCAGCAACTATGACCAGACGTGCTATGCCACGTTCAATGCTCTTTGTTGCCTCATTGATACCTTTCTTGATACGACCCGTGTCTTTGGCAATCTCTAGAGCCTCTAGGGCCTTCTTTTGAAGTTCCTCGGTAGGCTCCCATTCTACAAAACTTGGCTTTGGCATGAATAATTACCTCAGTTCAGTTCTTCATCGGTATATGCAAATTCAACCCATCTATCCATAGACAGGCTCTTCCTGCGCCGTCAGTCTAACTTCTTTTAAAACTGTCGAAGTGTGAGATTAGTATCCAAGATTAGATATCACTGATCGAAGAGAGTCGTCATCAACATTCAGATGATGCAGGACAGAATACCTGCTTCTCTTCTCCATAATGTTCAGACCCTGTCGTATGCTCTCAATGAATTGGTCTTCAGTGATTTTCATCTCAGAAAGCTTTGTAGGCATCGCCCTCTCAATCATGAAATCCTGAATTTCCCGAGCCTTGTAGTCGGTGCACCCAGTTTCTTGCAGATAGTGAAGGCAGAGAGGTGTAGCAAAAGCCACCTGGAGACCGTGCAAATCCACACGAATCCTATCCATAGCATGTGAGATTGCATGTTCTGTCCCAGAACAGGGCCGAGAACTTCCAAAGACACTCATCGCTCGTCCGGCATCGATTTCAGCACTGATTAGTGTCTCAAGGCTATCGTCTTCAAGAACAGATTCCAGTGCCTTTCTCACCAAGGAGTAGGCATCTTCATCAAATGGTTCCCCCTTCGCTTCATGAGCGAGTTTCCACTCAGCTAGACTTGAGGTCTTGCAAATTATATCTCCAAGACCTGCGAGCTTTAACCTAGGTGGTGCCTTCGATATGATTGAAGTGTCAGCAACAACAGCGAATGGCCCTTTACATTTCTCTGAATACTTGTAGCCATTATGGCTCACAGAAGCTACCTCACTTGCGATACCATCATGAGATGCTGCAGTTGGTATCGCTATCCAGTTGATACCAGTGTCCCGAGAAATCAGTTTTGCCACGTCGAGACTTGTTCCTCCACCGAACCCCAATACGATATCGACATTTCCCAATACTGTGTTTGTATTAGCTCGATATGTCGGGGCTAGCAACCACCTACATGGCTTTCCGATTGCCGTCTCTAACAGCTGTGAATACTCTGAGTGAACTATATCATCAGTCACACAGATTGGATTCTGATATTCTGCTAGCATCTCTCTAAGCCTATCTAGGGCTCCATTCTCGATTACAATGATCTCTGGACCCTTGACAGACATCTCGTCAGCTCCCTGATTGTGACATCGCAAACTCTGTTTGCTTGTTAAGCTCTTCTATCGCGCCATTTTGTTGTTTAGATAGTGTCTTTTCATCAGCCTTAAGTAGAGCTTCGAAGGTGGCGTTTTTTCAGCAGTGAGTATTACACCCGAAATACATCAACCTATACACTAACTAAACACGTTCTACTTGGAGTCAACTCGCATGACACAGTACGTCAAGGTTGCCCTAATGGGATCAGGATATGCTGGCAAAACCACACTGATCAAACTTCTTACTGATAGGGCACCAAAGTTGGAAGCAAACTATCAACCAACTGCTGGTATGAGTTGTGGAACAATAACCATTGACAGTACCACCAAAGTCTCTCTTATTGAGATGGGTGGTCAGTCTCATTTTGAATTCCTTTGGCCTGACTTCATGAGAGGTAGCAAGATGGTAGTAGTGGTCACTGAGAGCAACCCCAAAGCCGTTCTCAAAACTCGCCAGTTGCTTGAGAAGTACAAGAGCCATCTCAATGGTGTGAAAGTCATTGCTGTTGCCAACAAACAGGACGTTCCTGGATCAATGAGACCGGAGTCAGTGCAAGATTTGCTCGGAGTTCCGACTGTCGGTATGGTCGCTATTGATCCCAAACAACGATTGACTGGTTACAAACTGATTGTGAATGGACTAAGAGACATGGTTGAAGTGGCTGCATAGTCATTGTTCATCATTTCAATTTTCGATTCTTCCTAAATGCCTCGCCGTAGGACAAGGCTTTTATGTCCAGAGAAAGCAAGCGAAGACGCCCAGGACATGGGCGAGTGAGCCATCTGACTAACTGGTCACATGGCGAGTCCGTCCGGGAATTCATGTCTTTTGGGTATGGACTGAAGATAACGGTCAGGTGAGTCAATGGAAATCACAATAATCCACAAACAGGATAACATCGTTCACTTTCTAGTGGAAGGAGTGGATGTTGCGTTTGCGAACGCATTACGCAGAACCATGCTTACCAGATTGCCATCAATGGCAATAGACGAGGTACTTGTTCTTGAGAACACTAGTGTCATGTATGATGAGATGCTAGCCCATAGGTTGGGTCTTATCCCACTTGTGACTGATCTCGAGAGTTACAACCTACCCGAGGATTGCGATTGCGAAGGCAAGGGATGTAGCCTTTGTCAGTGCACGCTAACTCTAGAGGAAGAAACGGATGAGGAAGAGAAGATTATCTATTCCCGTGACCTGACCTCACAAGACCCAAAGGTAGTTCCAGCATCAGGGGACATCCCCCTGGTTAAACTGGCTCCTAACCAACGCCTAATCATCGAGGCATACGCTCGACTTGGCAAAGGGGTGGAGAACGCCAAGTTTCAGCCAGTATCAACCGTTTCATACAAGTATGTACCCATAGTCGAAGTGAACAAGGAAAAATGCAACCTGTGCGGAGACTGTGTTGATGTCTGTCCAAAGAATATTCTGTTGGTCGATGGCGATACAATATCAACACAAAACACTCTGGACTGTAGCCTCTGTGAGGCTTGTGTTGAGGTCTGTGAGCCTGGGGCAATAACCATTGATTCCAAGAAAGATGCTTTCCTGTTCAAGGTGGAATCGACTGGTGCGCTCAGTCCCGAAGACATTGTTGAGAAATCTTCTGAATTACTGAAAGAACGAATCAGGCTGGCTCTCGACTATGCAAATTCACTATGAGGTGTGACAACATGGAAAGATCAGTCAAATCTGGACCAACTGACCCCAATACTCGCGCACTCATCAATGCGTTACAAAAGACATCTGTGAAACATAATGTGGGGATATGGAAGCGAGTTGCTGAGCTACTATCAAAACCAGCTCGCCAGCGTGCCACAGTAAATGTAGGAAAAATCAATCGTCACACCAGAGCGGGGGACATCATAGTCGTACCAGGAAAGGTACTTGGATCTGGTAGTCTCTCGCACAAGGTGACAGTGGCAGCCCTTAATGCATCGACCTCTGCAAGGACTGTAATTGTCGGAGCTGGTGGGTCCTTGATTTCAATAAACGAGTTACTTGCTCAGGTTCCCAAAGGAAAAGGAGTAACAATCATTGTGTAGGTGGTTCCTATGAGTACAGAGAACGTCAAAATCTTCGATGCCGAGAACATGGTTGTTGGGAGACTAGGAGCAAAAGCTGCTAAAGCGGCAATACTCGGTGACAAAGTTGTGATTGTGAATGTGGAGAAAGCTATAATCACAGGCAAACGGAGAACTGTGATTGAGGCATTCAAAGAGAAGTTCAACATTCGAACATCCTACAACCCAAGAAAGGGTCCATTTCACGAACGTCGTCCTGACAAGATGGTCCGCAAGATGCTTCGTGGTATGCTTCCGTGGCCTACCCCTAAGGGGAAGGCTGCATACAAACGAATTAAGGTGTACATTGGAGTCCCTGAACAATACGCAGACTCTGAGAAAATCGTGCTTGAAGGTGCAAAATACAAGAGCATGACTCAGAAATTCATCACAGTGGGAGACTTGAGCCATGAACTTGGTTGGAGAAGTCCGGAGGTAGCATAGAATGAGAGTTGTAGTCAGCACAGGCAAGAGAAAAACAAGTCTTGCAAAGGCCACAATAAGGGATGGAACAGGCCGTATCAGAATCAACGGAAGACCTCTAGAGATTCAACAACCAGAGCTCGCTCGTATGCGAATCATGGAGCCTTTAGTCCTCTTTGGAGAAGGTTGGAAGCGATATGATATCAAAGTACGATCAAAAGGTGGCGGTTTCATGAGCCAGGCTGATGCCGTACGGATGGCAATAGCCACAGGACTGTTTCGCATGAGCCAAGACTTTGAGGCACGCGCAAAGATGATTGAACACGACAGAACTATGCTGGTTGGAGATCCAAGAAGAACAGAACCCAAGAAGTTCGGTGGGCCCTCAGCACGTTCACGCTATCAGAAATCATACAGGTGAGGCGATGAAAGAATGATTATACCAGTACGATGTTTCACTTGCGGAAAAGTGGTTGCAGACAAGTTTGAACAGTTCAAACGTGAAGTGCGACAGGGAGAAGACCCTGCAGTCGTGCTTGACAACATTGGACTCACCCGGTATTGTTGCCGAAGAATGCTACTTGCACACATTGACATCATTGACAGTTTCATGGCATTCTCTACGACAGAAACAGCGGAGGTTAAGTAGAATGAGTGAGATAGAAGTCACTGACCTAGAGCTGCTCACGCCCATGGACAAGTACCTTGCTGCAGGATGCCACATCGGAACCCAAGTTAAGACACAAGATATGGAACCATTTGTCTATCGACAACGACCAATTGGCCTCTATGTTCTCGATGTCCGAAAGACCGATGAACGAATCCGAGTAGCAGCCAAGTTTCTTGCTCGATTTGACCCAACCAAGATAGTGATTGTTTCAGGAAGAGTCTACGGTAAGAGACCGGTCGAAACATTCGCCTACTATATTGGTGCAAATGCCTTCACTGAACGTTTTGTTCCAGGAACACTCACTAATCCCAACATTGCAGGTCCCAGAACATACATTGAACCTGATGTGGTGATTCTCACAGACCCGCGGACAGACTCCCAAGCCCTCTCGGAAGCTGCTAGGATTGGCATCCCGGTTGTTGCGCTTTGCGACACAGATAATGTGACTACAAACGTTGATCTTGTGATTCCAACTAACAACCGTGGCCGAAAGTCCTTGGCACTGGTATATTACCTCTTGACTGCACAAACACTACGTGAGAGAGGCGATATGCCTGAGGAAGGCGAAACTGCATTCACCCCTGAGGACTTTGAACCTCAGGTCCAGCGGTTCTGAGCGCTACTCAACAAAGGAAACGACGCCCTTGTCGGCGTCTACTTCCACTTTTTGTCCTGTCTTTATCTTTGCAATGTCAATTTGGTCAACCGCAGGTATCTCTGAGATTATGCACCCCACAGCTACAACAGGGTCCGTGGTCTTGTTTATTATTGCGAGTGGTGCCTTCTCAGCCTTCTTGAGGGCATAGAGAACATACGAACCTACTGTCGAACCCTTTCCTGTGGGAAAGACAAGTACCTTCCCAGAAACTGATTTTCCCTCAAGATGATGTCCTTTCTCCACTATTTCACCTGTTTCAGGGTCACACCCTCCATAGAAAGAGATGTCTTCCCCTGTCACTAAAGCTTCTCCTATCACCTTGCCCTTGAAGATTTTCCTTCCCTGCATTAGGATAATGCCTCCTTGATACATTCCTCAACTGTCCGTATTTCGGTCTTGAAATCATTCTTTCCTCGAGCATAATAACATGCCTTAGCTGAATCAGTCATAAGCCCAGTGAATCTCCCCTTCAGAGGAGCGACAGCACAGCATGCATCAGCAACAAGGAAAGCACCAGCTTTCTCAATCTTATCATAGAATCCCATCTTTATGGCAAGGTCCTTGGTTGGCTTTGCTGTTGTAATCCAGACAGTCTTTCCCTCAGTCACTTGTTTACCATCAAGCATCTCTGCGATAGTTGCGATCTCTTTGATGCTTGCATGAGGACATCCAACACTGATGAAGTCGATATCTGCCTTCTCATCATCAAGAACCGACCTTGCGTTGTTCAAATCGTCTCTAGTGATTGTTTCAGTTTCGTCTGGGATGGTGGTTCTATTTGGAGTGATTCCCTCCATGTGGAACATCGCGACGCCCCCATATGTTGCCACAGATGCACTGAATGACTTCAGTTGCTCTGTGCTCGCATATTTAACACCTGCAATGTAGGGGATCTTTTTGCCTGTCCTCTCTCCAATGACATGACCAAGTAGCCCAAAGTCATCGGTTTCTGTAAGTTCAGCTTCAACATTGTACTTCACTTGAGCTATCCTGTTCTCCTGAAGATGTAGACCATACTCTGCTGTTCTCCCAGTCAAGGCTGATGCCAGTGCACTAGGTCCTCCTTCTCTATTGGTCAGTGCACCAATTACCGAGTTTGAGAAACACACCGCAGAGGACTCTGCCCATGCTATATGCTCGCCAAAGTGGGGTAGATTTCCAATCAGATATGGGGTACAGGTACAAGTTGTGACCACGCCCATCTTCTCAAACGCATCTACCACACGCTGCTGATTGACTGCGAAATCTTCACTGATTCCGTGTTTTTTCCACTCCTCCATATCCATTCCTGCTGGGTTTAGCGTGGTCAAGACACGTGTGCGACCATCATCCGCCATCTCAGACAAATACTCGAGTCCAGCTTCACCAAGATTGTGATAGGACACTCCAGCAATTTGAACACTTGATACTGGAATGAGTCTCTCAGCACCATAGATCTCACCAAGAGTTGTGATAATCTCCATAGCCTTTCGTGTGGCCCTTCCATGCTTTCCCTCAAGCATCTCTTTCTCTTCTTTGGACAGTTTGAGTCCCATCTCACTCACCTAGAAACTTCTTTAGATCGACTTCTGGAAACTTTGCTTTACTAAAGCTCTTTCCCTTAGAATCAAGGACCTTGGTGCAATCAAAGCCGCATTTTGTGGTAAGTTTAGTTCCTGGTTCTGCACTTGGGTCAAGAGAGCTTCCAGGCTCCGGGTCTTTAATGAGTAGGTCAACATCCGCTTGAAATCGAGTTGCCATTGCCCACTCACGCTCTTCTTCTGAGTAGATATCTATGTCCTCGTCATAGACCCAGATGTGTTTTGCACTTTTATGTCCTGCAAATGCTGCTTCTAAGGCTTGGAGACCGTCATCTTCATTCTTCTTTTTGATCTTGACAGCAACATGCAACCAGCTCGCTCCACCTGGAGTGATATAGACATCGAGTACGTCTATTCCTCGCTCCTTGACCTTCTTGAAGACCGTTGGTTCTCTTGGCATTCCCATCAGAATCTTGTGTTCAGATCGACCGGGTAGAAGTCCCTGCCAGATTGCGGTCTTTCTGTGCGTTATCTTCTTCACTTCGAAGATTGGTTCTTGTCTTACAACGTCTACTGTTTCTGTCAAATCAATGAAGGGTCCTTCAGCATGTTTCTCTTCAAGAACAACTCTACCCTCCAACACAAACTCACAATCTGCAGGAATCATGAGGTCTACGGTCTTGGCCTTTGTGACTCTAATAGGACTCAATGCATTTGCAATCTCAAGTTCATTTGTTCCAGTTTCAACAGAGGTAGCAGCTGCAATCAAGACCTCTGGTGTATTACCAATACAGAATGCAACATCCACCTCTCCATTCCGTTCCAAGAACTTGTGGAAGTCCCGACCTTTGACCACCCTAGTAACCATTCTGTCTCTACCGATTTGCATAGCTCGATGGAAGTCCAGATTCTGTCCAAACTCTGGATCTGCAGCAACCACAACCCCGGATGAGATGTAGGGTCCACCATCAACCTTGTTGTGAAATAGTATGGGGAGAAGGTCAAGGTCTACTTTGTCCTCAACCACCTCATGACATGGTGCATTATCAATATGCTGTGGTTCACTACGGTTTTCAATAGCTTTAGTGAGGGTTGGAATAATCTGTTCGGTTGTTATTCCAAAGTAGTCCGCCACCTGCATCTTGTTGCAGAACAGATTTCCTGTGACTCTGAACTCACTCTCTTTCACATTCTCGAAAAGCACAGGCTCCGGTTCAAGAGTCTTAAGTACTCCAGCAATCTCCAGATTCCTTGAGATGCTCCTACTGATAGTTGTAATCTTTCCATCCTGCTGTAACTTCTTAATGTAATCTTCAAGTATCATGAGCTCACCTCATAGACCGAATGTTGTAGTCCACACTCCAGCAGCTCCACCTTTCTTCAGTGCCTCTGCAATCTGCTTCATTGCAGGTTCATCAGGAGCCAACGCTATGATGTTTCCTCCTCTGCCAGTTCCAGTCATCTTTGCTCCAATGGCTCCATTCTCGCGTGCAATTTGGACAAGATTATCTAATTCCTTGGAAGAAACGGTCAATTCCTGCAACAGTTCATGATTTTTATTCATTAATTCGCCAACTCTGTCGAAGTTCAGGTCAATCAAAGCTTCTCTAGCATCGTTGACAAGCTCAACGTATTGTTCTGAGATCGAGTCAAACCAAGCTGGATCCTCTTCTTTCTTCTTTCTGACATCGCCCACGACGACCTTGGTGCTAGCGGTCAGTCCTGTTGAAGCGATCGCAAGGTTCGCAGCTCTTCCAAGTTTCAATTTCTCAAACTTTGGAGGTCCTCCACTCAGATCGCGCTCAAACCATATGAGCCCTCCAAATGTCGAAGCTGTGTTATCAAGACCTGATGGAGTACCATGATATCCCATCTCGCCAATATAGGCAGTTTCATTCACTTGATCATCATTCAAATTCAGAGAGTATTCTTGACTCAATGCTCTAGCGATAGCAACGCAGCTCGCAGCACTTGCACCGATACCTGATGCACAGACAAGGTCACCACCCAAGTCAATCTGAAACCCAGTCTTCGTTGTGTCGATATTGAGATGTTTCAGCATATTATCGATAGATGTCTTCTGTTCCTCGTACTTCTTCTCTTTGTATCCTGGCATCGCAGGTCTGTCATCAACAAGCTTCCAACCAAATGAACGGACCCTAGTGATAACTGCAGTTGTTTCAGAAGCGATTCCTGCTGCTAACGCGGGCAGCCCATAGACTACGAAGTGCTCCCCGAACAGAATCGTCTTGCCTTTTCCTGAACCTGTCGACATTCTCTCTCACACACGGTAGCAGTTTAAAGTCGTCGTAGATACTCGATACTTTTGAAGTCTTCCTTCGACATTGTTATAATCAGAGGTAGCTGCAAGACAAACCAGATGGATTGTGGATATGTGTATGAGGATTCTAGATCTGTTCTGCGGAGCTGGAGGTTTCTCATTTGGGTTCAAACCTCATACTGATGGTACCCATCTGGCAATAGACATTGATTCTTCAGCACTAGAAACATACAAGCTCAATTTTCCATCATCTGAAGTCTGGCAGACTGACATTCATGATTTACATTCTATCCAAATCGAAGAATTTCTGAATGGCCCTCCAGATGTCATCATTGCATCACCACCTTGTGAAGAATTCAGTAAAGCTAACCCTGATAGCAAGAAGTCGGCAGCAGAGAGGGTCTATGGTGAAGGAACAGGAAAGCTATTGCTGGATGCAATCCGTATCATTGGTGATCTGTCACCGAAGGTCTTTGTAATTGAGAATGTGGCGGCATTACTAAATTCTGGAGGTTGGGAAATCATCCAGAAGGAGTTCAAACGTGTCGATATCGATGATGTACATATCAATATGATACGAGCCAATCAACACGGAAATCCTTCCAAACGGCTTCGCGTCTTCATTAGTAATCTGAAATTCAAACTCCCACGAAAAGCATCGGTCACCGTTATAGAGGCAATTGGAGACCTCCCTAGTCTTGGACTGAATCAGATACTTGATCCGGAAGTGCATGTTCCAAATCATGTTGATTATCCTGTATCTGAGGAAAAGGCAAAGGCCATTGCGAAAACCCGATACGGCCAAGGAGTTAGACAATTCCGAGTGTCAAAGAACAGAAGTCTTCCAAACTGGGTCCGTCTGTATCCTGATCAAGTTTCAACCTCGATAAACGGGCTCTCACGGTACATCCACCCATATGAGAACCGACTTCTGACGGTTCGCGAACATGCACGCCTGATGAGCTATCCCGACTCCTTTGTCTTCACTGGCTTTTCCGACAGCCAATACAATCAAGTGGGAGAGAGTGTTCCCCCAGTAGTGTCCCAGCTTATCGCACAGGAGGTATGTGCTCACATTGACTGATCTCCTCAAGAATGTCTACGTGGTCTTACATAATGTCCATTCAGCATCAAAGACAGTTGAAACAGCCCAAGTGGTATATGGACTCGGGTTCTCTAACTTCGTGGTTTCCAAGGCTGAGGGGTCGGCAGCTCAAGCTGGGGTCCCTGATGCAAACCGTCTGGCTATGAAGATGAAGCACAACTTCATGGTCCTTCCTGACCTCAAGGACGTCCTAGAAGTCCTGAACGTAGCGAAGCCTTTACTCATTACATCACCTGTTCTGACCAAGGAGCGTCTAGATTTGAGCCAGCTTGCTCAACAGGCAAAGTCAGGAGAACGAGTTGTCATCATGCTCTCTGGTAGTAACAGTTCCTTTTCAAAAAAGGAGATGGACATGGGCGAGTGCAGGAGTCTAGATGCACGTGTCGACATAGGTCCATCTGGTACCGCTGCAATCATTCTCTATGCGTTACTATCACGTTAGTCTCACGATTATGAAACCTAGATGTCTCCTGTAACAATAGGTGTCAACATCGCAATCTGACAGGATAGAATTAGAATAAGTAATGGTGGGCCGGACGAGATTCGAACTGTCGGAAGTCATATGTCCGAAGGGTGTGATATAAGACTAAAGAAAGATAGGACTGCAATCGATTGATCGTTGTGATTGTCATTGTTGTAGTTGCGTGGTTATTAGTCAGCAAAACAGGTTGGGGACAAATAGTCCAACTGCTTTCTGTTGGACTTGTCGTATCTTTCATAATTGCAGTAATGGCTAGTCTACCACCTATCACAGAAATCCCATTAAGTGAAGATGAAGCTTTACGAGTCTTTTCACCAGTAGCATACCCATTTTGTATTCAGCAATATCGCAATTATGATGCAAATCTTTTCAGTTACACTATAAGTTTTGGTTGGCCAAAAGGAGTTCCCATTCTGCAGTTTGCTCTGCAGGAAGACCAATCCCATTTTATTCATGCACAACACTATTTCTCTGGCTTAAGTCTAGGGATATTCCTCCTTCTAGTTGTGGTTGTTCTTGTTGGCTTATTCACTCTAATTGAAAGAAAGAAAATAGTTCCCAGAAAACAAGGAAAGTCTTCAGCCCTTTTACTTATTTCTCTACAATTCATTCTCATTACACAAATTCTCTTTCTCTATCTTAGTGGAACAATTATCTATCCACTTGGAGGCATGTTTGTCCTGTTAGTTACTCTATATCCAACCTATCAAGCCATTCGTGGTGTTGGTCTATACGAAGCTAGCACTTAGGATCAAAATTAGGAATGGTGGGCCGGACGAGATTTGCTCCGAGGTGGGGAAGTCCCATCTCGCTTGAACTCGCGATCCCTTGGATCCGAACCAAGAATCATACCAAGCTAGACCACCGACCCGTGATTCCGAATCAGTCCCCCTCTGTATTGGATTTAATCATTTCGTTGAATTGTTTTCTGAACCATTCTACGGAACCAAGAAATATTCCATCTACACTGTATACTTCTGACTCTGAAAAACTTGCACAGTTGTTCTCAAAGAATGGACCGTACAGACTTGTCCGAGGATGATTGACAGATATTCCTGAGAGAAGCTCATTGAAACTTGGGAGTGTAATCAGAACGCAATCTGCATCGTCAGGGATTTCAAGTATCGCCATCGCTCTTCTAGCACAGTTCTTGTCCAGTTTTGATCTCAGAACAACTGGAATGGTTCCTGCAAACCTTCTCCTAGAGGCACGGCCAATTTCAGGTGCCGATGCATCTCTAAATCTACGAATCGATGGGTGATTATGACCCATGACAATCATCTTGGCATCCAAGACCTCCGGGGCTGGCCATGAATGACCATGTAAGAGTCCTACTCGTTCTTTCTTGGGACCGGCCAATGAACCCCGGACACTTGTTACTTTCACATTTCGAGGAAGTAGTGCTGCCAGATCACCATCATGATTTCCTGGTATAATAGTGATCTCTACCGTATCGGTCAAGGCTTCCATAAACTCTGGAATTACCTCCCAATTGTAGAAACTATCAGTAAGGATAGTGTGCTTCACATCTCCAATGATGAAGAGTTGTGATACATCATGCTTTGATACCAGTTTCCCAATTCTTTCCAGAAGGACAGGATGTTGAGGTGGGAACCGTACACCTCGGCTTTCTGCGAGGTCCTCCTCCAATCCAAGATGAAGGTCTGCTATTAGAAGGACTGATGTGTCGTCATATGTGACTATCATACCTCTGTCGTCGAATATCGTTTCCATCGCTGGTTTACCTTCTAATATACAACATTTTAACATCGTTATGCAAGAAAACAGAGTGAGAATAATGTCCTTTCCACAAGCAGAGATAAGAAGACTGGCAAAAGAAAGCCTCACCCAAGATGATATTGAGTACTTCAAGAACAAGTACGGAAAGAGGTTTGTAAAGGCATTGAGAGCTGTGGAAGAGGGCAAGATTGCGAGATACATGTTCAGACCAAGTGAATCAGTGACCTGGATTGTGAAGGGTCGCAGAAGACAATACCTGGTCATTCCGGAACTATACTGTACATGCAGAAGTTTCTACCAAGACGCAGTCATTTCACGGGAGATCAACATGTGTTATCATCTTCTAGCACAAAGAATAGCAGAGATTCGAGAAGCATATCAAAACAAAGAATCAACAGACGCTGAACGACGAAAGCTGTATGTTGAGTGGCGTAGAACTGATTGACTGTTAGTCGTACGTGAGGATAACTTTTTAACACGGCCTAAGGTCAGGCACGCTGACTGAGCAATAAGGTCGGAGTGTCAAAATGAAACAGCTCAGGAATGCCCCTAGAGTACTTGCAGTTGTAGTAGCCATGATGGTTCTTCTATCCAGCCTCCAAACTGGTGTTCATGCGCAGGGTGATTTAGATCCAATTCTAGTACTCTATGATGCAAGTCATAATCCTCAGCACGATGCCCTTAACGCAGAAAACGGATTGAAGCTCATCCTCGATGCAGTCAATTCTTCAACAAGATACATGGTTCGAATCAACACGGATGAATTGACTGAAACTGTTCTCAATGACGTTGATGCGCTCATAATAGCAAGTCCAGACGAAAACTCCCCCTTTGAAATTGGAGAAGTGAATGCTATCGCTGAGATGCTTGCCAATGGCAGCTCACTGTTTCTCCTGGGTGATCCTACAATCAGTCAGACTACCGGATATTGGGCGGATGCACTCATGCAGGACATGGGCGAAACTCAAGCACTCAACACCCTACTTGATGATCTCAATATCACTGGTGTGCGATTCAGTGTCAATCAAACCACTACAGCTGACATCTATGGCGACACCATGTTTGACTATGACAATCCTATATTCAATGAAACATATCCATGGATGGTAGAGCTGGACCCAACGACCTGGGAAACAAACCATCCAATATTCAGAAACATCAACGAGCTCTTCACCATGACCTCCACTCTAAAGCCAATTGACCTCTCAAGTGCCATCGCGAAGAGCTATGAGTCGACCTTCGCACAGTTCAAAGCTGGACCCAACTCTTGGGCGAACTATTCACATCCCAACATGACCATTTCAGACTTCGAGGAGGTACCATTGTCGTACTCAGCAATCAATGGCACTTTCCCATCATGGATGTCCGCGTTCGAATATGAAGGAAGTCGAGTTGTTATTGTTGGGTCAACACTGATGTTCACAGGAAGACATCTGGACTTTCCAGAAACTGACCTGAGGTGGTTCTACATGGGTGACAACTCACGATTATTCATGAACATCATTAATTGGCTGACTGAGGGGTTTGTAGCGGCTCCCAGTGCCATAGTTCCCATGTTGGTCATCTCAACTGTGGTTTTGGTCATCGGACTTGCATTCTACATATTCAAGAAGATTCGGTAATCGCCCATTTTGGCCTCTGTAGACCCTGTTCATCCAAAATGCCATCAATGAGAGCAACTAGTTTCGATACTCCTTGTTTCTTGTGAGCTGATGTGAGTACAATTATGGGTGCTTTGACTGGAACAGCTTCCTTTAGCTCAGTTTCTAAGAAACCTAGCTCGTCTTGAAGGGCCCGTTTCTTCACTTTGTCAGTCTTATTTGCAACAACAATCACGTTGGAAGCTATCTCTGAGAGGAAACTATAGAACTCTACATCAATAGGGATTTCTCCACGGGCTGACCACCTCTCATGTAGCTCGCGGAAGAGAGAAATGTCGAGGATTAGAATTGCGAGTGCAATGTCTTCCTTCCAGGACTCCAACTTCTGAACTATGTTTGTCTTTGTTTCCTCAATGGTGATCTTACTCTGCCCAGCCATGTAACCAAACCCGGGAATATCGACGATTGTGATTGGACCAAAATCAATCATTACTTCCCACCGGGTACTACCCGGCTTCTTTCCAACCCTGACCTTTTTACCAGTGAGTGCACGAATTGTGCTACTCTTGCCAACATTGCTCCTTCCAGCGAAAACAATCATTGGCTTACCAGTACGGCCGTGTTCGTTCATACTCTAGTTCTCCCTTGGCTATGGCCTTGAGAATCTCCAACCTGTCCTTCAATCCTGGTCTGAGGATTCTCGATGCTGTAGTTGCTCCAATCCCTCTTCCTGCCAAGACAAGCAAGGCAGTTTTTCCATATCTTGACACTAACTCAGCACTTAGTGACGCTGCTTTGTACTCTTTTTCTTCGCCTCTAGTGAGTCTTTCGCCACGTACTCGTTTTGCGACTACCTTTGGAAAGTCTTTCGAAGTCGGGGATATTGCAGCAATCATTCTCGATTCGCAAATCGGACATCTAATGTCTTCCTCAAGTGTGGAAAGGGTCCTGACAGAGTTCCAGTGGTCAGCTGCCATGCAAATCAATCTAAACTTCTTTGAAAATAGTCGTTCCTCCATCATACGAAGCACCTCCGCCTCTTCTGTGATCTCTCCCATGACCTCGAATCGAGTCTTCTCTTCGATGATGAGCCGCGCAAGAGGGGATGGACCTTCAGTAGAAACAATGTGAACTCCAAGGTCACCTTTTGAATACCTGTCAAAGATATCCATGGTTCTCTTCTCATCCATCTTGTCATCCAGAACCTCTCTCATTGCTTCATTGAATACAGGAGACCCGTCCAGTGATTTGATGAGATACTTGACAGGCACTTCTTTCTGCTTTGCATCTCTCTTCACGACATCCATTCTCCTAGCCACATGAATGAACCGCGACGCAAAATTCTGAGTATGTTTCATAGCTAGATGAAGAATGACTGACACCTGTTCTCCAGAGTACTCTCGGAGGACATCTATGACCCATTTGGGATCTATTCTCTTGCTGGATGTGAATAGAATGCGATAGGGGTCTCTCTCAACAGCCACTTCCACGCCAAACCGTGTGGTCAGGAGTGATGCAATCACGATTCCTAGGGTTTCATTTGCCTTTGTTCCCAAGGGTGCATGTAGGACAAGTCCTGACTCAAAACTCTCAATCACCAGAAGATCCTCAGTGGGGAGTTTCTCCAAGACTGTTTTGCTATCTCTCAATACATCAAGTATGTATTCATGAGAATCACTAGAGATGCCATACTCTCTTCTCAACCACTTTCCTACAGCCTTTGGATCTTTTTCCAAAACAGTATTCCATACCTTTGCCACCTCAGAAGCAACCTCAAAGGGGACAGGAATCATCTCGCCAACCCATCGCGGCGCCTCAGAGTCAGTTCCACCTGCTGGAACACACATGACCTCTCCTGTATCTTCATCAACGCTGACGACATTCCAAGGCCGTCCTCTTATTACAAAGACAGAACCAGCTTCGACATTAGACAGGACGAAATCTTCATCAAGCACTCCGATGGAGGTACGGGTTGTCATGTCCACAGCGTTCACTTGGCGTACGTCAGGAATGGTACTCAAATGATTGTAGTAGAACATCCTTGTCCTTGAACCCCTTTTCACCAGAGCGTTCTCGAGTTCCACTGCCTTTCTTCCTTGTAAAAACTCCAGGAGAGAGTCCAATTCCTCTGTGGTGATTTGAGAGAAGGGGTATGCTGAAGATACAAGATCGTGTAGCTCTTCTTTTCCAATCTCATCGGCATCAAGAAGCACACCAGCAATCTGATGGCTCAGTACGTCCCATGATTTCTTCGGGATTTTAGCATCCTCTACCTTATTCTGACGGGCACGCCTCAGTATGACTCCAGACTCAGTGATATCATCGAGATTGACTGTAGCTATGACTACCCCCTTGGATGACCTACCAACTCCGTGACCCGATCTCCCTACTCGCTGGAGCAGTCTAGCCACCTCCCTTGGTGAAGAGTATTGCACCACTAAGTCCGCCTGTCCAATATCAATTCCAAGCTCAAGACTTGATGTAGCAATTATCGCCTTTGAACTTCCAGTCTTGAGTCTATCCTCTGCTTGAAGTCGAGCGGTCTTTGAAAGCGACCCATGATGAACATCGAATGCATAAGGTGGGGATACAGCCAACATTTTTGCTCCTAAAACCTCAGAGAATGAGCGAGTATTGGTAAAAACTAGAACTGATTGATGGTTGTTGATAAGATCAACAATCGCTTCAAGGCGAGCAACAGAATGCGGAGGATATGTTATTCTCTTTGACAATGCATGGTGCTTGGCATCTGGCACAGGCACCTCGACAGTAAGTTCCAGTTTTCGTTTCTCATATCCTGCCCATACTGTCTTGGCAACCCTTCTCCCTCCCAACAGTAACGCAACTTCCTTTGGATTCCCAACTGTGGCTGACAATCCAATACGCTGCACACGGGCTCCTACAAGTCGATCCAGTCTCTCAAGACCTAAGCTGAGCTGTGTTCCTCTCTTGCTATCAGCCAGGTCATGGACCTCGTCGATGATGACTGCGAAAACAGTCCTCAGATGGTATCTTAATCGTTTTCCAGGTAATATAGCTTGAAGGGATTCAGGCGTGGTGATGAGCAAGTTTGGGGGCTTGATTGCCTGTTTTCTTCTTGCATATTGGGTTGTATCTCCGTGGCGGACAGCCACACTAAGCCCTAGATGTTCACATAACTCCTCAATTCTCTTGAACACATCACGATTCAAAGCCCTGAGAGGTGTAATGTAGAGGATATAGAACCCGAAGAGCTCACGAGACTCCTTCATTTTCTGTAGACGATGAAGAAGGGGTAATAGTGCCGCCTCAGTCTTGCCGCTTCCAGTAGGTGACAAAAGAAGAACATTGTTGATTTCCTTATGAAGTAGAGGCACCGCCTTCTCCTGAATCGAAGTGAACTGAGTCATACCTTTGGTTCTGAGGAAGCTAGCTATTTCCTCACTGAGGGGCGCAAACTTATTCATTTGGGTTTCTTCCCACGGCCCAAATGCCTACATTCGTTAATCAAGATGCGTATATCAGTTCTGAGGGTGACTTCTGCATCTTCCAGTCGCGACTCCAGCTCAAAAACGACTGACTCCAACGAGTCTGTGCTCTTCTCAATCTCATCAACCAATGACTTCATTGAATCAAGATTGGAAATGTGGGGTGCTATGTTTTCAAAAGCTGTGCGTAAAATCGAACCTGTCATTCGGGAACAACATCCCGGTGTCTACTCCTCTTCCTCCTCGCCATAGACCATATAGCCCATCGTGAGAAAGAGTGCTAAGATTCCCATTGCAGCTAGGAGGATATACAATATTGAAATGAAGGTGTCAACGTTCTGCATCAGAATCTTGTGCCCTCGGACTCAGTCCGCTTATAACAATTGCTGAATGAAAGAGGTTGTACTGTATCAAGCTTCAGCCTTTCGACCCTCGTAAAATCGGTCAATGAAAGATCCATAGATGTCTACTGGTTCTGTCAGAGGGTTGACTTCATCAACGGTCATCTCCAGTCCACAAGACCCACACTTCACTGTGGCCATTCCATTATCACGGTACAGTTCTATCTTTATCGCAGTATTTCCACAATCTGGACAAGGATACACATCTGGAATGCGTTTCTGTGGTCGCCGTCGTACTTTTTGTCTTCTTCGTCTTCCCATGAAGATTCACCCTTTACCTATTTCACACACATCAGAGCAGTAGCCCCGAAAGAAATAGAGCGGGCTCTCCGGCTCGGGTGTTAATTTAAGCGTTTTGTTGAATGACCTTCACGCCTATTACGAAGGTTTCTTATTGCTTATTGTTCCGCCACGGCTAACGATGTCCTCCCTCTCAAAAAACGCTCAGTGCGTTCTCAAGATCCTTGAAGACACGAATTCATTGACAACTATAGAGATTCTTGAGATTGCTGCCACTGACGAATATGCTGATCTTTGTGTTGATTGTGCTGGCGGTGATGCCTTTGTGGTTGCTGCAAATCAGCTGGTGGAAAAGGGATTAATCACAAAGAAGTTTGGCAAGGGAGGCTACCGGTGGCAACTGGTGAAGGATTGATCAGTATGGTTGACTGGACCAAGATTAGAAGCGATTTCTCAGCTCTGGAACGAACAATTGATGGGTGTCCAGTAGTATACTTGGACAGCGCTTGCATGGCTCTCAAGCCTAAACAGGTCATCAGTGCAATGAATGAGTACTATGAACAATATCCAGCCTGTGGAGGACGGAGTATTCATCGATTTGGAGAAGAGGCATCCAACGCGTATGCTGCCGCCAGAGGCAAGTTCGCAAAATTCCTGAATGCTTCTGAAGAAGCGGAATGCATCTGGACCAGAAATGCCACAGAGTCATTGAACATTGTTGCCAGTTCTATGAAACTGCCTAAAGGCTCTAAGATTATTACCACCTCCCTTGAGCATCATAGTGGCTCACTCCCCTTTGTTGAACGCGCTAGAAGAGATGAATTAGAGATAGAGATTGTCAAGGCACAACCAGATGGAACTTTTGACATTGAAGACTGGAAGAACGCAGTAGATAACAACACAAGTCTGGTTTCAGTTGTTCATTCCTCTAACGTTACGGGTACAGTAGCACCTATGAAAGAGATAGTGGAGATTGCACATGACAAAGGTGCCCTAGTCATGAGTGACGACGCTCAGTATGCCCCTCACCATCCTCTTGATGTTCAGAAGTTTGATGTTGACTTCTCAGCAATTTCGGCCCACAAGATGTGTGGTCCTACTGGAATGGGAGTCCTCTATGGTAAATTAGATCTCCTCGAGTCCATGAACATGTTTCTTTATGGCGGCGATACGGTAAGCGATGTTCGTTTCGAGAACGGTAAGATTCTCCCCGAGTACCTTCCACCTCCTGAAAAGTTTGAAGCAGGCCTACAGAACTATGCAGGTGCGATAGGTGCAGGTGCCGCAGCAGACTATCTTCGTTCCATTGGAATGCACGAGATAGAGAAACATGAGCGTTCTTTGCTTGAAATAGTACTGAAACGATTTAGTGAGATAAATCAGATTCACATTCTAGGAACTGATGACATCAATATCAAGACAGGACTGGTCACCTTCAATGTTGAAACTGTACCCTCTGCACATGATGTTGCTACTTTCCTAAATGACGAACTCAATGTAATGATTCGCAGTGGCTGGCACTGTGTCGGTCCATTCCACTATCAAATGGGAATCGACCCCAAGAAAGGTACTGCAAGAGCCAGTTTCTACATCTACAACAACCGTTCTGATGTGGACACATTCCTATCTGGAATTGAAACACTCATTGAGGCAAGCAAGTAGAATAGGGTGCTATCCTACCTCTTTCTGAATCTCTTCTTTTATTCGTTTAATCTCCCTTACGGGGTCTGCAAACTCAAACCCACTGGCTGAGAGGCTAAACGAATCTCTGAACTTTCTGACACGACCATAGACTGAGATATATCTCCCAACAACCACATCCTCATTCTCAAGAAGGGGCTGTTCACTCCTCCCGGTTTTCTTGATTATCTCATTGGCCTCCTCTGTTGTCATCTGAAGCAATTCCTCCCCAACCTTGCCAAAGAGTGTGACTCTAATAGATCCTGACCCATCATCCACTGTGATTGTGTAATTCATCCTAGGTTCAGGTTTGTCTATTTTTCCGCAAGATTTGCAGATATAGCCATCCTCTGTTTCCTCTAGCTTTTTGCTACAGCTTGGACAAGCTTGGTAAATTGGAGATTTCGTCGTACCAAGATTTACAACAATCCCACAAATCTCCACACTTGTGCCTTCGGTGTTATCATCGATGTCCCCAATAAGAATCCTTGATGCTTTCACCATTGGTTGCAGTGAAATCTGAGACACGTCTAGTTCTTCTAATTTTGATCCCTTTGGGTTAATATCAATCTCAGATTTTTGTCCTACTTGGAAATCAATCCCACCCCTGAATCCCTCTTTCACATATCCATGAAGGACTTTGATGATGTCTCCTTCTTTGACTTTATCGATCTTATCGACATCATCATTCCAGAAAGTTACTCGAGTCTTTCCTGATTCGTCTGCGAGAACGACGTTTCTGACTTTGCCATCTCGACCATCTTTGGTTGTGAAGTTGGTCACATCATAGATTGTCACAACCTTTCCCTCGATGTCTACATCCCACATTCCTATGGTCAAGTCAGCAATCTCTTTCATACCCAGTGGTTCTGAATCTCCCCCACTGGAGATGGTTTGCTGCGATACATCCAGTTTCTTGAGTTTTGAACCCTTTGGATTGATTTGAATCTCGGACTTGCGTCCTACCTGAAACTCAACACCACCCCTGAATCCCTCTTTCACATATCCATGAAGGACTTTGATGATGTCCCCTTCTTCGATATCTTTGATTTTATCAACATCATCATTCCAGAATGTAGCGCGTACCGTTCCTGATTCGTCTGCGAGAACGACGTTTCTGACTTTGCCATCTCGTCCATCCTCAGTTGTGAACACCTTCTCATCAAAGAGCGTGACTATCTTCCCTTCAATGTCCACATCCCACATTCCTGTAGCCAGATCTGAAATTTGTTTCATGCCTAGCGCTTCTGCTTTCTCTCCGGATGCTGGCTCCACTGCATCGATTTTATCTTTCAGATCACGTTCAATGGAGGCTGCACGTCCAATATGTACTTCAACATCAGTCCCGTCACGGTTCAGTCTGGTGTTAGCACCACTAATCTGGATGACCTCATCCTCTTCAGCATTTTCCATTTCGGTGGCTTTGTCATCCCAGAAAACAAGTCTGACAGTCCCGGTTTCATCAGCCCCGACGATACTCAGAACTCTCCCTTCGGAACCATCTCTTTGTCTGGTGAAGGTAGATAAACGAAAAACTCGTTGAACTTTCACTTTCAGACTGATATTGAAGAGTCCATCTTTGAGATCCGAAACCTTTTGCGCTCCCATTGTGGGTTCAGTGAAATCTATTCCGAGGTCTTCAATTTCATAGTCCTCAAGTACTCTAATCTGTCCCATCCTACCCAAGTTCAGTTCCAATGCATCTCCAAGTCCCTTCTTAACATATGCACCCCGAAACTGTACAACATCACCGATAGATATGATATTCTCAGAAACAGCATTGGTCAGATCATCCCATAGAACGACTCTAATGCCTCCTGTTTCGTCTGAAACCATTATACTTGCAACTCTACCTTCCCCGCCTCCATCTTTTCGGGAGAATGTCCGTACTGTCCCAATGTTGATGACTTTGGCAGTGAGTGCTATGCTTCTAGTAGCTTCTGTGATGTCCCCAATTCTCTGACGCGCTTTTGGTGACATCTGATGAAGATCAACTCCAAGTTCTCGCGCAACAATCATAGCTGCAGATTCATCATTGATCACTTCTCGACCGAGTTCGTTTCGTTTCTCCTCAATCATCGACAATATATCCTTACGTTCATAATCCGACCTGTGTTTCAGAATCAATTCAATTGTTTCCTCAAGAGTGAGCAAGTGAGTCACCTTCCATTGCCTTTTTGGTGGCATAGGCTGTTTTATGGTCATATTCAGGTGCTTTAAAGTAATATCCTCAACAAGCACGAGCTTGGAGAATTTTTGAGCTGTCAAAGCGAAACACAAAATACACAATCACGTCAGAAGCAGGTTGACTTGCTGTGACCGAATCCGAACTGAGCCTTCCCGCACATAGCATATTCTACAAGCAATATTTTGCTATGCTAAATGAGGAGATACACATACTATATGCAATTGCAGAGGCAGCTCGGTTACAAGGATTTGATCCTACCACCAGAGTTGAGATTCCACCTGCACATGATGTTGCAGCTCGTGTTGAGGCTACTCTAGAAGGTCCTGTCGGTGTTGCGAAACGAATCCGTGAACTTCAAGATGATAAGTCCCGTGAAGAAGTTGCTTTTGCGGTAGCTAAGGAGATTGCTGAGGGCACCCTTGGCGGGATTGAGGATCCAGAGAAAGCCGCTGACAAGGCTGTTCGGGTTGCTCTCTCGATTTTGACAGAAAGTATCACTGCTGCTCCCCTGGAAGGAATTGCAAGAGTCAGAATTAGAGGATCCGGTGATGACCAATATCTAGCGCTGTATCTTGCTGGTCCTATACGCGCGGCTGGTGGCACAGAGGCAGCCATGACAGTCCTTGTTGCGGATTATGTCCGCCAAGTACTGAACCTACCTGCATTCAAAGCAACAGTGGATGAAACCGAGCGTGCTTTGGAGGAAGTTGAACTTTACGCTCGAAATGTCCATCTTCAATATCCAGTTTACCCAGATCTGGTACGCTTTGCTGCATCAAGATTACCAATAATGCTGACTGGAGAGCCAACTGAAGAGTTCGAAGTGTCCGGAAGTCGTGACTTAGACCGTATAGAAACAAACAGGGTTCGTGGAGGAGCTGTTCTGGTTCTCAATGACGGTGTTGTCGGAAGAGCTGTAAAACTGGCCAAGATTGTGAGCAGCAACGAAATTCGCGGTTGGGAATGGCTTGAAGAACTCTCATCTCGAATGTCTAAAGTTGCATCTAGAGACGAGGAGGACACAACAGACAAACAGCTTGAGCCAAAGTCAGATTATTTGGCAGATGTAATTGGTGGGAGACCGGTCTTTTCACACCCATCAAGAATAGGAGGGTTCAGACTAAGATATGGTAGATCCCGAAATACTGGCCTTGCTGGAGTTGGAGTTCATCCTGCTACTATGTACATTGTAGAGGAGTTTCTAGCTCCTGGCACACACATCCGAACAGAGCGGCCAGGAAAGGGCTCAATCGTCACACCTGTAGACTCTATTGAAGGTCCAATTGTCTTATTGAAGGATGGTTCAGTCATTCGAATCAAGGAAACCAATGAAGCCAGATTGTTAGAGGGCAAGATTGAGCAGATTCTATACCTCGGTGATATTCTGGTTGCCCTAGGCGAGTTTCTAGAGAACAATCATCCACTTGTACCATCCGGATACTGTGAGGAATGGTGGTCTCATGACCTTAACCATGCCATCTCGAAAATCGAAGTAGCTAAGTTGAAAAAACTACTCTCGAAGTCTGGATTAACTGTCGAAGATGTTAACCGCTTTGTAGTCACTCCACTCACAGAGATTCCAACGGCTTCTCAAGCTGTGCATCTTTCCAAGAAACTCAAGATTCCACTACATCCATTCTATCTGTATCGTTGGATGTCACTGACTCCAGAAGATACAATCAAGCTGAGAGAGTGGCTTCTCACAAATCACACACTCAAAGACTCCACAATGGTTCTCCCATATAATAAAGAATACAAAAAGATGCTAGAGAAAGCAGCCATTCCCCATACTCTTTCAGCTAACAAGAAGAAGATTCATCTTAGCGATGACTCAGTATCTATCTTGGCACAACTTGGGAGGAAGAATGCTGTTCCAAAGGGCACAACACCACTCGATTTAATGAATTCTGCAACCTCCGTGAAGTTGATGGACAAGGTTGGATTCTCGATTGGAGCAAGGATGGGACGACCTGAGAAGGCTGAAGAACGAAGAATGAGGCCACCAGTTCAGACTCTGTTTCCTGTTGGTCGTACGAAAGGAACTGAACGTAGAATAGAGGAGGTTGCTAAGAGCATAGAACACATCTCAACTCTAGACTCCTTTGAAGATGATTCGGTTGGGATTGAGATTCCTGAGATAAATGGTGTTGAGCTTGAGATGGTTTCTCGAGTATGCCCGAATTGCGGGAAGGAAACCTTCGAATCGAGATGTCCCCAATGCAAAATACACACCAATGTTCAACCATGGTGTTCTAATGTGGACTGCGGACAACCAATTGATCCCAATACAGGAATGTGTCCATTCAGTCATGATGTCAACCTGATAAGAGTGACCAAGAAGATTCCCGTGGACATATCAAAATTGATCAATCGTGTCAAGTCAGAGGTCAGCGAGTTTGAAGCTCACGGTGTTCGTGGAGTTTTAGGACTCACAAGCGATTACAAGATACCCGAATACCTTGGAAAGGGAATACTTCGAGCGAAGCACGATGTTTACTGCTATCGTGATGGAACAGCTAGGTTTGATGCCACTGACGCGCCTCTTACACACTTCACACCTAGAGAGATAGGCACTCCAGTCAGTCGCCTCCATGAGTTAGGGTACATCACAGACCAAGATGGAGAGCCACTAATCTCTGACGATCAGGTGGTGGAACTCAAAGTACAGGACATTGTTGTGTCTGAGAATTGCGCGATGTACTTGGTCAGAGTGGGTAGGTTCATTGACGATTGTCTAGAGAAGATATACGGTCTCGATAGATACTACAAGTTTGATGCTCAAGAGGATGTTGTAGGTCAGCTTGTCATAGGTCTTGCACCTCATACGTCTGCAGGAATCATTGGTCGAATCATTGGGTTCACGAATGCCAGTGTCTGCTACGCTCATCCATATTGGCATGCGGCAAAGAGACGAAACTGTGATGGTGACGAGGACGCGCTCATATTGGTCCTCGACGCACTAATGAACTTCTCAAAGGAATATCTCCCTGCAGGGAGGGGTGGCCTAATGGACGCGCCTCTTGTTCTTTCTGTAATTCTTAATCCCACTGAGGTGGATGATGAAAGTCATAACATTGAAGTCTGTAGACGATACCCCGCAGAGTTCTACAACATGGTTGCTGAATCTCGTCATCCCAAGGATGTAGAGGATCTTGTTGACATCATCGCTTCACGGCTCAATTCTGCTATGCAATATGAGGGATTTGGCTTCACACACAGCACAACATCTTTTGATATCGGACCAAAGAACACACGATACAAGATCCTAGGCAGTATGGATGAAAAATTAAGTGCGCAGTTGAAACTTGCCACCCTGATATCAGCAGTTGACGCGAAAGATGTTGCAGAACGCGTACTCTCTCATCACTTCTTCCGTGACATACGTGGAAACCTAAGAGCTTACTCTACACAAAAGATGCAGTGCCAAAAATGTCGTAGGGTCTACAGACGAATTCCCTTGAGTGGTAGTTGTATCTGTGGGAACAAACTCTCATTGACTGTCAGACAGAAGAACATCTCGAAATATCTGGAAGTAACGAGAAAAATCATAGAAAATCATGGCTTAGACCAGTATCTCCAAGAACGACTGAAGCTAATCACAGCTTCTCTAGATTCATTGTTCGTGTCCGAACAGACCACTCTTACTGATTTCTTCGAACCCTAATCAGTTTCACAGGATTTTAGAGCCAATTGCAACAGGTCTTTATCTTCGATCATACCAATCAGGCTACCAGTGACGCTCAGAACAGGCGCTTGGTCAATATCCTCATTCCGAAGTGTCCTGACACATTCCTCAATCGTAGTAATCTCGCTGAAGCTAATGACATTCTTAGTCATCACCTCTTCAACTGCTGCACCTGGCAGTCGGAGGAGCTTCTTGGTAACAACAAGGAAATCTTTCGATGTCCATCCCCAGTCCACTGAACTATCTTGACCACTAAAGGTCTGAGAAACATTGTCCTCAACTGTCACCTCAGAGAGACGGATATAGTCACTCACAGTGATCATTCCTGTGACACCTCCACCCTCACCAAGCACCACAAGACCATTCTTGCCAGCCATTTCCATAATCATATAGGATAGAGGAAGTGGAGTCTTCTCCCAGACTGCATTGACGGTCCGTGCAACAAAATCAGTCAACTCCAATTTTCCATACTTCTTGTTTCCTTCGAGAGTAGCCCCAAGAATGTCTGGGACCGAAACTAGCCCGACAAGTTCGTCTTTGTCCACAACAGGCAGTCTTCTGTATCTCTTCTCTAGCATTAGTTTAACAGCTGTCCTGATATCTGTTCTTGGAGTGACAGTTTCAGGGTCTCTGACCATGAGCATTGCAAGTTGGTTCTCATCAGCTTTACGAAGAAGGTCAGTCCGGGTCACGATTCCGACCAGTGCCTTGGTGCCCTTCTTCACAACAGGAACACCATTGATTTGTTTTTCAGCCATCAGCTGAAGAACATCTTCTCTGGTTCCTGGTACTGAAACGTACACTACGTCCGATTGCATGCAATCCTTGACCATCATTGTTAGGATTACTCCGGTTTATAGAAACTTGAGCACTTATCAAATCACATGGGCATTGAGCGGTCCAGTGGAATTGATTAAGATGGCATAGTTTTCTTTAGTCACCTTTTATGGTTTTCCTTGGCTGCTATCTACCAGGGATTCTTCTTAATGCCTAGTAGGTACCCAAGTGCATTACTAACCCAATGGATACCAAGTGTTGTAAGAATCAAGACACTGACAAAAATCGGACTTGGAACCATGAGTGGGAATGCAAAGATCAATGCCATGATTATGAATCCTATTTGATCAAGGAATGGGGATGGGTCACCACTCTTCACATTGACACGTCTCTTGATGAATGACCCAACCACATCTCCTGTCAGTGCGCCTATAGATAAAAGAAATCCTGCTGGGATTGTGATATAGAGCACGTAGTTCATCTCTGGCGTTACTGTGACGAACTGAGCCAATATTGGTTCCAGATATGGAGCTGCAAGAAACTGCCCAATGCCCGTCAGCGTGCCACACACAACCCCAACGATGAATCCTCTTATCGTCTTTCCATCCCCCAAAATACGACGTCCATCCCGGTACAGCCTGCCTCCATCGATTGGTCTTCCACCGCCACCCAACACAGGTGTTGCATTAGCAATCCATGCAGCCAACCCAAGCCAAACCGACAGCTCGAAGATGGCAAGTTCCTCGTACATTGAGTAATACTCCAAATCAGCCGTCTAGTTATCCAATTTCACTCTTTCTCATTGGGCCTTTCTGAAGTGAAGCCACTCTCTACTAGATACAGCCGCCCTTCAGAAAATTCTCCTTCTGGTTTGACCCTTCTGATAATCCTCTCGCCTGTCCCCTTCGCGACACGCATCTTGACAGTATAATCTGCCCAGTAATCCAGGATATTTTTCGCGACTGGTTCAAAATCATCAACTCCCTTGAGTTTAGACCTGACCTGATTAAGAACCACGACTGCAACTTCATGATTCCGTGCAAGACCTTTCAAGACTCCCACTTGTCTGTTAAGTTCGCGATGTTTTACATAGTTTGTTTTCTTATCCTCCAATTCCAATCGATAGTATCTGGTC
Source organism: Candidatus Thorarchaeota archaeon (assembly GCA_048882325.1). GTDB lineage: Archaea > Asgardarchaeota > Thorarchaeia > Thorarchaeales > Thorarchaeaceae > SMTZ1-45. The sequence continues at coordinate 14,325 of JBHLRS010000025.1, read as the reverse complement.
AGAGTATCAATCACGACAAGTTTCGTGTCTTCACGTAAAATCAGCTCCAAATCATCAATCAAAATCCCCTGTTCATTGAAACCTTTTGGAGCAAGAAGCTTCACTGCAATCTCAATGTCACCAAAGGACTGAGAGGTAATCTGTTCAAGTCGTCTGACTGGTGATGTGTTCTCAGAGTTCACGTAGATGGTGCTAAACCCAAGTCTGTGGGCATTTCCTACGAACTGTAGTGCCAACGTTGTCTTCCCGGCGGCTGCTTCTCCGTAGACATGTGTGAATAAACCCTCATGAAGACCCCCATTGAGAACGCGGTCAATCAACGATACCCCAGACGGAAGAATCAAATTCAATCTCACTGCCTTCTTGTCGTCACTCTCGAGTGATAAGCATATCTAGAAGGATCGATATCATGCTTAGGTGGCAGGTTGCAATTGCCACAGAGAATCCCAAGGTGCTCTATCTTGCTATCGAGCTCTTAAAGAAACTCGATCTCAAGTTCGTAGTCTGTCCACCGGGCGACTCTCGCTGTGAGGACGTTAAAGTAGTCATAACAACAAATGAAGACATCAACGACCAAGATGCAATCGTCGTGGTAGATGAAGAAATGGACCCTGATTTTACCACTGTTGAAATCCTTTCCAAGCTAAATGACGTTCGCAATCCCTCTAACGCAGTGGTTGGTATTGATCCAGGAATGCGATTCGGAGTCGCTCTTGTCGTTGATGGAGTAGTCACTTTCAAGAACTCTGTCACGACCCCCGGTTCTGCTGCTCGATTGACTTCTCGTCTCGAGTCTTATGTAACACGGCTTTTCCCAAAATCCAGAACCATTGTTCGAATAGGGACCGGGTCGAAGGTGTACTCAACCCTGTATCTCAGGAATCTGAGCAAAGACTATCCTGGTCTAGACATTGAACTCGTAAATGAGCATCATACTACAGTGTCTGGCGGGATCACATCAGACCAATCATCAGCAATTCTCATAGCTGGAAGATCTGGGCGTCCACCAGAGGATGATGACAGAATCCTTGAACTGAAAGAAGGATATGTGAAGTCTCTCAAGCAGTTCGTGCAACGACTCACACGGGGAACGAGAGAACTCTCTACAGATGAAGCGCGTGCAGTCTTATCCGGAGATATGTCACTTGACTGCATATTGACTGGTGACTGCTAAGTGTTGAAGAAACTCTCGACTTGGTGCGAGGTCACTACAGGATTATCTGGAATAGTCTGGATTACATCATTCAGCCAAGATGGAATGAATCTACTCAGGTAGGGTGTCCCAAATCGTTGATCAAGCATCACAATCACACCTCTGTCATCCAGTCTTCTCACGGGTCTGCCAGCAGCTTGAATGGCACGGGTCATTGCAGGAAGGACATAGGCATAGTCTCTGCCCTTCTGATTGAATCTTGAGTCATAATAACTGATCAGGGACTCCATCCGTGGAGTTGGCTTGGCATAAGGAACACCAACTACTACAACACTCTCCATTGTTGAGCCCGGAAAATCACCTCCCTCGGAGTTTCGACCACCCTGCACACCTAGGAGAACCGCTCCACCACGATCCCCCTGATTCCTGAAGTCATCAATCAGTCTGTCATTCTCGACGCCCTTCATTCCCGGCTTCTCCACGAAGAGCTTCCTCCTGATTTGTTTCTCAAGACCTGCATCAAGTAGCGATTTTCCCACAGAATAGCTAGATGTGAAAATACCTGTGTTACTCGGAGTTGCATCTACCACTGCAACACAATGGTCGACCATCCGCTCGAACGTTGACTTGCTTCTGTTCTGGAATGATGTATCCAAATCGCTGACGATAAGCCCAAGCCTATTTCTTCTTGCAAATGGACTCTGGAAAGTTGCTTTAGCTGCATCGGAGCCAAAGCCCAGCATCTCAGCATATGCATCCAGTGGTGACATCGTACCTGAGATTGCCACCGAGCTGTGCACCATGCTCAATACATTCCCTGTGACAGATGTTGGATCTAATGCGACAAGGTCCAAAGAAACCCTCCTAGTTTCTCCATAACCTCTACTGGATGCAAGTAGAAATGCATAGTCCTGCCTTTCCGCGCATCGTAGCCACCTCAGGAGGAACTCACTTACCCTGTGGATAGAAGAACGTGGAAATTTCCCTGCTTTGAGCAGACCGCGTCGAATTTTCGCGCCTAGGTCTTTCATGTGCGCGAGTATCTGCGGTTGATGAGCAAGTTGTGCAATTTTGATAGTGGACTCCACTATCGTTCGGGGGTCTACCGTCTTCTCATCAACCTGTTTCATGTCTGCTGAGAGCTCTAGGACCGTCTTTGCAAGTGCGCGAGAGAAATCCTTGGATGGCTCGTCATTGTAGGTTGTAGCTTCTCTTAGTGCTTGTCTTATTGTTCCGATGGATAGTGAATCGCTCGCAGAATCTAATGCGGTTGCTGGGACATTGTGTGCCTCATCCTGCACTAACACCATCTTAGACGGAGGTGTTTCAAGGTCAGGTAGGAACACTTCAAGAATCCAGGGATCGAAGACGTATAGATATGAAAGAGCCACAACATCGACCACCTTTGCAAGTCGCTTTGTGAGTTCATAAGGACAGAGTGTTCTACTAGCAGCAATCTTTGCGATCTCTGGAGCTGAGAGCACTTTCTTCGGCATATCCTCTAGTAGGTCTTCTGGATTACCAGCTCGACGTAGGTTTTCGTAGTAGTTACATCTTCCAGTAGCTTTGAGTTGTCCACACACTTCAGAAATTGGAGCAACATAGTCAGCATTCTCAAGCACAAATGAGTTCAGACACATGTGTCGTCGACCACGAAAAGAAACACCTGAAACTTCCTTGTTGGTCGATATCTCCAGAAGCTCCTCCATGACACGATCAAGCTGTCTATGTGTACGTGCACAGTAGAGGACTTTTCCTTTCTTCTTCTTTGTCCAGGGTAATACACTACTCAATGTGGCACAGGTTTTTCCAAAACCATTTGGTGCTTCTGAGCATATGTGAACGCCTGCTTCAACTGATTCCTGAATCTTGACCATCATATCTTCTTGGCCTTCACGTGCTTCAGGATACGGAAAGAAGTCCGTATAGCTTGAGGAGTCTTGAGTCATCAGACCACTATACATTTGCCAGTCGAGGCCTTGATAATCCTGTTGCTTCCGGTTTCCTTTTGCGTTAGTGATTTATCCCACCTAAGCTCTCAGATAGTTGATTGAATATGGAGTTTGACGATATTTCCGAGTTCTCCTCAGAAACGGCTGCAGGAACCATCAAGATACGAATCATGAACATGACAAACGGGATGTTGGTCTTGATCTCTGACTCAAACCAGTTTAGACTAGGTCTGTCTGCTATGGCCATCCCTGCTGGCCAAGGCCGCTCAAGCCCTACATCTGTTGGTTTCTTCACAAAGGAAATCGATAGTACATTTGTTCGGACACTTGCTGAGAGACTAGCTACTTGGACAAACCAGACCTGCATGCTTGTTGTCGGTATGAGCTCACTGACCCGAGAACGAATGCTTGAACTCATGTCAGTCCTGCGGGACCATCTCCTGACCTGATCTGCTCAGCCACCTCTCGAACCCATCGACCGGTTTCTTCGAGCTCACAGATACTGTCAATATATTCATCCCAACTAACACCGCTTGTTTGTCTCCAAACTTCGTACGATGATTGAAGATTGTCCAACGCATCCTGATGATATCGACAATAACCATCTTCGTTCACAGACAGTCGACCACAGATCGAACAGAATATCACTCCTCAGCCTCCTTTTGTCTTCTCTCTGTCGCTTTTGTGCGTCTTTCCTCCAGTGCCTTTATGTCATCTTGTCTGCCAGGGCAGTTAGTCCAATTAATGCAGGTTTCCCACTTTCTCCGACCTGAAGTTATCTGAATCATCTGATACCCACAATAGGGGCACATCGAATCCAGAGGAGATAGGTCTCCTTTCTGAGGGAGCGGAAATGTCTGGTCACATTTATTCTCGCTGTAATTTGAACATCCCACGAACCTCTTACCAGTCTTTGCTGATCGTATCACTCTGAGCGTGCCATCTCCACATTTAGGACATTTACCTAGCTCTTCTTTTGATTTCCAATATCTTTGAAGACCTGTGACAAGATCATTCCCGATGTCTTCTTCCTGTGCTTTGAAGGTCTCCAGAAGTTCCAAAAGCTCCACTTTTGCTTTCGATAGAACTGTTTCTCGGTTCTTGTTCTCTTGCTGGATATCTTCCATTTCCTTTTCCAAGAACCTGGTCAGTTCGGGGGAGAGAATATCTGGCATGTACTTTTCCAAGGTTTCAAAGAGTGCATATCCTAGTGTGGAGAGTTCAAACCTATCGTTGAGCGTGTACCCCCGTGACTTTATCGAGTCCACAATCCTAGCTCTAGTTGCTTTTGTACCCAAATTCTCTCGCTCTAAGAGTTTTAAAAGACTAGATGGATTGAATCGTGCTGGTGGTTGAGTGTACTTCTGCTCATTACTGACGGGGCTCAACAGAAGTGACTCTCCTTCTTCTATCTCTGGAAGCTCTCGTTCATTCGTCTTTGCATATTCCCCATAGAACTCCATCCATCCATGTTTCAGTATCCTCAACCCCCTGAGGTATAGAACATGAATGTCATGCTTGATGTCAGCACGAAGATGTTCTTTCACCACTTCCTCTCTAAAAAGCGCTAGAAATCTTCTCACAATGAGATCATACAGTTTCTTCTCACTGGGTGTGAGTTTCTTGGTTGGTTTCGTTCCGGTAGGATGAATGGCAGGATGAGCTGGGTCTGTCTTCTTCCCTTGAACTGGTGTGAGATTTCCTGCACGAAGAACTCGCTTCACCATTGATGTGTAGTTCTTCATCTTTCCAAGCCCATCAAGAATCTCCTTCAGATCTATGGACTCAGGAAGCTTCTCACTACTAGTCCGCGGATACGATATGACTGCATCCAAGTATAGCGACTGTGCGATAGCAAGCGTTCTGCTTGGTTTGAACCCAAAGTGTCGATACGCCTCTGATTGTAGCGTACTGAGATTGAAAGGTGGATGTGCTGGTTGAGTTGTCCTTCTGCTATTGATTGAATCCACAATGGCTGTCTGTCCGTCTAATTCATTCACTATATCCTCAGCATCTCTCTTTGTTTCAATGCGTTTCTTTGAATATTCTAGGTCAATCTCAACATCATTGTAGGCAGTTTTTGCTTGAATGACCCAGAATGGGGATGGCACAAAGAGGTTGACTTCCTGCTCTCGTTCAGCCACATAGGAGAGGGTCGGTCCCTGGACCCTTCCAGTAGACACGATTTTGAACCATCCTGCTGTGTTCTTTATAGCGAGGGTAAGTGCCCTTGTTAGGTTGATTCCATATAGCCAATCAATCTCGTGTCTGACCTGCCCAGCCTCAATCATTGGAAACTCCAGAGTGTCTGACATGTTGTCATAGGCACTCTGTATTTCAGAATCAGTGAGTGTGCTGAAGAACATCCGATGTGCACTATTTGGATCTGCTTTACAGGCATGCTTCAAGGTCAGATATCCAATCAGACTCCCTTCGATATCGTAGTCAGTTGCTACGACGAATCTGTCAACATCCTTTGAAAGCTTCATAATCAGATTGATGATTGGTTTCGTTTGAGTTGCTTTCTTCTCAATCTCATATCTCGGAACCCATGAGGTTTCCATTCTTGGGTATGTCCATCCTTTCTCAGTCTGTTTGAGCTCAAACAGGTGTCCAAGCGCGTAGACCACTATGAGATCATCATTTCCCCTCTTGCAGTCATAATAGGATGCTCCTCGTTTCTTGACCTCTGTTGGAGTCTTGTTCTCGTCTAGAGCATGAGAGATACGCTTTGCCGCTGTGGGTTTTTCTGTGATGACCATCACTCTGGACATGTTGACACACCTCTCTGTATAAACACAGTTTCATTCGATAACACGCTCAAATAGCCATTGTGGCATGAGTAACATTCCAATGTAGTACAACATTGCATATCGCGTAAGTCTTAAAAGCAGACGCAAATTGGGGACCGCTCGAGGTAAGATATGTGAAGCCTTGGTGGCCGAGATTCATAGTAAAGCCAAGAGTGCGACTCACTAGGCCCGGTTTTAGGATGCCTACTCGCCCTCCGGACACAGTCATATTTGGAATCATGTTCGTCGCTATACTTTTCGTTCTCGGTGGAAATATCTACACCTTAGTCCGAACACCTCCTGCTATTGCTGGAAGTCAGAGTGGGGCACCAATTCTAATTGCTCCAGGAATCGACCAGCAGCTGGGCATGGAAGGAATTGTCGCCTCTGTGATCATTCTTGTAGGTGTCGTAGGTCTCGGACTTGTATACTACGCATCGAAGTACGTCTTTCAACCAGGCTATGCAACAAGACTCATGATACTTGGAATGATAATGGCTGGTGTTGCCTTCCTGGTCTTTAGCTATCTATGGAACATTAAGGCGGGGTTGTTGTAAGCCCCCTCTGCTCTCATAGAATGTAAAGAGAGTCAGTCTATGTAAGAAATTGATATTCTATTCTAGACCGCTTCATGAGGCCAGAAATCAGTTCTTTAGCAATTTCCAGTTTGATTCTCTTTCTCTCACTAGCTGGAAAGTGTGTTTCATGGTCTGGTTTGGACCATTTTCCCACAACAGAACCAAAGTCCATACCCGCGAGTAAAACCCGGTTTGGCGAATACTCGTTGACCACATGACAAGCCCTATCTCCGTCTGTGAATCCTCCCCAAAGGAATGCTCTGTCAGTAGGTTCGACCTGTGTGCTACCCAAGACGTCACCAAACTTTGGAACCAAGGACCTCACCTGCTCAATATTGTCTCCATGTGCATGAACAATCAGAAGGGCGTCGTTTCTTCTTGCTTCCATGAGATGGTCAATGTCACCATCCAAATCAGTCACAACCACATCACAGTGGAGACCAAGCTCGAGAACCACCGAAACAGCACCATCAGCAACAACGATTGCAGATTTTGAAACATCGCTGTCTTTCATGTACGATTCTAAGTGTTGCTCTAATGAAGGTCCTGCACCACACACAATAGCACTTTTTCCAGAGATGATACTATCCAATCGTTTCAGGAGTGGATCCGGGTCAACGGACTTGAGTAATGTTGTCAGAAGTGCTGTGGCCTGTCTGTCCGCAACAGAATCCAAGTTTAGTCTCTGCACAATGTCCAAATATTTCGGACGCCAATCATCCCATTTCATCAAAGGAAGACTCCTGTCATCTTGATTGCTAACTTGGTTTCTTTCACATCATGCGTACGGATGACATTGGCTCCGTTCATCACAGCTATGGTCGTTGCTGCAAGAGACCCAACCAATCGATCATCCGGGTCTGGTTGGTCCAGGATATGACCAATGAAGGCCTTCCGCGATACTCCCACTAACAGTGGATGGTCAAGTTCGACAAATCGGTGCAGTTCTTGGAGGATTGCCACATCTCTCTCCGGAGGTTTACCGAACCCAATTCCGGGATCAATGATTATTCTCTCCGACCTGATTCCCGCTCTTTCTGCAAGCGTCAGACTATCCTTCAGGGAGTCCAATGAAGCCTGAACACCTCCACAGGGTACACCACAATTAGCCATTAGAACTATAGGAACCTCGTGGTCTGCGACGAGTTTAGCCATTTTGGAATCTGCATGGAGTCCCGAGATGTCATTAACCATTGAAACGCCCAGATCTAGTGCCACCTCGGCAACCTGTGATGATGTTGTGTCAATCGAAAGTGGTGGATACTTTGAAACCTCAATAGAGTCAAGTGCTTGAGTCACTCTCCTGATTTCCTCGCTGATTGAGGTGTCTCTAGTTCCATAGACATGCTTTGGGGCTGTTGATGCAGCTCCGATGTCGATGATATCAGCACCTTCCTCCAAGGATGTTTCAACCATCTCCCGAAACTTGTCTGGAGTGTCTGCAACTGCTCCCTTATAGAATGACTCCGGTGAGAGGTTAATCACACTCATCACTCGAACTGGAAACGTAGTTCCGACCATTACTCCGTCAATATCGACACTCGTGAATCCACTCACGGTGATACCTCTAACTGTACAGCTTCATAGAAGGAAATAAAATGGTAGCTGAATCTGCCTCGGCTGCATATAGGAGCAGTTTCCGACGGTGAATTATCGTGAATGACACATTGAAACGCACTCATCTCTATGACTGGCATGTTGCGCACGGCGATGTGATTCCCTTTGCTGGTTGGGAGATGCCTGTCCGCTATACAGACATCCGTGAGGAACACATGGCTGTCAGGGATAGCATTGGCATGTTTGACACCTCGCACATGTCGAGGTTTGTCATCAAGGGACCTCAATCTGTGGAGGTCCTTCAGAAACTAACAACCAACAACGTCAGCAAACTGGAGGTGAACGCTGGACAGTACACTACTTGCCTGAATGAGAGGGGTGGTATTCATGATGATTTGACTTTGTACCGAGTCGGTGAGGATGAATACATCTGGATAACAAACGCCGCCAATGGGCCCAAAATCAAAAGTCACCTTCAGAGTCATGCCAGCCGTTTCGATGTTGAAGTGGCTGACAGATCCCGTGAAATTGCAATGATTGCAGTCCAAGGTCCCAATGCCCTTAAACTCATGAACAAGTTAGCTGGTTATGATGTAAGTGGATATGCACGATTCTCGTCATATCGTGTTAAGCTCGCTGACTATGATTGTTATCTTTGTCGTACAGGATATACAGGGGAGGACGGCGTGGAGATACTCCTCGTGGATACACCATTCAATGATGAAGGAAAAAAGAAAGCAATAGCATTCTGGGAGGAACTACTAACCCAGGGCAAGGAGTTCAACATCAAGCCATGTGGTCTAGGTGCCAGGGACTCTACCCGACTTGAAGCAGGATTTGTTCTATATGGTCATGAACTCGATGAGGAAACCTCCCCAATTGAGGCTCGAATTCCGTATGCTGTGAAATTCAAGGTGGAGCCACACTATATTGGCTACGATGTTGTGACCCATCACAAGAAAGAGGATGGCATCAGAAAGACCCGTATTGGCCTAATCATGATCGACCGTGGAATACCAAGGGAGCAGTATCCGGTACTTCTCAACGGTGAGAAGATTGGCGAGGTCACTAGTGGAGGACTGTCACCGACACTGAACAAGGGGATAGCTCTAGCATATGTCAAGCCCGCCTCCGTGAGCGATGGTGACACGGTTGATATAGACATCAAAGGGAGAATGAGAAGGGCCGAGGTCACAAAGTGGCCTTTCTATGACACCGACGTTTATGGGAGCACTCGAACTCACTAACCAAACTCATTTAAACCGCGTCAGCTCTCCGCAAACTTGTAGGTGGACCGAATGAGCGACACTGAGGTTAAGGATGACAGAAAATACAGCAAGGATCATGAATGGATCAAGGTCGAGGGTGATTTGGCCGTCGTCGGCATAACAGACTTCGCCCAAAACTCACTCCATGAGATAACATTTGTAGAAATTTCTGAAGTTGGCACCGTTTTGGAAGCCAATGGAGAGTGTGGATTGGTCGAGTCCATGAAAGCTTCATCAGACATCTTTTCACCAGTAAGTGGCGAGATAGTTGAAGTGAACAGTGAACTTGAAGATGCTCCAGAGATAGTTAATGAGGATCCTTATGGAAAGGGTTGGATGTTCAAGCTCAAGCCTTCAAATCTTGACGCTGACCTTGAAGGTCTCATGGATGCAGCAGCTTACAAGGAATTCATCGAATCTCTTTAGACACTAAAGAAACTATGAAAGATTGATGGGAAGGGGATTCTTGACCCCTTCCATACCTCTAATTCCTTACTCAGACGTGTTTTTTCGCATAGGACGAATTTACAATTAACAACAACCTTTTTAGCGAAACACAAAATCGCTGCCGTTAGTTCGAAACAGCTTGGAGACTATACCTTACATGTCATTCGGTAAGTTCAGAAGGTCAACTGGAAGATTTCTACGGAAAGCAATCCATAGACCAAAGTCTAAGATTTCCCGCGGTTCTATCTTGTTAGCTGTGACACTTCTTCTGATTTTCGCCACAGCACTCTTACTTCGTGTTGAGCCTCTCTTCAATGCTCAGCCAATAGTACGCGCGTTCGACCCCTGGTTCCAACTAAAAGTTACAAACTACATTACCGAGAATGGATATGGTGCTTTCTTCACTTGGTACGATGACACTACCTGGGTCCCCTTTGGTCGTGACATGGCTAAGACAAGCTATCTAGGGGTCCCATTCACAAGCGCCTTCTTCTACTTCCTGCTCAATAGTATTGGAATCCAAGTTGATGTCCTCACAGTATCTCTGCTCTTGCCAGCTTTCATGGGTGCTCTGACAGCTGTGGTTGCATTCTTCCTAGGTAGGGAACTCTCAAACAACACTGTAGGACTGTTCGCAGGTCTATTCACCGCTTTCATTCCTGCGTTTCTCACGCGAACAATTGCGGGCTTCTATGACAATGAGTGTATAGGTGTGTTTGCAATAGTTCTGACTACATTCCTGTTCATCCGTGGCTTGAAGCGTGGATCAATCCCAGCATCCCTTGCTGCAGGTCTTTCACTCGGGTATCTTCAGATATCTTGGGGTGCATCAGATTTCATGCTGGGCCTCTTGGCACTATATGGCTTCATAATGCTCCTCATGGGACGTTACAGCAGACGTCTTCTAACAACTTACCTGCTAACAATCTCATTAGGAATCTTCATTGGAGCCCTTGCTCCACGAAATGGATTTGGAAGTCTGACTGAATTCTCCGTCCTTGCTCCTGTTGGTATTGGAGCGCTATTGGTTGGTTATGAGATTTGGATACGAATTGGTGGCTATCGTGAATCCACAGCCACGGCTCTGGCACCTCATATCAAACCAATACTGACCGGTCTAATCATTCCTCTTATTGGTATAGGTGCGTATCTGTTGTACAATAGTGAAATGGACCTTGAAATCAGTCCATTCAACACAAACCCAGTAATCAAGATAGGGTCCAAGTTTCTTACGGTTATCAATCCGTTTGTGCGCCTTGATCAACGAATCCTTGCTTCAGTCGCGGAACATCTGCCCAGTCCATGGGGAAGTTTCTACAACATTTTGTTGATACTAATATTCTTCTTCCCACTCGGTTTGTATTTCCTCTTCAAGAGAGGTCGCGACGAAGACTGGCTCATACTTCTTTATGGTGTGACATCAGTCTACTTTGCAGGCAGCATGATTCGTTTGAACCTGATTCTTGCTCCCGGAGTAGCAATTCTCGCTGCAGTGGCAGCATACAACATTCTTGCACCATTTGCGAAGGTCGTCACGCAGAAGTCAGTATTTGAGAGGCGAAGGTTCAGAATGAGCTCTTCTCTGACTTCAGAACATGCATTGACGGCTTTTGCTTTCATCGGACTGTTGCTCTCAGTGAACATGATTCTGAGCGTTCAATATGTTGCAATGCAGGTTGGAAACCCAGAGTTTGCACAGGCTCAACTTTCCGGAAGTGGACAGACAGACTGGCAGACTGCAATGACCTACATCAGAAACGTGCTACCGGATGATGCAATTGTGGCCTCTTGGTGGGACTATGGATATTGGATAAATGGCGCCTCCGGTAAAGTGACGATAGTGGATAATGCAACGTTCAACAGTACGCAAATAGCCAAGATGGGGTATGCCCTCATGGCGCTCAACCTCACGGAGTCTCTGCGGACATTCAAGAGCTGGAATACGACACACGTCCTTGTATACTGGGGTCACAGGATCTCCCAATTTGGTGGAGATGAAGGCAAGTGGCCATGGATGGTCAGAATTGCAGAAGACAAATTTGGTAAGGACATCATTGACGATGCGACCTATCTAGACTCTAATGATGCAACACTGGAAGCCTTCTACGACTCCACACTATACAAACTCTTAGTCTATGGAGAGCCAAGAAACCAGGATGAGGCTGGAGCCCTCGGTCTTTCAGAAGTACGAATGAGTGTGGACCAGTACCTCTGGAACGACCAAGCCTGGGTGAATCATATGCCTGTTAACCTCTATGGTGCGTTCTCAGAGCCCTATTACAGCTCATCTTATGGGACGGTCAAGATATACGAGATTGACTACACCATGTACGAGCAATGGGTGAATCGTACGAATGCAGACTGGATTCTTGGTCTTTCGGATGCCTCGCTAGACATCAGTATTGATGGCAATCTTACAGGGTCTGAAACGACCTTCCCAAGCTATTCTGTGACATTCGGTGGAGGCTATGAGGCCAAGGTCTATACACGGTCCAACTCTACACACATGTACTACGGAATACAGATGGACAACTACACCATCGGTAATGACGCCTTTGGTCTTCAAATCTCTCCGATTGATTCACCACAGAGCTCTGACCTTCGTATTGTGAACTACAATGGTCAGAACTACGATGGATACATTCGCTATGATGGTACCTGGTCTGAAGACTCTACTGGAACCAACTCATCAGAGTTTGCAACAGGCAACGATGTGATTGAATTCCTAGTTCCTCTGGATGGTGGAGACCCTCAAGATCTACCAATGGCTCCTGGAATGAACTACCAGATACGGTTTCTCTGGTGGAACAACATTCATCATGGAGAACCATCTTTCACAGGAAACTGGGACATATTCTGGGTTCCAGTCGAACTGCATTAGAACCTCATATTTGGCGGTTGGTTTTGAAATCAATCGCCAGTTTTCTTCTTTTGAAACCTAATTCAGTCAGAAAGCTGCTGTGTCTTGCGTTTTGCTTTCCTACGATACTTTCCATATTTGTCCTGAGGACTATACTTTGATGGTTTGGGACTAGAAACAGACCCTCCACACTTTGGACAACTTTTCTGTTCCAAAGTATACTGTCCACATCTGCTACACTTGAAGAGGTGAGTCACATCAGACCACCTACTTACGGAGAAAACTAATGGTCCCTGAACCACCTTCAACAGTCTTTGTTACCAGTTTGAGAATATCTGCCAACAAATCCTCTGCCTCCTTGTAGTCCGGACTCACGATTCTGAGTTTATATCGAGGTGAGCCAAGTGTGTAAATCTCAGTTGTAGATTTCTCACGCTTCTTCCCTTCAGCCAAGCCTTGAGACAGTGCTTTCTTGATCACTTCAATCCCATTCTGCCCTGGAACTGTGATTGTCATCTCTCCATCTATCTCCACAGATGGAATCTCAATCCTCTGCTTTGCCAAATCTGCAACTTGCTTTCGAAGCTTCTTAGTGGCTGTCACATTCTCAAAGACCTCAACGCCACCATCAGCGGCTTGTTCAAGTCCCTTGTATATCTCTCCGAACTCATCCTCAATTGGCCAGCCAATCTTCTCATAGACCTGTTCGAGTGTCATGTCATTTTCTTTTGCAATGAGTTCGAGCAGCTTCTCAGCCTTCTGAGCGCGTTTCCATTCGTTGTTCTTGGTTCTCTTCGCTTCAGTAGACACTCGACGGAGAGAGCAATCAATATGCCTCTTCTCAACATCCACTTTCAAGACCTTGACAACCACACGCTGGTTCTCATGAATGTGATTGCGGATGTTCCTGACCCAGGTGCTGCTCACCTCTGAGATATGGATGAATCCCTCTTTCTCCCCGAATTCCGGAAGAACAACATAGGCCCCGTAATTGGCCACTTTGGTGGCCACTGCAATGGCGAACTCGTCTGGTTGTGGCCATTCAGCACGTTTCAGGACCATTTTCTTTACTCCTTATGGAAGTACCTCAACTTCTCTCGCGGTTGGTTCCAATTTTGCCTTGCCACCGCTTGGCCTTGCCAACACCTTGTCACACTTCAGACATTTCACTTCTGTGGATGCATGTCCGAAGATGATCTGTTCGTTCTCGCAGTCAAGGCATTTCACCTTGAGGAACCGTGATCTTGGTTGTTGAACGATCTCGTCTTTTGGCAAATCAATCACCTACGCTCGTTGAACTTCGACCTTCTTCAGTCGCATGCTCTTAGACTGGATCATGTGGTCGCACTCACTACACTTCAACTTAAGAACGGTCTTCTTTGTTGTCTTTGCGAACCTCTTCTGGATTGCTTTTGGAAACGAACCATACCCTCGTTTCTTCCTGTCCATTCGGCGCTCTCCTTCTGACATACTACGTCTCTTACCTGCCTTTTCAACTGAAACGGCATGCGATGTGTATTTCTTACACCGAGGACAGTATTTGTTCAGTTCGCTCTTCATCTTCATCGATATTCACCAGTCTTAGCCGTCCGAAACGGCCTAGAGTCCTTTATAATCGTTAGGGCATGTTCCTTCTGCTTTACAGTCACGTCAAGCTACGAAGCAGCCAACTCAAAAACGTGTGCGAGCACCGTCGCTATCAGGAGTATGCCCGCGAG